>CAZGHT010000119.1:0-13487 GCA_964525535.1 uncultured Rhodothermaceae bacterium
GTCAGCTGTTAGCTGTCTACAGTTAGCTGTTAGCTGGCCCATGTAACTTTCGCCAGCGCCGTTTCGTCTTGCCAGTATAAATATCAGCCCCATAAGCCATGATTAAAAAAATCGTTCTTTCTTCAGGATGGTTACTGATGACCCTTCTGGCTATCGGCGTTTCCGCCTATGCTTTTGCCTACGTGGGTATTCCGGAATTTAATATGAGTGCGTTTAAACAGAGACTCATGAGTGCGCCCGTGGCAATGTGGTCTCATTTACTGGGCGGCGGCGTTGCCCTGTTGCTGGGCACGTTCCAGGTATACCCGCCCATCCGTAACCGCTTCATCGGCTGGCACCGCACGCTGGGCAAAGTATATCTGCTGGCGATTTTATTCGGCGGCCTGGGCGGACTGTACATGTCCTGGTTTTCTACCGGCGGATGGATCACCCACGTGGGTTTCGGGCTGCTGGCGATTGGATGGTTGTATACCGGCGCCATGGCCTACACGAGTATTCGTAAGGGCGACGTCCCTGCCCATCGGGCGTGGATGATCCGCAACTACGCCCTGACCCTGGCTGCCGTAACGCTCCGCATTTACCTCCCCATCAGCCAGATCGCCGGGATCGAGTTCATCCCGGCGTATCAGGCGATCTCCTGGTTATGCTGGGTGCCCAACCTGATCGTCGCTGAATGGGTCTTCGTTCGAGGATTGAGCCGGCCATCTGCGACGCTGTCGTTCAACCCCTAGCAGACAACACGAGCGCGTGCCAGAGGCGCCGAAAGCAGGTCAATACCTCGTCCCGAGCACCGAAGTCCGCCCAGGCATTCATGTCGCGGTACGCGTCGTTGGCGGCCTTTCCGATGACGGCCGCATCGATGGCGCCGTCCCGGGTGATCCGCCGGGCCAGTTGCCCCGTAGGATATCCACGGAAATGTGCCGGGACGTGTTCAACCTCGAGTGAAAACCCGGCATGCCAGTCCAGTGTGATCTGGTACGTGTCGCATAGTTCGCGGAAGAGCTCTTCCACAGCGGTGCTCCGAAATGCTGGATCCGCAACGAGGTGTTCAATATCCTCGTCGAGGGAGATGACGCCATGCACCTGAACTTCGACGAAGCTGTCCAGCGCTCGGCCGAGGGGGCGTTCTCCGAGCGGGACGGAGAGATCGGAGCGTGCTTGCACGATGCGCTGTACCACTTCGGCGGGAGCCCCTCGAACTCCCAGCACCTGCCCCTCACTATCAGCGCGTTCCAACACGTTGAGGAGCACGGCGTCCATCGCCTCTGACGTGCTCGTATTTTCCAGCGCATCGGTTTCCTGGCTTCCCCCGAAGGTGAATGTCGACCGCCTGTTGATCGCGGGGTTCAAGAGAAAATAACACGACCCGAATCGAGGAGATGGACCATCGGGGTGGTGCATAACCTGAAGCGCTCCATATCGGGGCCGGTGCTCGTAGGAGCACCCTGGTGTGTGATAGGCGCCGCCGAACAACCTGCGCTCCCACTCGTCCCGCTCTCCGCCCTCGAAGGCCGACGGACTCCCGCTGGAAAGCCCGGTTTCGAACTGGTTCTTATACTGCCCGTCTTCGAGTAACCCGTGCACCACAGTGCGTCCCGTTTTACTCAATCGCTCCGGGTGAAAGTGCAGCGCAATCCGGCACTGCGTACTCAAGTGATCGGCGGCCTCCTGCGTCAACAGGCCGGAGATACCAGCGCGCTGATTCAGCTCGGTCAATCGGTTACGAACGCGGTCATGATTTCGGGATGCATTCACACGCACGAACGTTAAGGCCCGCTGCTGGCAGTGGTTAAGGGTCATGGCTTCGTTCGTTCGCCCGCTTCAGCAGCGCTCGGTATAAGGCCAGGTTAAATTCAGCTCCCGAAAGGCCGGTATGTTCGAGAGGATCCTGCGTTTCAGGTTCTTCTCCGAGCTTTCGCGCGACGTCTCCATGTTGGAGATCCGTAATGCCGGCTCCCCATGCCATAGAAGGCAGGTCCAGCACAAAATACGTGTAGATCTCCCGGAACGAAGTCCCGTGTTCTTTCAGCCATGCATCCAGGAATCCCCGGTCGAAATATGCATTGTATGCCATCATGATCCAGGTGCGTTCACCGCGGTGTCGCTCGTGGAACGCGAGAAATCGAGCGAAAGCCTCCTCCTCGGGGAATGCTCCCAGTTGCTGCCATCGATCCACCTCGTACCCATTGATGGACCGCGCGACGTCCCCGATCCGCTCCGGGTGGTCCGGATGAATTCGAACGAAGAAACGGCCGAGCTCCCTGCCGTCCAGATCCACATAGATCACCCCGAGGTCGATCATTTCGTGGAAAGCCGGATCGAGCCCGGTCGTCTCTACATCGATGATGGCGATTCCCCAGGTGGCAGGATCCTCGTCCGGCCAGGCTGGATTCTGGGCGTGAGCCGGCAGAATCCACGAGGCCGTAAACAAAACGACGGATAAAACCGCGAGATATATATTCAGGCGCATACCTAACACATTCGGGTTACGGGGCTCGCATCGGTGCTCCACGCCGATACGGAAGCCTCTTCCTATTCCTGGAACTCCACGCGTGTCGAAGCTTCTATGTGGTCGAGTACCTATACCCACAGAACGAAGATAACGTTCGTCAGCCACCTGTCCATTAGTTCATGAATAAGTTATTGGAACGTCTACACGACGTAATTGCCTCCGTATATCTGTATAACGAATATACCGGCTACGTAGAACTGGATAAATTGCTGGAGGCCCTCCGAGAGAAATATCCCCGGGAGCACGAGTTTATCCGGGCCGTTGAAAAGCACAGAGACGACGAGCGGAAACACTATTTGATGTTTCGGAACTACTTCAAGAAACGCGATCGATATCCATTCGAGATCGGTCCCACGTACGGGTACGTCGACCTGTTCATCAATCACATATTCAAGCAGCCTATCGAAGATCTGGACCGGGATGTCATCCTGGAAAACGAGCGGTTGTTCTTCAAGATGTGCCGGCTCATCATGATGACCGAATTCAGGGGCATGCGACAGGTCGACCGCCTGCTCAAATCCCCCTTCTTCAATCAAGATCAGACCCTGTACCGCATTTTCAAGGTCATCGAACGCGACGAGCCTTCGCACTGTTACCCCTACCAGTACTGGCTCAGCAAACACGGCAGTCAGTTGCCCCAATTTCAAGAGCGTATCACCGATTTATGGATTCATTATTCGCTCTTGCTGTTTAAGATACCCTTCCTCTATTTGAATCCGCGACTAAGCCGGCAAACCTCTTTTTATGCGTAAGTGGATCCGCTCTACAGTCATCAACTGTTCTGCAACCGTTTCCGGAGCCCTCTTCTTCACCGGCCTGTTGATCTACGACACCATAGCGCGATGGGTCAACGGATTCAAAGAACAACGAGGCTGGCCCCGGCTGACCACGTTCAGAGAACATGAACATGGGTTGCTCGACGTCGATATCGAACATGCCCCCGTACGCATAGACGCCATCGATCTCGGAACACTCCCTGCTCGGACCGGTGATCGACATTCTTACAGTCTGCCTCAAACTGGTATACCTGATACTGGAGCGATGCTTATCCGGATATTCGTTCCAAAGACCCCTGCGCCACATCGCAAGGGAAAGTACCGGACAGAACAACGCCCAGTAGGGCAACAGAGCGTCGAGTTGGAGTACACGTTGTCCGATTCCGAAGATCTGCCTCGCCGTACAGAACCGGTATTCCTCTTCTCGTCTCCTTTCGAGGACCAACCCGAGCTGCATTTCAACGAGGGTGTCCTCTGGTATCCCATACCGGAAAGCAGAAGGATTACCGTAGAACTGGTCGACGTCCAACCTGCCGGCACGGTTGCCCTTCCTGAAATACGAGTGGAAATCGTAGGCATACGAATTCGGGGCTCTGACGTGCGTCTACATCAAGAGCCTCGAATTCATCAATATACCTGTTACGAGTAATCAGCCGTGAGTTTATCCCTCGTCTCCATGAGGGCTTTTTTGACCTCCATGACGCCGGCCCACTCGTTGCCACGATCCGTATGCTCGATGCCGCAATACCCCCGGTAGCCGGCATCCAACACGATGCGCATCATGCGTTCGTAGTCGAGCGGACTCGCGTTGTGGTCGTCGTCGTAGGCTCTGGTTTTCACGCTCACTCCGGTAGCGTAGGGCATCAACTCTTCGACGCCGCGATACGAATCGTAGGATTCGAACTCGTTGATGGCGAAGTTGCCAAAGTCGGGCAACGCCCCCGCTCTGGAATGATCGGCCATCTCGATGACCCCCACCAGCCATTTGGCGTTGCTCGACAGGCCGCCATGATTTTCGATGACCACGCTGATACCCTGCGGGTCGGCGTATTCGCACAGACGCCGGAGTCCATCCGCAACGAGTTTCATTTCTTCGTCGTAGTCGCTCTCACCCGTCAGCTGGCCGAGGCTGTATCCGTTGACGCGAATGGTATGGCAGCCCAGGTATTTGGCCGCGTCGACCCATTTCTTATGATTGTCGACGGTCTGAATCCGTTCTTTTTCTTCCGGATGACCGAGCGCGCCCTCGTTATCGCACATGATGAGTACGCTGGTAACACCTTCGCCCTCGGCGCGGGTCTTCATCTCCTTCAGATATGCCATATCTTTGGCCTTATCCATAAAGAACTGATTTACATATTCGACCGCCTCGATCCCATGCTTCTTCGCGTCAGTGGCGAAATCCAGGTGATCCATCTTCCCTGAGAACAGGAGGGGATTCAGGGACCACTGAGCGAGGGAAATCTTGTAAATGGGGTCAGCGGCAAATGAAAACGCAGGGGACAGGACCATGGCGGCTCCCGTGACGCCCGCCGTTTTGAGAAAAAGTCTACGGTTGATATTCATATGTACGATAAAAGGGTAGGATGGGTAATAGCAGCGTAGTAGCAACCTGAAAGGTACACACTGGCTGCGATAAAAACACGTTTCTTTGTGATGCACTACAGGGATATCCCAAACAGGCCCCGGGTGACCTGAAAATCGAGGTTTCTCAGCCGGAATCGAACGGGGTCATACCGACCGCTGCCCGTGAGGGCTAGCCGCCTCAACAAGCGGTCTGCTTCCTCAGGCTTTCCTGGAGTCCATTGAACGTCGATGTCCGCGGGGAGCACGGATTCGTCCAGCGCAACCTGGATGAGCGGGATGAAAGGATGGCCAGGGCGCGAAGTATCGTCGCCGACGTAGACCAGAATATGCGTTGAAGTCGCCCCGAGGCCGGTTACCGTTTCCTGCCAGTTCATCGAGGGCGATTCCATGAGGTGGAATCCGGCTTGTTCGATCCGCTGCCCGTACGAAAGCGTGAAGGTACGATCCGGCACGACCAGCGCTTCTAGCAAAGGATCGATGGAAAGGTCAGCCGACTCATGTCGGGGTACAACCACCGTCCCCCCTGAGGCGATCGTTTTTCGCACGAGATCGGCCATGGCGGCCAAGGCTCGCTCAGGCAATCCCTCGTCAGCCAGTAAACCCAGCTTGATCGATCCGAACCGAGTCGTCGAGCGAGTTGGCGGCGCCAGTTCTCCGAGAGCGTCGTCAAACCAGCCTCTCATTTTTTCGATGACGCGCTGGATTCCTCCATCCAGCTGGATGCTGGCCCAGCCGTAGTTTTCTGGATCGAGATCGTAGCCTTCCAGCTGAGCGCGAAAATAGTCGTTGTGTGTTTTTTCGCACCCATGCTCGAGGAACAGGGCAGCTTGAATGTTCGGATGAGCCACATGGCCCAGCATGGTTCGCAAAAACACCTCTTCCGATGTACCGCTCGAGACCCCGCATCCTTCCGTGTGCACGAGCGTCACAAAACGATCGACCGGGTACAGCTCACGCACGTCCGGCTTATTGAGCGCCTCCGTAGCCATCCGCGCTACCTGCCCGGCACACAGGCTGGTGGGCACAATTAATCCGAGTCGCTCTGTAGATACCCCGTTCGGCGTTTGGTAAGCTTCCCAGGAGGGCGCTTCGTCGGATGGTACGACCTGCTCTACGTGCAGCGGTACACCCGGCCGGAGCGATGCCTCTACACGCAGTTTCGGGCCGGCGGGCGCCGGGGGTTGCCGCCAATTCCGCCAGAGCTGCACCTGGGCGTGGCCGGCCTTCTCCCCCGCGCTGCGTTGACCCGAAGCGATGTCGAGCGTTTGACGGAGCATCTCCTCTCCAAGTCGATCCATGGATTCGCCATCGAGGTAGGCGCCGGCGTTTACATCCATCTCGTTAGGCAGCAGCTCGTATCGACGCGTAGTCGTCACAATCTTGATGGTGGGTACGAAGGGAAAGTTGGTGATCGAACCGTTGCCCGTAACAAAAAAGATCACGTTTCCCCCTGAGGCCACCTGCCCGGCAACACTTTCCAGGTCATTGCCCGGGCTATCCATGAAATAGTAGCCGGGCGCCTCCATCGGCTGTCCGTAGTCGATGACGTCGTCGAGACGCACCGCGGGATGTTTCTTCATGGCGGCGCCGAGCGACTTGAGATAGATGTTGTAGAGCCCACGATACTTATTGCCTCCGGACGGGTTGCCCGCCGCCGAACTCCCGTGCCGTTCGGCCCGCTCGACAAATCGACGGATAAACGCGAGGAAACGTTCGGCTACGTCACGGCTTTTCACTTTTTGCAGTATATAGGCCTCCGCGCCCAGCAGCTCATCGGTCTCGGCCAGGTTGGCTTTCCCGCCTTGAGCGACGACTTCATGCGCTACCCACGCAGCGAGCGGGTTGCCCGAGATCCCGGAAAAGGCATCGGAACCTCCACATTGCAGGGAGATGTTGAGCGTGCTGATCGGCTGCCTGGATCGCGATAGCCGGTCGATCTCCGGAATCCAGGATTCGATGCGGGAACGTCCTTCGGCGAGCTTGAACTGAAAGGAGTGACCGATACGGACGTGGGCATGAGGCACTTCGTCGATGGGATACCCTTCTTCGGTCATGTATGCCTGGATATCCTCGAACGTAATAGCCTCATCTCCCTGATCGACGAAAAGAACGGCGCCTGCGTTGGGGTGCACCGAAAAACCTGCCAGCGTTCGCAGCACCAGTTTGCGGTTGTTGATGCCGGCATCGTCGCCCTCTGTATGGGCAACGCTGACCACTCCGTCCACATTCGAGCAGGAGGCTCCCACATCTTTGCAATCTTTTTCGAGGTGACGTACGAAACCTGCTACGCGCGAAGAAATGCCCAATATAACGATGTAGTTGCGCGTTCCTACACCCCTACGCCCCCCACGATCGAAGCCCAGGAAATGATGCTCGACCGGCTTCGAAACGGTAGGACCCGCCGGCACAAATTCGGACGGCTCAAACGAAAAAGGAGGAATTTCGTCGCTGAAGTTCGCTTCCTCGGGCAGGGGAAACGATTTTGCCCTTCCACGAAGCGCCTCCAAAACGCCTCCGTTGCATACGTAGTCACCCGGTTCGATTTTTTTTGTCGCTCTACCGAAAGGCATATCCCAGGACAACAGGTCTTCGCCAGGCAGAATGGGTCGCAGGGCGAATCGGTGCCCTTCCAACACGCCATGCGATAACGAGAAGACGTGCCCCCCATGATCAATTCGGGTTCCGGGATCCAGGTCGCGAGTAGCGATAGCCACATTATCGCCCGGAAAAGGCAATCGTCCTACGTCATTAAACGGGATAGCCATACGTGTCGTGTTTATCAGGGTGGGTTTAGCAGGATGGGTTATCGGGATGTTTTCATCGAAGGTCATTCTTCCGATTTCCTTCGTATCCCGGACTTTTGTATCTTCGTTCAAAATACCTTGCACCAGGTCGCTCCGCGTTCGGGAAGAGCTGACATACGAAATATAATGGGCCGGATCTTACTTTTTCTCTTTTTCTGCACGACTTCCTTTTTGACCTGTGCCTCGGTGGAAACGGCGCGCACGCATTCCGACCGCGAGGCGGCGTCCAGGCCCAACATCTTGATCGCGATCAGTGACGACCAATCGTATCCGTACGCCTCGGCCTACGGAAGCCGGTCTACGCGGACGCCTCACTTCGACCGGGTGGCCCGAGAAGGTGTGTTATTCATGAATGCGTTTGTCGCTTCACCGGGGTGCAGCCCTTCGCGCGCCGCCCTGTTGACAGGGCGTTATCCCTGGCAAATCGAACATGCCGGAACGCACGCCAGTTATTTTTCTCCCGATTATGTCGTCTTCCCGGACCTGCTCGAGGAGGCAGGTTATGCTGTAGGCTTTACAGGCAAGGGGTGGGGCCCCGGAGACTGGCGCTTCCTGGGGCGCACTCGCAACCCGGCCGGACCCGAGTTCAACGAGCGACGCATTGCCTCTTCTCCGCCCGGCATCAACGACAAAGACTACGCAGCCAACTTCGACGCCTTCCTCGAACAGAGAGATCCAGAACAGCCGTTCTATTTCTGGTATGGCGCCCACGAACCGCATCGCGTCTTCGAAGAAGGCGCCGGGAGAAAAGCCGGCAAACGGTTGTACGAGGCTGAAGTGCCTCCATTCTTTCCCGACGATCCCGTCATTCGCAGCGACATCCTCGATTACGCGTACGAGATCGAACATTTCGACACGCACCTGGGCCGTATGCTGGCCCGCCTGGAAGCCCTCGGCGAACTGGAAAATACGCTGGTTATCGTCACCTCGGACAACGGGATGGCCTTTCCTCGGGCCAAGGCAAATACCTACGAATATGGGATTCACGTACCTCTGGCCATTATGTGGGCCGATGAGATCCCCGGCGGCCGGCAGGTCGATGACCTCGTCAGCCTCGTCGACCTTCATCCGACCCTTCTCGAGGCTGCGGACACCCCGCACCCTGACCCGGATCGCCTGTCCGGCGCAAGCCTCATGCCCCTGCTGAGATCCGCAGAAAGCGACCTCGTCGATTCCTCCCGCACGGCCGTTTATGCTGCCAGAGAGCGCCATTCGTCTTCTCGCTTCAACAGCCTGTCGTACTCCCAGCGCGCCCTGCGGACGCACGACTTCCTGTACATCCGCAATTTTACCCCCGATCGGTGGCCGGCCGGGGCGCCCCAGAAATACGACACGGAGGGGCTCCTGGGACCGATGCACGGCGGGTACCATGATATCGATGCCGCGCCCTCGTTGTCGTATCTCATCGACCACAGAGATGACCCGAACGTGGACCGCTATTTTCACCTGGCCGTCGACCTGCGCCCTCCCGAAGAGTTATACGACATCAACAAAGATCCGGGATGCCTGATCAATCTCGCTAACGCGCCCGGTTTCCTGCAAATCAAGGACGACCTCGGGCGAAGACTACACGAATACCTCACCGCGACGGGGGATCCGCGCGTCCTCGGCCATGGCGATGTGTTTGAAACGTATCCCCGCGTCAGCGGGCTCCGGTGGTTTCCTGAACCTTATTGGGTTGACGGAGACGAACCGCCTTTTCGACCCGAGTGGCTAGACCGAGAATCCCGATGAGTGATCCCAGCTTTGGTCAAAAACGATTTCAGCAGGGATTCCTCTTGCTGCTCGCGATCGGCATTTCCTCCATCTTTCTCTCGATGGTCAGCCAGTTCATTATCACACTGTTCCTGGCCGCCATCTTCTCCGGCATCCTGCACCCCGTGTACAGGCGCCTCGTGAAGTGGTTCAACGGACGCAAGAATACGGCCTCGTTCGTTACCCTGTTACTGACCTTCATTGTCGTCATAGGGCCGATGATCGGGCTGGCAAGCATCGTTGCTTCCGAAGCCTACGACGTCACGCAGGCCGTCCGTCCCTGGATCGAACAAAGGATCCAGTCGCGCAATCAACTGGATACCTGGCTGGCTCAGTTTCCCATCTTCGAGGAGCTGCGCCCCTACCAGGCGCAGATTACGGAGAAGCTGGCCGAATTCGCGGGATCCATCGGCAACTTCCTGCTCAACGGACTGGGAGCGGCGACGGCAGGGACGGCCACCTTTTTCTTCCAATTCTTCATCATGCTGTATGCCATGTTCTTCTTATTGATCGATGGCGAAAAAGCACTGCGCAAAATTCTGTATTATATGCCGCTCTCGCATGCCGACGAGAGCCTGATGCTCGAGAAGTTCGTCTCCGTCACCCTTGCCACGGTCAAAGGGACCATCTTGATAGGCGCCATTCAAGGGGTGCTATTCGGAGCAGCATTTGCCTTTTTCGGCATTCCGAGTGCCACATTCTGGGGTACCGTGATGGCTGTGTTGTCGATCTTACCTGCCGTGGGAGCCGCCCTGGTCTGGGTCCCTGCCGTCATCTATTTATTTGCAACCGGAGAAAACGTCTCTGCCACCATCCTCGCCGGCTGGTGCGGCCTCCTGGTCGGTTTGATCGACAACTTCCTCCGGCCTCGCATGGTAGGATACGAGACCAAGATGTCGGATCTCATGATCCTGGTGAGCACGCTCGGTGGACTGGCTCTCTTTGGTATCGTCGGATTCATCATCGGCCCCCTGATAGCCGCCCTCTTTCTGACGATCTGGGAGATCTACGGCGTTGCATTCAAGGACCTGCTCCCCGAATCTTTTCCGCTCCAGGAAAAGGGGCCTGAACTTGCCGAGGAGGAAAACCTCCTCGCAGACGACGATGCGGACGTAGTCGACACCTCCATCCCAGGCAAAAAGAAGGGCGCAGCCATCAGCGCAACACCAGACGCAGATACCGAAGAGAACGTGCCGGGTCAACCGGGTGCCTCTGAACATACGGGAGATCGGAACGAATCGAATACTCCTGATACACGTCCCCAGGGCATGGACCTCGCCCTCAAAACCAGCACCGCGCAAGACATCTATTATCACGTACGACCGGGTTCAGCGTCTACCGAAGACGACGAGCGAGGCGAACACCCGGACGACACGCCGGAAAACAAGCAAGATCCAACCGGTGAGTGAACGTGTAACGACGCTCTCTATCCCCAATTATCATGCAGGAAACGCCCGACGCCCGTTTACCATCATCAACGACACACCTCGTCTCCCGGCGAAGATTCATCGCTTCCAGTGCGGCAGTCCCTTCGTTGATGCTGCCGGCTGACCGGGCGGATACCCTGCCGGCTCAGCCGGAGGCTGTAGCCGAATGCGTACGCCCAGACCGCCTGTGGCAATACAAACGGCTCGTAAAGGAGCAAGTCGCCCGGTTGAATGACGGGCAGTACGACGAGGCCATACGATGCCTCCACGCGTTCAGCGAGGAATACTATCCCACTGATCCCGAATTTATGTACGGGCTCTGCCTCGGATACAGCCTCAAAGGCGATCTGGAGCGAGCTACCGATTACGCCCAACGCGCCGTTGATGCGGGCCTGCCCTTCGGCCGCTTCCTGGCCGGCCCCCGGTCCATGTTGACGCCCCTATACAGCTATGGCGCTTTTAAACGACTCATCGATCGCTACGGAACCCACCTCATTCACGGCCCGATGCTGGGGAGCGTCACCGATCGTTCAGCCCGCTTCTGGGTGCGCACCTGGCGCCCTTCCACCGTACGGGTGCGCGTTTCTGAGGCGGGAGGCCCTTCCTCCAGCGGCGTGGTCAGCGCCCCCTCACACGTCGACCCCGGGCGGGATTTTACGGCCGTTGTAGCTATTGACGCCCTGTCACCGGATACCGACTATACCTATCAGCTGTACGTTGACGATATCCCCCAAAACGAGGAATACACGTTCCGTACTTTTCCCCGTGCGGGGGCGCCTGCTCGATTCGACATCGGCTTCGGGGGATGTGCCGGCTATACCCCCTGGCACGAACGTATCTGGCGCACGATCGCCAGCTACCAGTTCCCCCTTTTTCTGCTCACCGGAGACAACGTGTATATCGACGACCCCACACGCAACCCGGTCAACGAATACTGCTATTACCGCAGGCAATCCCGCCCTGAATTCCGGGAACTGGTCGCCGGCACATCGATCGCTGCCATCTGGGACGATCACGACTTCGGTACAAACGATTGCTGGGGAGGCCCGTCCCTTTCAAATCCCCCCTGGAAAATACCGGTCTGGAATACCTTCTGTAATAACTGGAACAACCCGGGGTACGGCGGCGGCCCGCAACAACCCGGTTGCTGGTTCGATTTCTCCATCGGCGATGTCGACCTCTTTATGCTCGACGGACGTTTTTACCGTACCGACCACAAAAACCCTCCAGCAGATCGGCCGGCTTCTATGCTCGGCGATGCCCAGAAGAGATGGCTCTTCGACAGGCTGAACGCTTCACAGGCTACGTTCAAACTGCTGGTGACGTCTGTACCCTGGGCCTACGGAGTCAAACCCGGCAGCACGGATCCCTGGCAAGGCTTTCAGGACGAACGCGAAGAGCTGTTTTCCTTTATCGAGCAGCATTCGATCACCGGGGTGATTCTCCTGTCTGGAGATCGCCATCGCGCCGATATCTGGAAGATAGAACGACAACATGGGTACGACCTGTACGACTTCGAAAATGCCCGCCTCACGAACCTGCATACCCACGACGTGCTCCCCGGTGCGATCTACGGCTACAACGCGAAATGTACGTTCGGCCGGCTGCGATTCGATACCACGCTAGCGGATCCGGAAGTCATCTATGACATCATTTCCATCGATAACGAAATCGTGTATTCCTTCCGGCTCAAGCATTCACAGATTCGATTCTAACTCACACCCTGTCCCTTTGAATCAAAAACGCCTATCTCGTTCGTTCTGGTTGATCCGTTTATAACTTACTCGATTCGCTTCCAAATAATCACTCTCGAGTATTATTGATGCATTAGGAGCTTCATCTCTTAGCGCGTCCAACAGGGAGGGCCAGTCTTCAATCCCCTCACCGATTGACCTGTGCTGATCATACGTCCCATCATTGTCATGAAGATGGCAATGAATAAGGTCCTTCCCGAGTACACTGATCCATTCCTTCGCTGACTTTTTCGAAAAAACCAAAGCATGACCGTTATCGAAGGAAGCTTTCAGGTGAGGATGATTCGCTTCTTCAACGACTCTTTTTTGCAGCTCCGGTCCCGATTCCCAGAGGTTCTCCAGGACGATCGTTATACCATGCTTTCCTGCTCGGTCTGCAAAGGGTAGCCAAAAATTTGCTACAGCACGAGGAAATCGATCTCGATATCCCTCATTTCGAATGAGAGGGTTTGAATTCAGATGCGCCACATAGATTTTTGCTCCAAACAGTTCAGTCGCTCCTAATGCTTGCTGATGTCGTTGTTTACAGACTTCAACAATTGCAGGATCAGGGCTATTTACGATTAGATCAATAAACGGTCCATGTACTGAAGCCCATGGTAAATCACTAACTGCTGCCTGGTGCCGTTCAACTCGTTCCTCAAAACCCTCATCTAATCCTCTTGAAAATGCAAACGCCGTAATCTCGATTCCTAAATCCTCATTACGACAGAATGATGCCCCATCCCTTAGCTCATTCTCTAAAACATTTATTGCTAAATTGTGATTCACAGTATTGGCGAAATGATTTTGCCGAATATAGACGCGAACAGGAAATTTACCCAAACTCCTGTATAAATAAGTGATGGTACGCAGGTTGTGCACAGCAATAC
>CAZGHT010000120.1:0-13441 GCA_964525535.1 uncultured Rhodothermaceae bacterium
GCTGCTGTGCACAGTTCGCGTAACATCACTTATCTTACAAATGGATGTTACGCATCTGTGCGCCATCGTTCAGCCACTACGGCTTTGAACAGACTGAAACAGACGGAAATCGACCGCAAGGCATTATTTCAAAGCCGTTATAACACCATGTTATAACACCATACTGTGCACAACCTGCGTATCATCACTAACAATGACGCGATTGAGATGTTGAAACAGGAGTAGATATCGCTTGATTATGATATCACCAAAACCGCTATTCGACCACTGGACAAACACCTATCCGTGCCCATACAGGGCATGGATCGTATCTCGATATGTTCTTCACGAACACAGTTAGTCAGCCTATCTGTATCTCTCTCTACCGTCCCCTTTGATTCACTGGCGCACTAGCGTTTGCCACGCTTACATATCTGCGCTGTTTTCTCAGGTCTATCCAGCTCAGGTTGATCAAGACGGACGCCCTGAGTCCGTGGTACGTTCGGAACCTTCCCATGACACTGTGCTTGAGAACCGAATCTGCCCAGAAAGAGGCGTATGGGTTTGATACAACCTATATATGGGACAGTAGCTCGTAATCTTCAACAGTCCATCTTCGGACTTCCACAGCTAGTAGACTATGACACATAAAGATCTTTCCTCGCCTTCCGTTTTACTGGTTGCTACAAACCTGACCGATTACTCGGATAGACTGGTCCACACTGCAGCGAAATTCGCTATTTCGATGGACGCTGAGATCTATCTTGTACACGTTATAGAACGATCGCGCTTGCAGTCCCTTCTGACGCAAACTCCGGGAAGTGCGGCTTCTTTCGAACAGGCATACGAACAGGAAAAGCGCGAGGAATCACTACAAAAGCAAGTCGATCGTTGCATTCCCAAAGAAACGAAAGTAAAGGGATTTGAAGTGATCGATCGAACGAGTACGACGTATCAAGCCATCTTGGACCAGGCGGTTCACGTTGGCGCTTCAGCGATTGCCCTGGGGCCGCATAGCGGTTCGACGAGCGCTGCGCACTTCGTCGGTACGACAGCTGAACGGATCGTTAGAACGGCCGACATACCCTGCCTTTTACTTCGAGATACGTTTGTAGAAGCGCCTTCTCGTGTAGGAGTTGCGGTGGACTTATCCCCTATGACAGATACGGTTCTGTCGTTCGCCGGACGTTGGGCGCATGCTCTGGGAGGGGGGACTCATGAAACGCCACTGGAATTGCTCTACGTGGGATGGTGGGTTGAGCAAAAAGACAATCCTTCTCTGGAGGAAAAAACGGTTGTTCCAGCGATCGAAAAGAGTGTCGCCGCCATGGGCGAAATATCGCCGGCGTTGGCTTCCATCAACGTACACAGGGAAATACGATGGGAAAATGAACCGGTCAAGCCGATCATCGCATGGGCTGAAGCCAAAGATCTAGACCTTCTGGTGATGGGCACCCATGGCCTGACGGGCTTGAAGCGAGCGCTTCTCGGAAGTACAGCGAGCGCTGTGTTACGCGCCGCCCGGTGTCCGATGCTGCTGGTGCCTCCAGTGCAATGAAGACCGGAAGCTGTTCGAAAACCTGAGTATGAATAAAAATCTTAACCTGATGAAGGTTCCAACGTCTCTCTCCGGTCCCTCCGTGACAACTATGTCTGCGGCGCGTGAGGCAGCCCTCCGTAAAGTAGATCACGACCTGCGGTTCATGGTGGAGTGTTTTCGTGAGGTGCTCGAAGACGCCGGGGAGAGCAACCTGGCCCGCCTGCTTCCCTGGCAGGAAGAAAGGGCAACCGCAGCTCCCGATGTCGTCCCGGAACGGATGGCGCAGGCGTACTCCATCGCCTTCGCCCTGCTGAACATGATCGAGGAAAACGCGGCGACTCAGGCGCGTCGTCGCGTGGAGGTTGAGCGAGGTGTGCTCCAAGAACCGGGTTTATTCGGCTACCACCTGCTCCGGCTCAAGGAACTCGGGCTCACGGAGGAACAAGTGGCCCTGGCATTGCCTACTGTGGCTGTCGAACCGGTGCTGACAGCGCATCCTACGGAGGCCAAGCGGGCCACGGTCCTCGAACACCACCGGCGCCTCTACCTGCTTCTGGTGCAGCGTGAAAACCCGATGTATACCCCGCTGGAGCAGCAGGCGCTCCGTGAGCAAATCAAGGGGGAATTAGAGCGACTCTGGTACACCGGGGAAATATTTCTGGAAAAGCCCGACGTGGCTTCGGAGCTGCGTAACGCGATCCACTACCTGCGAAATGTATTCCCAGAGGTGCTGCCCCTGCTGGATCGACGGCTGCAACAGGCCTGGCAGGCGGTTGGCTTCGACCCGGCTCTGCTCGAAAATGCAGCCCATATGCCCCAGCTGCGTTTCGGCAACTGGGTTGGCGGCGACCGCGATGGACACCCCCTCGTTACAGCCGAAACGACGCGCGTTGCGTTGTTGGAACTGCGCCTGAATGCTCTTTTGCTTTTGCATCAGCAACTTACTGAACTGGCGGTCTGCCTCAGCCTGTCCGAACGGCTGAAAACGCCTCCCGCCGGCCTGATCGAGCACATAGAGAAGGTGGCAGAATCGCTCGGCGACCGGGGCCAGGAAGCCCTCGTACGCAATCCCCAGGAGCCCTGGCGACAGATGGTAAATCTAATGTTGTTACGGCTTCCGATATCCGTCGATTCCAGGCACAACGGACACCTCTGGGAAGGAGCGGTTACGTACCGGCATGCTGTCGAGCTGGCTGAAGACTTGAAGTTATTGTACGAGAGTCTGATGGCGGTCGACGCCAGACGTCTGGCTGCCGCTGATGTTGCTCCGGTGCAGCGCACGGTTCGCACGTTCGGATTTCACCTGGCAGCCCTTGATATCCGGCAGAACAGTCAATTCCACGACATGGCCGTCGAGCAATTGATGACGGCTGCTGGCCTCGACGAGACGGATTTCTCGACCTGGGAGGAAGCGCAGCGCATTGCATTCTTGACGCGAGAGCTGTCGTTGCACCGACCTTTCACCATGCCGGGGATGACCCTCGGCCCCGAGGCCGAGGCGGTGCTGCACGGCTATCGGGTACTGGCCGACCATGCCCGCCGCTACGGTACGGAAGGACTTGGCGCCCTCATTGTCAGCATGACGCGCAGCGTAAGCGATTTGCTCGTCGTTTATTTGTTTGCACGCGATGCCGGGCTGGCCTTTGCCACGAAAGATGGGCTCGTATGCCCGTTACCTGTCGTGCCGCTCTTCGAGACGATCGAAGATCTGGAGCACAGCCCGCAGATCCTGGCGGATTTCTTGATGCATCCCGTTACCCGGCGAAGCCTGGCCTATCAGCAGGCGCAAAAGGGTCTCGATCGGCCGGTCCAGCAGGTGATGATCGGCTACAGCGACAGCAACAAGGACGGCGGGATCGTGGCGAGTTTGTGGAACCTGTACCGGGCACAGGAAACGCTGGCGAAGACGGGCGTGCATCACGGGGTGCGCGTGCGCTTCTTTCACGGCCGTGGCGGTACCATCAGCCGGGGCGCCGGCCCTACCCACCGGTTTCTGGCCGCTCTTCCGAACCTCTCGCTCCAGGGGGACCTCCGTATGACCGAGCAGGGAGAGACCATCGCACAAAAGTACGCCAACCGCATCCACGCACTGTACAATCTGGAATTACTGGCCGCCGGCGTCATGGGGGAGACGCTCCGCGACCGCCACAGCGAGCGAGTCACGCCCGTGGCGCCCGCCGTCATGGACCGCCTGGCCGAGACGAGCCGCCAGGCCTACGAGACCCTGCTGCAGACGGACGGTTTTATGACCTTTTTCAGCCAGGCTACACCCATCGACGCCATTGAGGCTAGCCGGCACGGATCGCGCCCCGCGCGCCGCACCGGACGCCGCACGCTGGCTGACCTGCGTGCCATTCCCTGGGTCTTCAGTTGGAGCCAGTCGCGCTTCTATCTCTCCGGCTGGTACGGCGCCGGTAGCGCGCTCGAAACCCTACAGCAACAAGATGCAGCGACCTTCGACGTCATCCGGCAGTATGCCTTCACGTGGGCGCCGCTGCGCTATCTGTTCACCAACATCAGTGTGAGTATTCTGACCGCCGATCGGGATATCATGGAGCAGTATGCTCGGCTGGTAGAAGAAACCGCCGTTCGTGAACGCATCATGGGCAGCATTCGGGATGAGTATGCGCGTACTCGCCGCGTGCTGGAGATTTTCTTTGACGGAGCGCTCGAGACGCGTCGTCCACGCATCCATCGCTTGCTCGCCCTGCGTGACGAGGGCCTGCGTCCCCTACATCGCCAGCAGATTACACTGCTGCAACGCTGGCGCGCCCTGCAACAAGAGGGCGACGAGGATGCGGCAGGAGCCCTGTTGCTGAAGGTGCTCCTGACGGTGAATGCGATCGCCGGCGGCCTTCGCACAACGGGGTAGCCGCCTTCGGATGTGCCGGGCTCACAACTGTCCGAATATGGACAGTAGATGTACTGCTGGCGCACAACGAGGAGTTGACAATACTGCAATCCGGCCCACTAAGCCGGTCGGCATGCATATTGAGTAGTGAGGCTGCGTATCGCCAATCTCTTATTCGCTCCCATTCCGGCATGTTTAAAAACCACTTGACTATCGCTCTCCGATCCCTGAGAAAACAGGGCGGTTTTGCATTCATCAACATCGTCGGTCTGGCGATTGGGCTGACCTGTTTTATCTTGATCGGCTTGTTCGTGCAGTTTGAGTTGAGTTATGATTCCTTTCACGAAAAGTCTGATCGAATCTACCGGATCGTGCAGGAACAACCCGGCGAATTTTATCTGGGATCGAATCGATTTGCAGTGACCCCGGCTCCCCTTCGGACTGCTGTACTGGAAGAAATTCCGGAAGTCGAGCATGCCGCCCAGATCGATCCAACCCAGTTGTCGATGCGTTTTGGAGAGAAGCAATTCAACGAAGAAGGGATCTATGCATCCGAAGGGTTCTTGGATGTATTCAGTTTTCGCGTGTTGCAGGGTGATGCGAAGGAAGCGCTTGCCCGACCTGATAGAATTCTTCTTACCGAGTCGCTCGCCCTCAGATACTTTGGAAAACAAAATCCGGTCGGGAAATCACTCACAGCTACGATTGAGTCGAATCAGGTTGAACTGACGGTGGCTGGTACGATCGAAGATGTACCTCCCAACAGCCATCTCACCTTCGACTTTGTGGTATCCATGGCCACCTCCCCAAGATATCAACGGGATATCGATTGGTGGTTGAATAACAACTATCTGATTTACGTTTCGCTGCGAGCCGACCATGATCCTGCCGATTTTGATGCAAAAGTAGCGGCCTTGCCTGAGAAGCATCTGGGACAGACCGAGTATTACCAGAATAATCCCGAGCAGTTATCAAAGTACTATATCCAGGCCTTGCGGGATATCCATCTGCGATCGCACATCAATGCCGAATTGGGGCAGAATGGGGACGTAAAGTACATTTACTTATTCTCTGCTATTGCCCTTCTCATTGTACTGATCGCGTGCATCAATTATGTCAATCTGGCAACGGCTCGATCCGCAACGCGTGCGATGGAGGTCGGTGTTCGGAAAGTCATGGGAGCCAATCGGGGGCAGCTCATCGCTCAGTTTATTGGAGAGGCCATCGTCCCTGCGGTGATTGCGTTGGGCATCGCGCTGGCGCTCGCTGCTGTGCTCTTACCTGTTTTCAGATCGCTTACCGATAGAGAGATTTTTTTCGATATAGTCGAAAACGGTCGTCTTTTCGCCATATTCGTTGTTGCTGGCCTGGGAATAGGTATGCTTGCCGGGAGCTACCCGGCATTTATGTTGACGTCTTTTCATCCCGTGCATGTGATGAAGGGGGGCTGGCATAACGTCAGAGGCAAAGCACTTCTGCGTAACCTGCTCGTCGTACTACAGTTTTCCATAACGATTGCCTTGATCGTAGGGGCTCTTGTGATTCATGAGCAGTTGGCCTTTGTCCGCGATGCGGATACGGGGGTTCGTCGAAATCACGTAATTTCTATTGATACCCATGATCCGTCCCTCAGTAATCGGTACGAAGCATTGAAACAGACGCTGGAGGCTCACTCGGGAATCGAGAGAGTAACGGCTTCTTTTTTTGACCCCATCCGCATCTCGTCTCAATCGACGACAACCGAATGGGACGGCGTTGAAGAAGGGCAAAGCATAGGGATCTATCACACACCTATTCGGGACGATTTTCTCCAGGTTTTTGATATCGAGTTGATCGAAGGGCAGGGTTTCTTTCGGGGCCCGGACTCAGACGGTATAACGGACATGGTCATCAACGAAACGCTAAAGAAACGCCTGGGTTGGGAGAGTGCAATTGGTAAAAGGGTCTTTTTGAACGGTAGGAACGGTCGTGTAATCGGTGTGATGAACGATTTCAACTTTCAATCATTTCGTCATACGATGGAACCTCTGGCCTTATACGTGGAAACGGGTGACTTCTCAAAGGTGCAGGTCCGGATAAGGCCTGACCATGAGCAAGAGGCGATCGCCTTTTTAGAAAATACCTTCGCCGCGTTTTCGCCGGGTTTCCCCTTCCAGTACCAGTTCGTTGATGACGCCTATAATCGCCTCTATCAGACAGAAATCAGGCTCGGTAGTCTCTTCAGTTCCTTTACGATTCTGGCGCTGTGTATTGCGTGTCTGGGACTGTTGGGACTCACGACTTTCACAGCAGAGCAGCGAACGAAAGAAATTGGAGTTCGCAAGGTGCTTGGAGCAACCATCGCAGATATCCTTGTATTATTGTCAATAGACTTCACGAGGCTCATTCTACTTGCATTTGTGATAAGCGTCCCGATCGCTTACCTGGCTATGAATAGATGGCTCCAGGAATTTGCGTATAGGGTGCCGTTGGAATGGAGCACCTTTGCAATGGCTGGAGGGGCCGCTTTTATTCTTGCCTGGTTAACGATAGGGTATCAGTCCATGAAGGCGGCCCTTGCCAATCCTGTACGGAGCCTCAGGTATGAATAAACCGGTGTGTCTGAATCATGGATGGATGATCATGGGTGTATGCCTCAGTGCGCTATCGTCGTGCCCGGATGGCCTTGAAAATGCACAAGTAATACGTATTGCTGTGCACTTACCTTCGTAACAGCGCCCAAAACCTGGAATTGCGTCTGCCTCGTAGAGCCTTATTCAGACTCCGGGCTAGAAAGACACAGCTCGCCTGGCGCTACATCGTAATATCCGCGTTTAATCCTGAATGAGCCATACATCAACGGGGACGAACCGTACCCAGCCCGCCGTCTACACCGATAAGCTGGCCGGTCACCCAGCTGCTGCGCGTGGCGTCGAGCAGCCAGTCGATCGCCTCGGCGACGTCATCGGGGTCGCCGAGGCGCCCCAGGGCATGCATCGCTTCCGAGGTTTTTTTGGCCTGTTCGTTGGAAACGATGTGCTGGCTCATAGGAGTATCCACGAGGCCCGGAGCCACGCAATTTACGCGGATATTCCAGCGGGCATAGGTGGACGCCGCCGACCGGGCGAGGCCGGTCAGGCCGGCCTTCGCACTGGCGATAGCCTCATGGTTTACGATACCCGTTCTCGCTACGGCGGATGACATCAGGATGACTGACCCTTCCTTCTGGGACATCATGGTGCGGACCACGGCCTTCAACAAGTAAAAGGAGGAATGCAGATTCAGCGCCAGGGTGTTGTGATACTCGTCCAGAGACGTCAGGTGCGCTGGTTTGAGGAGGATGGAGCCGACGCAATTCACGGCCCCATCGATGCGTCCGTAGTTGTCCTTCGCGTATTTCGCAACCGCGTTGACATCTTCGAATTGGGTGGCATCCAGCGGGTATACGGCGCCGCCGACATCATTGTTTAGAGTCTGGAGTTTGTTTTCGTCTCTGGCCGCCATCACGACGGTCGCTCCCCGGTTCGAGAGCTTGTGGCACAGGGAGCGGCCGATGCCGCCCGTTGCGCCCAGGATCAGGTACACCGGTTTATCTTTGGAAGTTGACATAAATGAACGTTAGATGGTGAAATAGAATAACAGATGGTACGCACCGAATGCGCGTAGGTACTGCCAGAGCGGCTTTGCAGGTCTGCAAAGCCGCGTAAACCAGCCTGCTGTGCACAGTTCGCGTATCATCACTGAATACCTGATTACGAGGAGCGTATCAGCCGCATGAACTCTTCACGGGTCGCGTTGTCTTCGAGAAACACGCCGCTCATCGAACTCGTCGTGGTGCTGGAATGCTGCTTCTGGACGCCCCGCATGGCCATACACATGTGTGCGGCTTCGATGACGACCGCAACCCCTTGCGGCTTCAAGACCTCGTTGATGGCCTCCTTGATTTGCATCGTAAGCCGCTCCTGCACCTGCAGGCGTCGCGCAAAGACGTCGACCACGCGAGGAATCTTACTCAGTCCGACGATGGTACCGTCGGGGATGTAGGCAACGTGCGCCTTACCGAAGAACGGGAGCATGTGGTGCTCGCACAACGAGAACAGCTCGATATCCTTTACAACGATCATTTCATTGTAATCTTCTTCGAAGAGCGCTCCGTTCAAGATGCTCTTCGGGTCGAGGTGGTATCCATGTGTCAAAAATTGCAGGGCCTTGGAAACGCGCTCTGGCGTCTTGACCAGCCCCTCGCGATCGGGGTTTTCACCCAACTTGATCAGGAGGTTTTCTACGTCGGCAGCCATAGATAGGGTGGCTGCCGTGTTGTATTCGTCCTTACGCTGGTAGGACTCTAGAGCGGGAGCAGCGCCCTTGTGGCCGTCGCCCCCGGCACCCAAGGTGTCGTCGCTTAATCTGGGTGTGTCCATAGAGGAAAATTCAGATATCATGGTGTTGTTAAACATAGTTGTCATATTCAGGGATGATGGAACGTTTGGTTGTCGAACCAGGGCATTTATTACACATCCAGCACTGAGAGCTGCCGGCCCACAGATGGGTCGGTAACACGGTCCGGGATGCCCATGATGCGTCCTGCAGCCGCAATGCCGCTGAGGAAAGCTCCTTCGACGCGTGACTGGTTGCACCAATCGCCGCAGACGGCCAGGCGCAGGTCGCCATCCCAGAGGCAGCCGGCCTGTATCGGGTTGTCTGCCAGTGCATATCGCCAGCGGTGGGTCTGGACGCCGGCGGGCTCGACCGGGTCGATGCCCGTCGCTTCAAAAAAGGCGGCCAGGAGTTGGACGGCTACACGCTCTGCGTCGTCTTCGAGGTGTGTCCGGGACCACGACGGCGAACCGTGAAGGATCCAGGCTTCCTCGGGCGCACGCCCGGGTTTACTGTTGTTGCGGCTGGCCCAGGACAACGGACCCTCGTTGATGAAGAGCCCGTCGAACGGCAGGGCGATCGGTTCGGCAAATCGTACCATCGCGGCCCAGCAGGGCAGCATAACTACATGCTCGACCTGCTCGCTCAACGCAGGAGCCTGCGCCAGAAAAGGCAACGCCTGCTCCGGCGGTGTCGTGACGATCAGGCCGTCGAACCGTCCCAGCGCTTCGTGTTCGGTGCTCTCCAGGGTCCAGCCGAGGGGGGCCCATCTCGTTTCCGCTACGCGGATCCCGTAGGACACGTCGAGATCGACGGCCAGGTGTCGCGTCAGCGCACTCATGCGAGGCGCACCCACGTAGCGCACGTCTCCGCCTGGTTTTTCTTCGAGGGTCCCTGCGCGAGCGACGCCGATCCGGCCTTTCCATTCGTCGACGAGGCCGTCCTGCTTCCAGGAGTCGACGTACCGTCGGAAGCGCTCGTCCCGTGCCGTGAAGTACTGAGCGCCGTGGTCGAGCGTCAGATTCTCCTCTCTGCGACTGGCCATGCGGCCCCCGGGGCCTCTCGACTTTTCGAACAGCCTCACCTCGATGCCGTGGTCGGCCAGGGTCCGCGCAGCGACGAGCCCGGACATGCCGGCGCCGATGACTGCGATGCGGAGCGAGTCTGCCCGGGGCGACCGGTGAACGTACGCGACGTACTTGTCGAGGTCCAGGCGGGCTGTGTGACGGTCGATTGGGCGTGTTCGAACGCGCCCGAATATCGGCCGCTCCGGTTCGAAGGGGCGGTCGAACTGACCCAGACACCAGAGAAGACCTCCGTACGAATTGGGATCGGAACCGTCGAGTGCATATCGGTGATTGAGGTCGATCATCATGCGGAGCGCTTCCTCGGGCCGGCGCGTCCAGGCTAAAAAAGCTTTGCCCCACGTCATTCGAACGTTGTTGTGGAGTTCGCCGTGTGCGAGGAGCGACTTCTGGGCGGCATCCCAGAGAACGTTGCCGGTTTTGCCGCGGGCGAGGGTTTCCCAGGAGTAATGCCCCTCGCGAGAGTCGCCGGCATGCTCTTCGAGCGTCTCGGAAGCCCAGCGGGGCAGGATATCCATCGATTCCAGGTCGTCCCTGTAAAAACACAATGTATACGCCAGCTCGCGCCAGATGAGGAGTTCGTCGAGAAACTTCGCCGCCCCGTCTGAACCGTCGATGTGGGCCTCCCGTGCAATCCGAAAAGGGGAGACGTGGCCGTGATGGAGGTACGGAGACAATCGGCTGACTCCCTTCGGAGGGCTGATCGCTGCATTGTTGCGCAGCTTGTGGTAGCTGTGAAGGCCATGCGCCTTAAAGGTCTCCCATCGACTATATCCAGCGACAGACCCTCCACGAGTATGCGGTACGGGTCCGACGCTGTGATCGATAGTGCAGCGGGCGCAAAGCTCGGCGAGATCGGCCCCCCAGAGGTCTACATCTGCGAACGGTAACTCACCAGAGAAAGGAGGAGCCTCCGGAGAGATGACCGTCCAGGGTTCAGTGAGGCGATGGGTATATTCGTTTTTCGTGGCATTGCGGAAGGCGTACGCTCTATTGTACGCTTTGCCGACCTGCTGCATGGGTACGACGCAATGGGCATCAACAGCCCAGAGCGGTGAGGCGATGTGTTCGGCAATAGACTGCATCCAGGCGGGAAAAGGCGGCGCTGGGAAGTCCTCTGCGACGACGATGGCCGCCCGGGTCGCCAGTTCGTAGAGCGGGCTCCGGAGCTCGGGATCGATGCCCAGATAAAAAGCATACCGAATCCCGCGCGCTTTGAGTTCCTGTTGTACATCCCGCGCTCCCTCCATGATAAAGGTATGGTGCCGGTCTGAGTTGAATCGGTGGGCGCCGGCCAGTCCTTGATACACCAGAACGGGCAGCGAAAGAACGTTCCCGACCCAGATGGCGGTATCGAGGGCCGGGTTTTCATGGCCGCGCACAGCGTGATGCATCCAATACAACACATAACCGGGGCGGTCCGGTTGGGCCTTGTCGTTCAGAAGGCGAACGCGTTCCCTGAGCCTGCCGGGGAGTTGTCGTACCAGATCGGGGCGTGTTAATTCGTCTTGCATGGCGGTTGAGATTGGCGATGTGCCTGTCCGGCGCGTACCATCGTTTAATCGTTTAATTCTTTGATCCAGGTGGAAAACGATTCCATGTTCTTGAAGTGACGCACTTCCGGAATCGTTACTTTCAGGTTGCTGAATACACTTTCTCCTTTGATAGCGCCTCCTCCGAAAGCAAGCCGGTAAGGGTGATATCGGTTGTAGACCTGATCGAGTAGATGAAGGATGTGATGAGCATCTCGTTCGCCACGTGGAGGCATGAGAGCAATACATACAACAGAAGCTTCGTGTTTTATCTGTTGTTTGGCAAACTCTTCGGTCGGTACGTTGAGCCCTAAATAGACGACTTTCAAGCCACGGACTTCCAGCACCAGGCGAGCCATGAGAGCGCCTATTTCGTGATCCTCGCCTCGACCACATCCGACGATGGCTACGGGTTTGTTTTGGGATAAACGTATGTAATTCAATTCTCGCAAGCGCTCTCGGAAATAGATGATCGTGTTTCGCATGGCGTGAGTCCCCCTGTGTTCGTCGCCTATCGCCAATTCCCCTTTCAGGTATTCGTCACCCAGGCGATAGAGCACCGGCGAGATCAGGTTATCCATCAAATGACTTACGGAGTACTCAAGTTTTGTCAGGTGAACGAGCAGCTGGTTGGATAAATGGTTTTTGTCATTCAGCACCCAGGTATACAGCAGGGGAATCAACTTCCGGTAACTTCCTTTCTTTCGTAGATACTCAATACCAACCCAGACCCGCTCCGCATAGCTGCCGAAATAGAGCAGAGGGGCATCCAGCTTGTTCTCCCTGGCGAATGTCAGGATTTCCGATACGAGGAAGCGACGGTGCCCTCCGCTGGTCTGCTGCGCATGCAACTGGTTAGCGGAATTCCACCGTTTGATGGAGGACTCGTGAACCCCCAGGATTTCTGCCGCCTGGCTCGTAGTAGCTAAGGGAGAAGACGCGCTCATCGAATGTGGTGTGATCGTTTGTTGAGATAGTTTTCAATAATCATTGAAACTAAATCGATTTAAATCGTATGATTGAGCGGTAATAAGCACATAAATGGATTAGGTTCCGAAAAATACGATCATTGTAATTTTATTGAGCGTATTGGTGATCTTCGAACGAAGGCTCGCCGTAAGAACGTTGAGGCAAGAGCTTCCGGTAGGTTTACCGATCAACCGGTAGTAGCCAGCCCAGCAGAAATCCGTGAAGCAGATATCGACGCCGCAGAAATATTGAGGCAGCAGAGGTGCTGAACCGTTGATATCTCGCATAGATGACAATGCATAGACTATGACTAAAGAAATACCCCCTACCGATAATGACGGCCCCGTTTCTCAGAACTACAGGGACTACATTAACCGTCTGCACGAGATGAGCGATGAGACACTCATGAATGAATTTCAAGCCGGTACGGTTGAAGCATTCGATATCATCGTACAGCGATTTTCCGGGCGCCTCCTGAACTTCCTGAACGGATTCGTACAGGATCGGCAGATGAGCGAAGATCTGTTGCAGGAGACGTTCATGCGCGTATACCGGAATCGGTACTCGTATCAACCCGTGGCGAAATTGTCGACCTGGATCTTTACCATTGCCGGCAACCTGGCACGGTCGGAATACCGGCGAAACAAACGGTGGAATATGGTATCCATAACCCCGAAGTCGCGCGACGACGAAAGCGAGTATGACCGACCTCTCGAAAGTGGATTGTCTTCCCCGGATGACCATGTGAACAGCCTGTTTCTCGACGCCTACATCCAGGAGGCGCTGAACAGTATTCCGATCAACTTCAGAGAGTTGATCGTTTTGAGGGATGTGCAGCAGCTCAGTTACGACGAAATAGCCGAGATTACGGGGCTGCCCATGGGTACGGTCAAAAGCCGCATCAATCGTGGGCGATCCAAGCTCCAGAAGCTGCTGAAAGACGTGTATGTGCCGGAAGAGGCCGAGGACAGTGTGTCCTAGCAGGATGGGGATTCATTCCAGATCTGTACACAGCCTTCCCCATATGAAGGGAAAGAATGCCCCCTGCTCGAAATTCCTCTGCTCGCGTTATCAGGTGATGTTACGCGAACTGTGCACAGCAGCCTGGTTTACGCGGCTTTGCAACCGT
>CAZGHT010000121.1:0-13339 GCA_964525535.1 uncultured Rhodothermaceae bacterium
GACTATGGCAACAAAGACCTTGCTAACCATTCTATCGATGACTGTATTATTAAGTGATGTTATGCAGGTTGTGCACAGGGCCCCGTTTTCCCGGCTTTGAATGACTGCCTTGCAGCCGTTTTTCAGCTACCTGAGCGCATTCAAAGCCGTCCGGGCAAAGCGATACCGCACAGATGCGTAACATCCATTATTAAGTACAAAAACCACCCTGCTCATGGCACAAAACGATACATCCAAAACACGCGGTCGCGTCTCGATCCCCGATACCGAGGTGCACCCAATTCGTTCGGAACTGATCGGCGATGACTTCGAAGTATGGATCGCCCAGCCACAAGCGGGGTTCGGGCCCGTGCAGGAAGGGCCCCCGAGGGTGCTGTATGTACTCGACGCTAACCTGTTCTTCGGGACCGTCGTTGAAATGACCCGGCTGATGCACAAGTTGTACGGCGAGTTGCCCCCCCTGCTGGTGGTCGGCATCGCCTACCCGACGGATAACGGGTATCTACAGGGAGCGCTGAGAAGCCGGGACTTCACACCCTCTCTGGATGCCGGCATGGAAAAAACGGCGGCGTCCTTTCCTCAGATGCCTGAGACCCATCGTATCGAACCGTCAATGGGCGGAGCCTCGGCATTCATGCAGTTTCTCGACAACGAGGTCAAACCCTTCGTCAGCTCCCGGTACGACGTGCAAGAGGACGGCGCAACGATTTTCGGTTCGTCGCTGGGCGGCCTCTTCGTCGTCCATACCCTCCTCACGGCGCCGGCCTCCTTCGACAACTATATCGCAGTCAGCCCGGCGCTGTGGTGGAATCAGGAGGAAATCTTCGAAGCGGCTGCCGACCCCGCAAAGTCGTTAAAAGAACATCCGGGCCGTGTGTTCATTGCGGTAGGCGGCCTGGAAGAATCGCCGGACATACCCCATCTTGAGAGGTTTAAACTGGTGACCAATGCCCGGCGCATGGCCGCTCTGCTAGGCGAAGACGCTGGTCCTTCTCGCGGTGTCCATTTCGAAGAGCTCGATGGCGAGACCCACACGTCCGTCGTTCCGACGGCGTTAACGCGTGGCCTTCGCCTGCTTCTCCGGCCCTATTGAGGTAGAAATCCTGGGTACTGTACAAAACCGCTCTGGCAGGGTGCCTGCGCATCCGGCGCGTATCATCTTTTTATATCATTTGTGTACAATTGTCCGGCGTGGTCCTCACGCAGGAGAGCTGACTGGTACGAGAGAGGGTAGCAATTCCATATTTAATTAGTTATACTAACTACTACTGTTGTTTAACTAATAACCTTCACTCTCATGAACGCTACACCTTTCCTGCGCGCCAGCTGGACAGCGCTACTTGTTCTTATCGGACACACGGCATCCGGTCAGGTACACCCGACGGAAAAAACCGAGGACCTGGTGGTCTCTGACGCACAGATCACATTCATGGAAGATCTCGATCTGCTCGTTTTCGAGCAAACGGTCAAAGGGACGGCAGGGAACACCGTCCCAGAGCCGGCCGGGCACATGGATGGCGCCCCCGTACTGGGGTACGTTTTCCCGACCTCGCTGAGCTCCACGGACGTCGGCTTCGACGAGATCGAGGGGGTGGTAGCCCTCGCGGTCACCTCCCATCCCGACTTTGACGACACCCCGCTCTGGGATGAAAACGCCAACCGGAATTACGACGACGACGGCGTTGTCTTCCACACCCACTGGGTAGTCCTGGGCGCTGACGATAGAGTGCCCGGAGGGCTTTCGGTCATCGAGTTCAAGCAAGAGGAGGCGGCCAGAGTGCTTCCTCCCACGGCGCCCGGCATGCCGATGTACCTCGACTCGCCCGGACATTCCATCGTCTTCAAGCAGAACAAACTTCGCGTGATCGTACCTCGCGCCCGGGTAAACGGCAAGCGGAATTTCGATTTCGACGCGGTTACGGCGTACATGGAGGTCAACACCTCGGATGAAAGCCGGCCCCTTTTAGGCGTCTACGAGGTGTACAGTGTACTCTCTGAAGATTTAAGCCTTCCTTTCTCCGTATCTTCGGATTAAGAGCCTACCCGAAAACCTGCTTTGAGGCCCGAGCGCGAGCGAGGTCGCCGCGGCCCAGGCGCTAAACAGCCCTATCCGCTGTGATAAGGCGATGCAGCGCAACGCTGGCCCACGGCGAGTGCCGCCGCGCGAAGCCCGAATGAGGCATTGGGATAGGCTCTAAACGGAACGCAACAATTTGGAATCGACGGAGGCCTCGTCCAGGTCTCTCCCCCGAGAGGCCTGGACGGGAGTAGTTCAATGAAATCTGTTTTTGACCCTGCGACGCAGCATGAACATATCGACTACAAGATCATTGCCGGCCTCGACCGCATCTCACAGGCCCTGCGGTACCTGATGTGGGAAAATGGCAAAAAACATGGATTCACGCCTATCCAGATGCAATGCCTGATTTTCCTGCGTTTTCACGATGAGGCCAGGAACAGAACCGGGGTGCTCGCCAGGGAATTTGACGTGACGCCCACAACGATCAGCCAGGCGATCAAAACGCTCACGGCCAAAGGGTATGTCGAGAGAAAACCGTTACCCGACGACGCACGAATCCAGACCTTGCGGTTGACCCCTGCAGGGGAAAAGGCCTGTGCACACATCGATGGTTGGGCCAATGGATTATTAACACACCTCGATGCCTTCAGCGCACAGGAGCGAGAAAACGCGTTTCAGTTTATTCTGCAACTCATCGCATCCCTGCAACGAGCGGGGGTCATTTCGACGTCCCGCCAGTGTACCACCTGCCGCTTTTTCAGGCCCGACGGGAAGCCCGACTCGACGTTCTACTGCAAGCTGCTCGAGCGGCGCCTCGAATCCACTGAATTACGCCTGGATTGCCCCGAGCACGAACTCCCTGAGTGATACTGCGCGGCCCATCATTCACGCGCCTCAGTCTGCCGCCATACTCGTTTCTCAGGCGGAAGGCTGCTCCCGCGCAGCTTTTCGAAACATCCAGACCGATCCGGCCCACAGGGCGATGAAGGCGCCGATGAGTCCGACAGCGAGCAGCCCCGCCCTACATCAGGTTGGCCGGATGGCCCTCGTTTCCGTACAAAGTGTGTTTCTCAATAAGAGCCTGCTATACTACGCCGTTCGCTGCGTTGTATGCTCAGTTCTCTTCCAACTGCTTCCGAAGGCTCGCTTCTTGATCGCGAAGCTCGGGCGTGAACGCTTCGCCGAAATCGTCGGCTTCGAACACCGGGCGGATCTCCACGGCCGTATCGGTTAATGCGGGGATGGGTATCCGCCTCACCCATTCGACGGCCTCCTCCATCGACGTCACCTGCCAGAGCCAGAAGCCGGCGACCAGCTCCTTCGTCTGGGCAAAAGGCCCTTCGAGGACAGCCGGCTGCTCTCCGGAAAAATCGACGCGCACGCCTTTCGAGCTGGGATGCAGTCCTTCTCCGGCGAGTAGGATGCCCGCGTTCACCAGCTCTTCGTTGTAGTTCCCCATGGCGGCGAGGACGTCCGCACTCGGCATCACGCCGGCTTCGGAATTCGTATCGGCTTTCATTATGACCATGACACGCATAGTAATACCTCCTTGTTAAATGGGGTTACGCGGCCTGCTTGTTGACTGGAGTTCGGGGTTCGTTAAGGGATGAAATCAGGTCGATTTCAGGTGTAACTCCAAAATCCAGGCGCTCAGCACCTGCAAACTAAAACCCGATCTTCCAGGCTCGCGTAACATTCCTGGTTGATGGTAAATACGACGGCTTTAAGATCTGAAAGCGCGGTGACAACAGCGGGTCACAGGGGGATTACGCCTCCCTTGCCGGCGTGAATATTCAGCTGGTTTCCATGACGGAGGCCAGGTAATGCCGAAACCCTGGTTTTTCTACCAAACGCGGGATGAGTTCACTACCAATCCGCTTGACGATTTCCGACTGGCGGTAACGTTCAAAGGTCTGTTCCGAATCGAACTCCCCATAAATCGCGTATTTCGCGGGTTCGTCGGGTACACGATACCATTCGTAGCGGAGGCACCCCTCCATGGCGGCTGCGTCGCGAACGATGGCGTGCAGCGCCTCCTCGAACGCTTGTATCTTGTCTTGCTGAGCGATTGCAGAAACGTGAATTACGACCAGGTTGTTGTCACTCATGGAACAGGACGAACAGGTGTGTGAACGCGTTCAATAATGCATGGCAAACCCCTGAAGATACGCATATCTGGATGACGTATAGTCATTCCCGACTCGATCGGGAATCCAGGAACGCCATGCAGTTCGTTCGGCGCTCCCTGTCATTCAACAGGAGGCCTCAATGTGGCCGGGCTGCACTGGGCGAATCCCCGGTCTGCCGATAAACCAAACGTATGGCTCCGTGCAAATGCATCCAGGATGCGCCCGTATTCCTCCGCTCGTTCTCCTTCCAATCCCTGTACGTCATACAACACCTTGTCGATCGTCCCGTCGGGTTCAAAATAGAACCGGTAAAAAGCCCGGAGGGGTTCGTCCCATTCAAACCCTTCCTCCTTCAGGCGCCCGGAAAACTCGCTGAGCAACGTTCGCCAGGCTTCATGGACCTCCTCCTGGCGATCGGGAAAGACGGACTGGGATGGATCCACGTGAGCGGCCGGGCCATATGCTGCATCGAGAACGGAAATATCCAGGCCATACGCCTCGGCCTCACCAATCGGAATGGCGACCCGATCCTGAGCCCTGATCGTCGTAAGCGAAACGAGCAATACCGGTAGAAGGAACAGGAGGTGTTTCATGGCAACGAAGGGTCTATTTTTCCATGTCGTCTGAAACAAGGACACGACCGCCGGAGCAGAGTTGCCCGAACGTTCGATGGTGCACGTTCCTGAGGCATTAGGACGTGTGGACATTCATCAGCATCCGCTCTTTTTCGCATCAACCGAAAACCGTCACGGGCCTTCCGAAGAAGTGGTTTCTTCCCCCGAGGGAGCGAGGACGTCTTCGTGCCAGGGGGTGGGGAAGCCGGACCCAGGGACGAGGACGGGGTAAGGCGGCGGCTCGGGAATGAGGCGGGGATCCTCTTCGATCAGGTCCTCGAGATACTGGACGGCCGCTTCCAGCTGGGCGTCCCTGCCGTTGAAGGTCTCGTGAGGAAGGTTATCGACTTCCATGTCGGGGACAAACCCCCAGCCCTCGATGAGCCATGCTCTTTCGGGGCCATAGACCCCCAGTTCAGAGGCCCGGGCCACGCCGCCGTCGACCTGACGGTTGCTGCTGGAGAGCCAGACTTCGCCCCCCCAGGTGCGCACGCCGATGGCTTTGCCGAGCCCGAGCCGCCGGAATCCATCGGCGAACGCCTCACCGTCCGAGGCGGTGCGTTCGTCTACCAGGACAACCAGGTGGCCGTTGAACGAATACTGCATGTTGGGGAAGATCTCCCCCTTTCGCGGCTTAAAATAGGACCAGTGGCGGCGCAGCAACTGGCTCAGGACCCAGGAGTCGATGTTTCCGCCATTATTATGGCGGACGTCCACGATGAGCCCCTGCTTCCGGGTCTGCGAGTAAAACTCCCGGGTCCACTGGCCGATGTCGTTCCGGCCCATAGCGCGCAGGTGTACGTAACCGACCGTTCCGCTGCTGAGCTCGTCCACGCGCTTCCGCCGCGCGTATTCCCACTCGTGATAACGCACGTTGAAGTCCTGGCGACTCGAAATCGGCGTAATAACGACGTCTCGATTCGTCCCGCCGGAATCTTGAACGGCAAGGCGTACCTGTTTGCCGGCCTGATCCTGCAGGAGTTCGCTGATATGGGAGGCCGAGCTCGCCGGCTGTCCGTTCACCGAAAGGATCACGCTGCCTTCCGCGATCTGGACGTCTGGATGGGCCAGCGGCGACCAGTACTCCGGCAAATCGGGGTCGGCGTCGTAGCGATGGACGAGCCGGAATCCGCCCGTCTCGGCGTCGCGTTCGAAAACGCCGCCGAGCGACGCTGTAGTCACCGTCAATTCCTCACGTCTCGTATCGCCACCGCCCGCGTTCGAATGCAGCAGCGAGAGTTCAGAGACGAGCATACCCTGCAGGTCCGACAGTTCTTCGCGCGACCCTACCCTGGGCAGAAGCGCGGCGTATTTGTCCCGCATCGCTTCCCAATCGACGCCGTGCATGGCCGGGTCCCAGAAGTAATCCCGATGCATTCGCCAGGCGTCGTTATAGATCTGCGTCCACTCCGCTCGTTTATCCACCGCAAATCGCAGGTCGCCCACGTCCACTTCGTTTTTGTCGTCGAGTTTGACGTCTTTTCCCGCCGAGGCCGGGATCACGTGCATCTTCGACTGTTTTCTCAACAGGATATGTTTACCCCCGCCGGCCAGTTCGTACCCCGAAGTTTTTTCGACCAGGCGGACCGGTTCCGCCTCCGCTTTTAAATCCAGAGCCATGAGATCCCCATCCGAAATATAAAAGATCCGTTTGTCGTTGGCGGACAGGCCTGAGTAGTCGCCGGCCGGAACGGGCACCTCTCGGAGCAGGTGGGTCAGGTCCCAACGCATCGGTTTTGCGTCCTCCCCGTCGTTCTGTCCTTTCTCATCCTCCTTCTTCTCGTCGTCCTCCTTGTCTTCCTTTTTCGCGGCGCGTGCTTCGGTTAGCTCGTTCGGGACTGCATTGGGAAACGCAACCCCTTCGCGCAATGGAATCGCATACATTTTGTCCTGTTTCTCGAAATGGGGTTGCGGAGCTCGTTCGCCCCAGGGGCTGGATACCGTCGAATTCCAGGTTCTCGAGGACAGGAAATACAGCCAGTTGCCGTCCGCCGAAAAGGCCGGATAGCCGTCCATGAAGCGGTCGCTCGTAAGTTGCCGGCTCTGGTCTTCCTTCACGTCGTACACGAACAATGCCGTCATCAACGCGGGCATGTACCTGCTGTAGACCAGGTACCGGCTATCGGGGGACCAGGCCCCATTCCCGGCCGGCGCTTCGGCGATTTTCTTCGAGGTGCCGTTTTCCATGTCGACCAGCCACAACTGGTCGTCGTAGTCCGTATGAGATAGATACCTGCCATCGGGCGATGCGACGCCGTCTCGCCGCAGCATCGCCGGCCCGTTCGTGATCTGCACCGGCGCACCGATACCATCGACGGGGGTACGCCACCACTCCAGCTCCCCGCTCCGGTCGGACAAAGCGATCACCTCTGAACTGTCTTTGCCGAACATCACGTTGCGGTACCGAACCCCCGAGTTACGCGACACGTGGGCGGTCCGGCCCTCCCCTACGGGCACCGTGAACAACTCGCCTCTGGAGACGAAGGCCACCCGTTTGCCGTCGCTCCTGAGCGCGGCATCGGACAGGTATTGCATCGGTTTGTCTTCCCAATCGATGAGCGCCTGTTCAGAATCCGTAACGAGCGTGACCGGTACTTTCTGCGTCGTTCCCGATCCGACATCCATCGTATAGAGGTCGGCGCCGAGCCGGTACACCAGCGTCGCTCCATCCCCTGCCAGCTCCTGGATATCCCATGCTTCGTAGGTCGTATGCCGTTGAAGGTCGCCACCGGCCTGATTCATCGACCAGATGTTCATGCCCCCTTCCCGATCCGACAAGAAATAGACACGGCCGTCGTTCATGACATTGGGCTGGCGGGACGTCCCGGGATAGTCGATCGTCAGCGGGGTGGCTTCCGGGTCGCCGTCTTTGAATTTCCACAATTTCTGGGCGAGCCCTCCTTTGTACCAGCGGCTGTTGCTGCCTTGCCGCGGCAGGCGTGCGAAGAACAGCGTACTGTCGTCGGCCATAGATCCTTCGGCCGCCTGCGATAACGGAACCTGGGAGAGCGATCCGTTTTCGGGGTCGACCAGGACGAGCCGTGCATCCGGCAGCCCGGCGTATTTAGAGGTTCTCAGCATGACGCGGCCATCCCTCGTCCACCCCACGGGGCGGGATCCATCCCAGGAGATGCGCCGGGGTTTCCCGCCCTCGGCCGGGATGACATAAGCGTCCGTCGTGCCGTCGTAGGACGCCGTAAACGCGATGTGCAAGCCATCCGGAGAGATCACGGGCCAGGCTTCCTCGCCGAGGTGCGTCGTGATGCGCCGCGCCGCGCCGCCGGAGGCCGGCGCCGTCCAGAGGTCTCCCTCCGCGTTAAACACGATGCGATCGCCGTGGATATCCGGCATGCGATAATACCCGTCCACCTGGGCGTTTGCCGTGAGCGTCGCAGCACAAACACATAAAAGCAGCGCAGAGATTCGGTACATGGGGCCATTCGGTTGAGTGCTCGTAAGCCTGTAGCATAGGAAAAAAGTACGACTGTTGCGTGTTTTTGACCGGCGGCGGCCTGTAATCTCCACTTCGCCCATGTGCAGAACATGACGTCGATAGCCTGTGGGGGGAGGGTTGGTAGCCGGACCTGTTTCGCTCTGCGCGAGGACCTTTCGCCGAAGATGCCCATCCAGCCACGACACGCCCCGAAGGGGCGCTCGCCTCTTCGAAACGGGCGACATAGAACGCCCTTTCGGGGCTCTGGATGGGGTACCGGCGCCGGGGCGTTGCCCCGGCTGGATACGAGGGCCCTTTCAGGGCCCCGCTCTGCCGGGCATGAAAGGAGGCACTGGGGCATGAACACCCCCCATAAGATAATAGCGCTCATATCTCATCGCATGGAACAAGCCTCCGGTGCACTCAGGGTTGCAGGTGAAGTTGACCCGGATTCGCAAGATGGGGCCGGCGGTGCAAATCAATATTGCAGAAAAACAAACCAATCGGTTCTTATAGCCTGCTTCGCAATACAGGCAACCATAGGATTCGCCATTTTTTCGCTGTTGCATTTCAAAACAACGACTGATACAATATATAGTTAATAACATTATTAACTATGGTATTCATTGCCCCTCGATCGCGCAATTCCTTTAATGTTGGTTATTCTTATAATCTATGGACCTGTCAACCCTGAATGATGGTCAACGTCAAGCTGTACTTACCACGGAAGGCCCGCTGCTTATTATAGCCGGCCCTGGCTCTGGGAAAACGCATACACTCGTAGAACGCATCCTATATCTGATTTCTGAAAAGGGCCTTGAACCCGCCCAGTTGCTCATATCGACATTCACCGAAAAAGCAGCGGCCGAGCTCGTCACTCGTATCTCAAACCGGCTCCTGGAGGAAAACATTCCAGTAAACCTGAACGAGATGTATGTAGGCACGCTACATTCGATTTGCCTGCGATTTCTGGATAGCCACCGTGAGTTTACTCGTTTAAAGCGCAGTTACAATGTCCTGGACCAGTTCGATCAACACTATCTGCTTTTTCAATCGATTCATCGGTACAGGACGATTGAAGGTTATGAGCTCGTTATCGGAGGCGATCGCTCGGGCCGGTGGAACCAGGCTAAGAATCTGGCGACCTGGGTGAATAAAGCAGCGGAAGAACTGCTGGAAGCGGATATTCTGGCACAGTCTGACGATGCGGCCGTAGCAGCGCTCGGCCGGCTCGTCCGGGGATACGAATCTCACCTCGAAGAAGAAAATGCCATTGATTTCTCGCGCATCCAGGTAGAAGCCTACCGCATGTTGGAGAGCATATACGCTGTAACCAAACGGTGAGCAGGTAGGTTCGATCCCCTTGGGGCCGGGACGACGATATCCAACATTCCTGCCGGGTTATAGACGCTGACCTTATTCACTTTCGTGATTTCTTTTGATCAACAGGGTAAGCCCTATGAGTCCCGTTCTGGCGTCATCGCCTTGGCGGTATCCGGCGAGTAATCAATGGGGATGGCTCAGAGGGTAAAGGATGCTGGAAAAAGCGAATGCCGCCTTGTAATGAGGCGGATAGGGATTGAGCCCGATAGGCGACATTATCCTACGTGAAAGCGTGCAGACTTCCTAAGCAGGTGCGACCGGAAGAGGACGCCTGACAAAATGCTCGCCTACAGGGAAGTTAGACAATGTTAATCATTGAACGGACTGTAGGACATCCGAAAGGATGTAGCATGGCGGACAGGATGAATCATCTGGAAGTGCTTGAGCCACGCGCAGCGAGAGTTGCACACGTGGTTCTGAGGGGGCTGGGCGGGAGCGATCCCGCCTGGCTACCCGACACATCATGCATAGCGCTTCCAAAAGCCCAGAACTGCTACTCAACTTTAATTAATCTTGCTTCGTAGAATTTTTCAGGAATGGCCTCAAGGACGCAATTAACAGAAAATGTACGCACGAAAAGCCTGTAAATCAATTTCGTTTGATGCGGGCCGAACACGAAATAGTGGGTTATTTCAAGGGATAGCAGATCAACCCTCACTTATTGTACTTCCCATTGCTCACCAGGCCCATCCAGTAATAGCGTTATGTGGTTAAGCACATCTCTGCCTAATACCCCACGATCCTCTTCGATCAGCAAATATGGGCCTCGGAATACACGTTTAGAAAAGATCATATCTAGTATCACCACTGGAGCAAAACTTCGACTTCCATCAAACCCCATCAATTCGTACTGCTGATCTGGTTGTGGGGACATGCCCAATTGATCGGCAACTCGGCGAGGTATCAGTGTAATATCCGCACCACTATCTATCAGCAAAGGCACCTCAGAAACACTCGCTCCATTTTCTCCATTACGGATCGTTACTTCAGCAACTGGAGCAGGTGGATCAAAGTGTTCGTTATCATAATTCGTCATCTACTCCTATCTCAAGAACCTCTTTCTTAAAATCCTGGGCTTGTTCAGGCCGCACAAGTCGTGGGCTGTATACGTGGGCTGTTGGTGTACCCTCAAAACCGGGAATGAGAATGTAAACCTTGATATGCTCAGGCAAATTGATATCGTCACGGAGCTGAATTTTACCGTCTTTGACGACGCCCTCATAAGCTGTAATGGCCATACCGCACCTCCAAGAGCAGTATTGTAGGGATAATATACTAGCGACACGACATGATAAGGTCTTTGGTTCCTCAACGGGGCATCCCCTAGCCTCTCTCCCACTCCAAAGGGCTACAATAAAAAATCTATCTTGCAGGAAAGTATAACCTCCCTCCTGTTCCATTACTGGCGCTTCAATAGTTTGTCGTAAGCGGCGTGGGTGCCAATCCAGAACCAGAGCATATGATCATCATGCTGCACACCCACAGCTCGGTAATGGATTCCAATTCGGACGGAGTAAATTGGTTGGCTGGCGTGAACCTGTTTGTATTCCAAGCTCGGATAATCGGGATATTCTTGCCAGAGCCTATAAGTCTCCCTGGCCTGGGTCTGTATCTTGGCGGGAAGCCGTTTGAATTGTTTCCAGAATTGCTTGGTGGTACGTGATCTCACTTATCCTCGTCGAGCAAATCATCAAGCGGCAATGTTTCACCACGTTCATATTCATTAATGGCCGCTGAAGCCATGCTCGCAAGCAGATCTGAGCTCTCTGCAAAGAGATCGTCCCATTTCTTATCGGCCGTCAGCAATTCTTCGAGCACAGAAGCGTAATGCTTCTGCTCGTCTTCGGGAAGCTGTTCAAGCTTCTTGATAACGGCCTTGAGTTCCATAGTCATAGTCGCACCCATTTCAGGATCCTATAATACGCTATAGGTACGGTAGCTACAATCTTTAGGTTCTTGAAGTGGCAAAATGGGCTTCCCTCCCCTTCCCGATCGCGCAGGCCTGGCGCCTTAATCTCGATTTCCGAAAACGCACACACTCCACGAGCGGAGGCTCGCATTATCCTAAAAGAATATTTACCACTATTAATCTTTAGGCTGCCACTCTCCTTGCAATACCCAATATCCTTTGAAAGACACTTCGACAGTAATCTGCTTAGGCGTCCCGGCATTTTTTACTCTCAAAAATCCCATAGCATTAGGGCCACGATGGGGGCCTTGGGCTTTCTGGAATCCATCCCTTTTCAACTTGTCTTCAATGACTTCTATATCATATCCTGAGCGTTGGATATGCTCTTTGATAAGTCTTTTGGCCTCGTCGTTATAAAGTAGGAAGCTTCTGGCACAAAAAAAGAGTTCCTTTTGGCTTGAACTGGCACGAGGGTACTCAACCCTCAGCTCAGGTTCATCTATGCCATAACCACCAAGCAACCAATCGAGCCTTCTCTTTTCATCAATCCGCCGTTGTATCTCTTCTCGCTCGCGTTCTTTCTGCCGTTGCTTTTCTCTGAAAACTGCATACGATATGCCGATTACACCAAGGACAAGCAAGAGTACAATTTCCATCTTCTTTTATTTGAGCCCTCCTTTGAGCATTTTATCTACTGCCAAATTTCCGGATCATTTTACGATGTTTTCCTTCTCTGACTCCCTCTATTTCCGACCAGATGCGATGGCTTCCATCCAGAATGAATGTCAAACCTTTGTATTCAACGTTTTTTAGCTCCCCTACCCCAAGTTGGCTCATGAAATGCTTTATGAATCGCTGATCTTGGATCATTGTCGAGTGCCGCGAGAGTGGCACGCTCCGTTCTTAGAGGGCTGGGCGGGAGTAATCCTGCCCGGCTACTCGACCCAATGCGCTCGCCCTGGGAAATCAATTTCGTTTTTTCTGCTTGCGAGCGAAGTAGTTACCCTCTAACGCCACTTTTCACAGGCCTCTCCCCCACTGCTGACAACCTCCTGGCTTGCTCTGCGTTAATATAGGCATTATTATGCGAGCATGAACAATGAGCATAAACCATGACACAGATCATTCAAAAGCTTCTTGGCCAGCTTCAGCGACTCCCTGAATCGCTACAAGAACAGTATGCCAGCCGTTGGATGCACGAGCTGGCTGAAGAGCAGGGAGATGGTTCTCTTCAGATAGTAGAGCCGCAAAAACCTACTACGGTTTCATATGCCGATATAGAGCACTTGGTTGGATCGATTAAGGGAGGTCCAAGCGATCTAGCTTCAAATCCCAAATACATGGAAGGCTATGGAGGCAAATCAATGGGGTCAGATCATTGATTATTGTTGATGCGGGCCCAATCGTTGCTCTCCTGCGGGAAAACGAATCTCTTCACCCCTGGGCTAAAGAGCAATTTCAAAAACTCTCTTTTCCCCTATTCACTTGTGAGGCCGTTATTAGTGAGGCTTCTTTTTTACTCGCTACAAGCAGTAAGGATAGCACTAACATTGAGAAGCTTTTTGGTCTCTTCCAAACAGGCGCCATACGGGAAATGTTCGCATTCCATAAAGAGGTTGATCGGATAGCTGAACTCATGGAAAAATACGCTTCGGTTCCAATGTCTTTTGCCGATGCATGCCTGGTAAGAATGTCAGAACTCTATTCAGAAGCAAGAATTCTAACAATCGATTCAGATTTTCAAATCTACCGCCGTAATCGAACAGAAACAATTCCGCTGATCATACCTGAATAAGGCTAGTACACGTTAGCAGAAATAAATTTTCGAACTATGCTTTTAATGGCGTTCCC
>CAZGHT010000122.1:0-13023 GCA_964525535.1 uncultured Rhodothermaceae bacterium
TACACTACAAGCGGAGTGCCAGACACCCGTCTGATGAGTAATTTTTCTATAATCGCCTTTTTGACGAGCGAAACGCCATAGATCTGTCCAGTGAGGTAGACAATCGATGCGTACACGGTGTTACGGGATAGCCTGGCTTCAGGTTACGAACAGCGGGCAGGAAGACGTCCCCGACATCGGCATCCTGTTTCCTGACGCGCGGTTTATTAACGACGGATGTGTACATCCCGGAAACGATGTGGGTAGGGACGTCGTTTGAACGGACGATGCCGGCACTCACGGTTCGGTTCGCTACCGTATGCCAGTGCCGCATCACAGTCAATAATGGATGTTACGCGCCGGATGCGCATACCTGCTGCAGGAGCGGCTTTGCATGGTTGCAAAGCCGCGTAAACCAGGCTGCTGTGCACAGTTCGCGAAACATCACTCAATAACAAGTACCCTCTCGACCCCAAAAGCTCGTACCCTACCATGTTCCCAACCCTACATCAAGGAGGAAACCTCTTATGCGATTGAATAGCTTCATCCTTTTCGCCATCGCTGTGTTTTTGAGCGCCGACCTGGCGTGTGCGCAAGACAGCCGGCCGGCCTCTCCCCGCGGCGAAGCCGCCACCCAGATCGGCGACGCCTGGATTACGGTGGACTACGGCCGCCCCATCCTGCGCGGCCGTCAGGGCATCTTCGAATCCGGAGACAGTTACGGCGAGCGGCTCAACGCGGGCGCCCCCGTCTGGCGCGCCGGCGCGAACAAGTCGACCCGGATCAACACCGAAGTGGACCTCACGTTCGGCGACCAGACCCTGCCTGCAGGCGAATACAGCATGTTCATCGACCTGAAACCGGCCGGCTGGACGCTCATCTTCTCCGGACATGCCGCCAAAGAGAGCGGCCGTGCTTCCGGAGATGGCCTCTGGGGCTCGTACAACTACACGGATGACAAAGACGTGATCCGCGTGCCCATGACCGTAGACACGATCGACTACTCCATCGATCAGTTCACCATCACGTTTATGAACGTGACCCAGCAGGGCGGCACGCTGGGCGTCGTATGGGACAACGTCATGGCAACGACGCCGTTCACGTTGTAAACCGATATACCGGTTACGATAGGCCGCGCACAACAGCCGGTTGGGCCTTCGGAGGCCCGGCCGGCTTTTTTCGTCCCGGAAAAATGCCCACGTCTCCGGGAACGCAGCGCGTCAGGGCTCCGACCGGCATCCCCTGGATCCGCCGCAGCACCCTTTATGTTTAGCGGCTACGAAGAAGACAACCGCAAGGGCGATCCAGGGAAATGAGCCGTCGAATAACTCGCCCAGGATATTGAATGAAGTAGAAAGGGAAATCATGGCTAGAACGAGCCCAATCAGGCCCAGCAACATGGCAATGCGAGTCAGATTCGTCATGGGATGGATAGACAGGATGATATACGGCTTACGTGCTACGAGACACTTTTCGTCCCCTGTATATACGTACGTTCTGGACAGAGAGATGTTACACGGCGGAGCCTCATCCCGGGAGCGGTGTGGAACTTCCGGCGAGCCGGGTGCTTCCAAGCTGTACCTGCTTCAATCCATCGTACGCCTCTATGATTTCGGCCCAATCCGGTCCTCGTAATACGACCTCCGAAAACGTCACTGCCCGGTCGCTCGAAGACGAGCAGAATGCCTATATTTTTCCGTGCGTACGGACCCTGTATGAAGACCCGCTCGTCGTCCGGGAAGCACACGGCAGTTACGTGACCGATTACGAGGGGCGCGCGTATCTGGACCTGTTTGCCGGCATCTTATCCACCTCGCTGGGGCATTGCCATCCAGACGTCAACGAGGAGGTCCATCGCCAGATCGATCGCCTGGGGCACACGTCGACCCTGTACATCACCGAAAATCAGATCCACGTCGCCCGGCAGCTCGCGGCGATCGCTCCGGGGGCGTTGCAGACCTCGATGTTCTTGAACAGCGGGTCCGAGGCCATCGACGCCGCGATCACGCTGGCGCGGCTTCATACAGGCCGCAGTGAAGTCATCGGTCTCCGGCACGGGTATTCGGGCAACAGCGTTCTTGCAACGCATCTGACCGGCCACGCGCCCTGGCGCGCCTCGATCGACACGATGGGGGGCATCAAACACGCCATGGCGCCGTACCCGTACCGCAGCCCGTTCGGCGAGGACGCGGAGACCAACGCCGAGCGGTTTGCGCAAGACCTCGAGGAAGTCATCCTCACCTCGACCAGCGGCCGGCCGGCGGCCTTCCTGGCCGAGACGATCCAGGGCGTGGGCGGTTTCATCGTGCCCCCTCCCGGCTATTTCGAACGCGCCGCCGCGATCATCCGCAAATACGGAGGCCTCTTCATCAGCGACGAGGTCCAGACCGGCTTCGGGCGGACGGGTCGCCACTGGTTCGGCATCGAGCACTGGGGGGTGGAACCGGACATCATGGTGATGGCCAAAGGCATCGCCAACGGATATCCGGTAGGAGCCGTCATGACCCGCCCGGACATCGCCGCCTCCTGGACCCGGAAGACCATTTCGACCTTCGGCGGCAATCCGACGTGTATGGCGGCGGCCCGGGCCACGCTGCGGGTCATGGAGCGCGAGGCCGTCCCGCAGCGCGCCGCCGAACGCGGCCGGCAGCTCCGCGAAGGCCTCGCCGCCATCGCCGAACAGGTGCCCTGGATCGGCGAAGTCCGCGGGAAAGGCCTGATGCAGGCGCTCGAGATCGTCGAGGACCGGTCGACCCGAGAACCCGCCCCCGAAAGGACCCGGCGTATGATCCACGCAGCCCGGGAGCAGGGCGTCCTCCTCGGCGTGGGCGGCCTGTTCGGCCACGTCATCCGCATAGGCCCTTCCCTGCTCATCTCCGAGGATGAAGTCGCTGAAGGCCTGGAACGCCTCTACGTCGCTTTTTCATCGTTATCATAGTTCCACTACGCCCCGAAGGGACGCTCTATGTCAACCCGGGGCGCCATCCCCGGTGGAAGTTGGGCGCTTATCAAAACCATGTACCGGGATGTGCGTATAGTGAATCCCGTAACGATACAGTAATGCCTCGCCGCGCAAAAACGGCGAAAAGGTTGATCCTTTGCGAGAAGTTGGATATTATCTAACCGACCCGCTTCCAAATGAATATCACCGCTCAGCGTATCCTTTTACTCTTTTCAGGTACGTTCGGCTACCTCCACGAAGTGTAGCTCGCTTGATGTTGCCACGCACGTGGCGTTAGTGAGATGAATTCAGCCCGTAACAAATCCAAACCCGGCCATCAGAATGGTCCCGAACACGAACGATCGGGCGCCTCTTATTCTATGTCTGAAAAACAGTGGACCGAGGAATACGGCGAGGATTCCGGCTACCACTCTATCCACCTATCGCAGTTGCCGAGCAGCGATCTGCAAGAACGCCCCGAGCGATATCAAGTCGGCGACACGATCGGCGGGCGGTATTCAGTGCTCGACATCCACAAAGGATCCATGGGGGTGATCTATGCCACCTTCGACAAGGTCGAAAAGCTGCCGCGAGCGCTGAAAACCCTCCAGCAGCGATTTGCGCATATCAAAGAAATGCAACAGATGTTCATCGAGGAGGCCTCGGTATGGGTTCGCATCGAAAAACATCCGTTCATCGTACGCGCGTACCTCGTGGACATCTTCGAAGGCCAGCCTTTTGTCATTACCGAGTACATACGCGGCCAGGAAGGGCGCGGCAACGACCTGCGCTCCTGGTTGGGCAAACCTTCCATGACGCTCGAGATGTCCATCGAACTCGCCCTTCAGGTTGCACAGGCTCTGCAACATGCCACCCAGAAGGTAGCCGGGCTCGTACACCGCGACCTCAAACCCGGCAACGTGTTGATCGACGATCGCCGGAGAGCGCTGGTGGCGGACTTCGGCCTCGTGTACGCCAACGACTCCCGTAGCGGCACCCCGGCCTACATGGCGCCCGAACAATGGCAACGCCGCGATATTACGATCCAGACCGACATTTACGCGTACGGGTGTTTGTTGTACGAAATGATGACCGGTTTCCGCCTCTTCAAAGCCCAGACGATCGAGGACTGGCAGCGGGTGCATCTCAAAGAGGAGCCCGTAGCCCCGTCCTTTCTCAAGCCGGAGATCGACCCCAGCCTGGAGGCGTTCATCATGAGGTGCCTGGCCAAGGAGCCCCGTGACAGGCCCTCCAACTGGGACGAAGTAGTCGACGAGTGCGCCAACTGGTATCAACACCTGACGCGCCAGCATCCACGTCTCGACTTCAGCAATTACGACCTGAAGGCCGGGGAGCTGATCAATGCCAGTTATTCGCTCACGCAGCTGGGCAAGTATGACGAAGTGCTGGAGGTCTGCGACCGGGCCCTGGCCCTGAACGCCAACAACATCACCGCCCTCTACAACAAGGGAATCGCGCTCGGCAAGATCGGGCGGTACGAACAGGCCGTCGCCGCGTACGACCGCATCCTGGCGATCGACCCCACCGACATGGGCGCGTTGTATCACAAAGGCAATGCGCTGATGGCGCTGGGCAGGTACCACGAGGCCGTCGTCGCCTACAATCAGACGCTCGTCGTCAGCAAAAACGACCCGGCCGTGTGGTACAACAAGGCGCTGGCGCTCAACCACCTGCACCGGTATGAAGAGGCGCTCGAAGCCTGCGAACGATCGCTGAGGTTTGCGCCCGAAAATGCAGCGACGTGGCAAAACAAAGGCAACGCCCTCATCGCGCTCGAACGGTATGAAGAGGCGATCGAGACGTATCAGAAAGCGTTGGAGCTGGATCCCGACGACATCGATTCCTGGTACAACCAGGGCAATGCGCTGATGACCGTGGGCCTGTACGAAGACGCGCTCCTGGCCTTCGAGAACGTGCTCCAGCAATCCCCCGACGACGCCGGCGCGTTGAACAACAAAGGCATCGTGTTAAAAAACCTGGATCGCTACCAGGAGGCCGTGGTCGCTTATGAACGGGCGATCGAGCTGGCGCCCAACGACCCCGGCATATGGAAAAACAAAGGCAATGCGCTCCTGGCGCTGGGGGATACGAACGGCGCCGTGGCCGCCTTCGTTCGCGCGCTGGTCCTGGACCCCGAGGACGCCAGTGCGTGGTACAACAAGGGAGCCGCCCTTGCCCAGGCCGGCCGGCACAAACAGGCCCTCGACGCCTACGACCGCGCCCTGTCGATCAACCCGCAGGCCACCGAGATCTGGTACTTCATGGGGCTGTCCTATCTCCAGACGGGCCAGTACGAACAGGCCATCGAAGCCAACGACCGGGCCATTGCCCTCGATCCCCTCTACGTCGACGCCTGGTATAACAACGGAATCGCCCTGAACCACCTCGATCGATTCAAAGACGCCGTCACTGCGTACGACCGCGCTATCAGGCTGGAGCCCAACTACGGCGATGCCTGGTACAACAAAGGCAACGCGCTGACCAATCTCCAGATGTACGAAGAGGCGGTCGAGGCGTACGAAAAAGCCTTGCAGCTCAACGGCGACGACGTGGAGGCCGCCTACAACCAGGGCGTCGCCCTGGGCCACCTCAACCGGTATGCCGAGGCGGTCGCTGCCTACGACATCGTACTGAAACACAACGAACTCGACGCGGACGCCTGGCTTCAGAAGGCCCTGGCTCTCGACCTGCTGGATCGCCATGGCGATGCGCTCGAGGCCTACGACTACGTCTTGCGCCTCGACCCGAACAACGCCCTCGCCTGGGGCAAAAAAAGCGGCGTCTACGTCAAGATGAAACGACTCCATGAGGCCATCCAGGCGGCCGATCACGCGTTATCCATCGCCCCCCAACAGCCCGATGCCCTCCGGTATAAAGCCATTGCCACCAATTACTTACGCCGTAACAGGTAGAGCGCCGGCGGCATCCCCCCCTCCTCCAAAAATCCGGCCCTCGAAGCATAATAGTCCGCTGAAGATGGTATATTCCCCTTCGCCCACGATGCATACGATACCCTATTTACACATGGTACGATTGAACACTGCACGATTTAACGCTGCACATTTCACGGTAATTCTGGCGATCTTCGTTCTCGCCGCAGGCTGCCGGCAAAGCGGCGACACCGGCTCGGAGGACTACCCCGCCCGCCCGATCACCTACCTGGTGCCCTGGAATGCGGGCGGCGGCACCGATACGGTGTCGCGGACGGTGGCCGCCGTGCTGCAGGACCGCCTGGAAGCCTCCATCAACGTCATCAACCGATCCGGGGGCGGCGGCGTCGTAGGGCACCTCGCCCTGTCCCAGGCACGCCCCGACGGCTACACGCTCGGCGCCATCACGGGCGAGATTACGATGATGCACTGGCAGGGGTTGACCGACCTGACCTATCAGGACTTCACCCCGATTGCCCTGCTGTCCTACAACCCGGGATCGATCACCGTCAAAGCGGATGCGCCCTGGAATACGCTGGACGATCTGCTCGCCGACCTCCGGGAGCGGCCCGGCGAGATCCTGGCATCCGGCACCTCGAAAGGGGGCGTGTGGGACCTGGGGCGCATCGGATTCCTCGACGCAGCCGGCCTGCCTGAATCGGCGATGCCGTGGGTCCCGAGCCAGGGGGCGGCGCCCGCCCTCCAGGAGCTGCTCGCCGGCGGGGTACAGGTGGTGACCGTTGCCCTTGCCGAGACCGATGCGCTGCTCCAGGCCGGCGAGGTTAAGGTCCTGGCCGTCATGGCCGATGAACGATTGGAAGCCTATCCGGACATCCCCACGCTCAAAGAGCAGGGGGTCGACTGGAGCATCGGCGGCTGGATTTCCATCGGCGGCCCGGCCGGGCTGCCCGACGAGGTGGTCGCACGCATCCGGGCCGGCGTCGAATCGGCCGTCGAGGATTCGGTCTATTACACCCCGTTGAAAAATGCGGGCTTCAACCTGACCCTGCTGACCGGCGATGCGTTCACCGCTTTCCTGGAACGCGAGGACCGCGTGAACGGGAGACTGCTCGAGATGGCCAGCGGACCGCAATAATCCAACGTTTGCCTCCGATCGCGATGAAACTACACGCCCGACAGAGGGACCTCCTCTCGAGCTTCTTGTTGCTCGGTTTGAGTGCCGCCTTATGGTTTTATACGGAATCGTTTCCTGACCTGGGGGACGGGTATCCGGGGCCGGCCCTGTTTCCTCGCGTGATCGCCATCGCCCTGGCCGGCTGCGGGGCGATGTTGCTGGTTACGGCGCTGCGAAGAGGAGGTACGACGCGCGAACCGCTGGACCGGGGAACCGGCCAGCGGGCATGGCGGCTCCTGGTCGGGCTCGTCCTGGTCGGCAGCTACCCCGTCCTCATCGGCTACATCCACTTCATCCCGCTCATGGCCGGCCTGATCATTCTGTTCGGCCTCTTGCTCAACAGCACGTCGTGGCACGCCTTGTTGACTGCGCTGCTCAGCGCCGGCATCATCTACCTGCTGTTTTCGCAGCTGCTGGGCGTGCAGCTGTAACAATCCCACGGCATTTCGCCTGACCGGTCTGGCGGATAAAGGCCCTCGATTTCCTTTTTGCTCCGGAAGGACTACCTTATGGCCCGGGACATTACGGTCTTGTTCAATCCGGCGCAACCAGTCACACCCACTATGTCGTTTTTCTCCTGGGAAGGGATAGCCGCCTTACTCCTCGGCGGGCTGTATGGATCGCTTTTCGGCGCCATCCCCGGGCTCACGGCTACGCTCGCCGTCGCGCTTTTTATTCCGATCGCTTTCTTTCTGGATCCGGTGATTGCCCTGCCGGCCATCATAGCCATTTCGTCGGTAGCCATTTATGCAGGAGATGTGGGATCCTCGATCGCGCGGATCCCCGGCACACCGGCCAGTGCAGCCTATGCGGAAGAGATTTACACCCTGTCCCGCACGAAAGGCCCATTATACGGCCTGGGCATCAGCGCTATGGGGTCTGCCGTCGGCGGCATTATCGGTACGGTGCTGCTCATCTTCGGGTCGACGAGCATCGCACGATTTGCCACGAACTTCTCCTCGTTCGAATACTTCTGGATCGCCGTCCTGGGGCTGACCGCCGGCATCTTTGCGGCTGGCAAAGCGCCCGTAAAAGGGTTTGTCTCGTTGCTGCTGGGGGTGCTGCTCTCGACGGTCGGGGTAGATCCCACACTCGGCTATCCCCGGTTTCATTTCGGCAGCCCGGACCTGCTCAGCGGCATCAATTACATCGTGGCCATGATCGGGTTGTTCGGTTTTTCCGAGGTGCTGGAGAACCTCTACCGGTCTCAACGAGGGGCCGCCTTTTCGACGGAGGCCCTCAAAACCACTTCGAAAGCCCGGGCCTTCTTTCTGGATCCCGTTTTTTTGATGATCCGGGAGCGGATTTCCGTCCTCCGATCCTCCCTGCTGGGCATCGTGGTCGGCTTTCTGCCGGGCGCCGGCGCCGACGTCGGCTCGTGGGTCGCAACGAGTGTACAGAAGATGAGCACAAAAGACGGCAAGCGGACATCCGAGAACATCGTCGTGGCCGGCACGAGCAGCAACAACGCGGCCGTCGCCAGCGCCTGGATCCCGGCGTTGTCCCTGGGTTTACCGGGCGACACCGTAACGGCGATCGTGCTCGGCGTCTTTCTCATGAAGGGCATCACACCGGGTCCGTTGCTGTTCGAGCAAAGCATGCCGCTGGTCTGGTCGCTCTTCGCCACCTTTATCGCCTGCAACATTGTTCTGCTTCCCGTATTCGGCTACATGACGGCGCGGATCGCCGCCGTGATCGTGAAAGCTCCCTTCAACCTGTTGTTGAGCGTCATCACGGGGCTTTGCGTAGTGGGAGCGTTTGCGATCAACAACAGCCCCTTCGACGTCTGGGTCATGGCGGCCATGGGCGGATTCGCCTTTTTGCTCCGCCGGGGCGGCTTTCCCCTGTCGCAGGTGGTGCTGGGCATGGTGCTGGGCCCTATCCTGGAGCAAAACTTCATGGTAAGCGCCATCAAATCCCGCTGGAGCCTGATGAGTTTTTTCGAGCGCCCGATCGCGCTGGTCCTGGCGGCGCTCACCATCCTCGTCGTGGCAGCGGGCGTTCGATTTGTGAGAGGTCCCGGTCTGGCTTCGCCGCGCCGCGATGCCGAACGACGCAACGAAAGCGGCCAGGATGCGTAACAGACGGTATGGAGAGGGTCATCATCCTCCGTAGAGATATATCATCATGAAAAGATTCATCCCGTTTACGTTGCAGTTTTTTTCGGCATTTGTCCTGCTGTTCGCTTTCGGATGCGAGCCCGGCGCGATGCACCCCGAGGAGTCTCCGGACACCGATGCCGCTGCGACGGCCCCGTTAGAAGCACACCCCGTCACTGATTCAACCGCCGACACAACCATGGCCTACACCGCAACCCACGTCAAAGAAGTGCGCGCTCAAACCGGCATCGACGAACGAGCGATGGCGCTCGAAGGAGTCCTCAGCGTTGGCACGAGCGGCGCCAGCAACGACGACGCCTGGATTCAGATCCTCGTCAAGGACGATTCGGCCGCGGAGAACGCCCGCCGCGTTCTCGGCGACACCCTGGAAGGCGTCCCGATCAAATACGCGCTCTCGGATACCATTCGGGCCCAGTGATTCGGGCCCAGTGATTCCTACCTCGCTGTGACCGGGGTATGGAGGTAGTGGTACAACCAGGTCCGCGCTTTGGACCAGTCTCGCTCTACGGTGCGCACCGATACATCCAATATGTCAGCGATTTCGTCCTCTTTTAATCCTGCAAAATATTTGCACTCGACGACGCGGCCCCACCGGGCATGAACCTCCGTCAACTTTTCGAGCGCTTCATCGACTTCTATGACCTCCTGCATCCGGTCTTCGGGCACGAAGTGGCTCTCATCGAAGGCGAGCTCCTGGCGCCCCCCTCCGCGTTTCTGCGCCTGGTAGCGCCGGGCTGTATCGACAATGACGCGCCTCATGACCCGGGACGCGATACCGAAAAAGTGCGCCCTGCTTTCCCACGCTACCGGGGCGTCGTTGAACAACCTGAGATATGCCTCATGCACGAGCGCCGTCGTAGAAAGATGCCGCCGGTTGTACTCTCGGGCCAGCTGGCGGTGCGCCATGTGCCGCAGCTCATCGTACACCAGATTCCATAACCGCTCCTCAGCGTCCCGATCGCCTTCGCAGGCGGCTTTCAACACGAGTGTGACGTCATCCGATGTGTTCATGGGGCTCCTTCTTCTTGATGGTCGGTATCTCGATGTACGAAGATACCCATTTTTGCTGTAACCCGTGGCAACCTTCGTCTACGTTTTTTAGTCCTCCGGATGCATTCGCCTCCGGCAGCCCCTCACCGGCGATCGCCTCTCCGCTGCAACTCCCTACGACCCTTGTCGTATTATTAACCAGATTAGACCATTTGTACTCATGAAGATAAAGGGAAAGGTCGTTTATCAGGACATCGAAGGCGGATTCTGGGGCATCGTGGGAGACGACAATACGCAGTACGAGCCGGTTGGCGAACTGCCGCAGGCCGTCCAGGTCGACCAGAGCCGCGTGGAGGCTCACCTCGAGCCGGCCGACGTGATCTCGTTCAAAATGTGGGGCCAGCCGGTCTATGTTCGTTCTATTAAGCGCCTATAACCTCTCCAAGTCAGATATGCTCAGCTTCTTGTTCAACAACCCCCTCATCTTTGCCATCGTCGGATGTTTGCTGATCGCCTGGGACATCAGCAAGAAAGACCGAAACCCGTTCACGGTCATCCTGGGGCTCGGTTTTCTCGCGCTGACGGTGCTGGTTCGTTTTAAAATAGCCGTTACGGAAGGGACCTTTTTCGGGCTCCTGACCGGCATCAGTTCGGACCTCGGCTTCGGCCTGCTGGCCAGCGCCGGGTATCTGGCGGTCAAGCGGTCGAAAGCCAAACCGTTCTTCGTGCTGGGCGTCCTGTCGCTCGGCCTCGCGCTCACGCTGTCGGTTGTCGGCCGCATTCTCGGCATCCAGAGCGTCGAAGAACAATCCTTCCTCCTCGAGCTGGGGCCTGACGATCAAATCGCCGAAGTTTCTCCCATCCTGGATCGCTACGACGTCCAGGTCGAACGCGCCTTTCCGCTGATCACGCTCCAGATGGACGAGGATCTGTCGCAGGTATACCTGATCACAGGGTCGTCCCGCTCCATGGAGGACCTGATGGATGCCCTGCGCGAGGACCTGGAGAACGTAGACCATATCGCCCTGAACATGCCCGTTCAGCTCGACCCGCCCCCCCAGCGGGCTTCTCCGGCCTGGCGACACAAAAAACCCATTATCGCCAACGACCCCCTGGCGCAATCCCAGTGGGCGCTGGAAGCGATCAACGCCCCCGCAGTGCACGATATGCTGCGTGAACGCGAGCCGGTCCGCAAAGCGCGCGTGGCCATTCTGGATACGGGCGTCGATGCAATCCACGAAGACATCAACACGGTCTTTTCCGACACCCCCGGCAGTACGGATAAACACGGGCACGGCACACACTGTGCCGGCATCGCCGGCGCCGCCACCAACAACGACCTGGGCATGGCCTCCCTGAACTGGAACGGCGACTATATCGAGATTTTGAGCTACCGAGCGCTCGGCGCCGATGGCATGGGATCCCTCGAAACCATCGCGCAGGCCATCCTCGACGCGGCGCGAAATGACGCAGACGTGATTTCTATGTCGCTCGGCGGATTCTCGCTCACACCCCCCAAGGTCATCAAAGACGCGGTCGACTTCGCTATCGAACGCGGCGCCATCGTCGTTGCCGCTGCGGGCAACTCCAACCAGGACGCCCGCAATCATATGCCGTCCAACATCGAAGGCGTCATCAGCGTATCCGCCATCGACCAGAACGGGAACAAGGCCAAATTCTCGAACACGAATACGGGGCTGACCCGGCCGATCGCCGCCCCCGGCGTCGACGTGGTTTCCCTGATTCCGGGGGACGAATACGGCCCCAAGAGCGGCACCTCCATGGCGACGCCCGTCGTGTCCGGGCTCATCGGCATCATGCGGGCGTTTAACCCGGATCTGCCGGCCTCCGAAGCCTATCGCATTCTGCACGAGACCGGCGTTGAATTGAACGATTCCGACCAGGTCGGCCGCCTCATCGATGCGGATGCCGCCCTCCAGGCCGTCCTCGAGCTCGATGCGTCGTTATAAGCGCCCCCGGTCGTCCCGCATGGCCTCCCTAGTAGCCCTGTGCCTGATCATCTTTCTTCTGAGCCCGCTGTCCGTGCACGACGCGCAGGCTCAAGCGTCATTCGTCTACGGCGAGAGTTTCCGGTTCGTACGCATCAAATACAACACCGTATCCGGGTCTCGCTACTGGGGGTATGGGCCATGGGCCTACGATTATCCTACCGCCGAGCAAAACCTGCATAAAGCGATCGAGCGCACGACCCGCATTCCTCTCGCCGGCGAACCTATCGTGCTGACCTTCCAGGACAAAGAAATTCTGCAGTATCCCGTCCTTTACCTCTGCGAACCGGGGTACTGGCTGCTGGAAGACGAGGACATCGGAGCCATCCGGGACTACCTGGCGCGCGGCGGGTTTTTGATCATCGACGACTTCCACGACTGGGGCGATGGCGAAACCGGCCCGGAGTGGAACAACTTCTACGACAACCTCAAACGCATCTTTCCCGAGCGCGAACCGGTCGAACTGACGCCGGATCACCCGATCTGGAGCATCTTCTACGAAATCGATCCGGTCAGTGCGGTGTCCACGAAACGGCAGAGCGGGGAAGTCCCCTGGCTTGACGTCGACGACGACGCGTACTACGGCGTCTTCGACGACAACGGCCGGCTGGTGATGGTGATCTGCTACAACCAGGACATCGGCGACGGATGGGAATGGCCGGAGCGCAACATGGGCGAGGCCTCTACGGTGAGCTTTCAGATGGCGATCAACTTCATCATGTACGCCCTCTCCCACTAAGCTCGACTTTATCCATTAGGCGGCATAGGCCAAGGCTCCTGTGAGCCGCTCAAATAAGGGTTTAGGTATTTTTAAGGTCTCGGTTTTCCAGGTAGACATTGAAAAACTAGTACACGTTAGCAGAAATAAATTTTCGAACTATGCTTTTAATGGCGTTCC
>CAZGHT010000123.1:0-12987 GCA_964525535.1 uncultured Rhodothermaceae bacterium
CAAAGCCGCGTAAACAAGCCTGCTGTGCACAGTTCGCGTAACATCACTTATTTAAGACCTGCGTAAAAACTCTTGCTGAAATCTCGGAGTAAAACGAATATTCCGGGCCTTGCATCCCTCCTCGGAATGTCGGATAATCCAGAGAACTGCCGCCCTCGATCCACATTTCCACGCCAAGACCATGCACAGGTTATACCTTCCAACGATAGAGAGATCACTGGTTGCGTCGGTGGTCGCCATGACGATCCTGTCTTCCTGTGGTATCTATTCGAATCCTCCCGAGATGTTCATCGGTCGTCTTCAGGGGGAGATGGTTGGGGAAGTAACAGCAACGAGCGCGATATTGCAATCGCGGTTGACTGCAATGCAGCTGGACGAGAATGGGGATGCCCCCGGGAAATCCGGAATCGGGCAGTTTGAAGTATCTACAGATTCGTTGTTTCAGAATGCGTCATTTACACCGTGGTTGCGTGCTGAAGCTTCGTCCGATTTCATCATCAAGACACGAGTCGAAAACCTGGCCTCCAACACGCGGTACTGGTACCGTCTCCACTGGGGCGAGGACGAACGGTACACCGAAACCGGACCGGCTGGCTCGTTTACGACGCTTCCCGGGCCAGAGATTGAAGCCGAAACGCGATTCGTGGTTGTTACGGGGATGCATTACGGACGCTTCCGACAATCGGATCGCGGCAACCAGCCGGATGCCGCTCTCGGGTATCCCGCGCTAGTGACGATCCTCGATAGGGAACCCCATTTTTTCGTCGGTACCGGCGACAACGTCTATTACGATCACCTTCCTCCGGTAACTACCATAGAGGGGATGCGCAAGAAGTGGCGCGAGCAATTCGTTCAGCAACGGTATATCGATCTCTTCTCGCGCGTGCCGACATACTGGGAAAAGGACGACCACGATTTGCGTTACGATGATTGCGACTCGACCGACACGCCCAAAGATCCCGAAGTCGTGCTCGAACTGCCGGCATTCGATGATGGCATACGGTTATTCCTGGAGCAGGTGCCCATCGTCGACCCATCGGACGAAAACCCGGTGACCTACCGGACCCACCGGGTCAGCAGCTTACTTCAGATCTGGTTTCTCGAAGGGCGCGATTACCGCAGCCCCAATCTCACGCCGGATGGTCCGGACAAGACCATGTGGGGCGTCGAACAGCGCACCTGGCTGCAACGCACACTCCTGGAGTCCGACGCCCCATTCAAGGTCATCATTTCCCCCACTCCGATGGTCGGCCCGGACGATCTCAGAAAAAAAGACAACCATACCAACATCGGTGGCTTCCGCCACGAAGGAGATGCGTTCTTTCAATGGGCGCTCGAGAATGATTTCCTCGACAAAGGGCTCTACATCGTCTGTGGTGACCGCCACTGGCAGTACCATTCGATCCATCCACTCGGATTCGAAGAGTTTTCCTCGGGGGCGCTCGTCGACGGCAATTCGAGGCTTGGGGTCCGCCCCGGTGATGCGAACGGAACGGATCCAGAGGCCCTCATCAATCAGCCTTTTACTTCTCCCGAACCTTCGGGGGGCTTTCTCGAAGTGCGCGTCACCCCCTCGAGCGCACAGGACCCGGCCAGCATAACATTCGACTTCTTCGACGAAAACGGCCTCTCACTCTACACCGCCACGCGTCAGGCATATCGTTTGGATTAACATGAAATAAGCCTCCATCTTCGCTGCTTGCCCGCTTTTTTTGTTCAGGCTTTATAAGACCCTGTCCAAAGTTTGAACAGAACAGAGGGAGAAGACGGTCGGGCTTTGGCTGCTATTCTTGGACTTTATTCATATTCATGTTATGAAAACGTTATTACTGGTCTTTTTCCATTTTTTCGCCCTCTTCGCCTCGCTGTGTTTATTCAGTACGCCTCTCGTCGCCCAGGAAGCTACAGAGGTGCTCACCGTTTCGAACCCGCAGCAAAACTGGTTTTTGGACCAGGGCACTATTGAGGAGGCCACCTTCACAGTAAGGCCCCGTGGCGTATACGCGGAAGTTGGTGTCTATCTGACATTCTCTGCAAACGGCGCCAGTTTTTCTCTGAATGAGGCCCTGGAGGTTGTGTTTACCTTTTCCTTACCGGAAGGCGCGTCAGTGATCGACTCGTGGCTCTGGGTGGGTGATGACATCGTAAAGGCGATCTTGATCGATCGATGGACGGCTACAGAAGTATACGAGGGCATCGTCAATCGACGCAGAGATCCCTCGCTGCTCACAAAGCTGAACGACGGAGCGTACGAGCTGAGGGTCTATCCGCTCGCCGCAGGATCCACGCGGAGAGTGAAGATCACCTATCTCGTTCCGATGGAGTGGACCCGGGAGCAAACGATCGCTCAATTACCCTTTCACTGGTTGCAAACCTCCAGGCATCCGGTCGAGGATACGTTTATACTGGCCTGGCCCGACGATCAGTGGCATTCCCCTTTTCTCACCGAAGCTCCTGAACTCGAGGTGAAAGAGGGAATGGATCCAGATCGGGGAGCGTTTCGGCAAATAGAGGTCGGACCGGACCTGACGCCCATACTGGAATCGATCTCGTTCAGTTCGCCGCTGAAAAATGGCGTATTCCTGAGCACCTACGGGGAAGAAGGAAGCGGATGGTTCCAGCTGGCCGTGTTGCCCTCCGAGGTCATGAGTGTCGGCGAGGCTCGAAAAGTTGCTGTGCTGGTCGACTACGACGCTGCGAAGTCCACCCTTTCCAGTACCACGCTGCTCGAAACAGCCCGCTCGGTGCTGAAATCGATGTTGGCGCCCTCCGATTCGTTCAACGTGATCGTCTCCAGGTTGGAGGTCGATCCTGTCAGCAGTATGTGGTTGCCGGCAGAGCCGGCGGTGATCGACGCCGCATTCGACGAGGCGCTGGCCACGGTTCCCTCTTCCTACAGTAATTTGCCGACCCTGTTGGTCAGCGGGCTGAATTTCATCGGCAGTCAGGCCACAAGCAACCAGGGGAGCCGCGGAGAAATCCTGCTCGTCTCGAGCGCGGACGGCATCACGACGGCCGACGTCGCAAATCAACTCATCCAGGATCTTCAAACCGTATTGAGCCCTTTGCCGGCCATTCATGTGGCCGATGTAGCGGACAGGGACGTGAGTGTCAACACGATCGGTCCGGTCACCTATTCCGGGAATGCTTATCTGTACTCGAACCTGGCACGGGTCAGCGGGGGGCAGTATGCGCACGTCCGATCCGGGCGTAGTTACGAAGCGGTCCTACGGGAGCTGCTGAGTGGTCTGGGCGGAGCTATCCGAAATCCAGATCTGTACACGACCGTGGCCGGCGGTTTTACCTATAACCGCTTTACGTCGGCCGATGGCGAAGATGCCGTGCCGCTGCACGTAGCAGTGACGCAGACGGGCAATTTTATCGGTGCCCTTCCTTTCGTGGTCGAGGGCTCGTGGCTCTACGATGGCGAGGCTGTATCCAATCAGATCACGCTGGGAGAGCAAGAGATTGCGGTGTCGGACAGTTCGCTGAAGGTCTATTGGACCGGGCAGCAAATACAAAAGCTGGAACATACACAACCCGATGACGAAGTCATTGCCGAAATTATCGATTACAGCCTCCAGTCGCGGATTTTATCTCTCTACACGGCCTTTCTGGCTCTCGAGCCCGGCGTAATGGATACCGAGCCGTGTACGGAATGTGATGACGAAACAGAGGTGCTCCCTATTGCGGTCGAGGAAACCGATGTGCCGGGGGCGACCATCGAACTGGAAGCGTATCCCAACCCATTTTCATCGCGGGTTACGATCCGTATCGTGTTCCCCGAGCTCACAGACCTGGGCAACCACACCTTCGAGATATACAATAGCATGGGGCAAGTGGTCAAGACATTTCAGGTTAATGCGAGCAACGGCCGCATCGTCGAACTGGTTTGGGATGGGACGAACGAAGCGGGAGAGCCGGTCTCGAGCGGCGTGTATTTCTTTGTAATGACTTCGCCTGAAGGTCGTTATACGCTGCAACTGGTGCGTGTCCGTTAACGAACATCCTGCGCGTAACATCCATTATTCATTACCCCACGAGACCAGATCGAACAGAAGGTTTACCTCGGGGTCCAGCACTATATCCGATACAGGGTGATCGGACTCGATGGAGGTCGTGATCGTTTTGCTGTTTACCTGAATGGTCTCGTGGGTCATGGATCCCTCCGGCCCGACGAGGCCCAGGTTGAGCACGAATGAGAACGCCGGTCCACTCTGGGTCTGCCTCAGGCTTATGGCCACCGTTTGACCGGTCGCATCTAGGGACCAGGAACCCTCGACCAGGGGATGACCGGGACGGTAGAGCCATTGTTGAAAAAAGGCGTTCAGGTCTTCACCCGAGGCGTTTTCCATCTCCTGTTGGAGGTCGGCAGACGTTGCGTTCCGGTCCCGGTAGGTCGCATAGTAAGAGCGTATACCTGTCCAGAATGCCTCGTTGCCTATGCGGTTTCGAAGCATGTGAAGCACCCAGGCTCCTTTGGAATAACTGTTCGCATTGAGGTGCTGGTTTGGATCGTCGATGTCAGGGTTGACCAGCGGCGCATCGGGTGCAGTTCGGTAGAATTGCAGGATGGCATTCCTGGAGCGGCGCATGTTCTCCCTGAACGGCTTATCCCCGTACGTTGCCTCAATGTAAAGCTGGGTGAAATACGTCGCAAACCCTTCGCTGAGCCAGATGTACTGCCAGTCGGCCTCGCTCACCGAGTTGCCGAACCACTGATGTGCGATCTCGTGCGCGATCAGCGATTCGTTCGAGTTCGGGCTCGCGATGGCGTTTTCACTGTAGAAAATGTTGCTCGCATTCTCCATGCCTCCGTAACGTGTCTTCGACTGTACGTTGGCGATTTTCTCGTAGGGATAAGGCCCGATATTGGTCTCGAAGTACCGCATGATAGGTTCCGTGACCTCGAACTTGCGAAATCCCAACTCGCGGTTTTGAGGATACAACCAGTTTTGAATCGGAATATCCTCGTATTCGCTGTCATATTCGTCAGCGTGTTGAACCGCAAAACGAGCTACGCCGATGACGATCACCTTGGTCGGGAGAGGAACGTCCGTTCGCCAGTGGGTGAGGCGGGTGCCGTCTTGCAGGTCCGTTTCTTCGGCGAGAAGTCCGCTCGAGATCACCTGGTATTGGGCTGGGGCGGTCACGATGAATTCGACACTGGCCTTGTCGGAAGGATGGTCGACGGTGGGCAACCAGTTGCGCGCCCGGTTGGGCCAGTTGTCGCCGAAGAAGGTGCGGTCTCCGTATATGTTGGTTGCGATAACGAGCCCATCGGCAGGCTCGCCCCGGTATCGGATGGTGTAGGTGCGCCGTTCACCCACGGTAGAAGCGGGGGCGTCCTCGATGGTCAACCGATCGTTGTTATGGCTGTGTTGAATAGGCCGGCCGTCCCGGGTTACCGATTCGACTTCCATTCCTTTGGAGGAGAGTCCCCGACGCGATATCAGGTCGAGCCAGAAAGACGCGAGGCCGGCTTCCATCCATCGAAGGGTCACGGAAGCCTCCCCCTGGATTTCGTCGGTTGCGTCGGAGAGTGTCAGGCGGAACGTGTAATGCTCAACGTCGACGGTGGGTTGCTGAGCGAGGCACGGCTCTGCGCTCAATACAACGAGCAGGGCGGCAAGACAGTAGCGCTTCATAACGGGTCTCCGGGTCAAAATCTGTGGGTGTAGTTCACTTTGAGGGAAGCGCCCGTCTCAAACGGTCTAAGTCTGAAACGGTCAGGCCTGATGGAGGCAAAGCGATTTTCCCAGTTGCGTGAGAAGATGAAGAAAACGTCGTTGCCGGGCCGTAAGGTCCAACGAAACCGAGAAAACAGCGTCAGAAGCTCGGATACGTCATCGTATTGGACGATGACCGAAGAGGAAATCCACGGGCTGAGCTGCCATCCGCCGGTGAAGCGGTAGAGGTTGGTGGTAAAACTTCCTTCGTCCAGATCGACCCAATTCTGTTCCCACGATGAAGTCAGGCTGATGCCCGAAAGAGGTTTGTAGGTAATGCCGAGGTCGTACTGCGTGCGATGGCCTGACCAGAAACGCCCCCTTGTGGCAACGGCGAGTACAGAAAGAGGGCGGCGGCTCGCCGTTTCGAGGGCCGCCTCCCAGGTCGTGAATCGGTATCTGTCGGGAAATATCTCGATACCGACCGGGAAGCGGAACGCCTCTTCGAGGACCTCGTCAGCCAGTGCAAACGAGAATTCGACGAGGTCGCCGGATTCGAACTCGACGCCGAGGAAGGTCAGGTCGATGCCTCGAGTGAGTGCATTGTTGCCTAAATAGTTCAGGCTATCCAGGTCGTTGACCGCCCAGATGTTTTCGTACGCGATCCCGAACTGCAGGTCTCGTATGAGTGTGCTGTTGTGGAGTCGAGGCGTAAAAAGGACCTGGGGCTCCACGCGCCGAAAACCGTTTCTCGTGTTGAAGCCGACGGCCGGGTCGTAGGCGTCGCCGAACTGGCGGTATGAGGACTGGATAATCCACGGTTCGTTGGCGTATCGAAACCGAATCCCGTGCACGGCGCGGTCCAGCGGCCCGGAATCTTCTTCGAACGCATTTGGAGAATGGCGGACGAGGAACGCCTGGAAGTTGAAGTTTTTGTCGCCGAATAACTTGCTCGTCGTCAGCTCCAGATCGGCGCCCACAGTGTATCGGTCCGGTGCGAACGCTTCACCGTCCAGGTGCCCGGAAGCACGGCGGGTGACCAACAGCCCTACGGACGATTGTTCGCCAAAATTGCCTTTGAGCCGGCCTACGGTGAAGTTTTCAAAAGGCCGCCGATTCGTTTCGGACGTGCGGACGTGCAAGAACCCGACATCGAGCCGGCCCTGCTGGCCGGCGAGACGCGTCCCGTACGTGATCGGTATCGCCTGTCCGTCTTCGAGTCCGATGCGACGGCTGAAGTATGGGTTGGCTCCGTTCCGAGGGGCAAAGTCGAATACGCGTGAACCCTCCAGGAAGAAGTCCCGCCTCTCGGGAAACAGAAGAGGAAAACGGGTCAGGTTGACCCGCCGCTGATCGACCTCTACCTCGGCAAAGTCGGTGTTGACCGAAACCGCGGCCCGCAAGCTGGGCGTGATGCTGTAGGTGACGTCGAAGCCCGCATCGACATTGGTATCTGTGGCTTCTCGTTCGAGGGGGCCGTTCCGGTTTTCTAGCTGGTTTGACACCGAAGTGATGCCATAGGGCGTGACTTCCAGGCCAATACCTTGCGACAAGCCGCGCAGGCCGGTGAGGGTGCCGGCAAAGATCGGCTCAAACAGGGTCTGATTTCGCAAGTGCCCGCTCCAGAGGGTTTCCTCGTTTTTCCTGCGAATGGTGCGCTGAAAATTGACGCCCCAGGTGTCCTCTTCGGGGTCGAAGTTGAGTGTTCTGAACGGAATGCGGATTTCTGCATACCAGCCGTACATATCGCGATGCACACGGGCCTCCCAGATGCCGTCCCACGACTTGTTCACGCCGGACGTCGTGCCGAGCAAACCGTCGCCCATGAGGCCGGCCGGGTTGATCTCGAAAAAGTACCCCGTTCGTCCGTCACGAAATGTATCGAGAATCCACATGAACCGATCGTCAGAAGCGAGTGAGGCATCCCGCTGTTTCTGGAAACCCAGAATCCCCTCCGCATTGGAGTCTTCGAGCAGGACGCCCATGTACATGAACTGGCTGTTGTACACGATGCGCACTTCAGTCCGTTCGGTAGCCGGCTCGCCTTCCACAGGCTCCTGCTGCAAGAACCGGGTCGCGGGTGGCGCTTCCTTCCATACAGGCTCTTCGAGACGACCGTCGAGATCGATCTGCTGGTCGTCTTCAAGGCGCATCGCCTGGAGAATGCGGTGTTGTGCGAAACTCGAAGAAGAAGCCCCGAAGGCGATCAAGAACAAAAAGCCGGTCAGCATCCCTTTTTTGAGGGCGCCGAGTGCGCTTATCTCGACACGTATCATGTGCATATTGCTCGTCAAATGGTTGTCTCAAAGTGAACAAATATATCATCCTGAGGCGCATGCCGGGTGCTCCAGAAGAGCATTTGTGCGTTCGTACCATGCTTTATCCACAAGTGGGACTTCTTTTGGGACGATATACATCTTACATATGTTTACCGTTTGTTAACGTTCTAAACCCTTAGTATTAAAGAGCTTAGGCGAACAAGACGCGTGCAAAGTAAATAATTACCGAATGTTTAGTCCACAAGTTATCCACAATTCACATTACCGGCTGTAGGTAAATTTGTGCACATCAATTCCTGGCGGAATGAGGAAACTAAATCGTGCAAGGCGATCTCGATGAAATGAAGGGTATCTCTGTGGGCTGGCGGCGGGTCAGAGTCGGAATTCATGCAGCACATACGGGGGATCGCTCCTCAGACCGGCCCTGACCAGGGCGCAGCGACCGGGTATTGGGGGGGTATGTGGTGGTCTTACGGCCGGCCGCTCAGCAGAAGGTCGAGCGTGCCGGCGTACCGCGTTGCGCAGGGGGGTCAACTGGCAGACACGGCCGATGTATCGAGGAAGTTCCGCAGCACGTAGTGCAGGATTCCCCCGTTTCTGTAGTAGTCGACTTCAACAGGGGTATCCAGGCGGCAGACGGTATCGAAGGTCTTCGACGTTCCGTCAGTGCTCGTGGCGGTAACCGGGATGGTCTGCCCCGGTTTGACCTGATTGTCGACGGGAATCGTGTACGATTCCGATCCGTCGAGGCCCAGCTTCGAGGGGGTGTCTCCCTCTGCGAACTGAAGGGGAAGAACACCCATGCCGATCAGGTTGGAGCGGTGAATACGCTCGAAGCTGACGGCTATGACTGCTTTGACCCCGAGAAGAATGGTGCCCTTGGCGGCCCAGTCCCGGCTGGATCCCATCCCATAATCTTTGCCGGCCAGGACGACGAGCGGCGTACCGGATTCCTGAAATTTCATCGATGCCTCGTAGATGGAGGTCACTTCGTCGTCCGGGAAGTATTTGGTCACGCCGCCTTCGGTGCCGGGCACGAGTTGATTTTTGATGCGGATATTGGCAAAGGTACCCCGCATCATGACCTCGTGGTTGCCTCTGCGCGAGCCGAACGAGTTGAAGTCGAGGAAAGAAACTCCTTTATCGGTCAGGTATCTGCCGGCGGGGCCGTCAGCCGGTATCGATCCAGCGGGGGAGATATGGTCGGTGGTCGTCGAATCACCGAGTACGGCGAGTACACGGGCCGCTTCGATCGGGCCTATATGTGGGGTCTCGGGGGTCAGGTCCACAAAAAAGGGCGGCTCCTGGATATAGGTCGACGTCTCGCTCCATGCGTAGATCGATCCCTTCGGGATGTCGATCTTGTTCCAGACCTCGTTGGATTCTTCAATGCCGTCGTATTCACGGCGGAACATGTCGGGGCTCAGATTTTTGCTGATCGAATCGCGAATCTCGGCGCTGCTCGGCCAGATGTCGTTGAGGTAGACGTCTTCGCCGGCACTGTCCTGGCCGATAGGATCCTGACTGAGATCGATATCGACGGTGCCGGCGAGGGCGTACGCCACAACGAGGGGCGGAGAAGCCAGGAAGTTGGCCTGTACGAGCGAATGGATGCGCCCTTCGAAGTTGCGGTTGCCCGACAATACGCCGGCGACGATCAGGTCGCCGTCCTGGATTGCGTTTGCCACGGGCTCTGGCAGAGGCCCTGAGTTGCCGATACAGGTGGTGCACCCGTAACCGACCAGGTTGAAGCCAAGCTGGTCGAGATAGGGCAGGAGCCCTGCGGCATGCAGGTATTCGGTAACGACTTTGGAGCCGGGGGCGAGGCTGGTCTTGACGTATGGTTTCACTTTCAACCCCCGCTCGACCGCCTTTTTGGCTACCAGCCCGGCTCCGATCATCACAGACGGGTTGCTCGTGTTAGTGCAGCTCGTGATAGCAGCAATCGTGACATCGCCGTGCACCATGTCCAGCTCGACGCCGTTTTCGTCTTTGTAGTGCCCGGTACTTTCGAGTTGCTCGGTGTTTAATCCGAAACCTTGAGGGCCCGGAGCCGTGGTGAGCGACGTACTGAAGGATTTTTTGAGGTCCGGAAGAGCAATGCGATCCTGTGGACGTTTGGGTCCGGACAGGCTGGGAACGACGGTGCTCATGTCGAGCTCGAGCGTATCCAGGAATTCGGGGTCCGGCGTGTCGTCGGTCCGGAAAAGCCCCTGTTCTTTCGTGTAGTGCTCGACGAGCCGGATCGTTTCGTCCGGCCGCCCTGTGCGGCGCAGGTAATCCAGCGTTTCATCGTCGATGGGGAAAAAGCCCATCGTAGCGCCGTATTCGGGGGACATGTTGGCAATGGTCGCCCGGTCAGGTACGGTGAGTTTGCTCAACCCGGCGCCAAAAAATTCGACGAACTTGCCCACTACGCCGTACTTTCGAAGCATCTGAGTAACAGTCAACACGAGGTCGGTGGCTGTAGCGCCTTCCGTGAGCTCGCCGGTCAGTTTGAACCCGATGACCTCGGGCATCAGCATGTAAATCGGCTGGCCGAGCATGACGGCTTCGGCTTCGATCCCCCCCACGCCCCAGCCCACGACGCCCAGGCCGTTGATCATGGTCGTGTGACTGTCGGTACCGACCAGCGTGTCCGGGTAGGCGACGGGGAGTCCGTCGTCAGTCGGCCGGGTCCAGACGCCTCGCGCGACGTACTCGAGGTTGACCTGGTGGCAGATGCCGCTCGCCGGCGGCACGACGGAGAAGTTGTCAAAAGCCTGTTGCCCCCACCGCAGAAATTCGTAACGCTCTCTGTTCCGCTTGAATTCGATTTCGGCGTTGATCCGCAGGGCATCGGGCATGCCGAACGCGTCAACCTGTACTGAATGGTCGATGATGAGGTGAACGGGGACGCCGGGGTTGATCTCGTTGGGATCGCCCCCGAGACGCGCCATGGCCGATCGCATGGCCGCCAGGTCGACGACTGCAGGAACCCCCGTAAAATCCTGGAGCAAGACGCGCGCCGGCTTGAACGGGATCTCCTCGCGTGCCGGTGACTTCGGGTCGTACGTCGCGAGTCGCTTTACATCTTCTTCAGTCACCAGAAATCCGTCGCATTCTCGAAGCACGGATTCCAGCATCACCTTGATGGAAAAAGGAAGCCGGTCGATGCCCGAAAATCCCTGTTTCGTTAGCTGATCCAGACGATACAGATATGCCGATCCGGAACCGGTTTCAAAGGTGGCTTTTGCACCGAAATAATCGCGTTGTTCTGGGGTTGCTGTGCTCATAGTGCGGGTGATTCGTTTTCCTCTTCAAACGGGAATACTGTTACCAGGATCGCCCATTTTTGGTTCGTAATTGTGCTATGTTAGTGATTAGTTCATAGTTTACCCTGGTACGGATCTATCTGCAGTCCAGGGCAATGTATCTGCACACAGTGAGTGCCGCTATGTCACCAATTTGATACGTTTACGATCGACCCTCCGCATCCCAATATCGACGGCTATGAGATCATTCGCTCTCCATTATCGCAACGCTTTCCTTCTGATCGCTGGACTCTGCATTCCGTTGGGGTGTGCGGAACGACCTGAGCCGGCTGCCCCACCGAATGTAGTGTTCATATTGATCGATGACCTGGGGTGGAAGGACCTCGGGTTCATGGGGAGCTCGTACTACGAGACGCCCCATATCGATGCGCTGGCAAGCGAAGGCATGGTGTTCACCAACGCGTACGCCAACGCACCCAACTGCGCGCCGACTCGCGCTGCCCTCATATCAGGGCAGTACGGACCCCGCCACGGTGTACTTACGGTGAGCACGGCGGAGCGAGGCGAGGCCCGCTATCGGGCGCTCATTCCCGTTCCCAATACGACGGCGCTCGATACGAGCGTCGTCACGATAGCCGAAGCGCTGAAGCAGGCGGGGTACACCACAGCCCACTTCGGCAAATGGCACCTGGGCAATGGCATCCATGCCCCTGAGCATCAGGGATTCGACGTGGTCGACCAGGGTAGCTGGCGCCAAAAAAGGAGTCACTTCATGCCCGAGACCGGGCAATACCTGGCCGATTATTTGACCGATCAGGCCGTCGCCTTTCTGGAGCGCGATCACGATGCCCCCTTCTTTCTCTACCTCGCCCATTACGGCGTGCATACCCCTATCGAAGCCAAACCGGAGAAGATCGAAAAGTACAGTCAGAAACAGGGCGATGCCTACCATTTCGACCCTACCTATGCCGGCATGATCGAGAGTATCGACGAAAGCGTCGGACGGGTGTCTCAGGCGCTGAACGACCAGGGACTGGAAGAGGAGACGCTCGTTGTGTTCTTCTCTGACAACGGCGGGTACGGGCCCGTCACGAAGATGCATCCGCTCAGGGGTGCAAAAGGCATGCTGTACGAAGGCGGCATCCGCGAACCCCTGATCGTGCGTTGGACGGGCCACATAGAAGCCGGCGCCACGAACGATACCCCCGTCATAGGCATCGATTTCTACCCGACGTTCCTCGACCTCGCCGGAGAAACTCCTCCGGATGCGGTGCTCGACGGCGTAAGCCTCTCACCCCTGTTATTCGGAAATGGTGCACTCGGACGCGAGGCTCTGCACTGGCATTTTCCGGCTTATCTGGAAGCCTACAGGGACTCTGAAGTGCCCTGGCGCACAACCCCGGCAGCAGCCGTTCGCGCCGGCGACTATAAGCTGATCGAATTCTTCGGTGAACAACGCCTCGAATTGTACAACCTCGAGGCCGACCCGGGAGAACGCAACAACCTGGCGAACGTCCAGCATGAAAAAACAGCACAGCTTCATGCCATGATGAAGGACTGGCGAGCGTCTGTGGACGCTCCCGTGCCCTCCACTCCCAATCCAGCATTCGATTCCCTCGCCTATGAAGCTGCGAATGCCCGCTACGATCCGTATCGGCCCTGAGCGGGGTTTGTAGTTCACAGTTCGGGGTTCTCCGTTCGGGGTTCGCGGTTCGGAGTTCACAGTTTGTAGTTCACAGTTTGTAGTTCACAGTTTGTAGTTCACAGTTTGTAGTTCACAGTTTG
>CAZGHT010000124.1:0-1613 GCA_964525535.1 uncultured Rhodothermaceae bacterium
AACCTGCGTAACATCACTAATTAACGGATGTTACGCGAACTGTGCACAGCAGGCTGCTTTTCGCAGCAGGACCTATGCGCATCTGGCGCGTAACATCTGTAGTAGAGAACCTACCTCCCCCCTTGAATACCCCAGGATTAAAATACGAGAATTTAGATGGTTTCACGACGACTATTCATCAAAAATGCCTCCGCCATTTCACTCGGCTTTGCCGGCTTACATACCTTCCTCGGATGCGGCGCCGACGGGCAACGGATCCAGCCAAACCTCGTCGCAGACCCGTCTCGCGTGATCGACCTGCCCGAAGGTTTCGCCTACAAAGTGATTTCGCGGGCCGGCAGCCTGATGAGCGACGGCTTCTTTCTACCAGGCGCCCCCGACGGCATGGCGACCTTTCTGGGCGATAACGGGCTGACCCTCATCATCCGAAACCACGAACTCACCAGCGACGCCGACCGCGGCCCGTTCGGATCGAACAACGAAAAGTTTGCTTCGATAGATGCTTCTCTGCTCTACGACGCCGGTTTCGGGACCACCCCCTCCGTAGGAGGCACCTCCACCATCGTATACGATACGCAGAAACAAGAAGTGGTTCGCGAGTTTCTGAGCCTGACCGGCACCATCCGCAACTGCGCCGGCGGCCCCACCCCCTGGAACAGCTGGATCTCGTGTGAAGAGACAACGACGCGAGCGGGGGAAGAAACCGAAAAGGACCATGGCTATAACTTCGAAGTGCCGGCCACCATGCAGCCTGCCCTTGCTTCGCCGATCCCTCTGAAAGCGATGGGTCGCTTCAACCACGAGGCGGTCGCCGTAGAGCCCGAGACGGGCATCGTCTACCAGACCGAGGACCGGCACGATGGGCTCATCTACCGCTTCATCCCGAACACACCGGGAGAACTCACCGCGGGAGGACGCCTGCAGGCGCTGGCGGCGATCGACCAGCCGAGCCTCGATACGCGCAACTGGGACGAGAACGCCGGCGCCATCAAAGTCGGACAGACCATGGCCGTCCGCTGGTTCGACCTCGAAGACATCGACGCCCCTGACGACGACCTTCGGCTGCGCGGCTTCGATCAGGGAGCTGCCCGCTTTGCACGGGGCGAAGGCATGTGGTACGGCGATGGCATAATCTTCTTCGCCTGTACCAACGGCGGCTCCGAAAAGAAGGGGCAGATCTGGAAATACACGCCCAGCCCGGCAGAAGGCACACCCGGTGAAGCGGACCAGCCGGCTTCGCTCGAACTCTTCATCGAACCGAACGACGGCGCCGTCCTCGAGAATGCGGACAACATCACCGTTGCCCCCTGGGGCGACCTCTTCGTCTGCGAAGACGGCCCCGACACCCAGAACCTGCTCCGCGTCACCCCGGAAGGGCAGGTCATCCGTTTCGGCACGAACCTGATAAGTACCTCCGAATTCGCCGGCTCCACGTTTTCTCCCGATGGGACCACCCTCTTCGTCAACATCCAGGGCGACGGCCTGACGCTTGCCATCACCGGCCCCTGGGATCAGTATGCTGTTTGAGTTCGGAGTTCGTTGTTCATTGTTCAGAGTTCGTAGTTCGTTGTTCAGTGTTTGATACCCCGAACCCTGAACTCCGAACCCTGAAC
>CAZGHT010000124.1:1713-12776 GCA_964525535.1 uncultured Rhodothermaceae bacterium
ACACTACACCTTATACGCATCATACAGGGTGTATTGCGCGCGGACGGGCGGCCCGTCGTTTCGAACGTACGGGTTGCTCTGTGCCTGGTCGATGAGCCGCGCTTTCTGGTTATCTGACTGCTGTGTCTTCAGCATCTTCATCAGGGTCTGCCGGTGGGCTTCGTCATACACAGGGAAGGCGACCTCAACCCGCCGATCCAGGTTTCGCGTCATCCAATCGGCCGAGGCCAGGTACATCTTTCGTTCTCCGCCGTGGTGAAATACGTAAGCACGGCCGTGTTCGAGAAATCGGTCGACGATACTGATAACATGGATGTTTTCGCTCTGCCCCTCGACGCCGGGTACGAGCCGGCATATTCCCCTCACGATCATTTCGATGTTCACGCCCGCGTTGCTGGCTTTGTACAGCCGGCGTATGATTTTTTCGTCTTCGAGGCTGTTCATCTTCAGCACCATCCAGGCCTCCCGGCCCGCCTTCGCTTCTTCGATTTCTTTATCGATCAAGGCATTAAATGACGACCGCAGCGTAAAAGGGGCAACCAGCAGGTGTTCGAATGAAGGGGTCTCTCTGGTACGTAGAAAATGAAAGACCTGCTCCACGTCTTTCGCGAGGCGTTCGTCCGCCGTAAGGAGGGCCTCGTCCGCGTAAATCCGCGCCGTCTTTTCGTTGAAGTTGCCCGTGCCCAGATAACAATACCGTACGCGCTCGCCGCGTTCTCTGCGCACGACCATCGCGATCTTCGCGTGGACTTTGAAGGTCTCCATCTCGGGGATGCTGTACAGCACCGTGATGCCGGCCTGATGCATCTGATCGACCCAGTACAGGTTGGACTCTTCGTCGAACCGGGCTTTGACTTCGACGAACGCCGTCACGGCTTTGCCGTTTTCTCGGGCCCGGATGAGTGCTTTCGTTATCGCCGAGTTGCGGGCTACGCGGTACAGCGAAATACAAATCTCCTCGACCCGGTCGTCTTCTGCCGCCTCCTCGAAAAACCGGATCACCGGTTCGTAGGACTGATACGGGAAATGCATGAGCTGATCCGCGCCGGCGACCGCATCAAAGATCGAGGGCGCCCGGGAGAGCCGGGGATGCGCGTGGGGAGGCATCGGGGCGTTGACGAGGTGCGACTTCCCGAAGCGAGGGAAGCTGAAGAAATCGTTGAGGTTGTGGTACCTACCGCCCAGCACCATGTCTTCGTTCTTGAGATCGAGGTTTTTCTTGATCTTGACGGCGAGGGCAAAAGGCATATTGAGGTCGTACAGCAGCCGGCTGGGCGCCCCGGTCTCGCGTTTGTTGAGGCTTTTCTCGATCATTTCGACGAGGGTTCCGGAGAATTCGTCTTCCAGGTGCAGGTCGGCGTCCCTCGACAGCTTGATGGCGTACGTCCCCCCGATCTCTCGCCTCCCATAAATCGCGTCGAGGTTGAAGCGGATCACATCGTCGAGGAACATGACGTAGCGATCGGGCGGAGCGCCCGGCAGCTCGACGAAGCGGCTCAGGGACCCCGGCACCTCGAGCAGCCGGTATTCGGGCTCGTACTCTTCCTCCCCCCAAAATTCGGTAACGAGATAGATGCTGCGGTTTTTGACAAAAAACGCGCTGCCTACGTCTTCCAGGGGAGCCGGCTGGAGCAGCGGCTGCACCGTTTCTCTGAAAAACGACCGCAAGAAGGCTGCCTGGTCCTCGTCGACCTCCCGCTCGGTCAACAGATGGATGCCCTCCTCCTTCAAAGCCGGGAGCAATTCGTTCCCCAGGATCGCCCCGAACCGCTCCTGCTGCTGCGTCACGATCTGAGTGATCTGCTTGACGAGGCGCCCCGGATTAAAATCGAGCTTATTGATGGATTTACGCTTGAGCCGCATCAGGCTTCGCATCGAAGCCACACGAACTCGGAAGAATTCGTCGAGATTGGAGGAATAGATAGCCAAAAAGTTGAGCCGTTCAAACAGCGGCAGCCGCCTGTCGGCCGCTTCCTGCAGCACCCGTTCGTTAAACGATAACCAGCTGATCTCCCTGTTTTCGTAACAGTACCCGTCTTTTTTTCCCATCGACACTCATGCTCTCTTGCTGAAGACCGCCTCTGCACGGTCACAGGTACCTCCCACCGGCGGGTTCGGTTTGCGGACGGTCACTTCCACCGTGCTCACGATAGGATACGTCTCGACGACGTCGTTGGCGATCAGGTACGCCAGCTTTTCTATCAGATAAAACCGGTTTTTCGTGACGATGTGTTGAACCAGCTTATAGATGGCTTCGTAGTCTACCGTTTTTTTCAGGTCGTCCGTGCGAGCCGCTGCTTCGAAGTCGACCTCCATCACCACATCGACTTCATATCGCCCCCCGATACGATGCTCCTCTTGCATAACACCGTGGTGGGCGTAAAATACAGCATTGATCAGCCGAACAGAACCCGTTGCCATGTTTTCCTCGTCAAGACAGTTTGGTCGCGCCGCATCGATGCCTCGACCGGCAGCAACATCGGAACACGCGAGTTAACCCCAGAACCCCGGAGCGGATCCGCCGGCCGAGGTTTGGACGCCAAGTTCATAGAATTCCCACCCTGTTTTCCTAACCAACACGAAGCCGTGCGTAATTGGCGCACCTAAATCAAGCTGAAGGACCTACCCCGGCTTACAAGGTCTTACCTACATTTCGATCGTCGGATTTGAGGGCACACTCTCCTGCTCTATTTCTTTTTCCTTCCTCTCCGAAGCTGAGTGTGCGCCTCGTTCTCCCCGTCCGCTTTATCCTACTTCGCTCAATATCGTAACACGCTATTTCACTGGCATGTCGCTTTTGACCTTATACACTGCTGGAGTTGTAATCCCCCTGTGCACTATTTTCGTGGTATTCGTCTTGTTCTACCTGCGGGCGCAATTCGCCAAATTTTCCAGGTTGAGAAACGAAACGAAGACCCAATCCAAGAACCATCAACCTCAACGTGATTCATCCTATTATCCGACCCGGGTTCCTGTATTGAACATTCGATCACAGCATCGAAAGCGAGGGCCAGGACCTGTTCAAAAAGCGCGGCGGCGTAGCCTGCTGGAGGAGCTGGACCTCTACGCTGCGCCGGCATTTACGCCCGATACACTGGCGTCGGATACACTGGCGTCAAATGCGTTGGACTGCAAACCCACCTATCAACCGCTTTCCCACTATCTCCAGGAGGATACAGAGGCTGTCACTCTGGAATCCGTATACGGCGCCTCAGATGGCATGATGGAAGATGGCATGATGGAGGCAACCGCCGTCGCTAACGACACGGACGATAAGCTGACGGCGATCCCGGGCATTACGCCGGGCATCGAACGAGAACTGCTAGATCTGGGATATACGTCCATCGAAGAGATTGCCCGCTGGGGACGCGCAGACGTCAGAGCGGTGTCGGCGGGTCTCGGCGTAGCCCAGCACCTCATCGAAGAAGGATGGGTCGCCAGCGCCCGGTTGATCCTGTCTCTGCGTTGATTCTGTCTCTGCGTTGATTCTGTCTCTGCGTTGATTCTGTCTCTGGTTGATTCTGCCTGCGTTAAGAGCCTGTTCGAACGCCTCATTCGGGCTTCGACAAAACGGAGGCCTTGCGATTACCGTCAGACGAGGCCTCCGTTTCAGGTAGACAGAAGTATCTCGATATCCTTTTCTTCGGGGATCAGCGTAATTCTCCGGAAGCTGTCGACGCGCTTCTCGATGTCCTCGTGCGAAAGGGTCAAGAGGCGATCCGTTCCGAACCGCTCTACGCAAAACGAAGCCAGTGTGCTACCATAGACCACTGCTCGACGAAGGGCGTCTTCCGAAAAAGTCTCGTACCGGGAGAGGTAGCCGATGAACCCTCCCATGAACGTATCCCCTGCGCCGGTGGGGTCCTGGATATGTTCGATGGGAAACGCGGGCACGACGAATATCGAATCGCGACTGAGGACCATGGCTCCGTGTTCTCCTTTTTTGATGATGAGAATGCGGGGCCCCTGGTCGAGGATGACCTGGGCCGCCTTGAGCAAGTTGCTCTCGCCGGAAAGCTGACGGGCCTCTTCGTCGTTGACCAGGAGACAATGCACCCGGCCCAGCGTCGTTTTCAGGCTATCCAGTGTGTGTTCGATCCAGAAGTTCATCGTGTCGCACACGATCAGCTCCGGGTCGTCGACCTGTTCGAGCACTTCCCGCTGGATCGTAGGATCCAGGTTTCCGAGACACACCAGCCGGCTGTCGCGATAGGCCTCCGGGATCTCGGGCTGGAAGGTTTCCAGAACGTTGAGATGGGTATACAGGGTATCACGATCGATCATGTCCGGGTGATATCGACCGGACCAGGCAAAGGTTTTCCCGTCCGGGTCGACCTGAAGGCCATCGAGGTCGACCTGCCGATCTCGAAGAATATCCACGAACCGCTCGGGGAAGTCGCTCCCCACGACGGCCACCAGTCGGACGTCCTCGCAAAAAAACCGGGCAGCCAGCGTGATATAGGTGGCGCTACCGCCTAACACCGAATCCACAGAACCCGCATCCGTTTCGATAGAATCGAACGCGACCGTTCCCACAGTTAATATGCTCATGCTGCCTTATGCCCTCTTTCTAATCCAGTCACTGAGTAGTTTGAACACGTAGGCGCTGAATATCGTTTTAGCCGCCTGGCTGAGCGAGCCGACCGTATTGGTGCTCGCCTTTTTGTATTTCCGGGCGGACTTGGAGAGGTCTTTGGCGGCGTCGTGCAAAGAGTCGGCAGCTCGTTCGGCGGCATCGGAAAACAAGGAGATCATGGTGTTCGCCCGCTGCGTCGCAGACTCGCTCAGCTGCCCTGCGTGTTCGGATAACGTCGTACCGATCGAGCCGGCCCGGGCATGGAGCGAGTCTCGAACCGTGTGGAGTTGCTGGCCTACCTGACCGCCCTTCTCACGCGCCTCGACGGCCAGGCGGCCGGCGGCCTCACCAGCCGCATGCCGGGCGGATTGGGCCAGACGCTCCGTATTGGCGCGCACGCGCTCGCTCAACGTGGGAGGAGGATCTTCCTTCGTCATGTTGGCGATCACCTTCCCGGCCACGATGCCCGCCCCCAGGGCGAGAAACAAAGAAAGCCCGGGGTTTTCCTGGATAAACGTGGTCACGGACTTTCCGATCTTCTGCGTGTCGATCTGATCGATCTCTTTACGCAAGCGTTCGGCCGTCGCCTTCAGCTCGTCCCGCGCTTTTTCGTAGGCTTCTTTGACTTCGTGCTGGACCGAAGCCTGCTCCTCAGCCGAGGGCGTTTCAGAGGACGCCCCTTCGTGGGCTGCTTCTTCTTCCTTGGGAGTATCGGTCATAGGTATCTTTTTATCTGACATTTAGGGTGTTACACGTTTGATGAAATTTCGGCTCTTCGATAGATCCTGCCTGACGAGCGCTCCCAGAGAAGCCCTCGCACCTGGGCAGGTATACACACCTTATCGGCGCAACAGCACGCCTATGAAAACGCCGAACCCAAATCCGCCGAGCATAGCCAGCGTTTGATTCTCCTTGATCCAGTCTTGCGCTTGATCGAAAAACTGGTTCAACTCTGCTTCCGGGGTCTGTGCTGATCCATTGGCGCCAGTCGTTGCATGATGAGCCGGCGATTCTTGCTGGGTGCTGGTATGATTTTTTTGCTCTGCCATAGACAATGGGGAATCCGAATCAGACATGGTTTTATTTTAAGCTTGTTCTCAATACTCCTAATCCTTACTTATTTTATTTGATCCCGGGAGCGCTATGGTATACGCCGTCGCTATACGCAGAGCGCCCTGGATGAACAGGGGATTTCCCGGCATTCAGGGAATATTGGGACACACGATACGTTTATATTGATACGACAATTACGCAAAAAAAGCGAGGATTCGCGCCCCACAATCCCGATCAGCAGCCTTAGCAGAAAACATTTCACACCCGGTATACGTTTTGTACTCGCGATTTCAACCGCTACGATCCCCAATGGATGTTCACATGTTCAGTAATATGGTAAGAACTCATCACCTGGCCGCCGTACTGACCGGGGTGCTTCTGTGTGCGGCCCCGCTGCAGAGTGTCGCCCAGTTGCCCGCCGAGAATGGCGACCGCGCTTTTGCCGAAGCGTTCAAGCTGCATTCCGACCAGATGTACGAGCAGGCGATCCACGCGTTCGACTACTTCCGCAGGACCTATCCCCAGCACATCAACGTCCCTGAAGCCCACTACTACCAGGCAGCGTCGTCCCTCATCGTCGGCCGGGAGGACGAAGCGGTCCATTTATTCGACACGTTCCAGGAGAAGTACCAGAACCATCCGCTTTCGTTCGAAGCGCAACTGGCGCTGGGTAAATATTACTTCGCCAACGGACAACACGACAAAGCCATCACGACGCTGGATCGCGTCGTGCAGAAGGATCCGCCGGGCGAAGTGGCGGCCCGCGCGTTGTACTGGATGGGCGAGTCGGCCACGCACCTTGGCAATCTGCCGGAGGCCGTCGGCTTTTTCGAGCGCGCAGCGATGGACTACCCGGAATCCACGACGGCTCCGATCGCGCTCTACGCCGTGGCATCGACGCAGATCCAGCAGGGCCGCCCCGAAGACGCCGTCCGTTTCTTCGAGCTGCTCGCGGCCAGATACCCGGGCTCCTCCTACACACAAAGCCTGGGCCTGGCCCTCGCCGAAGTGTACTACGAACTCGGCGACTACCAGCGCGCCGTCAACGAAATCCAGACCCGGCTGCCCAACCTCCAGGGCCCGACCGTCGACCGGGCCAACCTCCTCCTCGCCGAATCGTACAACCAGCTTCGAAACAGCGACCTCGCCATCGTTCATTACCGGAGGTTTACCGAAAACAACCCGGACAGCCCCTTCTATCGAACGGCGCTCTACGGCCTCGCCTGGAATTACCACCGGCAGGGCGCTTACCAGTGGGCCGCTGATCACTTCGGCCAGGTTGTGGCTATGGGCGAGCGCGATGAAATGGCCGCCAAGGCCGCTTATTATCAGGCCGTCAACACCAAACTGAACGGACAGGATTACGAGGCGCTCGACCTCTTCAAACAAGCCGCCCGCGAGTTTCCCCGCGGTGTGATGGCCGACTATGTACTCTACGAGATCGGCCTGACCGCCTACGAGCTGCGGTTGTGGGACGACGCGCGCGACGCGTTTACGCAGTTGCTCAACGAACACCCCGATTCCCCGCTCAGCGGCGACGCCTTCTATCGCCGCGGCAGCTCCTTCGTCGCGCTCGGCGACTTCGACGCTGCGCTCAGCAATTTCGATCGGGCCATCACGCTCGATGCGGCCCCTTCCTCGCTCAAACTGGAGGTGACTTTCCAGAAAGCCTGGCTCCAGTACCGAAACCAAAACTACCGAAACGCGGCGCCCGCCTTCATGACGCTCTATGAGGAAAATCCCTCCGCCGAACTGGGGAGCGAAGCCCTCTTCTGGGCCGCCGAAAGTTATCACCAGATGGGCGACCTCGGCCGAGCGGCACAGCTCTTTCAGCAATACCTCAGAAACTACAGCGGCGGCAACCAGGCCGATGCCGCCCACTATGCACTGGGCTGGACGCACTTCAAGCAGGGAAATTACGAGGCGGCCATCGGAGAATTTCAGCGCTTCCTGAACGAATACCGGGAAGTCAGCGAATTCGTCCCCTACCGCTCGGACGCCCGCCTCCGGCTGGCCGACAGCTACTACGCGCTGAAACGGTACCCCGAGGCGATCCAGGCCTATTCGCGCATCGTCGGCGAGGACGGCAACGATTACGCCCTCTACCAGGTCGGCCAGGCCTACTACAATGCCGGCGAACCGTTCGAATCCATCACGACCTTCAGACGCTTGCTGACGCAATTTCCCGAAAGCGACTGGGTGGAAGAAGCCCAGTACAACCTCGGCTACCTGTATTTCCAGAATCAAGAATACGAGCAGGCGATCGAAACCTACCGGCAGCTGATCCAGAACTACCCCCGCGACCCCCTCGCCGCCAAGGCGCAATACGGCATCGGTGATGCTCTGTTCAACAGAGGCAGCCTCGAAGAATCCGTCGAAGCCTACCGGACGGTATTGGACCGATACCCGGATAGCCCCTTCGCCTCCGACGCAGCCGCCGGCATCCAGATCGCACTCATCGCTCTGGGCGACGAAGACCGCGCCGAAAACATTATTTCGACCTTCGCGGAGGACAACCCGTCGTCCCCTATGGCCGACGAGCTGCGCTTCAGGCAGGCCGAAGTCAAATACCAGACCGGGCGCATCGACGAGGCCTTGCTCGACTTCCAGCGCTTCGTCCGAAGCTCGGAGAACACCCAGCTCTTGCCCGATGCGTATTTCTACCTGGGGTCCATCTTTTCTGAGCGGAATCGCGATCAGGAAGCGGAGGCGTACTTCCGCCAGATCGTAAACCGACATCCGAACAGCGCACGGGCGCCCGAAGCCCGGTTGTTGCTCGGCGACCTCATGCTCGAACAGAATCGCAGCCAGGAAGCCCTGGACCTGTATCGTCAACTCAGCGAATCGGACGCAGCCCCTCCTCGAATTATCGCCCAGGCCCGGTACGGCCAGGCTCAGGCTCTCCTCCAGCTCAACCGGCTCTCCGAAGCGGAACAGCTTCTCACCGAGCTCACCGATCGAGCTACGGCGACGGCCGAACTCGGTCCGATCAAGCTGGGACTCGCACGGGTATACGAGACCGACGGCCGCATCGCCGACGCGCTGGCGCTATACCGGGACGTCGTCGACCAGGACCAGGGAGAAACGGGCGCGGAAGCCCTCTTCCGCCTCGGCAACCTGCTGATTCGACAGGGCCAGGATCGGGCGGCTCTCGAAGAACTCGGCCGCATGACCGTGCTGTACGGCGGCTACTCCGACTGGGTCGCGCAGAGTTTCCTGGCCCAGGCCCGGGCGTTCAGGAACCTCGGCCAACGCGGCGATGCCCTGCAGCTGTATGACCGCGTCATCGATGAATTCAGCGGCACTCCGTATGCCACCGAGGCCACACGAGAAAAAGCTACGCTGTGAGAGCCCGCATGAGTCACGCCAGGTATCGCACGCCACGCATCACATTCTTCATGCCGTATTCCGTTTATCCAGTATCCACGGGTATTCCTACAACAATTGTATGATCATCGCTATTCCGGTTCGCCTCTCTCTGCTCGCTGCTCTGACGACGATCAGCGCGCTCCTGGCCGCTCCATCGGTCAACGCCCAGGTCGACGACACGACGCAGACCGTTCTCCCGGACATATCCCCGCGCGAGGTCGAAATCAGGGGCCAGCTCGAGATTTCGTTTCCCTCCCTGCAGCGCCAACCCCTCATCGGGTTCAACCCGCCTCCCCGCGTGCCTGGGATCCCGGAAGGATATCAACCCTACCTGGAGGATTACAAAATGCTCGGCGCGGATATCCCTAATCCGCAATTGAGCCAGCTCGCGTTGCCCGACATCCAGCCCGTCACCGACGTCGATCCCGTCGTCGGCGAACTCGAAGCCAGCGCCGGCCGATACCTGGCGCGCGTGGTCCGCGCCCGGCTGAGCACCGCCCTGAATCAGCGCTCCACCCTCTACGGCAAGGTAGACTACGAGGGCTCCGAAGGGTATTCTCCCGAAGACGACGTCGACGACCTCAGAAATCCACACGACGGTATCCGTTCGGTGCTGGGTTACCAGTACGCCGGACCGCGGACGGGGGTCGGGGTGGAGCTCCGCGGGCTCGTCAATTCGTACACCCTCTTCGGCACGAACATCCTCCAGAACGGCTCGTTATCCACCGATATTATCCTGCCGGACCGGAACGGCCTCAATGGGATCGCCGAGTTCTGGATCCGCTCGGCCAGCGCCTCCACCGTCGGCTCCGAGTTTCGGCTCGGATTCAGCAGCAGCCGGTACCGCACCGACCTGTTCGACAATACCCTCACGGAATTGCCCCGCTTCAACCAGCAGGAACAACGCCTCTTCGGGCGATTCGACCTCGACGTCCCCTTTAGCCTCGGCGCTTTCCTGGTGTCCGCCGGGGGATCCTCGGCCGGCCTCAACCTGTCGACGCCGACGGCCGGCATCGACGACTTCTCCCTCTTCGAATTCAAGAACTACGCCCTCGACGCCCGTTCGGGGTTTCGGCTCGACTTCAGCCGGGCCCTCTCCCTGACCCTCGCCGGCCGCTTCCTCGGAACCTCCTTCGTCCAGGCCACCGAACAGGATAACCTCAGCTACCTGACGGCGGACGCCAGCCTCGACCTGTACCCGATCGCCGGCCTCCACTTCTTCGTCAGAAACCGCCCCCAGCTGGAGACCAATGCCTTGTGGGACGTCTTCGAAAAAAATCCGTACGTCCTCGACCAGCCCACCCTCCAATCCACGCTCATGCCCCTGAATGCCGAAGCCGGCTTTCGCTTCTTCAAAGCCAACATCCAGGTATCGGCCGACGTCGGCATCATGCAATCGCCCAATTACCTGTTCTTCGAAAATGCCGTCGACCCCCCGGTCACCGGATACAGCTATCGACGCGGTGTATTCGACATCAACTACGACGACGTCGAGATTCTCCAGGCACAAGGCGCTTTTTCGCTCTCGACCGCCAACGGGTTGCACTTCAAGGTCGGGCTCGCCGTCCGGGAAGCCACGTTGACCGACTCGGAGGGCGAACTCCCCTACTTCTCCCCCTTCGTCAGCGAAAATATGATCTCGTATTCGTTTTCCGAGAATCGCATGCTGCTCCAGGTATTAGGCACCCTGTACAGCAGTCGCTACCGGATGCGCACCGACGAGGATAAAATTCCGGGATATATCGATGTCGACGTTCTGTATACCTTCATGCTGCACCCCGGGCTCGGCCTGGTCTTTCGCATCGACAACATCGTCGGCGATCCCCTGGAATACTGGGAGCATTACTCGGAATCCCCCTTCACTCTGTCAGGAGGCTTCCGAGTACTCTGGTAATCCATTCTGGACGAGCCGGCTGATCCGATCTATACCGTTCCTGCATTCACGGGCCACGATTGCTTCCTCCGAGAAACGCAGCGCCCCGGCGAGGAAACAATGCCCGTATTGCGCCATATCATGACCTGTTTTGACTCTTCTAAGTTGTTTATATATCTTATCTTAGTGATG
>CAZGHT010000125.1:0-12767 GCA_964525535.1 uncultured Rhodothermaceae bacterium
TTGTGCAACTTTCACTTTCTAGGGCGTGTGGACATTTAGCGGCGGCCAGCGCTTTGTTGATGGATGTTGAGCAGATCAAGGCGCATTCCGAGACGCGATGCGGGGTATCTCGCGAGGAATGGTACGCAGCGATGCGCAACATCGGCGAAAAAGAGCGGATGCAGATGAATGTCCACACGCCCTAGTTCCTTGAACCGGCATCTGTCACAGCGCCTCCAGCATCATGAGCAGAGCAGCCCCTGCCGTAGCTCCGGACAAGATCAGCGACCAGTCCCGCAAGCCGAGACGAACGAACTGCACCATGAAGGTCGACAGGAGCAAGATACCGATCAAGATAACAATCTGCCCGATTTCGAGGCCGATATTGAACGCGAGTAAGGGGACTACGATGCTGTCCGCCGCCCCGAGCATTGCTCTGAGAAAGTTGGAAAAACCCATCCCATGAATGAGCCCGAAACCGAGAGCCAGCGCGTATTTCATGTACCACTCCCCTTTTCCATACGAGTTCTCGAGCGGGGCGCGCACCAGCACAGCGATATTGACCAGGCTGGTCAGAAAGATGGTGACCGGTATCAAAAACTCCACGAGATCTGCGTTGATGACGATCAAATCCAGCGTAGCCAGCGCGAGGGTCACCGAATGCCCGATCGTGAACGCGGTAACCAGCACCAGCAGCGGCTTCCAGTGCCTGAGCGTGTAGATCGCGCAGAGCGCTGTAATGAATAACATGTGGTCGTATCCGTTCAGGTCTGAGATGTGTTCGAAACCTAGTCGGAGATAAACGAAAAAAGGGGAATCCATCGGGAATCTGGGTTCGGGGTTCGTACAGCAAAGAAAATCAGGCTCGTACAAGGTGTGATCCGCAGCCTCCGGCACCTTGAACCCGGCAAACAATTTCCTTACGATCAGATGTTAAGGTACAGCTAACTTACCACCATCGTTACACTACATGTCATGAGTGGCCCAACCCTGGAAACTACTGAAGAAACCCGTGCCGGGAAAGGCTTAACAATTTCATTATGGATCGTGCAGTCTCTGCTGGCGATAGCGTTCCTGGCATCCGGATTTCCCAAGATCCTGCTCCCGTTGCCCGCTCGATGCGTCGTGCGGCCGAATTCGCATGCGCGCTGGATGCCGTAACAATTTACTTATACGTGGTTGCTCCCGGTCGGCTATCTTTTCCCTGTTTCGACCATCTCTCCACACCACCGTAAACTTCGATGCCTGCATCAACGCCCCGGGTCCGCAACGCTTTCGTTTCGTTCATACTCCTCCAGGTTCTCCTTTCTTCGGCTCTGTTTGCACAGGATACCGACACCCACTTGGTCAAAGAATGGATCATCTGGCCGAACAACGCCCTGGGGCAGGCTGCCGCCAATGTGCCGGGGCCGTTCGTGGAAACCCCTGCAACGGCAATTACTCCTGTTCGCCTATCGAGCCTGCCGTATACATTTTATGGGGAACAGCCGACGGAGCGCATCGAAAATGCACTGGACGTCAACCTGCTCCCGGAGCAGGGCTTTACGGTCGAATTGTGGATCGTGGATCACGTCAACCGGCCGGCCGGTGCGCTGGTGACGGCCAGAGGCAAAGACCCACAATCCGTCCCGGGTTGGATGATCGGCTATTACGACGACCGGGTGTACCTCTCGCTGAACGGACAGGACGTATCGATGCCGCTCGTCCTGGAACACCCGCTGGAACGCGGCTGGAAAAGCTACTGGCATCACGTTGTGGCCGCCTACGACGGCGACGCGTTGCGGCTCTACTGGAACGGAGCCCTCGCAGAAGAAGTGGTGTTTGACGGCGGGCCGCTGGCTTACCCCAAAGGCACAGACCTGGAGCTGGCCGCCTACATGAATGAAGAACCGTACATGACCCTCGCCGACCTGGTCAAAACCGTACGCCTCTACGAGGCCCCGCTGGACCTGAACGCGATACAGGCTCGCTTCGAAACCCTCAAAGGCCAGGTGGAGGAAGGCATCCTGTTTCCGGACTTCTTCCACTTCAACGCCGGGCCCTACCTCAACTATGCCACGCAGAAGAGCATCAACATCCTCTGGGAAACGGACCGGGAAGCCACAGCAGTCGTCGAATACGGCCTTCGCCTGCCGCTGGATCAATCGGTCGTCATCGAGGAACCTGCCCGCATTCAAGAAATCACGCTCGAAGGGCTCGAGCCGCAATCGTCCTATTTTTACCGGGTACGCGCCGGAGCGGGCGGCGAAGAGATCGATTCCGGGGTGCTGACGTTTCAAACGGCCGTGTTGGACGGTACGCCCTTTTCTTTCGCCGTCATCGGAGACACAGAGGCGCGCCCTCACGTGAACAGCCGCATCTCGAGACTGATCTGGGGAGAGCGCCCGAACTTCATGTTGAATGTAGGCGACCTCACCGACGGCGGCATGCAGCATCACAAATTCGAGTGGAATTACGAGTACTTCGTCGGCATGACGCAGTTGAACAGCCGCGTGCCCGCCTTTCCCGTTCCCGGCAACGGCGAAGCGGACCTGTTCTGGTACAACCGCTACCACGTGCTCCCCGAACCGGAGGCGTATTATTCGTTTCGATACGGGCACGCGGAGTTTTTCATGCTCGACAGCAACCAGCGGCGCGAATCGTTTGCGCCGGGGGGCGAGCAATACGAGTGGCTCGAACAGGCCCTCGAAAACTCCACAGCCACCTGGAAATTCGTCGCCCACCATCATCCTACCTACACGATGGAGGAAAACGACTACGGCAACGCCTGGGAGGAGCCCACGACGCTGGGTGACCTCGACGCGCGCCAGATTCTTCCCCTGTACGAAGGCATGGGGGTAGATATGGTCTTCTTCGGGCACATCCACAGCTATGAGCGGACGCTGCCGATCAAAGCCGGCATGATCGACGTGCAGAACGGCGTGGTCCACCTGCTGGCCGGCGGCGGCGGAGGCAACCTCGAAGACTTCTCCCCTACCCGGAGCTGGTTCACGAGCAAGGTGTACCGGGGCCACCATTATGCGATGATCGACCTGCACGACCAGCAGCTGACCCTGACCATGTACGACACCGAAGGCCGCATGCGCGACCGCATGGAAATCCGCAAAGACCGCCCCCCATCGCCGACGGAGGTGTCTGTTAATGCACACAGCGAATTTCTGACGGAGCCTCAGGCGCTGTTGCTCTCGACCGCGTCGGATGACGTCACGATCCGCTATACGCTGGACGGCACCGCACCCGACGCCACTTCCCCGGTGTACGAAGCGCCACTCACGATCGAGGAACCGGTCATCCTGACGGCCGCCTCGTTCCGAGACGGTGCGCGCGTCAGCTCGCTGAGCCGCGCCAGGTTAAAAACACCCCCTGCTCCGACCTTCACCCAGCCGGGCGGGCTATTCGTCGACGAAACTTTGCTCGCCTTTGCCTATGAGCCGGCCCCTGGCGCCACGATCCGTTATACCCTCGACGGTTCTGAACCTACCCATCGCTCCACGGCGTACCAGAAGCCGGTACCGATTCATGAAACAACGACGGTTAAGGCGCGCTTCTTCTGGCCCTCCGGGCTCAGCAGCGAATCGGCCGTCATGCACGTCGAAAAAGCGGCATACCGCCCCGCTGAAAAAGACGCAAAGCAGCAACCGGGCCTGAAGTACGCCTACTACCAGGGCCTCTGGCCGCTCCTCCCCGACTTCTCGACGCTGGAGCCCGTCTCGGAAGGCATCGCCCGTTCTATCGACGTATTCTCCGTGCGCCAACGCGACGATCACTTCGGCGTCGTCTACTCAGGGTATCTCGACGTACCTGAGAGGGGCATATACCGGTTGTATCTGTCTTCCGACGACGGCAGCCGGCTCTTCGTCGGCAACGAACTCATCGTGGATAACGACGGACAACACGGGGTGGCTGAAAAGATGGGTGAGGTGGCCCTCGAAGCCGGCCTGCACACTATACGGATTGAATACTTCGAATACGGCGGCGGCGAAAGCCTCGCGCTGAGCTACGAAGGGCCGGGCCTGCCGAAACAATCGGTCCCGGAGCAGGCCTTCTTCCACGACCCGGCCCCGGGCACGGAATGAGTCTGGAGTTCAGGGTTCGGAAATCCTGAACTTCAGCGCCCAGCCTCGGACTCAAAACCGGTAGATCAGGCAATTCGCATGCATGCCGGCGCCGACCGACGCCATGGCCACCGTATCGCCGGCATGTAATACATGGCCCGGCATTTCATCCCGCAAGATCTTATCGATCAAAGTGGGAATCGTGGCCACCGATGCATTCCCTAATGTGCTGAGCGTCATCGGCATCAGTTCACACAAATCCACTTCGAGATCGTGCTGCCGGCCGAGTTTTTCGCCGATCGCTAAGAGCATCTTCTCGTTCGCCTGATGGATGAGCAGTTTGGCGATATCCTCGAGCCCGATCCCAACCTCCTCCAGGCAGGCCGTCACGACGTCGGGGACGTGGTTGACTGCGTACCGGTATACACTCTTGCCTTTCATCTTGACACAGGTGCCTGTATCCGCCTGCCGGTTGTAGCTGGGACCCATGGCCAGAAATTCGACTTCTTCCTCGCAGTGGGAGTAACTCTGATACGCCAGAAGGCCCCTCTGCTCTTCTTCCTCCCGAGCCTCCAGCACCACCGCACCGGCGCCATCGCCGAAGAGCATGCTGTCCATGTCGTACGGATCCAACACCCGGGAAATCACCTCCACGCCAACCACGAGTACCCGCTCGGCGTTGCCGGTCTGAATGGCTTGATGCGCCTGGTGCATCGCCAGCAACCAGCCCGGGCACCCGTACAGGATATCGTAGGCGGTACACGCGGGGTTCTTGATGCCGATCTTGTGTTTGACCAACGCCGCCAGGTTGGGAATTAAACGAGAAGTTCGATCCCCGTCCACCAGATTGCCGAAATTGTGGGCGACGATCACTTCATCGATCCTCTCTTTGTTTAAGGCGGCGGCGCGTATCGCTCGACCTCCGGCGATCGCTCCAAGGTCGGCCGAGTCGTGATGCGCCTCGATGTATCTCCGCTCGCGGATTCCCGAGATTTCTCTGAGCTTCTCGACCACCTCCGTGGCGGACTTCGTTACGGGCTCTCCCGTCCTCTTGTAGAACGAGCGATCAAGAAAAGCTGTATTGGGCACTTTTCTTTCGGGTACGTAAGACCCTGACCCTGTTATAACGGCATTGCAAAACATAGTCCCTCAAATTTTACTGCTTGCACGCGGGTTTAGAGGATCCATCAACTTTTCAGGCCTCGAAGAACGCCTCTGGGCGTTCTTAACACTGTTAACTTAACAAATAATCACGAGACTTAACAGTGTTAACCGAATTATCAAACTCTCGAGGCGCTCGCCGGGTGAAAAATGATCCAATTTCGATTTCAGGCGTAGCTGTAATAAACGTTCGTGCCATCCATTGTCCGCGCTACTTATGGACCCGATTATCGATTATTTCACGGATATGGCCCCTGCCCACCGGACGCTCATCCTGGTCAGCGGGCTCACGATCTTCTGGCTGATCGAAAGCGCTGTTCCGCTATTTTCCTTCCAGTACAACAAATGGCGGCACGCAGCGACGAACATATTTTTCACCCTCACGACCATCATCGTCAACTTCGCGCTGGCCTTTGTGCTCGTGCAGGCTTCCTACTGGGTCGTTGATAACGAATTCGGGATCATTCAATGGATCGCAATGCCCGTCTGGCTCTTTGCCATCGTCGGGTTACTGCTCATGGATTTGATCGCGGCGTGGCTCGTGCACTACGTGGAGCACAAAGTGAAATGGATGTGGCAGTTTCACCTGATACATCACACCGACCAGACTGTAGATACGACGACTGCCAACCGGCACCATCCCGGCGAGAGCGTGTTCCGATTTGTTTTCACGACGATGGCGGTGATCATCGTCGGGGCCCCCATGTGGATCGTCTTTCTGTATCAGACGCTTTCGGTGGTCCTCACCCAGTTCAACCATTCGAACGTGCGCATGCCGGACTGGCTGGACGACGCGCTCGTCCTGGTATTTTGCACCCCCAATATGCATCGGGTGCACCATCATTACCGCATGCCGTACACGGATTCCAATTACGGCAATATCTTTTCGTTCTGGGATCGCATCTTCGGGACGTTTGAGAAGGTTGACAACGAAAAGCTCGTGTACGGCGTCGACACCCACATGGCTAAAGACGAAGCCGAAGACGTCTGGACGATGCTGAAGATGCCTTTTAAGAAATACCGCCCTCATCATACCTACGAGGAGGAAGAGCAGCTATAATAGGCCAGACCAGGCAGTGGAGACCTCTGGGCTCAAGGGCAACGATAGCGCCCGGTCACCGGATATCGCCGGCGTTCTCCATGAAGTTCAACCGGTAGCCGGCTTCGCGGAGAATGCTGTCGGCCGGCACGAAGTTGCGTTGCAGCCGGTAGCCGGCCCCGACAAATCCAAACCCGTTCTCCACGTTGGACATGGTCCCTGGCTGGACGAGCACGTCCGGATCGAACTCGCCGCCGGGGGGATCCCACTCCTCGTTGGCCGCCACGAGACGGAGCAACATCCCCATAAAACCGATCCCGCGGTTCAAGTCGAGAGATCCCAGCGACCGAATCACGTCTCTGATGGTGACGAAGTCTTTCGACAGGTTGATGCGAATGAGCCATCCTTCGTCCGTTTTCGTTACACGTTCGTCCTGGGAGATGATCCAGGTGTCGATGGTTTCGCCGGGGCCGGTCAGCGCATATTCAAACCCGTAAACGACTTCCACCTTGAAGATATTGGGAACGTCCCCTTCGACGAGGACCGGAAATATGGCATCGGACAGCAGGTCCGGCTCTTGCGGTACGAGCTCTGCCTCCGGGGGGACGCGAACCGTCACCTCGGTAGCCGCTCCCTCCTCGTTCTGCACCATTATCTGATATACCTGCCCGAATTCAGCTCGAAAAGGGGACCAGAACAGGTGATTGAATCCCCCGTTGGGCTGCCTGATCAGCGAATCGTTCCACACGACGACGTCTTGATCGGCGAGGTTGGTCGAGGTGAACCGGGCATCCAGGGGTTCGTCGGGCAAAGGCTGCAATTCGTTCTCGATGGGAAAAACCAGAACGCGCTGGGTATCCAGTTGAGGCGAAAAGAGCCCGAACAGGGTATAGGATGCATCCGTGCCGAGCACCGGAGTAACGTTTGTATCACACCCGGCCCCGGTTAAAACGAGGATGCAGCAGATGAATATGGAAAACGTGACACCGGTCCTACGTTCGTGACGTGCTGGAGGAGGGTTCATATTTACTCGAACGAAACTTTTATCCCTAGCGATGGAATGACGGGAAGCTGATCGACGCGCTGGAGGGTAAAAACATCCAGGAAAAAAATATTGGAGCGATTGTAGGCATTGATCACGCTGGCCTGGAGGGTGATTTCCGCCAGATCTACATCGAATGCGCGTTCGATGGAGAGATCCAGCCGGTGATAATCGGGCAGCTCCCCTTCGAAAGGGCGTTCGTATATCACCCGTCTGGAGGTGGGTAGCCTGCCTATATCTTCGATGTCCTGGATCAGCGCAAACCCATCGAAGCCGATCGCCCGGCTGAAAGGGAAACCGGAACCGAACGTCCATCGTGCGGAGGCTTCGAAACCGAGCACTTCACCGCCGACGAGGACATTGGCCTGGTGGCGTCTATCGTGAGGCGGTCGAAAATCCAGGGATTCTTCGCCGTACCAGAGGATCAGAGCGGCCTGTTCAGCGGAATAGGTGGTGGCCGAGTACGCATAGCTGGCCTGGGTATAGAAGGTTCCCCGTTGATACTGAAGGCGGACGTCGAAACCGGCAGACTCCCCGCTCGCGGGCTGGAGCTGCGTCGTAAACCGGGGGAAGGAGGTCCACTCGGCGATAAACAGGTTGGACAGGCGTTTGTAGTACGACTCGGTGGAAAACACAAATCCCTCGCCCAGATCGAGGTTATAGCCGAGCAAGGCGTGTAATGCGCGTTGAATCCGCCCTTTGGCGACGCTTTCTGCGGGCGAGCTGTCGGAGGGGATACTGGTCCAGGCGATGAACACGTTGGCTGCATCCCGGCGATCCGTGAGCCCCAGCACCTCCTGTTGATACACTCCTGTACCTGCGCTGATGCGGTGGCGTCCTTTTTCCCACACGGCGCGCAGGCGGGGTTCGAGGAAGGGAGCAAACCGCACCTTGTAAAACTGTGCACGGAGGCTGGGCTGCAGCCGGAAATAGTCTCCGATCTCGATGTCCATCTCCAGGTAGTTGCCCCAGTTGACGAAGCGGGCCGTCCGGAAGTCAAGATTCTGATACAACCCTTCCAGTTCGGAGGTAATCGTGGTCGGGCGCAGATCGACGCCGGCATTGGCATTCAGCGACTCATTGAGAAAAGATGCCTCCAGGATAACGTGTGTGTTTCGTATCGATGACGTGCGCAGCGGGTTCGAGTCCGGTCCAATCTCGTTGCGCAGCTCTGAAAACGACAGGCGCAGCTCGACCGAGCCGGCAAAGTCGCGGGGTAAGAACAAGAATCGCCCCCCGATGATGGTATTTTCCCACCGGACGAGGTCGGAGGGTCCGCTGTCGTCCACGTCAGCGAGCGTTCCCTCATCGGTGGTGTGCAAGAACGTACCCGACAGCTTGCTCGTCCGGGTGACGTCGACGTCGAGCTTGCCGAAGACGTCGTTGAACTCGAAGGGAAGGTCGTCGTCCACGTACTGCTCGGCCATCTCATCGAGCAGGGACTGGCGGAAGGAGGCCAGGAACGACACCCGGCCCGGGATAAGGGGGCCTTCGAGCAGCAGCGATCCAACAAAGGGCGACAGAGCGCCTGAGCCCGAGAACGAATACGCGTTTCCCTCTCTGGAGCGGATATCGATCACCGAAGACAGGCGCCCCCCGTATTTAGCGCCGAATCCGCCGGCGAAGACGTCGGCTTTGTTGATGATATCGGAGGGGAACGCCGAGTAGAACCCCAGGATATGGAAGGGCTGGTAGACGAGGATGCCATCGAGCATCACCATATTCTGCGTAGGTTCTCCCCCGCGGATATACAACTGCCCTCCCTGGTCTCCGGTAGAGATGACGCCTGGCAGCGTCGTGAGATAAGACACCAGATCGCCGCTGACATCGGGCGAGGGAGCGCGATCTATTTCTGCGGGTCGGATCGTTTGCAGCCCTGCTATAGGGGCGGCGCTGGAAGCCTCGGAAGCCGCTTCAACGACCAGCTCATCCAGCTCTCCGGTATCGATGTCCAGTGCCATGTTGTACGTACGCACTTCGTCCGGAGCCAGCAGCAACGTATCTACCAGGTTCCTGAAGCCAATGAAGGACGCGCGCAACTGATAGGCGCCGGCCGGGATGCGCCTGAACTGGTACAGGCCGTCGGGGGTGGTTACCGTACCCGTCACATTCCCGGCGTCGTCTTCCAGAATCACGTTGACGAGTTCGAGGGATTGGCCCGTGGACCGATCGGTTACGAAACCCCGGAGTGTAGCCGTTTGCGCCGTTCCATGTCGAGGGGTGACGAGTATGAGCAGGAAAACGCCGAGTAGAAAACAACGACACACGAGTATGAGAGTTTGTAACACGAAGCTTGAGAAATGGGAAACGACATTGGGCGCACGGCACATCGTGTTCCAAGTGAATCGCAATATGCGCTTCGGTAAACACGGTGCATGAAAAACACGGTAGAAGAAATGGAATGTGTACGAAACATACAACGTATAAATCGATCCCCTGCGAGCGGCAGCGGAGGGACTCAACGGGCATGTGATCAGGCCTGACTCAGGCAGGCCTGAATCCACTCTACGACGTGATGTTTTCCTTCGAGCTTATACCGGTAGAGGTGCGGCAAACCGATTACAGGGATGCGTCTTCCCAGGTAGGTGCCCGTGAACGAACGGCATTGCCAGTTCCCGTGGCCGGCGCGGATCCGATCCCAGCTGTCTCCCAGTTCTTCCGATTGTTCGTACATATACCAGAACGGAGAGACGCCGGCTGTGCCGAACGTTACGATGAGGGACGGCTGTACGATCCGCAGCGCCTCTCTGTGGGCGTGCCAGTTTACTGTTGCATACACCGCCTCGACCTCCATGGCCTCCATAGCCGGGTATCCCGTGAGAAGGTGCATAATGCACGTATGCTCCCACGAGTAACCCAGCCTCTCGAGCATCCAGGTGAGGTTTTTTTCCAGCCGTTCTTGTTTATGGTCTTCGGCCGAAACGGCGCTGGAGTACTCGTTCGTCCAGGCGAGTTGATGTACTCCGGGAGCTTTCGGGGCGTCTGGAGCGGCCTCCAGCGGATGGCCGATCACGTAACAGGGGCCCTTTCTCAGCGTGGAGCTGCGACTCCAGAGGAGGGATTGCGCAGCAGAGCCAGGAATCGAACGCGCCAGGAATGACCCGCGCGTAATCGCATCGTGCATCATAGCGTTGAGGGTCGATGGTAAGGGATCGTCGAATGGATAACGGCGGGGAGCCTTACGTACAGATGTTGCGCCGGGTACGCATAGGCCCTGCCGGAGCGGCTTTGCAAGTCTGCAAAGCCGCGTAAACCAGCCTGCTGTGCACAGTTCGCGCAACACCATAAACATACAATACACATATACCCCTGAACCGGCCCTTTGATCCTCTCGGCCACACATCGAGATCCCGGAACGAATCACATATCCTGAGCGACAGACAGCAGCCTCGGCACAACGAGTTGCTCGTACATGACCCGCAGCATATTGGCCTCTTCGGCATCCATGAGATCGAATCCGCGCTTGCTCAGCAACCGTTCGGCTTCTTCGAAAATCTGCCCCGAGGCTTCCGGGGTCATCAGCTGGAAGAAGCTGGCTCCGAAGAAGCCGTGCCACAGGATGTGGATGACACACTCGTTATCAGTCGATATAACGGGGAGGTCCAGCCGGCCGCTCACTCGCTTCCAGTCCCCAAAACGAGTGTAGGCGTCCCAGAAATCCGATAAATCGACGATCCACTCCAGCCAATCCCCTTCCAGGTGGAAACAGAACGGCAACAACGTCCGGCCAGAAGCCTGTTTGCCCCGGTCGGGTTCGAAGACGGAATAAAAGAGTTTCTGTTGTACGAGCAGGTCTGCCGGATTTAGTGGGTGGGAGATCACAACGATGGGAGTCATCTCTTCGGAATCGGCTTTAGCACGCTCGGAGAGGTGGTCGAGAACGGCGCCTTGAGACAGGGAACGCGTTTCGCTGGGTTCTCCTTCCCACGCGTGGCCGGGCCAGGCAAAGGCATGCCACAGCCGGTCGTCCGTCTCTTTTCGGAGTTCTTCTTTTCCGAGTTCCAGGAAATCCGACGGTGCCCTGTTCCTCCAGGGGTGGTCCTGGGTGCCTTTGTTCTGAATGAGAAGGAGCGAAGACCCGGGATCGTGCATATCCCAGAACAGTGCCGGCTCAGCAACCGCTCGGGGCGGTTCGGTCTCACCGGGGGCTTCCTCCTCTGGAGCGGCCCCATCGTCCCGGAGTTCGACAGGAGGCGGTGCATCGGAATCGAGCGGTGCGGGATGAGAAGGCGCCTCGGGGGAACCCTGAAGGGCATCGTCTACGGAGGCAGGCTCGTCGAGCGGCGAAGCAGGGTGTCGGTCGGCCGAGGCGATACCGACTGACGGCACGATGGCGTCGTGTTTCGAATCCAGCGGAGACTCCTGGCCTCTTCGTATCCAGACAGGCAGTTGTTTCCAGGTTTCGAAGTACGGCTCCCCGCTGAGAAACGGGATCTGGCTGATTCGAGCGAGCTCGGGGCGAAGGTAATAGGTCAGGTGCGTTTCGATGCGATCGACCCACCTGGCATTCTCCTTATGGAGGGCCAGCCAGGACTGCTGGTCGTGCACATCGAATGGATCGATGGACAGATCCTCGCACAGCTCGTCAAATCGCCCGGAGACTTTCTGCTCGACTTCCGAAAACCGGTGTTTCAGGGCATCCACGATTTTCTGCAGCCGCACATTGGGCTGTTCGTTCAGCATCGGATTGAGCTGCACGTCGAAAGGATCCCGCGCAAAACGCTCCATGAAACACGAAGCGAAGGCGACGTGGACGATATTCCAGGCAAAAAGGTACTGCAGGCTCAACGAACCGAGATGGCTGTCCAGCAGCGTAGCCAGCGTACTGTAATACCTCCGGTACTGATCGTCGAGCAGATGCATCCACTTCCCCCCCATGTCCGGGGGCTGCATCTTGACCCCGAGGTAGGTCGCTGCCACTTCCTGAGCGATTCGGGATGCATTCAACAGGTATCTGACCAGCTCGTGATGCTGATATCGGGGCCAGTCGAGCGCTTTCAGGTCCTGCGATGAGAGCTTGAGCAGCCCCGCGAGCAGTTTGCCGTCGGGGGTGGAAGAGAGCACCACTTGATGGACCCAGTTGTGCGACACCACGAGCGGATGAGACGAAGGCTCACCCTGCATGGGGGCGGTTCCATTTTGCCCTTCGCCCGCGCTGACCGCGCGCAAGTAGACCAGCTCGAAAGGTTCAAAATGTATGCTCCCATCCATACCCAGACACAGTGTTCGAAGAGTTCACAGAAATCTAGAGTTATTCAGTGATGATACGCAGGTTGTGCACACCAGCTCGTTGAACCGGCTTTGAAATAAGGCCTCGCAGTCGATTTCCGTCTGTTTCAGCCTTTTCAAAGCCGTTGCGGCTCAGCGATGACGCACAGATGCGTACCATCCATCATTCAGTGATGATACGCAGGTTGTGCACACCAGCTCGTTGAGCCGGCTTTGAAATAAGGCCTCGCAGTCGATTTCCGTCTGTTTCAGCCTTTTCAAA
>CAZGHT010000126.1:0-12669 GCA_964525535.1 uncultured Rhodothermaceae bacterium
CGAACTGAGAACTACGAACTGAGAACTACGAACTGAGAACTACGAACTGAGAACTGTGAACGAACGCGCCCACCTCGAAGAAGTAAAACGCATTGCAATAACGGCCCTATCGGCGTACCACCTCGACCGCCAGGGCTGGTCCTTCGCCTGGGACCGCGCCCGCCGCCGCTTCGGCTGCTGCAACTACCTCAGGCGCCAGATCACGATCTCGAAACCCCTCGCCCGCATCAATACCCTCGACGCCTGCCGCGATACCGTCCTGCACGAGATCGCGCACGCCCTCGCCGGCAGAGACGCCGGCCACGGCCCCGCCTGGGTCCGGGCCTGCCTGCGCGTCGGGGCCCGCCCCGAACGGTGTTATACGCCCGCCGACGTGACGACGCCCCCCTCCCGCTACGTCCGCTACTGCCCCTCCTGCTTCCAGGCCCGCCCCATGCATCGCCGTAGCCGAAAACAGTATGCCTGCGGGCCCTGCTGCAAGAAACACAACCGGGGCCGCTACTCGGAAGCCTTCGCGCTGCGCACCGTGGAACGCAGCGTCTTCGAACAGCTCGCCAAAGGCAGTGGCCTGTAAGCGTATGATCACCAAACGGGCCCTTCGGATCTTACGGCCTGCTAAAGGGTAGCCTCCTCATCCCGACTAACCCAGCCCAAGCCCTATGATCCTCGGACTCGCCGCCGGTGTTCCTTCCTTTTTCGTCGAAGTAGCTCTCCTCATCGTATCGGGCGCCCTCATCGCCTACGTCGGATACCGCCTGAACCTCGTCCCTATCGTGGGTTTCCTCCTCACCGGCGTCGTCATTGGCCCCAACGGACTCGGCGTCATCTCCGAGCCCGATCTCGTCGAAGCGACCGCCCAGGTCGGAGTCATCCTGCTCCTGTTCACCATCGGCATCGAGTTCAGCCTCGACAAGCTCGCCCGAATCAAAAACCTCGTGTTCGGCGCCGGCGGCATGCAGGTCCTGCTGACCAGCGGAATCACGCTCCTGATCTTGCTCCCGTTCGGCGTGCCCTGGCAGATCGGCCTGTTTACCGGCTTTCTCGTAGCGCTCTCGTCCACAGCGATCGTGCTCAAACTGCTGGGCTCCCGGGGAGAAACGAATACCGAGCCGGGACAGGCGTCCCTGGGCATTTTGATCTTCCAGGACCTCGCCATTATCGTGATGGTGCTCCTCGTTCCGATGCTCGCCGGCGAAGCCGGCTCGCCGCTGGACATCTTCTCGGCCCTGGGCAAAGCCGGTCTGATCATCGTGGTGGCCCTGTTCGGCGCGCGCAGGCTGATGCCGTTCCTCCTGGAACGCGTCGCACGCACGTGTTCTCAAGAGCTGTTCTTGCTGTCCCTGATCGCCATCTGCTTCGGCATGGCCTTGCTCGCCTCGCTGGCCGGCGTCAGCCTGGAGCTCGGCGCTTTCCTGGCCGGCCTGATCGTCTCTGAGAGCCGCTTCTCCGAACACGCATTCGGCGAGATCATGCCCCTCCAGATCCTGTTTGCAGCCACCTTCTTCGTGTCGGTCGGCATGCTGCTCGACCTGGGCTTCCTGGTCATGAACCTGCCGGTCGTACTGGCGGTGATCGTGGCCGTCCTGGTCATCAAGCTGCTGACGGCCTTCATCAGCGTTCGCCTGCTCGGATACAGCCTGTCGACGTCGCTGACCGTCGGCTTCTTCCTCGCCCAGGTGGGCGAGTTTTCGTTCGTGCTGGAAAAAGCCGGCCGCGACCTGAACCTCTATCCGGCCGGGATGGCGGAGTCCGGAGCCAAGATCTTCATCGCCGCAACGGTGGTTCTCATGGTGTTCACCCCGCTCCTGTCCCAGGTCGGGGTGCGCCTATCGCGGCGTTTTGCCGGCATGATCGAAGCCGGCCCAGCGGAGGACGAACGTCCTGAAGCCCCGGCAGAAGAACAAACCGCCATGCTCGAAGGCGAACACGCGAATATTGAGAATCACATCATTATCGCCGGCTACGGATACGCGGCGCGGCGATTCGTAGAAGTGCTTCACGCCGCCGGCATCCCGCTGGTGGTCATCACGCTCAGCCCGAGACGAGCCGCCGAAGCAGAAGAGGACGGCATCCTGGTCGTTCGAGGAGACCCCACGCGGCAGAACGCGCTCCGCATCGCGCGCATCGATTACGCCAAGCTCCTCTTTATCCCGGACGACGACCCCGAGCTGGCCCACCGGGTGTCCAGCGTCGTGCGCACGCTGAATCCGACGATCCGCATCGTCGCCCGCACCCGCTTCCACACAGCCGCCCGGGAACTGCTCCACGCCGGCGCCGACTCCATCGTCACCGACGAATACGAAACCATCGTCCAGCTCTTCGCGGATACGCTGCGGGACTACCAGATCGCCCCCGAAGAGATCGAACACTGCGTCGGCTTCGTCCGCAACAACCGGTACGAGATTATCCGCGACACGTCCCACAAACATAAACTCGCTTCCATCGGCGACATGATCCAGGGAGCGCTCGACACGCGAACCGTCACGATCCGGGAAGGCGCCCCCATCATCGGGAAAACGCTCGAAGAGCTGGCTTTCGAGAAGAAGGGGCTCATCATCAAAACCATCCACCGGGGCCAGAGTGTGGTCACCATGCCGCCTCCCCATTTCGCGATCAAAGAGCAGGACATGGTCACCTTCAAGGGTAATGCTGAGGCGTTCGCCGCCTGCGCCCTGCTGTTCAAGGCCGAAACCCCGGAGGACGAACCGGAGGTCCAGCGCGAGCCGGTTTATGCGGACGAGGTCGAAGAGGCCGGCTCCGCCCAGGAGGCCCGATCGCCGGGACACATCGACCTCTACGGCACGGACTGGTGCACCCTCACGGGTGGATTTAGGGCCTATTTGGACCGGAAGGACATCCCGTATTCGTACCACAATATCGAAAAAGACGAAGAGGCGGAGCGAGCCGTGCGCCAGATGAACGGCGGCAAAGTCAAATTCCCGATGGTGGTGGTCGGGGACCGGGTGATGAAGAACCCGCCGCTCGACGAGCTGGAGCAGGCGCTCAGCGACGCCGGCGTCCTCGACTTCGATACCGTTTCCTGATCGCGGTCCCTATCTCGACAGGTATAGATTACGCATCTCGTACGGCCGCTGGAAATGTTCGTCGGTGAGCTCCTGGACGAACGCAATGGCTTCGCCTGTGCTCTTCATCTCCGGCCCCAATTCTTTGGGCACTTCCGGGAATTTATCCCACGAAAAGACGGGTTCTTTGATCGCATACCCTTCGAGGTCGGACTCCAGCATCCCCCGGTCTCTGATGTCCGCCAGCGTCTCGCCGAGCATGACGCGCGTTGCGATATTGGCCACGGCGATATTCTTGGCCTTGGCCACGAAAGGCACCGTCCGTGACGCTCGCGGATTCGCCTCGATGACGTATACCATCTCTCCCTTGACGACGAGCTGCACGTTGATCAGACCGACCACGTCCAGGCGGTTGGCGATCTCGGTCACGTACCGGGTGATGGAATCCAGGACGGTTTGCGAAAGGCTGTACGGGGGCAGCACAGCTGTCGAATCGCCGGAATGGACGCCGGCCGGCTCGATGTGCTGCATGATGCCGGCGATCCAGACCTCGCGACCGTCACGGACGGCATCGACGTCCACTTCGATGCTGTTTTCCAGAAAAAGGTCCAGCAGGATCTGGTTGTTAGGCAGCAGCTTGAGAATCTGATCGACGTATTCCTCGACTTCCTGCTTGTTGATCGCGATACGCATACCCTGCCCTCCGAGGACGTAGCTCGGCCTGACGAGGATCGGGTAGCCGATCTCTTCGCTGGCCTGTACGGCCTGGGCAATCGTGTTGGCCATCCCGTACGGAGGAAATGGGATCTCGAGCTCTTTGAGGACAGTCGAAAATTTACCACGGTCCTCCGCGAGATCCATCATTTTGTAGGGTGTGCCGAGGATCGGGATGTTCCGTTTCTCCAGCTGATCGGCAAGCTTGATGGCCGTCTGGCCGCCAAACTGGACGATAAGGCCTTTGAGACCTTCCCGCTCGTGCTCGATGATGTCGTATACCCGCTCCCAGAATACCGGCTCGAAATACAGCTTGTCCGCGATGTCGAAGTCCGTCGAGACCGTTTCGGGGTTGCAGTTGATCATAATCGCCTCATAGCCCATTTCCTTCGCGGCGAGCACGCCGTGGACGCAGGAGTAGTCGAACTCGATGCCCTGCCCGATCCGATTCGGGCCGCTGCCGATGATGATCACCTTTTCCCTGGATGACGCGATGCTTTCGTTGTCCGACTCGTAGGTGGAGTAGAAATACGGCGTCTGCGCCGGAAACTCGCCGGCGCAGGTATCCACCAGCTGAAACGAAGGGGTAATGCCGAGCTGCTTCCGGCGAGCCCGGACGTCGTCTTCGGTAACCTTCTCCGGGTTGAGATAGGCAATTTGCACGTCCGAAAATCCATGCTGTTTGATGCGTTTCATGAACGCCGCATCCATCTCGTTCAGCGCCGTCTTTTCGAGTTCTGCTTCGAGGCGTACGATGCCTTCGATATGCTGCAGAAACCAGCGGTCGAAACTCGTGATGTCGCTGATTTCGTCCACCGAAGCCCCCATCTTGAACGCGTTGCGGATCTGGAGCGTCCCGTCCCAGTAAGGACGTTTCAAGCGTTCCCGGATGACGTTGCGGTCGGCTTCCTCCCGGTCCGCGCCGAGGCCTGCGTAGCCGATTTCCAGGCTCTGCCATGCTTTTTGCAGGCTCTCGGGAAAGGTGCGGCCGATGGCCATGACTTCTCCGACCGCTTTCATCTGCGTCGTGAGCTCTTCGTCGACGCCTTCGAACTTCTCGAAGTTGAACCGGGGAATTTTGGTCACGACGTAATCGATCGACGGCTCAAAGCAGGCGCTCGTGGTACCCGTCACGTCGTTCGGAAGCTCGTCCAGCGTGTACCCTACTGCGAGGCGCGCGGCCACTTTGGCGATCGGATACCCGGTGGCTTTGGAGGCCAGCGCCGAAGACCGGGACACCCGGGGGTTGATTTCGATCGCGACCATGCGACCGTCCTCGGGATTGACGGCAAACTGTACGTTGCAGCCTCCTGCAAACGTCCCGATGGAACGCATCATGCGGATGGCGGCATCGCGCATACGCTGGTATTGCTTGTCGGTCAGCGTCTGCGCAGGGGCTACCGTGAGCGAGTCGCCCGTATGGATCCCCATGGGGTCGACGTTTTCGATCGAGCAGATGATGATGACGTTCTCGTTGGCATCCCTCAGCAGTTCGAGCTCGAACTCTTTCCATCCGAACAAACACTCCTCGATGAGCACCTGATGCACCGGGGAGATTTCCAGTCCGCGCGTGACCTTCCGTTCGAACTCCTCCGGCGACCAGACGATGCCGCCGCCGCTGCCGCCGAGAGTAAACGATGGGCGAATGACGACGGGGATGCCGCCCAGCTCCTGCGTGATCTCTTTCGCTTCGAGCAGGCTTTTGGCCACCCGGCTGCGGGCCTGGTCGATCCCGATGGATTCCATCAGGTCCCTGAACTTTTGCCGGTCCTCGGTAATCTGAATCGCGTTGATATCCACGCCGATGACATCGATCCCTTTTTTCTCCCAGAACCCTTCGAACTGGAGTTTCTCGGCGAGATTGAGGCCGGTCTGCCCTCCCATCGTCGGCAGCACGGCATCGGGGTGTTCGATCTCGACGACTTCCTTGACAGACTTCGTGGTTAAATCCTTCAAGTATATTTTGTCGGCCGTGATCGGGTCGGTCATGATCGTCGCCGGATTCGAATTGATCAGGACCACTTCGTACCCCTCGTCGCGTAAGGCGCGGCACGCCTGCGTACCGGAGTAGTCAAATTCGCAGGCCTGACCGATGACGATAGGTCCCGACCCGATGAGGAGAATCTTATGAATATCTGTGCGCTTGGGCATCTGGGTTCTGTATTTCTCTTGCTTGATCAGTGATGTCATGCGAACTGTGCAAAGCCGCTCTGGCAGGCCCATGCTCATCCGGCGCGTAACACCCGTGACTCATTAACCGTCACACCATCGAGTACGAATCGCTTCGGCCGTTCTGAGCAGAGACAGGGACCGGGGCGCCGACCATCTCCAGAAAGGCGTCGAACAGGTAATGGCTGTCGTGCGGTCCCGGCGAGGCTTCGGGGTGAAACTGCACCGAGAAACCTTTGAAGTGCTTGAAACGAAGCCCTTCTACGGTCTGGTCGTTCAGGTTGAGGTGGGATACCGTTGCCACGTCGTCCCGAACCGAATCGGGGGTTACGGCAAAGCCGTGGTTCTGGGTAGTCACTTCCACATGGCCGGTGTCCAGGTTCTTCACCGGATGGTTGGCGCCTCGATGCCCTACGTACATTTTGTACACCTCCAGGCCCTGCGAGAGCGCTATCAACTGGTGCCCCAGGCAGATGCCGAACACAGGCAGTCCCGTTTCCGTCGCCTGCTTCGCCGTCTCGATCGCCTCCGGCATCACGCGAGGATCGCCGGGGCCATTGGAAAAGAAGAGGCCGTCCGGCTCCCAGTCCATAACGGCCTGCAGCGGCGTATCCGAAGGGAATACGCGTACGGCGCAACCCCGGTCTTTAAACGTCCGGAGTATGTTCAGCTTGATGCCGAAATCGTACACGGCGATGCGGGCATCGCCGCTCTCGGCGTAGTCGTACGGGCGGGCGGTCGTGACGCGCGAGGCCAGTTCGAGCCCTTCCATCGACGGCCAGTTTTTGGCCTTGGCCACCAGGCTGGCGTCGTCGAGATCGGTAGACGAGATCACCGCGTTCATGACGCCTTTCGATCGGATGTGCCGCACGAGCGCCCGCGTATCGACGCCCGTCAACCCGACGAGCTCGTGTTTTTTCATGAAGGCTTCGAGCGACTCGTCGGCCAGTTCATTCGAGTACCAGTCCGAAAAAGAGCGCACGATCAGGCCGGCGATCATAGGCCGCACGGCTTCCAGATCGATATCCGAGGCGCCGTAATTTCCGATGTGGGGGTAGGTCATCATCATGAGTTGCCCGTGATAGGAGGGATCGGTCATGATTTCCTGATACCCTGTCATACTCGTATTAAAACACAATTCGCCTCCTGTCTCACCCTCGTGGCCGATCGCCAGGCCGTCGACGACCCGTCCGTCTTCGAGAGCTAACTTGCAAGGTTTTCGCACTGTCACCGGATATACCTCCTGAGATACTTGAATCATTATACAATGGCGGGACCGCTTCCAAACTCGATGGGTACAAAAAAACCTTCCCACAACAGGAAGGTCTGTCCTCCAGGAATACTATCAGCAATACGGTCAGGTGGATGGGAAAAAGTTCTAAATCGGTATCGATACGAACGATTGATCAACACGTTTGGCAGTCTGTTGTCTTAAGCGGCAAACGACGTTTCGGGCTTACGGGTGCATCTATCTTCGCATGCACTCCCTAACATGGAATGATACAGCTTTACGACCTCTTAATCAACACGTTCCCGCCTTTTTTGTGGGACCCCTGCAGGGCCCGGGTATTCGTGGAGCGGGAAACTGTGTTCGCCCTCGGTCGTACCCTAATTCAACGAGTTATCCCTCCTTAATCGTCCGAAATGGCAGCATCCGTCGATCGCCTATACGAGCAATTCCACGCTTACCACCTGCGTTTGTTGGTCGCGATCGTGTGCGCCGAACTGGCGCTCCTGGCGGCGATCTGGTGGTGGCCCCGGCTCGACCGGGACAGGGTCGACGACACCATCTACAACACACGCGCACAGGAAGTGATTGCCATCGAGGAGATTCAGCCGACGCGCCAGTTCCAGAAACCCCCGCCTCCCCCTCCGCCGTTGATCCCGGTAATCGTCCCGGATGACATCATCATCGAGGACGAACTCGACATCGACGATGTTTACCTGCGGCTCGAACAATATGCCGACGAACTGTTTCAGGAATCTCAGGAAGGCCTGCCCGGCGCCGGCCAGTCGAGCCCCGCCCCTGAAGTAGGTCCGAAGCCATTGCGGTTCGTCGAGCCCGAATATACGCGCGCCGCGCGCCGCCGGCAGGTTCGCGCCGAGGTCATCGTCGAGGTGCTGGTCGACGAGAAGGGGCTCGTCCGGGAGGCCACAATCGTCGAGCGTTTTTTATACGAAGGCACGGATGACGAACAAAAGGAGGTCGTGCCGGAATTGCGCTACGGCCTGGAGGAATCGGCACTCGCCGCCGCGCGGCGATGGATGTTCCAGCCGGCCCGACAGAACGGCCAGCCGGTCAAGAGCTACACGACGCTGACGTTCAGCTTCGGCGTGTAGAGCACACCTGAAACGGCCCGCCCTATCCCTACGTCTTGTCCTCTTCGGTGCGCTCCGGGTTGAAGTACGTCGTCCCCGGATGCACGGTATGCTGGATCTGGCGGATCAACTCCTCGAAGTCCTGCGGGTTCTTGACGAAGTCGATGTGTATCGTATTGATGATCAGAAGGGGGCAGCGGTCGAAATGGAAGAAAAAGTAGTTGTATGCTTCGTTGAGCTCTTCCAGGTATTTCCGGCTGATTTGTTTTTCGTACGACCGATTCCGCTCGTTGATGTTCTTGACCAGGCGGTCCGTGTTGGACTGCAGGTATACGACGAGGTCCGGTCGGGGTGTGCCCACGTACATCTGCCGAAATAGCGTCTCGTACAATTCGAGTTCCTCGCCCTCGAGATTGAGCTGTGCGAAGATGTGGTCTTTCTCGAACATATAATCGCTAATCACAACCTGGTGGAACAGGTCGCGGTCGAGCAGGGGTTTCTGCTGCCTGAACCGGCTGGCGAGGAAGCTGAGCTGCGTGTGGAACGCCCAGCGTTTCCGGTTTTCGTAGAACTTGTCCAGGAAGGGATTCTCGTCGAACTGTTCGAGCACGAGGTGGGCATCGAACCGTTGGGCCAGCAACTGGGCGAGCGTGGTTTTGCCGGCTCCGATCACCCCTTCGATGACGATATAGCGGAGGTCGTCTCTCAGCTGGTTGACCGGCTGGTCCTTGTTATCCAGATTCGCGCTGTCCTGATTCAGATGTGCCATCAGCCCCTCGACAAGTCGATGTTAGAGAAAGGTAATCAAAAAGAGTACTGCATACAGCAACATGAATCAAGGGTCACGAATCGAGTAATACGTGCGGCGTCTTCTCGAGGGCCGCGGTATCCATGCAGGCAGAAAGCAAACCCGCTACGGTGGACGAGTAGGGATGGGGCACGCAAAACGAAGGCGCGATATCCGCCCAGGGGCGTAACACCCAGGCCCGCTCCCCGAGGCGCGGGTGAGGAATGGTCAACACCTCGCTCTCCAGACGCTCGGCCCCATAAGCCAGGATATCGATATCCAGCGTTCGTGGCTCCCAGCGCAGGCCCTCCTTTCGACGCCGGCCCCGCTGCCGTTCAATGCTCAGGCACACCTCGAGCAACTCGTGAGGGCTCAGGTGAGTCCACATAGCGGCGACAGCATTCAGGTAGGGCGATTGCGATTCGGCGTCCTTCAGGGTGTGGGCTTCCGATTCATATACGGCGGACGCAGCAACGAGTTCGATGTCCTCACACGCAGCAAGCTCCCTAACCGCTTCCTGTAGGTGAGAAACCCGGTTGCCGACGTTCGACCCCAGTCCCAGGAAGGCTTTTACTTCTTTGCCTGGCATACGCGCGCTTATGCTGATTAGCAGATTTGCTGGATACGATTTTATCAACGCAGGGTTCATGGCCAGGGGCCCGAGGCGATCCTTCGCCCCTTCGAGGCATTCCTGGTACGTTGCGTGGGATGACGAGAGGGGACAATGTATAGAGCCCAGCCTTACGGGGCTGGGCTCTTCGATTCGCCACACAAACCAAGAGGTGTCCGGGAGGCGAAACTCGATGTGTAGAACGGGCTCGCTAGAAACGGGGGTCAAGCGAAAGAAAGGTAACCGAGCCAGTTCAACAACAGAATGACGTTCATGAGTATTAGGGCCGCCAGAAATACGGTCCCTGAGATCAATTGGTCATCGGCATAGTCTTCAGCATTACTGCAATTGTCCGGGTAGTTCATACGGGCTGTATTGGATCAACGTGGGGGGTTATTGAGGCTCATTGCTGTATATTTTATCGGCTGAGCCGCAAAAATCTTAAGCCCCTACTCACACCGATAAAACTTTTTCGAGACCCTGCCGTACCCGATGTAGATACCCTTTCAAGACCTTTCGTACAGGCAATTTCAGAGATATGGATAACGGCTCTTCAGACGGACCGAACTTTGCCGATTCCGGCATTTCATTCGACTTCTTGAACCAGTTTAATCTGGACGACCTGGATCTGGAGCGGGAAGCCAAATATGTGGGGGCGCTGACGGGAAGTGTGATCGGCTCCTTCGTGTCCGGCCACCTCTCCTGGTCCCTCGGCTTGCGCGTCGTCAGTGTGATCAGCGGGTCGTACACCGGCGCCTTTCTCGGCGCCCTGGCGTACAAGATACTGGAAGAGCTTGCGGCCGAAGACGAGGGAACGGACTGAGTGCGGGGTTCGGGGTGTAGAGTGGGTAGTATTTACGCTTTCTTGTAAATCGCCGAGCCGGCTTCTCTAAACTCTTTCGCTTTTTCCTGCATCCCCAGTTCCAGCGCTTTTTCTCCGCTGTCGAGCCCTTGAGCCTTCGCGTAGTCGCGAACATCCTGCGTGATGCGCATCGAGCAGAACTTCGGCCCGCACATCGAACAGAAATGAGCGATCTTGGCTGCCTCTTTCGGCAGGGTTTCGTCGTGATATTCGCGCGCCCGCTCCGGATCCAGGCTGAGGTTGAACTGGTCGTTCCATCGAAACTCGAACCGGGCCTTGGAGAGTGCATTGTCGCGCACCTGGGCGCCCGGGTGCCCTTTCGCGAGGTCCGCCGCATGGGCCGCGATCTTGTACGCGATGACCCCTTCTCTAACATCGTGTTTGTTGGGCAACCCGAGGTGTTCTTTCGGCGTGACATAACACAGCATTGCCGTGCCGTACCAGCCGATCATGGCGGCGCCGATGGCCGACGTGATGTGGTCGTAGGCCGGCGCGATGTCGGTCGTGAGGGGACCCAGCGTATAGAAGGGCGCCTCGCCGCACCATTCCAGCTGTTTGTCCATGTTCTCCTTGATCATGTGCATGGGGATGTGCCCCGGTCCCTCGTTCATGACCTGGACGTCGAAGTCCCACGCACGGGTCGTGAGTTCGCCCTGCACGTTCAACTCGGCAAACTGAGCCTCGTCGTTCGCATCGGCGATAGATCCCGGACGCAACCCGTCACCGAGCGATATCGAGACGTCGTAGGCAGCCAGGATCTCGCAGACCTCGTCCCAGTGCGTGTAGATGAAGTTCTCCCGATGATGCGCGAGGCACCATTTCGCGAGGATGGAGCCGCCACGAGAGACGATGCCCGTGACGCGTTGGGCGGTCAATGGTACGAAACGCAGGAGTACGCCGGCATGGAGGGTAAAATAATCGACGCCCTGCTCGGCCTGTTCGATCAACGTATCGCGGAACAGCTCCCAGGTCAATGCTTCCGGATCGCCGCCGACTTTCTCGAGGGCCTGGTAAATCGGAACCGTACCGACCGGCACCGGGCTGTTGCGCAGCAGCCATTCGCGCGTTTCGTGGATATTCTTGCCCGTTGAAAGATCCATGATGGTGTCCGCCCCCCACCGGGTCGCCCACACCATCTTCTCCACTTCCTCGGCTATCGACGACGTCACGGCCGAGTTGCCCATGTTCGCATTGATCTTGACCAGGAAATTCCGGCCGATGATCATAGGCTCGAGTTCGGGATGGTTGATGTTGGCCGGGATGATGGCCCGTCCCCGTGCGACCTCGCGGCGCACGAACTCGGGTGTGATACTGTCGGGGATGGCCGCCCCGAAGCTGTACCCACTGTGCTGCGTCCACAGCTCGGATTCCCTGAGAGCGTCCAGGCGCTGGTTTTCCCGGATGGCGATGAATTCCATTTCGGGGGTAATCGTGCCTTTTCTGGCGTAATGCATCTGGGTGACGCGGGACCCGGGTTTTGCCCGGCGTGGAGCCCGAAGATGGTCGAACCGCAGGGCGTCGAGATTCATGTCGTTGCGCCGCTCGGCGCCGTACGTAGAGGTCAGCGTATCGAGGGTCTCGTAATCGCCGCGCTCCCGGATCCAGGGCTCTCTGATAGGCTCGATGCCGCGTGTTACGTCGACCGTCTGTTCAGGGTCGGTAAACGGGCCCGAGGTATCGTAAACGAAAACGGGGGGGTTGGGAGCTGCGCCAAACAGAGAAGGGGTGTCGTCCTGTACGATCCGCCTCATGGGGACGCGGAGATCCGGCCGGCTGCCGGCGGCGTACACCTTCTCCGAGCCCGGCAGCGGGGTTGTCATCTCTGCCGCCAGTTCGGCCGCGCGTACGTGTGGGTTTTCCAATGTATGGGTAATGGAGGCGCCGTCTCCAGATGACTCAGGGGGGCGTTGAGACATAGAGGCTTCACGAAGATTCAAATGTGTGTGGTGAGTCGCGAAGCTAGAGGTGCCAGTAGCACTTCGATAAGAGGAGGACAGTCTGCTAGCTTTCCTACGCCGGTTTTAACCGGTTCAGGTTCAAAGGGTGTTTCTCAGCTAACCCGTGACGGTTTGTGGGTATAGCACCCCTAGCTTCGCTAAGTAATTCATTATACGGCAAAAGAGGTTAAAAAGCAAATCCTGCCCATTCCAGCGTCCCCCAGGCCCTTGATGACCGGATACTTCTC
>CAZGHT010000127.1:0-2394 GCA_964525535.1 uncultured Rhodothermaceae bacterium
TGCAGGAGTCTGAGAGCGGCTCACGCTCTTCAGCAGAGGTTCTGCAGCACTCTGATCGGCGACGAAGTTACACGGAAGGGGTTCATTTTCGGTCGGACGCCTTCGAAGCGGCACGGACGGGCGTCAATTCTGGGGGGAGGGCTTCGCAGCGTCTTCGAAGGCTGCCGTCCAGGTTTTGGCGCCCCGCGAGAAGCTGAGGACTGAGAAGGGAGAACCACGAACGGAGAACCACGAACGGAGAGCACTTGACTCCGGACTCCGGGGCGCTACTGCGTTTCTTCGCGGGCGTTGAGCTTGTTGGGAGCCGACTCGTACCAGCCGACGACCTTGCCGTCCTCGAACGAAATGGTGGAATAGCCGTACTTGAGCATCCGTTCGCTGTATTGGTCGGGCGTGCCCTGGGCGGCGATCACCTCGTCGCGGGTGGATCCTTTGGTGAAAAACTTGGTGCTCGTCGGGTTGGAGGGCAGGAGCTCGACTTTGAGCGGGGCGTTGGTCGCTTCGTTCCAGCCGACGACCAGCCCGTCTTCGAAGTCGACCACCGAGTGCCCGTAGTGGAAGATGTTTTCGCTGAAATGGTCGGGCGTGCCCTGAACGGAGACGACCTCGTCCTTCGTCGAGCCCAGCGAAAAGTGTGTGGCGGTCGAGACGACCTCGGGGATCAGCCGGGCCTTCAGGGGGGCGTTCGCGTGCTGGTACCAGTTAACGACGACGTCATCCTGAAAGGTGATGCGCGATTCCCCGTAGCGCAGCTCGCGCCCGCCGTCGCCATAGTGATCGGGCGTGCCCTGGATGGCAATGACCTGGTCGCGCCCGGAGCCCACCGTAAAATAGTCGACCTCGTACGCCTTCTTGGGGCTGAGTTGAACGTTGAGCACATCGCCGGGCGACTGGTGCCAGCCGGAGACGACGCCGTCTTTGAAGTAGACCTGAGAGAACCCGTACCGAAAGACGCCGGTGCGGACCTGCTCGGGTTCCCCTTGCAGTGTGCGGACCTCGGCCCGCGTCGAGCCCAGCGTGAAGTTGCCGGGTTCGACCGGCCCGCCGCGTTGATTCCAGACGCTGGAGGACCGGCTGGACGGCTCGTAGATGTCCGACGGCTGCTGGAGGGTGTGGGCGGAGTCGAGCCCGGCGCCGGGGTCTTCGCCGACGGGGTTTCCGGCCTCGCTCACGGCCACGGTGGCCTGGGCCGGCTGCTCGAAAGGCATCTCGGAGAGGGTCAGCGGCTGGTTGACTTTGCTCCGGTTGATGAAGAAGATGGTGCCGGCCACCGTTACGGCGAGCACGGCCACGATCGCCAGGTACATCGCCACCGTGTTGCCGGAGCGCTTCCGCTTTCTCGAATATTTGTAGCGCCGGCGATAAGCCGGGCCGTATTGCACTCTCGAGGGCCGGTGTGTGAGCGAGTTAAACGACCCGCCGGAGTCGTGGTAGGGCGATTGGGCCGGCCGGCCGTAGCCCGAGCTCGACGCGCCTGAGGCAGAACGAGCCGAAGCGGATTGCCGGCCGCTACGGTAGGGGCTCGAAGGAGGCCGCGCGGATCCGGTGTCGGAGCGTCGCGGGCCGCCGCCCTGCGTCGGCCGGTTGTAGCCCGTAAAAGACTGCCCCGCGTCCGTCGCCCCCGGGCGCGGCGTATAGGGGCGATACCCGGAGACGTGACCGCTTTCGTCGGGGCCCGGGTTCGCCTGCCGGCGGGCCCGGTTGCGTGCCTGGTAGGTGCGTATCTTCTCGTACGCCTCATTGATTTCAGCCAGCTTCTCGGCGGCTTTGGCCTTCAGGCGAGGTGAATCTTCTTTGAAGCGGTCCGGGTGCCATACCTTCGCGAGATCTCTGTAAGCGGTTTTTACCTCTTCTGGCGTAGCACCGGGTTGCAGCTCGAGTATTTCGAAATATTGATTCATGCGGGCACTGGCAACATCAATAGCGGATTATTGACGACGTGGCATAGGGGCTTTGGAAAAAGAGATATTCGTAATACGATTGGCATAAATGGGTAAAATGACCGATTCGTCCCAGCGATGGTGTTACAACCTGTATCGGCCGGAGAACGGGACCTTGAACAACGGCCCCTGCCCTCTGGCAGAGCGTGTAGCTTAAGGGAAGATGAACGCCACTTGTCTTTATTACGACACAAAGAAGCAATCGTCCCACTCACCATCGGCTACGGAGGTCATTCCCCCGGCAACATATATGAGCCCTAAATTGAAGCTGTTCATGACGATGTTGTGCGTATCCAGACCCCTCGCCGGTTGGAGGCGCATGCCGAGGAGCGGACCCCGAGAGATGCTGCTCACCGCTCTCCCGGTGCTTATACCGTAATAGTAAGCATTCTATTATATACTATTGCGGATGATTGATGAAGAATGGTGGAGATTTGGTTTTCAGTTTTCAGTT
>CAZGHT010000127.1:2494-6534 GCA_964525535.1 uncultured Rhodothermaceae bacterium
CAGTTCGCAGTTTTCAGTTCGCAGTTCGGGGTTCGGGGGCCAGCAAAAACCAGCCTGCATGCCGGGGAAAACGCATGCACTCGAAACCCTCAATTCCCCCATCTCCTTATCAGCCCGCGGCGTATCCCGAAGCATAAAGGAACGACATAAAATAGAATAGCCTCACGACCGAATAGACATAGCTTTGTGACATTTCAAAACCGCTCCGGGGTTTGATTGGCGATCAATACTAAAACCGTCAAAACGCTATCCAGGGTACATGCTTGCGAACGAATCAAGCCGGCGACCGGCGACCCAAAGGCGCAATGCAATACAGCCAAAAGTACATAGCCCCACGCGGTCAGGACTGAACCGTTTTTTTCGCAACTGATCTATCATGTACCTGCGTTCGAAAGAATTCTACTCACCACATCATTACATTTCGAAGAAGATTGAAGATCAAGCATATAATAGCCTCGACCCTTCGCGACCAACCGGATCGCGCAGCCGTAAATGAACTCGTCGACGAATGTTATCGTCTGGCGTTGGCCTACTTGCAGAAAAAGGCTCGCTCGGGCTACCTTCTGCCTCATCTTTTCGGCCTCTCCCTCGAAGATCTTGCGCTGGATTGTTTTGCCGATCTCTTCCAACGCGATGAGAACGGGCAGTTCAACCTGCTCCATCAGTATTTCAACTCGGTCGGCTGGGAGACGTTGAACGACCACGACACCTACATCGTGTTGCGCCGGCTGATCTTCAGCAAGGTCAATGAAGGGCTGTTCCGCCGGTACCGGGAAGCCGACCCGACGCTGGCCAAAATCATCCGCAACATCAAAGACGCCGTCAAGGCCGACGAAAACCTCCAGATGGAGCGCTACAACGGCAGCGCCTGGCTGATCGTCGGAGACGAAACCGCGGAGATGAACAGCCTGCCGATTGCGCCGGTAGAGGTGCTCGAAGCCCATCTGATCGCTTATCTGTGCCGTTCAGCCAGTTCGCACGAGCTCGTATCGTCCTTCGCCGAATTCATCGAAGAGCAGCCGTATTACTGCAACGCCTACCCTGTGACCGGCTTCGCGCAAGCCATCCGGGCGGCCTACGTGCACGTCGGCGAGACGGCCGAAGTGGTCGAAGAGCCCGATCAGCTGCTGCGCCCGGAAGAAGTGCAGCAGGCGATCCAGCAGGCCACGCAGAAGGTGCAGACGGTGATGCACGAATCGTACGTGAAAAAAGGGAAAGTATGCCTCTCGACGTTCGAGACCTACTTCCAGACCGTGCAAGACATCCTCAACTCTCAGTTCGTTCGGGACGCCCGTCCGGTCGGCTCGTACTTCGACGCCCTGCAGAACTACATCCCGGGCCTCTCTCGCGGATCGTACAGCCAGGAGCACCGCAATATCCTGGAGTACATCACGAAACTGTCCAGATCCCAGCTGCTCGTCTACCTGCGGAATCATTCCTGACGGGGCATTCCGGACCGGCCTTATCAACCCTCATTCTTAACCTGTTTTTTTAAGTCATCCATTGGCATTAATCCTTTATATGGTTTACTTTGGGCGCACTGGTCTAAAATTCTTAGGCGATTCCCGACGTACTCAAGCCATTAATTAACAGGTCGCCGTGTCAATGGATCGTATCGACGATATCGATGCAAAAATCTTGATGCTCTTGCAGGCGCAAGGCCGCATGAAGAGAAATCGCATTGCAGAAGAAGTAGGGTTATCCGTTCCTTCGGTCAGCGAGCGGATGCGAAAACTCGAAGAACGGGACATCATTACGGGATACCACGCCGTCGTCAACGCAAAGCGGATGCACGTGGACATCACCGCGTTCATCCGCGTGATGGTAGAAAACTCGGATGAGTATTCCGGTTTCGTAGAGCGGGCCTCGGCTCTGCCCGAGGTGCTCGAAGTCCATTCCATCACCGGGGAAGGGTCCCACATCCTGAAGGTGCGGACCCAGAACACCACCACGCTCGAACGGTTGCTGGCCAACCTGCAATCGTGGCCTTCCGTCCACGGCACATCGACGAGCATCGTCCTGAGCACCTATAAAGAGACGAGGAGCCTCAGCATCAAGCCGACCAATCTATTCAAAGACGATTTAATCAACGGGGTAGAGCGATAAGCGCATACCTTTTTTAAGGCCGCCCGGCCTGCCGCCGCCCCGGGATGTTCTCCTTCCCCGGGAACTCTTAATAAACAACCGTTTAGCCTCGTCCTACAACCGCCTCGCCACGCCGGCCGGCCCTGGATATCCGAGCTTCTCTCATCCGGGGCTCTCGACAAATATGTCAAAATTAGGCAAATTTACCTAAAATATTTAGACATATCCTTTGCTTTATCTAATATAGTGTAGTAGTTTTGCACCCAACAGCTAATTCAGCCATTCACCAGGCTGCTGAACCGAACAGGCTGTACACCCCGAGTGCGGACCCGCGAAGCTCGTACACAAATGGCGCAGATCAAGGCGTTTATGTGGCGTGGCGTCCATTCCCTCTGTTTCATCAATGACGATTAATACCATGACACCCAAGGATTTTTTCGAGTTCGCTAAGAAGCACGGCGCTGAGATGGTCGACCTGAAATTCACGGACCTGTTAGGCACGTGGCAACACTGTACCTTTCCTATCGACACGTGGGACGAAGACACCTTCGAAGAAGGCGTCGGCTTCGACGGCTCGTCCATCCGCGGATGGCAGGATATTAATATGTCCGACATGCTCGCCATCCCCGACGCGTCGACCACGTGCATCGACCCGTTCTTCGCAGACACCACGGTCAGCGTGATCGCCAACATCAAGGACCCGGAGTCCCACGAAGATTATTCCCGCGATCCCCGCTACGTATCCCGCAAAGCGATGGCGTACCTGGAGGACACCGGCATCGCCGACATGTGTTACGTCGGCCCGGAACCGGAATTTTTCATATTCGACGAAGTGCGGTACGAGCAGACGCAGCACCGCGGGTTTTACGAGATCGACTCCGTCGAAGGCGCCTGGAACACGGCGCGGTTCGAAGAGCCCAACCTGGGCTACAAGCCGAGCTACAAAGGCGGGTACTTCCCGGTCAGCCCGACGGACACGTACCACGACCTGCGCGGCGAGATGGTCAAGGTGATGCGCGAGCTGGGCATCGTCGTCGAGGCCCATCACCACGAAGTGGGCACCGCCGGCCAGGGCGAGATCGACATGAAATTCGCCCCCCTGCTCAAGATGGCGGACCAGTTCATGTGGTTCAAATACATCATCAAGAACGTGGCCAAGCAATACGGCAAAACGGTCACCTTCATGCCGAAGCCGATTTTCGAAGACAACGGCAGCGGGATGCACACCCACATGTCGCTCTGGAAAGACGGCAAGCCGCTGTTCGCGGGGGACGGTTATGCCGGCCTGAGCGACCTCGCGCTGAACGCCATCGGCGGCCTCCTCAAACACGCGCGCGCCGTGCTCGCCTTCGCCGCCCCGACGGCGAACTCGTACCACCGCCTCGTGCCCGGCTACGAAGCCCCGGTCAACCTCGCCATGTCGAAGCGTAACCGGTCGGCCTCCGTCCGCATCCCGATGTACTCCAACAACCCGAAGGCGAAGCGCCTCGAGTTCCGCTGCCCGGATCCCAGCACCAACGGATACCTGATGTTCTCCGCCATGCTGATGGCCCTGCTCGACGGCATCCAGAACAACATCGATCCGGGCGAACCGCTCGATCGCGACATCTACCTGATGACGCCGGAGGAGCTGGCCCCGATTCCGCGCACGCCGTCCAGCCTCGACGAAGCGCTCGAGGCGCTCGAAGAAGATCACGACTTCCTGACCCAGGGCGGCGTTTTCACGGAAGACCTGATCGAGACGTGGATCAGCTACAAGATCGACAACGAAGTCAATCCGCTCCGCCTCCGCCCGCATCCCTACGAGTTCTTCCTGTATTACGACGCATAGAAGGGAGGAGGTACGGAATGTAGAGTACATAGTGCAGAGTACCTGGTACTCTGCACTTCGTACTATGTACTTCGCACCCATATGCAACCCATCGCGGGTTCCATGCGTTTCGGTAAGCGAGCCA
>CAZGHT010000127.1:6634-12298 GCA_964525535.1 uncultured Rhodothermaceae bacterium
AAGCGAGCCAGCCAATGGCTCGGTATCTGGCCTGACCCTGGAACCTGTACGGGAGGTACATGCAACCGCTTGCGAGGCTGAATCATTTTTTCTGGAAATACCGGAAGCTGTTCGTTCCGGGGCTTTTGTTCGCTGCGATTTCGGCGGCCTTTTCCGTGGCGGTGCCGATGATGGTGCGCGTGGCCGTGGACAGCATCCCCCGGTTCGTCAGCCTGAACAACCTCTTCGCCGGCACGGCGGTCCGGGAGTATCTCTTCGCTGAATTTTTCGCGTGCCTGCTACTATTCGGCCTCATCATCATTCTGCTGAGCCTCCTGAGCGGCACCTTTACCTTTCTGATGCGGCAGACCATCGTGGTGATGTCGCGCCACGTGGAGTTCGACCTCCGCAACCAGTTGTACGCCCACATCCAGCGGCTCCCCTACAGCTTTTACGTCTCCCAGTCTACGGGCGACCTGATGACGCGGGCGACGAGCGACATCGAGCAGGTGCGCCGCTACATCGGCCCGGCCATGATGTACTCCGCCCGGGCGTTCGTCTTCGTCGTCGCCGCCCTGACGGCGATGATCGTCATCTCTCCGCGCCTGACGCTGTTCGCCGTCATCCCGATGCCGATCCTGGCGATCTCCGTCTTTTTCGTAGCGCGCGTCGTGCACGCCCGCAGCGACGCCCTGCAGAAGCAATATTCGAAGCTGACGAGCCGGGTGCAGGAGGCCCTGGCCGGGATCCGCGTGTTGAAGGCGTATACCCGCGAGGAAGCCGAAGCCGGCTCCTTCGAAGAAGAAAGCGAGATTTACCGCAAGCGGATGCTCGACCTCGCGCGCGTCGACGCCGCCTGGCGCCCCATCTTTCTGATGCTCATCGGCATGTCGTCCATCATCGTCGTCTGGGAAGGCGGGCGGCTGGTTGCCGTCGGAGCCATCACCATCGGCAACATCGCCGAGTACATCATCTACGTGACGATGATGACGTGGCCGGTCGCCTCTCTCGGATTCGTCATCACGATGATCCAGCGCGCCGCCGCGTCGATGAAACGCCTCAGCGACATCCTGGACACCGAACCCGCGATCCAGGACAGCACCCTGACCGACCCGAGGCTGCGCACCGTCGACGGCGGCATCGCTTTCGAGGGGGTCGGGTTTAGATACACACAAGACGGGCCTTACGTACTCAAGGACATCTCCTTCGAGATCGCTCCGGGGTCTACGCTGGCGATCGTCGGCCGCACCGGGGCCGGCAAGAGCACGCTGGTCGAGATGATCCCGCGCCTGCTGGACCCGACCGAGGGCGTCGTGAAGATCGACGGGCACGACGTGCGCCATTACCCGCTCGGCAGCCTGCGCAAGGCCATCGGGTACGTCCCCCAGGACGTCTTCCTCTTCAGCGACACGGTGGCCAACAATATCGCCTTTGGAAAGCCCGACGCCACGCCCGACGAGATCGAGGAGGCCACGAACGAAGCCGAGCTATTGAGCAACATCGAGGATTTCCCCGAAGGCTTCGAGACGTTTGTCGGCGAGCGCGGCATCACGCTCTCCGGCGGGCAGAAGCAGCGGAGCTCTATTGCCCGCGCGCTCATCCGGAGACCCAGCATCCTGATTCTGGACGACGCGCTGTCGGCCGTCGACACCAATACCGAGAGCAAGATCCTCGCACACCTGCGCGCGCATTTCGGCCGGCGCACCATCCTCATCGTCAGCCACCGCATCTCGGCGGTTCAACACGCCGATCTGATTCTGGTGCTCGACGAAGGGCGCATCCTCGAAAAGGGAACGCACGACGACCTGCTGGCCCAGAACGGCCTCTATGCCGACCTGTACCAGAAGCAGCTGCTCGAAGCAGAAATTGCGGAGTTGACCTGACGGAGAGGGGTATAGGATTAAAGGTAAACAGGGGGGACGTGAAATAAACGGCGCCAACGCCGAATCATCGTTCGATGCCCTGCTCTGCCTGACCACGCAGACTCCTACCCCCCTATGTCCCTCTAATCCTACACACAAATCCATGTTTGACCTCATACCACTCGGAACCGGATCTGCGCTGCCTTCCAGGGAGCGTCATTTTTCAGCGACGGTGGTCGAGCAGGAGGGGCGGCTCTTTTTGTTCGACTGCGGCGAGGGGACGCAGTACCGGTTCCTCGACGCCGGATTGCGGATGACCCGGCTCGAGGCGGTCTTCATCACCCACCTCCACGGCGATCATTACTTCGGCCTGCCCGGCCTCATCAGCACCCTGACGTTGCTGAATCACACCCGCCCCCTGACGCTGGTGGGCCCGACCGGCCTCAAGGCGTACATGGAAGCGATCCCGTCCCGCAAGAAATCCCACGAGACGTCGATAGAGATCGAGTTTCTCGAGATCGACCCGGAGGCCGAGCACACCGTCGTGTACGAGACGGAGCAGTGCCGGGTGACGTCGAGGCCGTTGCATCACAGCGTGCAGACGGCCGGTTATCGATTCGAGGAGGGGGATCGCCCGGGCAACCTGGACGTCGAGCGCGCCAAAGCCCTGGGCCTGCACGACTTCGTCCAGTACCGGGCACTCAAGGACGGCGTGCCGGTCACAGCCCCCAACGGGCGGCGCGTGGCGCCGGAGGACGTCGTCGGCGACACGCACCCGGGCGCCACCTATGCCTACCTGACCGACACGATGCCCTGCGAGCAGAGCGTCCGCCTGGCCGAAGGCGCCGACCTCGTCTACCACGAAGCCACCTTCCTCGAAGCGGACCGGAGCCGGGCGATTCAGACCCGGCACGCCACGGCCCGGGAAGCGGCGACCATCGCCCGAGAGGCCGGCGCCCGTCACCTCCTGATCGGCCACTTCAGCGGCCGCTACAAGGACGCCGCCCCGCTGGTTCGCGAAGCCCGCGAAGTATTCAAGAACACGGACGCCGCTAAAGAATTAAAGCGCTATACCCTCGACGCCGACGTCGCCTCCACCGAAAACCTCAGGGACCCGTTTTGACCAAAACCCGAGACAAGACCGAACAAGAAGCGCCCGGGATCGACGGCAGGCTCTTTCGCCGGATCGTCTCTTACCTGATGCCCTATAAAGGCTGGGTGGCCGTCGCCTTCCTGCTCGTGCTCGGGGCCGCCTTCCTGGGCCCCCTGCGGCCCAAGCTGGTCCAGGTAGCGATCGACGACTACATCGTCGAGGGCGACCTTGAGGGGCTGCAGGGCATCGTCATGATTCTCATCGCGGTGCTCGTCGGCGAAGGCATCCTCTCGTTCATCAACAGCTACCTCACCCAGTGGATCGGCCAGCGGGCCATCTACGACGTCCGCACCCGGGTGTATCGCCACATCCAGAACCAGTCGCTGGGCTTTTTCGACCGCACCCCGATCGGGAAGCTGATCACGCGCACGACGAGCGACGTGGAGTCGTTGAGCGACGTGCTCTCGGCCGGCGTCGTCACCATCCTGGGCAACCTGTTTCGGATCCTCTTCATCGCCGGATTCATGTTTTCCCTGAACTGGGTGCTCGCCCTCGTCACGCTGTCCGCGCTTCCGATGATGATCTACGTGACCTTCTGGTTCCGCAAGCGGGTCCGCGAGCAATACCGGGAGACCCGCAAGCAGGTGGCTCGCCTGCACTCCTTCCTGCAGGAGCACATCACGGGCATGAGCATCGTGCAGCTGTTCAACCGGGAAGCCGAGGAGATGAAGCGGTTCGACGCGATCAACGGCGACCACCGAGCGGCTCAGATCAAGACCATCTTCTACTTCGCCCTCTTCTGGCCGGCCGTCGAGATCATCGCATCGATCGCCACCGGGCTCGTCCTCTGGGTCGGCGGGGTTCGCGCCATGGACAACGTACTCACGGTGGGTGTGCTGATCGCTTTCATCCAGTATGCGCGCCAGTTCTTCGAGCCCATCCGGAACCTCTCCGATCAGTACAACACCCTGCAAAGCGCGATGGCCGGCGCAGAGCGGATCTTCGGGCTCCTCAAAGAAGATCACGCCCTCCCCGAAACCGACCGGCCGGCCGAGGTGAACCGCTTCGACGGGCACATCGAATTCAGGAACGTCTGGTTCACGTACGACAAAACCTCGCGGGACGGAGACCAGGCCAACTGGATCCTGCGCGACGTCTCCTTCACGGTCCGGCCCGGCGCAACGTGCGCCATCGTGGGGGCCACTGGCGCCGGCAAAACCACCATCATCAACCTGCTCCTGCGCTTTTACGAGATCGACCGGGGCGAAATCCTGGTGGACGGGATCAATATCCGCGACATGCGCCTCCACGATCTGCGCCGCCACATCGGCCTCGTACTGCAGGACGTATTTCTGTTCTCCGGCTCCATCGAGCGAAACATCACCCTGGACAACCCGGATATCGACGAAGAAGCCATGGTCCAGGCCACCAGCCTGATCGGCGCGGACGACTTCATCGACCGGCTCGAACACGGGTACGAGCACGACGTCCGCGAACGGGGCGCCTCCCTCTCCCACGGCCAGCGCCAGCTCCTCTCGTTCGTCCGCGCCCTCGTGTACGACCCCTCCATCCTCGTGCTGGACGAGGCCACTTCGAGCATCGACACAGAAACGGAGGAAATCATCCAGAACGCGATGGCGCGCCTCCTCATGGGCCGCACGTCCATCGTAATCGCTCACCGCCTCTCTACCATCCAGGACGCGGACAAAATCCTCGTCATGCACCGCGGCCAGCTTCGCGAACAGGGCACCCATCAAGAGCTCCTCGCCCACGACGGTCTGTACCGGCGCCTCTACGAGCTCCAGTATAAAGAACAGGAAAAAAGTGTCGCCTGACGCTCCGCCCCGGTGCATCTTCGTACAGAGTGTCTTTTATTTTGTATAATCATGCTACACCAGGACTTTCTTATTCGCAGAGTTTCCTTTTTTTCGAGATACTGAAAAAATTCACACATACACGTGGCTAACCCGACCCCGTCATCGACGTCTCGTCGAGACCCCAAACCTATCATCAAAAAAAAGATCAGCATGCTGGGTACGTTTGCCGTGGGCAAAACGAGCCTGGTGCGCCGTTTCGTCAGTGGGATCTATTCGGAGGATTACCTGACGACGATGGGGGCAAAAGTCGAGAAAAAGTCGATCGTGCTCGAGGACCAGCCCGTGGATTTGATGGTCTGGGACTTAAATGGCGAGGATCGGTTTCAGGCGCTGCAACTGGATTACGTCGAAGGTTCGGCCGGATACTTGCTGGTCGTCGACAAGAGCAGGCGCTCGAGCCTGGAGGCCGCGCACGCGCTTCATCAAAAGGTGCGCCTGGCTCTCGGCCCGGTACCCTTCATCCTGGTCGTGAACAAGTCGGACCTCCCTGATGCCTGGGACGAGCAAGACCGCGAGTTGCGCCAGCTCGAGGAACAGGGCTGGCCGATTCGCCACACGAGCGCCAAAACAGGCACAGGAGTTGACGCCGTATTCGAAACACTCGCTCGCACGATTCTCGAGCGATGACCCGCGTGCACAGATGTACTCAGGTTACGCAACGTCGCGCGTACAGACTGCCGGTTCGCTGTTGGATCGTCCTCTTCGAATCCTGATTTCCCTTGATCCAGCAACGCGTACAACGAGATCCTGGCAAAGATTGCGTACTTTCATTGATTTACAGATGTTACGCGCCGGATACGCATACGTGCTGCCAGAGCGGCTTTGCACGGTTGCAAAGCCGCGTAAACCAGGC
>CAZGHT010000128.1:0-7333 GCA_964525535.1 uncultured Rhodothermaceae bacterium
TGCGACGCGATGCGGGGTATCTCGCGAGGAATGTAACGCAGAGATGCACAACATCGGCGAAAAAGAGCGGATGCCGATGAATGTCCACACGCCCTAACAGATCCAGTTTTCGGACGATACTGTTCTTACTTCGTCTCCCCAATAAGCATGTCCCCTGACCATGAAACTCCTTTTTGTGTACAACGCCGACGATGGCCTGTTCAATGCGCTGAACGACACGGTCCACAAATTCTTTTCGCCCGAGACCTACGAGTGCCGGCTGTGTTTCTTCACCTACGGCACCTTCGGCATGCTGCTTCCCTGGAAGAACTTCTTAAAATCCCTGGATTACCCCAAACTCTTTTATCACCGCAAGGATTTCTGGAAGGTCTACGGACGGCAGGATATTCCGTTGCCCGCTATTCTGGTGGAGGATGACGGGGCGGTGCAGGAACTGGTGCCTGCGGACGAAATCAATGCCTGTGAAGGGCTCGAGGAACTGATGCAAAAGGTGTCAGGCGCCCTGGATGCCTACGAGGCGAACCGGTAAAAGGGGGCGCCGAATCTCGCAGGGAGAGTGTCCGGTGGGGTAGGGCGTGCAAAAATAGGGGCATGACGGAACAGGATATACATTTGTTGTTAATTATATGATGTTACGCGAACTGTGCACAGCAGGCTTGTTTACGGGGCTTTGCACGTGTGCAAAGCCGCTCTGGCAGGACGTATGTGCATCCGGCGCGTAACCTCTGTTATGTAATATCCACGTACCCACATTCGTTATACCCTCCACACACGTTCAGTACACGAAAGTATGGTTTCTCAGAAGCAAAGCCGGCCCCGTCGGTTTCCCGCTCTCTCTACATGCGTCGTGCTGTTGGTTCTGGCCTTGTCTTCGGCCTGTAGCAGCACCGCCCCTCGAACCACCTCCAACGATACGGATTCCGCCGCGGATGCTGAGCGGCTCGAAGCCCTCTACCGGGCGCGCCTCGAACAGGAACTCCAGCAGTTCGTCGAGGCCGACGTCGACTTCATGACGGGCATGATCGCTCACCACGCTCAGGCGCTCGTGATGTCCCGCCTCGCCCCGACGAACGGCGCCAACAATTCCGTGCAAACGCTCGCCGCCCGCATCATCAATGCGCAAAAGGACGAGATCGCCACCATGCAGAAATGGCTCGGCGATCGAAGCCAGCCGGTGCCGGAAGTCCACATCGATGGGCTCAACCTCATGGTGCACGGAGTCGGCGAGCATCACATGCACATGCCAGGCATGCTGTCGCAGGCTCAGCTCGAGGAGCTGGCGGCTGCGGAGGGGACCGACTTCGATCGGCTGTTTCTGACCTACATGATCGAACACCACGCCGGAGCAGTCACGATGGTGCATAACCTCTTCAGCAAGGATGGCGCTGCCCAGGGCGATGACACGTTTAAGCTGGCTTCCGACATCCAGGTCGACCAGACCACCGAAATTCAACGCATGAAGCGTATGCTGAATGCGCTCCCCGGCGAAAGTCCGTAATAATTCCACTGAATGTATGCCACTGGCAACAGCGGCAGAATAACGTCTGGGACAGAGTCCTGCCTTTTCCACTTACCCCACAAACCGTTTAGAAATTCGAATGAAACGTCAAGCTACTATTACTGCCTTATACAGTTGCCTGCTTCTGGCCGGCCTGTTGATCGTCTCGTCCTGTGCGAGTACGTCCGAAACCGCCGAGACCCCCATGGAGGAAGATCGGGTGGACGTCCTCACCCCGACCATGCAAGTCACCGACGGCATGAGGACCCCGGAGCTGGATCCCCGCATCGACCTCGCACCCGGTCTGTTCGACGCCGGAGAAGCGATCTGGAACCTGGAACTCGTCTCAACCACGCCTCCGCCGGAGGCTTTCATCGGGGAAACGAACTCGGATCTCGCATTTAAGGACAACTACGCGATTCAGGGCAACTACGATGGCGTCCAGATCTGGGATATCTCCAAACCGACCGCTCCGGAGCTGGTCAAGGGCTACGTCTGTCCGGCCTCGCAGAGCGACGTCTCCGTGTACGAGAACCTGCTCTTCGTGTCCGGCGAAGGGCTGGAAGGGCGCCTGGACTGCGGCACCGAAGGCGTTGACGAGTCGGTCAGCCCGGTCCGTCTCCGCGGCATCCGGATCTTCGATATCACGGATGTCCGAAATCCCGAATACGTCGCCAACGTGCAAACGTGCCGCGGCTCCCATACCCACTCTGTCTTGAAGGACCCTGAGGACGACGAAAATGTGTACGTCTACGTCTCCGGATCAGCCCCTGTGCGCCCTGAAGAAGAGTTGGCCGGCTGCACAGACATGAGCCCTGGTGAAGACCCCGGTTCGGCCCTGTTTCGCATCGAAGTGATCAAAGTACCTCTGGACAACCCCCGGCAAGCGTCGATCGTGAGTTCACCGCGCATTTTCGAAGGGCTTACCGAGCCTCCGGTGCATGGCCCTTCGCCGGCGGATATTGCTGCACTCGAAAGAGCCAAAGCAGAAGGCAAGTTCGTCGCAGAGATCAGAGGGCAGGAACGGGTGCTTCCCGATCGATGGGCGGCTCAAATGCTGAGCGGAGTGGTGCAGCAAAGGGGGGGCAGCGGTGAACCGACGGCGGCAGATAGCGCGGCGCTCCGTCAGGCGCTGCCTGGTATCATCGCCAATATGTTTGGGCGTGGAGAAGAGACCGATGGGCCGGCCCCCGGCCCTGATCAGTGCCACGACATCACCCTTTATCCCGAACTTGGCCTCGCCGGCGGCGCCTGCGAAGGATATGGCCTCCTCCTCGATATCGAGGACCCTGAAAACCCCGTGCGCCTCTCGGCTGTGGCCGACTCCAACTTCTCCTACTGGCACTCCGCTACGTTCAGCAACGACGGTACCAAGATCCTCTTCACCGATGAGTGGGGCGGAGGCGGCCAGCCGAAATGCCGCGCCGATGACCCCATGGAATGGGGCGCCAACGCGATCTTTTCCATCGACGGCCATGATATGAATTTCGAAAGCTACTACAAGCTTTCGGCGCCCCAAACGCCGTTCGAAAACTGCGTGGCTCACAACGGTTCGCTCATCCCGATCCCCGGCCGTGACGTCATGGTGCAGTCCTGGTACCAGGGCGGTATCTCTATCTTCGATTGGACTGATCCTGAGAACCCGTTCGAAATCGCCTACCACGACCGCGGCCCGGTCGACGGCACGCAGATGCTCATGGGCGGCAGCTGGTCGGTGTACTGGTACAACGGACTGCTGGTGAGCTCGGAAATCGCGCGAGGACTGGACATCCTACAGCTGGTGCCGAGCGAGTACCTGTCCGAGAACGAAATCGCAGCGGCGCGCACCGTCGAACTCGACTACCTGAATGCGCAGGGACAGCCTAAATTCGAATGGCCGCCCTCCTTTGCGCTGGCTCGCGCCTACGTCGACCAACTCGAACGTTCCAGGGGGCTCTCCGAAAACATGGTCGCTTCGGTGCGTGAAACGCTGGACAGCGCCGAGAGCGCATCCGGAGCGTCGCGCACGACCATGCTCAGGGAACTCGCCGGTGAGCTGGAAAACGCAGCCGGCAGCTCCAGCGACGCCAGTAAAGTGCAGATGCTCGCGGGCGCAGTATCCAATCTCGCGAGTTAACACCTGTCTGAATACCTGCTTTGCAGGCCCGTGAAACATGTAACGCCTATCCTGTAAAAAGCACTATAACGTGCGGATACAGGGTAGGCGTTTGTGGTTGGTTCAGGGCCTGTACACCTGTGTCCGCTTCATAAATGCGATCATCATTTACGAAATACATCATGTTGACCTGGAAAGACGTCATTCGAATAGCCGAAACAGGGAATCCCGAGCCTCCACGTCGAGACGAGCGAAGCAATGAAGAATGGAAGAAGGTGTTGACTCCCGAACAGTACCGCATCACGCGCGAAAAAGGCACCGAGCGAGCTTTCAGCTCAGAAATGTGCAGCCTGTTCGAGCCCGGCCAGTACGCGTGCATTTGCTGCGATACGCTGCTGTTCGATTCGGAGGAAAAGTTTGAGTCTGGGACCGGCTGGCCCTCCTTCGGACAACCGGTAGACCCAACCGTAGTGGCCTATCATTCCGATCGGTCCTTCGGGATGCGCCGTATCGAGACGACATGCAACGTATGCGATGCTCATCTCGGCCACGTCTTCCCTGATGGGCCGGCACCCAGCGGCCTGCGCTACTGTATCAATGCGCTGGCGCTGAAAAAGGTCGAGAAAGTAGTTGACTCGAGGGCTTGAGGTCTCCGATGGGTGAATCAGGGAGGGATGGGCTACATTCCATCCCTCTCGTACCACATCACGGCTGCTCCGTGTGGTTTTCTGTCCGTTCGTCGAGGGCCTACTCTTGCCTCTAGCTCGGACCGGAGGCTGCTTCAGCGGCATACCCCCTCATCGGGCATAGCCTGGAGGTTTCCTATGGGCTGTTGCACGGCATCGAACAGGGCCTCAAGGCCTTGCTGCTGGATGTAACACCGTCCTTACACGATGACCCCTTCTGGCGCATTTGTCAAAGGGGGTCGAAACGCTCAGCTCTGTTGCTGCTGTATTTCCAGTGGGCTCGGCCAGGCTATGCCCCCTCTGGCGCAGGTCGGGGGCTACACGAGAGAACACAGACTCCTTCCTGCAAGGCTTGAGGTGCAGTCAGTCTCGCTCTCCCGTGCCTTTTTGGGGCACATCCGAGTTGCCTGAAGGCGCAATAGGCGGCGGAACGTTGTGCCGGAGAACTCGGAGTGCTTTAAATGCTAAAAAATTAGCATCTTGTCTTGCTCTTTGCGCATCTCTTTTGTACTTTCTTCGTAAACATGCTAGAATACTAGCACAGCGGCGGCGTACAGCACTTGCAGCCTGGGCGCCGGCCATGACACGACGGACGAAAACAATGAAGCGAAACAAATCACCCATGGACCTCGGCGCTCGCGAGCGTCAGATCATGACGTTTATCTACCGGCAGGGGGAGGCGACGGCCGCCGAAGTTCAGGAAGGCATCGCGAACCCGCCGAGTTATTCGGGGGTGCGCGCCATGCTCCGCATTCTGGAAGAAAAGGGGCACCTCAAGCACCGCAAGGAAGGAGCGCGGTATATCTACGAACCCACGATCTCTCCCGACGAGGCCGGCCGCTCTGCGATAGATTACATGATGCAGGCCTTTTTCAGCGGTTCTGCCGAACGCGCGGTCGCTGCCCTGTTGGACGTAAAAGGCAACGAACTATCCGAACAAGATCTGGACCGGCTCGCACGTATGATCGAGCGGGCAAAAGAACAAGAAGACAAGTAAGATGCAAGCATATTTCGATACACTATTGGGAGGAGCGGAAACGGGGTACTGGTTTGCACAGATCGCCACGTTGACGCTCAAAGGCGTTTTGATCCTATCGGCGACCGGGCTGTTGGCCTACACGCTGCGCAAAAGCTCGGCTGCCGTCCGGTACCTGGTCTGGTGTTCGGGGTTGTTGAGCCTGATGCTGTTGCCCGTCCTGTCTACGGTGCTTCCGCAGTGGCAGGTCGAGGTGTTGCCGGGCACAGAGCGGGTGCTGCGCGTGCCGGCCGCAGCGGAAGGCGGTTCGAGTTGGTCGCGTCTCGAGTCCGAGGCGATGCCCCCACCTGTTGCACCGGCGCCTGAGCCGCCTCCGACGCCGGCTGTGGCAGAATCTCCGCCCGAAGGCATGAAGGCATTCCTTGATGTGGACGTGTCCGCTCTGGCTGATCTCCACTGGACTACCCTGGCCTTCGTCATCTGGTTCGTCGGAGCATTCATCATTCTGGGCCGGCTGGTTATCGCCCACATCGGCGCATACATGCTCGTCAAGCGGTCCGAACTGGTACACGACGACGACTGGCATTTTTTGTTGGAGTCGATTCAACAGCGTATGGGCATACAGGAACTGGTTCGCCTGCGTATGAGCGACTGGACGTCGGTGCCTATGAGCGTCGGCGTCTGGCGTCCGGCGGTCGTGTTGCCCCGCAGCGCCGGCGAATGGGATGAGGAGCAGCGCCGGACCGTTTTGATTCACGAGCTGGCGCACGTCAAACGCCGCGACTGTCTGCTGCATCTGTTCACGCAAATCACATGCGCGCTGCACTGGTTCAACCCGCTGGTCTGGGTGGCGTCCTGGCGTCTTCGCGTCGAACGGGAGCGCGCCTGCGACGACGAGGTGTTGAAGTTCGGCGTTGATCCGTCGCACTATGCGGAAACCCTGCTGCAAACCGCCAGAGGCATTCGGAAGGCGGAATGGTCGACCATCGCCGCTGTTTCTATGGCGCGGTATTCACAACTCGAGGGGCGCCTGTTGTCCATCCTCGATCCGGTGCGCCACAGGGACCTGAATGCGGCCGGCACCGCGCTGACGCTGTCTCTCGTTGCGTGCATCGTTGTGCCTCTGGCTATCCTGAGGCCCGTGCAGGCCCAGCAGAAGGTCGGTCCTCCGAAGGCGCCGCCATACCCGGGGATGGCAGGCGTGGATTCCCCGGACGTAGATGTCGATCCTGTTATCGCTCCGGACATCGATGTGAAAATTCCCCCGGTCATCGTCCCCAAGATTGTGATCCCCGAATTAGACATCGAAATTCCGGAGATCGAAATTCCAGAGATGGAGTTTTCCTTCAGGCATGGCCACGGGGACCTCCCCGACACGCCAATCGATTCCCTGACGATCGACCAGATCATACAACTCCGGAAGTACGGGGTGGACGGGGCGTTCATCCGGGCGTTGAAGGACATGGGATATACGGACATCACTTACCGCGAACTGGTCTCGGCAGGCAAGTACGGAGCCGATGCCGACTTCATCCGCGACATGCGCGACGCCGGATATACTTCCCAGTCTCTCATGGAGTATGCCGAGATGAGCAAATACGGCGTGGATACCGGCTTCGTGCGGGCGATGAATGATGCCGGCTTCCAGGAGCTCTCAGCCGGCGACCTCATCGAGATGAGCAAATACGGCGTCGACAATGACCTGGTGGCAACGCTCAGAGCGAATGGATATACGGACCTGACGGTCGACGAAATGGTCAAGGCCAGCAAGTACGGGGTCGATCAGCGCCTCATCGAGAGCCTCAACGCGGCCGGCTACGACGCGCTGTCCATCGACGACCTGGTCGACATGAGCAAGTACGGCGTCGACGACGAACTCATCGAGACGCTCGACCGGTACGGCTATACGGACCTGTCCGCCGACGAGTTGATCGACGCGAGCAAGTACGGCGTCGACGAGGACCTGATTGCCAGCCTGAGCGATGCCGGCTTCGCGAATCTGTCGATGGACGACCTGGTCGATATGAGCAAGTACGGCGTCGACGACGAACTCATCGAGACCCTCGGCCGATACGGCT
>CAZGHT010000128.1:7433-9100 GCA_964525535.1 uncultured Rhodothermaceae bacterium
ATGAGCAAGTACGGCGTCGACGACGAACTCATCGAGACCCTCGGCCGATACGGCTACACAGACCTGAGCGCCGATGCGTTGATCGACATGAGCAAGTACGGCGTCAATGAAAAGCTGATCGTAGCCGTTCGCCAGAACAACTTCGACGCTTCTGTCGACGAGATCATCGATATGAGCAAGTACGGCGTCGACGAAGAGTTGATCGGTGAGATTCGCGAGCTCGGCCTCGACGTGAGCGCCGACGAGTTGATCGACATGAGCAAGTACGGCGTCGACGGAGACTACGTGCGGGAGATGCTGGGCGCCGGGCTGGACAACGTCACTGTCGATGAGCTGATCGAGATGCGCAAACACGGCGTCGACGCCGACTACATCCGTGAGATGAGAGGGAATTAGGTGCTGGTACCTGGATGCTGGTACCTGGATGCTTGCAGGGCGTTCCAATCGACGAAAATAGACAAGCAAGGACGTTCTTGAAATGCAGCCCATCTATTTGGCAGTCGCTTCGTGCGTGTCTAAAATCTATACGTATTATGATTTCTCAATATGTTTCTCTGAAGATAGCAGGCGCGTTTCTGCTGCTGTTGACGGCGTCGGCAACTCCGTTTTTTCTCAAATCGGGCGCGGATCCCATCGAAGGCACCTGGATCGGTGAGTTTCAGAATCATCGCTGGCGTGGGGTGTCCGAGCACCTGTGGATCACCTTGCGCGCACAATCGGCTGATGAACGGTACGGATACAACTTCAGCGTACCGGTTGGCGACCTCGAGGGCCTTGGACTTGTATCCGGGCACGATGGCACGACGGAAGTCCAGTTCCGGCTGGCCCGAGAAGCCGGCGCCCTCCAGTTCCGCGGTCAGTTCGTGCGAGACGCCGGCTCCGGCACGTTCGTGTTCACGAGCGACGATGCCTACGTGGCGGCCATGGATGGGCTCGGCTACCGCAATCTGACCACGGGCAAGCTGCTCGAGCTGGCCGTCCACGACGTCACCACGGACCTGGTCGAGGAGCTCAACGAACTGGGGTATGAAGATATCGCCTACGACGATCTGATCGCTATGTGCATCCACGGAGCAACGCCGGAGTACATCCGAATGCTTCAGGGGTTCGGCTACCGGAGCCTCTCTATAGATCGGCTCATCGCCATGCGCGTCCATGGTGTAACGGGAGAATATATCGAGCAGCTTGCCGGGCTCGGTTACGAGACCCCTCCGGTGGACCGTCTCGTCGAAATGCGCATCCACGGGGTAAGCCCTGCTTACATCGAGGCGATGGCGGCCACGGGCTACGAAGATATCCCCATCCGTAAGCTGGTCGAGATGTGCATCCATGGCGTCGACCCAGATTATATGGCAGAACTGGCCGAACTGGGGTATCCCAACCTCGACCTCGACCGGCTGGTTGAGATGCGCATCCACGGGGTCAAATCAGGGTACATCAGAGACCTCGCGGAACTGGGGTACACGGATATTCCGGTGAAAAAGCTGATCGAGATGCGCATTCACGGGGTCCGCGTCAGCTATGTCAGAGACGTGCTCGAAGCCGGGTTCAAGCCGCCGGTCGAAAAGTTGATCGAAATGCGGATCCACGGCATCGACATCGACATGCTGAGTGAGATAACTCCTAGACCCTGAATCGTCGACCTCTACTGCATTCTTCACTCTGCA
>CAZGHT010000128.1:9200-12152 GCA_964525535.1 uncultured Rhodothermaceae bacterium
CACTCTTAAGACAACAGCACTCCTTTCACGCGGGTGAAGTCTCGTTCGTCGATGACACCTTCTTCGCGGAGCTGTGCGAAGAGCATGATCGCCTCTTCGGGGTGGTCGTCGTTGACGACCGAGGTCATATCTTTTAGAATCGAATCTTTCTGTTTCCCGTACTCTTCGTCGGACAAAAACTCGTTCATGAAGAGTTTGTCCAGTTTGCGCAGCCGTTGAGTGAGGTGTTTGAGCTCTTGTTCGGGAGAACGGCGCACTTCGTCTGCGTCGACCGGACGGGCGCTGGAGCGGGGGTAGCTGCCGTCCTCGGTGCCGGTTTGTACGTGATAGACGTGATTAACAGGGCGTGAGGTATCCTTTTCCAGCAGCGACTGGTTTCTATAGTTGACCAGGTCGACCTGGTTGCCGAGGGTGATCCCGTCGATGAGCCATCCAATGCCGAACAGGCCGAAGGTGAAGAACCAGAGCAGGCCGGTGCCGATCTTGCCGAGATAAAATCGATGCAGGCCGTTCACCAGGAATATGCCGCAGGCCCAGAGAATGTAAGCCGTTTCTTTGTTCTTTTTCTCCATCTCACCAGGATATTGCATAGGTACGAGCATAGAAGAGCGAGGATTGGATCATGCCAGAGTATTTGTTACGCAGCATCCTTGCGAAAGTTATGGGTAATCAGGATCGCAGGCCTGTTTATTTGGAGCAACTCGACGTATGCCTCACCTCTTCTTCTCGATAAACCTTTTTCTCAACAGCGTTATATCGAACGGATTTGGGGGCAATGGCAGGCTGCGATATTTTGAGAAAAATCCTCGGCGCCTTTCTTCTGTAGCGACAGTGCAGGAAACGCCCCACAATAAACGCATGTGTGCCCCACGAAAAACGACGTTAGTGACCCACGGATGCAACCTATTGTGACTTCCTACACCCATGGCGACATCTCATTTCTCGGTATCGTGCCTTTGTCATCGCTCTATCTATTCATTGGTTGTTGTTGTTCGTTCTCTTTCGCGTTCCGGCAACTGTACAGGCTCAGTCTTCAGCACAGAGTGTTCCCGATGATATAACCGATGGGATGTGTTTGGCTCAGCCATTGCCACTAGCGGCGATTACATCCTCATCGGAGCATGGGTAGACGATGACGACGGGATCTATTCAGAGACAGCCTGATCGGGGCGTCTATCAGCGACATCACCGTAACGAGAGCCGGTAGGAAAAGGACGTCGGCAACTGTGCACCTCCCCACGAAAAATACATGTGTGCCCCGCGATAAACTTCATTTGTGACCCACGAATGTACACTATAGCGACTATCCACACACATGACACTATTCCACATATCTGGCCCTCTTCTCAATTATCGCATCGCATTTTTTCTGTTGTTCATTCTTTTTCAGGCGCCGCCAGGGGGGCAGGCGCAGTCAGTGGTGAAGATTGAGCCGAGCGACGGAGCCCCGGATGACTTCTTTGGCTTTGACATCGCGGTAAGCGGTGATTACATGGTCATCGGAGCGTTCGCTGACGACGACAACGGAGACGAATCAGGCTCGGCCTATATATTTCAAGGGCAGGGTATCGACTGGGTGCAAACGGACAAATTAACGCCCGATGGTGGCTCGGTAAGTGACCGTTTCGGGTACTCCGTAGCCATGGATGGAGACTGGGCCGTCATAGGCGCTCCCAGCAGAAGTACACTCGGGTCGCTCGCAGGCAGAGTGTACTTCTTCGAGCGAACCAACGCTGGCTGGAACCAGACGAACACGTTTTTTCCCGCCAAGCACAAAATGCCGCCCACTACCACTGGCTTTGGGTATGATGTCGGAATCAGTGGCGATTTTGCCATGGCTTCGGACCCGGGAAGCTCATCCAGCAAGGGGTACGTCCACGTCTTCGACAACCTGGGAACGGGTAATCAGCAAGCGAACGCCCCCTTTGTTAACGGCTCAGCGGCGCAGGCGGCTTCGGGAACTGCGTCCTGGAAAATTCTCGATCGAATACAGCCCGGACAGAATCCCGGGGATTGGGCCGGACACTCCGTCTGGATAGGCGGCGACCGGGCTCTCATCGGTGCGCGCGGAGCAGGGGGCCAGGGCTCAAAAACTGGGGCAGTCTATCTCCTGGAGCGCCAGGGATGCTGCTCCTGGGAGATCGTGGAAACAATAACAGCGTCCGATGCAACGCCCGGGGAAAACTTCGGGGGGGCCGTCTCGATGCATGGCTCGCGCATCATCATCGGCGCTTATTCCGATAACATCTTCGGGACCCATTCGGGTTCTGCGTATGTGTATGAACTCACCGATACGGGAGTCGTCGAGATAGCCAAGCTGACGCCTTCAGACGGGGCACAGAGCGATTTTTTCGGGGCGACAGTGGCTATCGATGATGCTTTTGCGATCGTCGGGGCGCCCGGGGATGACGCTAATAGCGGCTCCGTATATGTCTTCGAGCGGCAGGGGAACCAGTGGGTCCAGTGGGACAAAGTGATTCTGACCGATGAAGCAGATAGTTATGCCTTCGGCCGTTCATTGGCTTTGCAGGGTGGCCTGGCCTTTGTCGGGGCGCCCGGACAAACAGGTGTACCTGGCGCCGTATTCGTGTATGACCTTTTACAGCTCCGTACTTCGACCGCCCCGGTCATCACGTCGATGCCGGTGACGACGGTCGAGGTAAACCAGGCGTACACGTACGACGTGGAGGCGAGCGGAAATCCGTCGCCGACGTTCGCGCTGTCGGAGAGCCCTCAGGGGATGACGATCGATACAACCACCGGGCTCATCCAGTGGACGCCGCCGGCTGTGGGGACGTACGACGTGACGGTGGAAGCGATGAACGGGGTGAGCCCGAACGCGACGCAGCAGTTTCAGGTAACGGTGACGGGGATCGCGCCCCAGATCACGTCGATGCCGGTGACGACGGTCGAGGTAAACCAGGCGTACACGTACGACGTGGAGGCGAGCGG
>CAZGHT010000129.1:0-12091 GCA_964525535.1 uncultured Rhodothermaceae bacterium
GGAGGTCTTCGCGTCCGGTGAAGTTGGGATTGCGGTTAAAGGGGACGTTCCAAACTGGAGGACGTCTTCCAGGAAACCGCTCAGGCTTTCTCACAGAACGAGAAAGCGGAAAATCGGGCGCCTGCCTCGGCTTTCGCCGGCCTTTTTTAACACCATCCAAGAGCCTTTGAAGGGCATCTTCTTCTCTGCTCCCGACAAGATCTATGTAAGCAATGGGACCCAGCAGTCCCTCCACATCGAAGTCTTGTACGCGTACCGTTAAAAGGTTGCCTGCTCTGAGAGCTGTGGTCCATTCCATCTCGGAGTACGTGCCAGTCAAATAGTCAGGCGAAAGAACAGCAAGAGTACGATCGCAGTGGATGCTCGCCTTATTCATCCAGGCGATAAAGTTCTCACCATACGTGGAATCCCAGGCTTGTATTTCCACGGTGTATCTGGCCTCTTCAAGGTGCCAGGCAATCCACTCCGCCCACTTGAGATCGGCTTTGTTATAGCTGATGAAGAAATCCTTGGACTCCGGCATGACGGGCTGAGCTTGGGCAATACATGATCGTAAGCGCCTTCTAAGATAGGATACATGATCAGGTTATCAAAGATCGAATCCGCCGCATCTATACACCGAGTTATACCCGATCTACCGGGGGTAAGGGGGTAAAAATCTCTAGAGGCTATTCGCTGGGGACCGGCGAGGGCAGTCAAGAAAGCGCCGGCTTCGAACGAAGCCGGCGCGTGTGCCCAAGAGAGGACTCGAACCTCCACGGGGTTGCCCCCACTACACCCTGAATGTAGCGCGTCTACCAATTCCGCCACTTGGGCCTGTAAAGGACCACGTCTAACGCGCCACCGCTCGCTGGGATTCCTGGGAGAACAAAATCGGGCCTGACATCTATACAGCATTCCCTGACTACCACGAATATTCCTCAGCACACCTCACCCCAGGCCATGAAATCGTTCCTGTTCGCCGTTCTCTTCGTATCCCTCGCCCTGAGCGCATACGCCCAGCAACGCCGGCCCGTCCCCTACCCGGTAATCCCCTCCCCGCAGTTCGAACAGGCGATGATCAACGGCACCCGCTCGCCCGACGGCACGCCCGGCCCGAACTACTGGACCAACGCGGCCGCCTACACGCTCGAAGCCACCCTCGAGCCGGAAACGACCCGGCTCACCGGCAGCGGCACGATTCAATACACGAACCGCTCCCCCGTGTTGATGCCTTTCCTGGTCGTCCACCTCCGGCAGAACCTGCACAGGGAAGGCGCCGTGCGGAACCGCCCGCAGCAACTGACCGGCGGCGTTACGGTCTCCAACGTCATGCTCAACGACACGGCCCTCGAAGAACGGGACCGCCTGAACGAAGGCGGCTACCAGATCTCCGGCACACTCATGATAATCCGCCTCGACGCCCCCCTGGCGCCGGAGCAGCAGGTGAGCCTCTCTATGGACTGGTCGTTCGAGGTGCCTGAAGCCGGCGCCCCTCGGATGGGGCAGGACGGCGAGGTCTTCTACCTCGCCTACTGGTACCCGCAGATGGCCATGTTCGACGACCTGTACGGCTGGAAAGCCGATCAATACATGGGCAACGGCGAATTCTACATGGGCTTCGCCTCGTATGACGTCAGCATCACGGTGCCCGACGACTGGCTCGTCACCGCCACCGGGGAACTGCAAAACGCGGAGGAGGTCCTGACCGAACAGACCCGCAACCGCCTGGAGGAGGCGTCAACCACGAGCGACATCGTGCACGTCGTGACGGAAGACGAACGCCGGGCCGGCGTCTCCACCACGGAGAGCGATTCCGGCACACACTCCTGGCACTTCCAGGCCGACCGGGTGCGCGACTTCGCCTTCGGCGCCTCGGATAAGTTCATCTGGGACGCGACCACCGCCAACGTCAACGATCGCGACGGCGACGGCACGGAGAATCGATCCATGATCCACGCCTTCTACCGGCCGGGCGCGCAGTCCTGGGAACGCTCGGCCGAGTTCGGGCAGTATTCGATCGAATTCCTGTCCGACATGTTCTTCCCTTACCCCTACCCGCACATGACGGCCGTCGAGGGCATCATCGGCGGGGGGATGGAGTTCCCGATGATGACCCTGATCGGGCGCAGCCGCAACGAGCGCTCCCTCTTCGGGGTCACCTTCCACGAGATCGCCCACATGTGGTTTCCGATGGTCGTCGCCCAGGACGAGAAGTCCTACACCTGGATGGACGAGGGGCTCACGTCGTTCAATACCAGCCTGGCCAACCAGGATTTCTGGGACGACGACGAGGTGTGGAACCCCGAGCGCCACTCCTATTACCGGCTCGCCGGCACAGGCTTCGAGGTCGAACCCATGCGGCACGGCGACCAGTACCCCTACGGCACGTCCGCCCGCGGCATCGCCTCGTACGACAAACCCTCGGTGGCCCTGCACGCCCTGCGCGGCGTCATCGGCGAAGATACGTTCATGACCGCCTATAGAGAATACGCCAACCGCTGGATGTATAAACACCCGACGCCGTACGACCTCTTCAACACCTTCGAGGACGTCGCCGGCCAGGACCTCGACTGGTTCTGGACCAGCCTGTTCTTCGAAACCTGGACGCTCGACCAGGCCGTCGGCGCCGTCGAGCAGAACAGCGACGGCGTTTTCGTCACCATCGAAGACAAAGGCCTCTCCCCGATGCCGATGCCGGTCCGCGTCACGTACGAAGGCGGGCAAACCGCCCAGCAAACGGTCGACGTCGACGTCTGGCTCGAAGGCTCGCGCGAGACGACGCTCACCTTCGACCCCGGCACGATCACGATGGTGGAGATCGACCCCGAAGGCTACTTCCCGGACATCGACCGGACGAACAACGTGTGGAAGGATTGAGTCCCGGGCCCGGGATAAAGGGTCCGGAGTCCAGCCTGCAGAAACCAGCATCCAGTAACCTAAAGCCCGTTCCCGTTTCGCCGATACGTACACGAGATACGCTCGCATCCCGCACGCGATTCCCCTGCGAGCCCCGCACACAATCTCGAACGAACACGTTGCTCCCACGGGCAGCGCCTGGCTTCTATGAACGCAGGCTGGTTGACGTATGGAACCCACTTCGCGCTGATCCTGGGGGTTCTCTGGTCTTTCGCACCCCGCCCTGCACCCGCTCAAACCTATATCGAGAAGACCTACAGCCTGGAAACAGGTTTCCCCCAACCGGGCGTGTTTTCCGTTTACCAAGACACCCGGGGTTACCTGTGGTTCGGGGGATCCGGCCGGGTGAGCCGGTACGACGGCCGGCACTTCAGGTCGTTTCCCTTCCATGGCGGCGTTAGCGGCCCGGCGGTGCGCAGCCTCGCCGAAGACGGTGAAGGCCGCCTCTGGGTGGCGACGCCAGAAGGCCTCTACATCCTGTCCGGAGACGCCCTGACCGCCCTGGACGATTCCGCCGCATTGCTCAGCAGCACCGTGCACGACCTCGCCGGACTGCCTTCGGGCGACGTGTGGATCGCTACGGCCGCCGGCCTGAGCCGCCACGACGGCGAAACCGTGTCGCACATCACCACGGTCGACGGATTGCCCTCGGCCGACGTGCGGTCGCTGGCCGTCGACCCGAAAGGTCGTCTGTGGGCGGGCACCGCCGGAGGGCTTTGCCTCGTCGAGCCGGCCGAGCTCCGTTGCTATTCGGTGGCCGAGGGTTTGCCCGACTCGACCGTCACCACGGTCATGGCCGACCGCAAAGGGCGCATCTGGGCCGGCACGCCGAAGGGGATCGGGCTGCTGCTCGACACCCGCCGCCGCGGCCGCGCCATCGCCCTGGACCATCTGCCCCCGGTACCTGTGAACGCCCTCCTGCAAGACCGGTCGGGGACGTTCTGGATCGCCTCGGACAGCAGCCTCTTCCGCCTGGACCAGAACCTGGCCGTCTCCCACCACTGGGAAGGCTCGTCCTGGCAGGCCGGCGCCCTCCTCGAAGATCACGAAGGGTCGATCTGGGCCGGCCTCGGCCGGCGCGGCGCCGTTCAGCTGGTGCAGACGGCCTTCCGCAACCCGGCCGCGTACGGGGAGCTGCCGGCGCAGTCGTATACCCACCTGCACCAGGCTCCCGACAGCACCCTCTGGCTGGGGACGTCGTCGGACGGCCTGTACCGCATTGACGGAGACGAGGTCACGGCGTACCGGCTATCGCAGCACCCATACCTGGAAGATATCCGCACGATCCAAACGGCGCCGGACGGGACGGTCTGGATCGGCGCCGGCGATGGACTCGTGAGTTTCGATGGCCGGTCCTTCAGCAGGGTGTTTTCGTCCGACAGCCTCCTGAGCGCCCCGCCGACGGCCCTGCTGGCCGGCTCGATCCTCTGGGTGGGCAACACCCACGGCGTCCACGGCGTCCGCTCCGACACGACCCACCACCTGCGACTCGGCCCCCACACCCCAACCGCCCTCTACCGCCACCGGGGTCATCTCTGGATCGGCACGCACAACGGCCTGTATGCATTCGACGAAAACGAGTCCGGCCTCACGCACCTCCTGGCCCACTACCCGATCTCGACCATCACAGCCGGCGCTTCGGGCGACCTGTGGCTCGGCACGGCCGGCTACGGCGTGCTGCGCTTCGATCCCGATGCAGCGTCGGTCGTCGATACCCTCGACGCCCGGCACGGGCTGCAGGGGGCATCGGTCACTTTCACGCAGTTCGACCGGAACGGGACGCTGTGGATCGGCACGACGAAAGGCATCCATCGCCTGGACGGCGAAGCGTATCGGAATGGGGGCTTCAGGCAGGTCCGGGCGTTCCCCGAATTCGAGTACTTCACCAGCAGCACTGGCGTGCCGCAGAGCGTGCTCTCGGACTACAGGGGCCGGTTATGGTTCGGCACGAACCAGGGCCTCCTGGCATATGCCCTCGAAGAAGAATCCGCCCGCGCGCTGCCTCCGCCCGTGGCCGTCACCTCGATCCGATCCCGATGGCAGCCTGAACCGGGCGTGCCGTCCCCTTCGTCCGGCTCGCCGATCCGATTTACGCACCGGGACACGGACATCGCCCTCACCGTTCAAGGGTTCAGCTTCCTCGCGCCCGACCAGCTGCGGTACAGCTACCGCCTCGAAGGGCTGGAGCCGGCGTGGTCGCCGATCACGGCTCAGGCACGCGTCGTATTCAACGACCTCGCCCCGGGCGCCTACACGTTCCAGGTCCGGGCGCAAAACAGAGAAGGCCACTGGTCGACGCGGCCGGCCACCGTACACTTCGTGATCGCCCCCCCTTTCTGGCAGGCCGGCTGGTTCGCCTGGTCCGTACTCGGAGGGGCGTGTATCCTGTTGTACGTCATTGCGAGCGTGCGCACCCGGGCACGTGCGAAGCGCGAGGCACAGATCGAGGAACAGGTGGCCGCCCGCACGCAGCACATCGAAGAAGCCGGCGCCGCGCTGCTGCAGGCGCGAGAGGAGGAGCTGCAAACGGCCCGCGAGCGGAGCGTTTTTCTCTCCGCGATGGCCCACGAGGCGTTGTCATCCATGGAAGGCATCCAGGGCCTCGTCCACCTGGTGGCTTCGACCGAGATGAACGAGGAGCAATCCCGCTATGCGGATACGCTGTTCGATAGCGGCCAGGCCCTGCTCGAACTGATCGACAACGCCGTCACCTTCGCCGACGTGGCGGCCGGCACCCTCATCCTGGAGCAGACGACCTTCGACGTGCAGGAGCTGCTCGAAGCGTCCCTCAAGTCGATCCAGCACAAAGCGTCGGCGAAGGGGCTGGGCATACGCACGTTCGTGTCGCCGGAGGTGCCCCCTCAGATCCAGGGTTACCGCAACCAGACCGGGCAGATCCTCAAACACCTGCTCTCGAATGCCGTCAAATACACCGACAGCGGCCTCATTTTCCTGGAGGTCCGGCGCAGCGGAGAGGCCAACGGCCGGCTCGTCTTTTCGGTGTACGACACCGGCATCGGCATCGACGCCAAAAAGCTGAGTCACCTGTTCGACGAGTTGAAGCGGGGCGCCGCCTTCGGCACGCGCACCTTCACGGGGGGCGGCATCGGGCTGACGCTGGCGCATCAGATGAGCCAGCTGTTGGGCGGCTCCCTCTCGGCCGAGTCCAGCCCGGGTATCGGCTCGACCTTCCGCGTCGCTGTGCCGTACGCGGCCGGCGTCGTCGCCCCCTCCGAGGAGGCGGTCGACCCGTTGTACGGGAAGCGCGTGTTGATCTCGCTGCTGTCGGGGCAGGACCGCCGCCGGCTGGACGTGTTGTGCCGGTCGCTGGGCCTGACGCCCGATTACGCCGCGCCCTCCGCCCTGCTGGGCGACCTGCCGGGCGTACACGTCGTCATCGCCGACACCCACGTGTCCAGCGCGCCCGAGCTCGACGGCCGCGTGCCGTGCCTGATTTATGCCGGCGACGGCGAGGCGCCGGCGCTGGATCACGACCACGTCCTGTACGGCCCGCCGGACGTCTCCGACCTGGAAGAGGTGCTCCGCGACATACTCGACGCGCACATCACCGTGTAGGGGAATTTTATGCGTAGCCCCGGAAACACGAGCCTGCGTGTGTAGTTTACGCATCCTCTACGCTACTCCTCGGTAGCTCAACGGTAGAGCATGCGGCTGTTAACCGCAGGGTTGTAGGTTCGAATCCTACCCGGGGAGCTCATATATAGGACGGCTACTCAGTCGTCCTTTTTCATTTCTATAAACTCTTTGAATAAATGTGTACAACCTCTCCTTGCCCTATCAACTCAACTTGTTGATTGATCTCATCAATCAGAGGAAGTAAATCTATATATTTGTTACTCGAAGCGTTGAGGAGTAAAATTCCTATCTCATAACCAATTAAATTCTGCTGATGGGGTAATCCCCGATCCATAGTTATGAATACAGAGAATTCTAACTGAGCCCTTGAAAGCAATTCCCCATTCTTTATCCCATTCCAACCTCGTTCGGTAACTGTAGCAACATCCACATTGGATGAAAGGCGAAATTTTAGCTTCCGAGGAATATTTTCATCAAGCAGCACTTGCCGGCGACTCATCTAGCAGGATCTTCTTTACTAATTCTAAAAACTCTTCAGCTTGTTTTTTGCTCACACTAGGAAAATCTTCTAGAAACTCTTCCAGGCTTATACCGCTTTTCAGGTGATCCAAAAAAGAATCGATAGGCACACGCGTGCCCTTGAATACAGGTGTTCCACCTAATATATCGGGATCTCTATGGATGATATCTTCAATAACCATTACAAGGATTATTCTATACTCAGGTCTTTATATATAAAATACGCATACTCTCAAACTATGTTTAGCCATATCACTCATCGCCAGGTTCACATAAGGAATTTTTCAGTGTCAGGGTTTTTGTCAGGGACTCCCAGTGGATCTCAGTAGACTCTAATCCCACTAATACATAGCAAAACCCTATAAATCTCTATAAATTGTCCCCGTAGTAGACGCCAGTGGACACCAGTATCCTACAGGCCATACTTAACCGGGGAGCATCTACTCGACAAAAGGCGTAACCCACTGCAATGGGTTACGCCTTTTTCGATTTCATACCAACTTGTCACTGTTAGCGCAAATGGGTTTTGTTTCCTGAGTCAATTCGTCTTATAGAGGTGATGTTACGCAGGTTGTGCACAGCACCCTGTTTTGCCGGCTTTGAATGACTGCCATGCAGCCGTTTTTTACCTACCTGAGCGCATTCAAAGCCGTACGGGCAAAACGATTACGCACAGATGCGTAACATCCGTTATAGAGGAGTGATTTCTTCTTCTCCCTGAGTATATTGGGAGAATAAATTGAATGGAAGCGTTTTGATACTTATGCCTGTGCGATTAACTCCAGAGTATACCGATGACTATTTCAATCAACCTCCCAGAAGACTTGATGAGCCGGCTGCAGGCCAGTTGGGATAATCCCTCTCGCCGTGCCCTCGAAGCCCTGGCTGTCGAGGCATATCGAGAAGAAGTACTTTCGGCAACGGAAGTGGGACGTCTGCTCGGACATAGATCCCGCAGTGAGACTGAAGCATTTCTACATGAAAAGCAAGCCTTCCTTCACTATACAGAGGAAGATCTGACAAGTGACATGGAAACGATCCGGGATGTGACCGGCCAATGATCGTCGTTTCAAACACCTCACCGCTCAACTACCTCGTGCTGATCGATGCAGTCGATATACTGGATGAACTCTTTGGCGCCATCTCCATTCCGTATGCCGTCCGAGAAGAGCTATCCGACACTGATACACCAGAAACTGTAAGGAAATGGATCGCACAGCCACCAGATTGGCTGCAGGTAGTGCAAATCGATTCAGACGGCGACAAGGAACTCGAAGCACTCCACCGTGGCGAACGAGAAGCAATCCTGCTCGCCGAAAAGCTCGATGCCGATCTGATTATTCTCGATGAACGGGCGGCCCGTAGGATTGCAAGTCAGCGAGGACTACGCGTTACTGGTACACTCGGTGTGCTGAATGAAGCCGGCATACGCGGCCTTGTTGACATTTCGGAAGCTACGGATCGATTGAGACAAACTACATTTCGTGCGTCTCCAAGTCTTTACAAGTGGCTGCTTGACCAATCCAGGCAACGCAGACTGTAAACGGAAACGTAACCACCCGGTAAAGTACATCTTGTAATGTCGCCAGAATGAAAGGAACTTGGTGTCGTAACTAAACACGATACCAATGAAACGCACATCTACTCAAATGTACCCGGTCATTGAAGCCTATCTATCTTCCGACCAAACGCAGGAATTTTTTTGCAACGAAGCAGGCATCTCGGTCGCTGTTCTGAATTACTGGCTCAAGAAATACCGATCTGACCAGGGCGAGCCGCCTCCATCCTTCGTTCAAATCACACCAGCAACATCTGGCGATGCTTGTCTGGAAGTGAGTTATCCAGGCGGGATCCGTCTTCGCTTTGATCGCGTAGTACCGGCTGCCTATCTGCGTGAACTGCTGCGATCCACACCTCGATGATTACCTTTGGCCCATCTCATCGTTATTACCTGTGCCGTGAGCCAACCGACATACGAAAATCCTTCGATGGCCTCTGCGGCCTGGTTCGAGGAGAACTAAACCGCGATCCCTTATCAGGGGATGTATTCATTTTTCTAAACCGTCGCCGTACGCACGTAAAGCTTCTGGTATGGGACCGTAGCGGGTTTGTACTCTATTACAAACGACTCGAAGAAGGCACCTTGAGAGGCCGGATACGACGATGCAAGATCGTCGAGTCAGTTGGGACCAGTTAGTGATGATGCTAGAGGGTGTGGTAATGGAAAAAGTGCGCTACCGTAAGCGATATCGAGTAAGGAAACTGTCATAAAAAAGCGCATCAATAAATCAGAGATATCTTGTAGGTTGCTTCTATGTTAGAACTGGGACATATAGCCTTTATCCCCGATAAAGGAATGCGGCCGGTAGCCTTCCATGAGAATCTTGGCCTGTGTGATGTCAGAGCGTTGCCCTTGCGTAAGCGTGAATTTGAGCGGATTTCCAAGCGCATCAACGGCTGCATGTACTTTTGTGGTAAAGCCACCGCGGCTTCGGCCAAGTGCTTCAGTTTTGCCTGTGCTTTTTTTGCCCAGCCGCAAGTTGATGAGCGCGAATGCTCGTTGAGTCAAGCATCATCCACTCAAAATCTGGATCTTGCAGCGCTTCGAAGACACGGTTCCAAACACCTTTTTGGCTCCAGCGATTGAAGCGCTTATGGACCGAGTACCATTTACCGAAGCGTTCGGGCAAAGCACGCCAGGGTGCACCGGTTCGCGCCATCCAAATGATGGCATTAATGAAGCCACGATTATCACTTGCCGTTTGGCCACAATCGGTGACTTTACCAGGCAGTAAGTGCTCGATTCGGCTCCATTGTTCGTCGGTTATCTCGTAATATTGCATCGATTCAGGGTTTTAATCCTGAAATCGACTTCAAAGAACAATTGTTAATTGTCTACACGACCTAAGATGTTAAAAGGCTAACCATCTAAATGATTCTCACATTCAAGACACTCAATCTGATTAAAACAACTTGTATACCATTAGCTAATCAGTGTTAGCCCAAATGTTAGCGCATCCAGCGTAACTGAGCGCTACCAAGCGTAAGACCCCGAGACACCAACCACCCTATAAAACCCACGAAAACAACAACTTTCCGAACCCAGCGTAACCAGGTGTAACCCCAGCCCACTCCTACCCGGGGAGCTTCTGAAGTCAATTTTATTCAAGGATAGCCTACTGATATGAAGGCTGTCCTTTTTCTTTTTGTGCTATTATGAACAACTCACGTGCAAGGGCGTGTGGACATTTAGCGGCGGCCAGCGCTTTGTTGATGGATGTTGAGCAGATCAAGGCGCATTCCGAGACGCGATGCGGGGTATCTCGCGAGGAATGGTACGCAGCGATGCACAACATCGGCGAAAAAGAGCGGATGCAGATGAATGCCCACACGCCCTAAATTCTAAAAATAACATTACAATCATAGGCATGAATAGGGAGCACGTAGATCTAGATATTGGCTGCCCGCCTTGAGGAAACGCTACGGATACCACTCGATCTTATTTCTCTAGATCAAAAAAACCCCATCACCCGTCAGGCCGAAAAATATGGAGAGGTGTTATATGCCGCCTGACGAACTCGCCGAGATTATTCGTTATATTGACTCACCTGTTATTCCTCCCCCGGCTGCATGCAAAACCCATGAAATCTACACCCCTACCTGTACCAACCCTTTTGCTCCTTCTCCTGATGATGAGTTGTTCGAATACCGATCGTCCCGTATCGGAAGAAAACCCGATAATCCCCGTAACGTACCCCGATACAGAAGAGCACGCTGTTGCAGACACCTACCACGGGCAGGACGTAGTCGATGTCTATCGTTGGCTCGAGGACGACCGCTCTGAAAAGACGGAAGCCTGGGTGAAAACGCAGAATGAGGTCACGTTTGGCTATTTGGAGCAGATTCCTTTTCGCAATGCGATAAGGGATCGCCTGGAAACACTCTGGGACTATGAAAAGTACAGCGCCCCCTTCAAAGAGGGAGCGTATACATACTTTTACAAAAATGATGGACTGCAAAATCAGTCCGTGGTGTACCGGCAGAAAGAAGAAGGCGAACCGGAAATCTTTCTCGACCCCAACACCTTTTCAGAAGACGGCACGACGTCCATGGCCGGATTGAGCTTCACGAAGGACGGCAGTCTGGCCGCCTATTTGATCTCCGAAGCGGGTTCCGATTGGCGCAAGGTCATCGTGCTGAACACCGAGAATATGGAGATCATTGAAGATACGCTCGTCGACGTGAAGTTCTCTGGCGTCTCCTGGAAAGGCAACGAGGGCTTCTACTACAGCTCGTACGATACGCCTGACGAAGGAAGCGAATTATCGGGCACGACGGAATTCCACAAACTGTATTACCACCGCCTCGGGACGTCCCAGGAGGACGACCGGCTGATCTTCGGTGGCGCGGAGACGCCCCGTCGAGTGATCTCCGGATACGTGACGGAAGATGAACGCTGGCTCGTCATCATGGCACGCGCATCTACATCGGGCAATGAATTATATATTCAGGATTTGAACACGCCGGATGCGCCTATCCTGCCTGCCGTGGACGACTTTGAAGACGACCATTACGTGGTGCATTCAGAAGGGACGACCCTTTTTATCCAGACCAACTATCAGGCCCCCAATCAACGACTCGTGAAAGTGGACGCATCCGATCCTGCTCGAGACAACTGGATCGACGTTATCCCTGAAAAAGAAGAACCCTTGAGTGTGAGTACAGGGGGCGGCTTCTTCTTCGCAAAATACCTGAAGGACGCCCTCTCCGTGATCTATCAGTACAACGTGGATGGGCAGCTTATCAAAGAAATCGAGCTGCCCGGGCAGGGTTCTGTATACGGATTCGGTGGAAAATGGGAAGACGAAACCCTGTACTATACCTACCAGGATTACATCACACCGAGTACAATTTATGCGTATGGCGTGGCCTCGGGAACGTCCGAAAATTACAAACGGAACGGCGTCATGTTCGATCCTGAACAGTACGTCTCGAAACAGGTATTTTACACCTCAAAGGACGGTACGCAAATCCCGATGATGATCACCCACAAGAAGGGATTAAAGCTGAACGGCCA
>CAZGHT010000130.1:0-11401 GCA_964525535.1 uncultured Rhodothermaceae bacterium
GATGCGCATCCGGCGCGTAACATCTTATTCAGAGCATTCCCCTTACCGCCTGTCTACCAGGAACCCGTGAGCGGACAACGGAAGCCGGTCAGTATTCTGACAGGCAAGCTCAGACGAGGTTTTCGGGCGGGGCCCCCATGCCAACTCGCACTTCTTTCATTCAGCAAGAAACTTGCACGCAAAGTAAGGGAGCATTGATATGGTAACCCGTAAACTTTTTCGATCGGACAACCGTGTAGTAAATGACCAGAACGCCGGCAAAGTCGATTCACACAATCCCTCTCCACGCCCCAACGCGTTTTTCGAAGAGCGCATGAGCGATTTCGAAGAACACCTGGCTCACCTTTCGAAACAAAAGGAACTCCATTCGCTGGCGCTTAAAGAAATGTATCAATTTCTGTGCAAGCTGGACGCGTCGTACCGCGCCGAAACGCAACGCCTCCAAGAGCTCATCAAGGCCGAGCAGAACCGCTCCGCCAAACTCGTCGAGATCACGAAGGGCCTGTGGGAGATCATCGAGATGATGGACAAAAACGCCAAGGAACCGGTGCAGCTCGCCAACCTCTCCAAAGACATCGAACGGTTCAATGCGGTCGAGAACGAGGCCGTCGGCGCGTCGAATCGGGCCTTCGCGGACCGCAGGCCGATCGACGAAATCATGCCCATGGTCGGTGCGTCGTGAACCAGTCGTGACGGCCGCCCGGATCAGGCGTTCATCGAGAGCCGCTCCCCCTCCTCCTCGCTCTTCTTGCGCTTCTCTTCGGCCGCCGCCTCTGCATCTGGGTCGCACAACATGCCCGTACACAGACACATCTTGCGCTCTGTTCGCGTCAGGATGTCGTAATTGGGACAGCTCTGACACCCTTTCCAGAATTCCTCGTCCGTAGTCAGCTCAGAAAATGTGACGGGCTTGTAGCCCAGGTCGGAATTGATTTTCATCACCGCCAGACTGGTCGTGATGCCGAACAGCTTGGCGTCGGGGTATTTCTCGCGCGATAGTTCGAAGGCTTTTTCTTTGATCCGGCGAGCCAGCCCCGATTTGCGGAAGTTCGGGGAGACGATGAGCCCGGAGTTGGCCACGTACTTCCCGTGGCTCCAGGTTTCAATATAGCAGAAGCCGGCCAGTTCCTCACCACAAAGGGCAATAACAGCCTTTCCGTCGCGGATCTTCTCCCGAATGTACTCGGGCTTGCGCTTCGCAATCCCCGTCCCTCGCTGTTGCGCGGCCTCTTCGATCAAGGCGCATATCTGTTCGGCGTACCCAATGTGTTCAAGGCCTGCCACCTGAACGGAAAACTCTTTGTTCATCGAAAACACTCTCCGTGACTAAAGGTGAAACGCTCATTCCATTCAAACCGCTCTATACGGTATTGTTCGCAAGGTACCATTCTTTTTTGCGAGAAGCTACGCGTCCCATCCCTCCCCAGCAAACGAGCGTTCATCCAAAAAAATCGCTTTGGAGCCGAACATTCTTCATCCCCAGACATTTATTCGATCAAATACACTATAATAACCGTATTAATAGTGTATAATTTACATTTACTTCACAAAAATCGACTATTACTGGTACAGATTGTCGGTTATTACAACAAACAGATGTTGCGCGCCGGATGCGCATACGTGCTGCCAGAGCGGCTTTGCATGGTTGCAAAGCCGCGCAAACGAGGCTGCTGTGCACAGCTCGCGTAACATCATCAATTAAGTTAAGATGTCGTTCGACAAAAACCGCTCTCAGGCGTGCATCGAGCAACTTCTGAATTCTACATGAATAACAAATGTTACGCGCCGGATGCGCATACGTGCTGCCAGAGCGACTTTGCATGGTTGCAAAGCCGCGTAAACCAGGCTTCCGTGCACAGTTCGCGTAACGCCATCACTAAATAAAGAGGCACACTATGATTGATTTGCCCACTCTTTCGATTGGTGAATACAGCCTGGTTTACAACATGCTGTCCTTCACCATAGCCAGTATGCTGGCTGCCTTCGCGTTTTTTATCATGTCACGAAGCAACCTCGCTCCGAAATACCGAACCTCGATGATGGTATCGGCGCTCGTAGTGGGTATTGCTGCATACCACTACTGGCGTATTTTCGGCAGCTGGGAAGCTGCGTACACGCTGGTCGGTGGTGTGTACGAGCCTTCCGGTGAACCCTTCAACGACGCCTATCGGTACGTTGACTGGTTGCTGACCGTCCCCCTCTTGCTGGTCGAGCTCGTGCTGGTCATGGGATTGACCAGGGACCGCCAGGGCAGCTTGCTCTCCAGGCTCATCATCGCTTCCGGCCTGATGATTGCCCTCGGGTATCCCGGAGAGATAGCGGCCGACAACGGTACGCGCGCACTCTGGGGAACGCTCAGCTCGATTCCGTTCGCCTACATCCTGTTTGTCCTCTGGGGCGAACTTGGCAAAGCGATCAACAACCAGCCGCCTCGGGCCCAGGTGCTTCTCAAGAACATCCGGCTCTTGCTGCTTTTCACCTGGGGCTTCTACCCGATCACGTACATGGCCCCCTTCATCGGTCTTTCCGGTGCGGGCGCGGAAATCGCGATCCAGGTTGGCTATTGTATCGCTGACGTAGCTGCCAAAGCGGGATATGGCGTCATGATTTACGCTATCGCTCGTGCGAAGACAGAAGCGGACGGTTGGACGATTGGTACACCCGCTACGGTTGCAGCACAGGCTTGACGTGTGCTGTCGCTCTCTGTACCGATGTTCTCTGTACTGACGTTCTCTGTATGACGTTCTCAGCACTGAAGGCGCCAGGGGTTGTCACCAACCCCTGGCCGCCTCTGAATAGTTATGTCCGACAAAAAAAACCCACCTGAACACGATCAGCGCGAAACGATGCCTCCGATTTCATTCTTGCTCACCAATACGGTTTTAGGGACTCTGGGCGGCGCGCTATTTGGCGTCGGCTTCGGCGCCCTGGCCTCTTTCTTCGAAGGCGGCCCCGAGCTGATGACCGGCATCCGCGAATCCTGGTTATGGTTTGCCATCATGGGCGCCTTCCTCGGCGTAGGAGCCAGCTTTCCCTACCGGGGTTAACACACGACCCGCGCACTCAATCTCCGAGACTATGACGTATTTCCAGTTTCACCTGCTTTTTCTGGTTCCTCCCTTGCTGCTTCTGGCCTGGCTCGGCAGGAAAGATCCCTTTTACACCACCCCGAAAGCGGTAGGATCGCTGCTCGTCATCGCCTGTATCGCTTTTGTTTATACGACGCCCTGGGATAACATGCTCGTCGAGACCGGCGTCTGGGGGTACGGCGAAGGCCGTGTTTTAGGTACGTGGGGGTACGTCCCGATCGAAGAATACATGTTCTTCGTTCTCCAGCCGTTGCTGACAGGCCTGTTTTTATACCGGCTCCTGGCTTCGTCTTCCTCCGTAGACGGAAAACACATAACAGTGCATTCGGGCGCTGCGCACTGGGCAGGTACGCTCTTTTACACGTACGCGTCGTTGTTCGGATTGCTGCTGCTCGGCCAGGAATCCACCTATTATCTCGCTCTGATACTGGTCTGGGCCTGCCCGATCCTGGCATTCCAGTGGGCATACGGCGGGAACTACCTGTGGGCCCGGCGAAACATCTTTTTGACGGCGGCTCTCCTCCCCACCGTTTATCTCTGGATCGCCGACCGCATTGCTATCGGCAATGGGATCTGGTACATCTCGGAGCGATACACGACGGGCTGGCACCTGTTCGGTCTTCCCATCGAAGAGGCGGTGTTTTTCCTGGTGACGAACCTGCTCATCGTCCAGGGCCTCCTGCTCAGCGTTCATAAGTGGGACGCATTCATCGCATTTTTCGACCGCAAAAAGCTGGCCTGGATCAGCCGGTGATTCCCGTCTTTCGATGACGATGGATGTTTCGAATTCACATTCGGCCGGTACGATGCACGCGGCTCCTCCTATCTTGCAGCCGACGATGGAGAGAACGGTCGTTCTCGGATCCTGGCTCGTCACTGCTTTAGCGACGATAAACGCTCTGTTCACCTACCGCATGCCCGAGTGGGTGGTATACGTCCCCTTTATCGCCAGCTTCGTCCTGATCGGCCTCCCCCATGGAGCCGCCGATCACCGGGTGCTGCTCACTCTGCGCGGCCGGCCATTCAGCCTGTTGAATCTCGCGCTTGTCATTGTTCCTTACCTGGTGCTGGCCGGCTTCTACGCGGTCGTGTGGTGGGGCGCCCCCCTGCTCTCTTTCTTCCTGTTCATCCTGATCACGTGGTTTCACTGGGGCCAGGGCGACCTCTACAGTCTTTCCGCTCTCACCGGCCGGGACCACCACAGCCGGAAGTGGCATGCCGGCGCTGCCGCGTTTATCCGGGGCGGGCTTCCTATGCTTGTCCCTCTCCTCGCTTTTCCCGGCGTGTATCGCGAGGTGACGCTCGCCGTCGTGAGCAACCTGGGCGCCACGGATCTGACCTCCGTGGCTGTTTTGTTCTCGGATACGACCCGTCTCTGGGCAGGGCTCCTTTTTTACGCGGTGACGGCCGTCTACCTCGTCAGCTCGTTCGCCTTCCATCGTTCGTGGTACATCGACCTGCTCGAGATTGCGTTGCTCAGCCTGTTCTTTTCGCTCGTACACCCTGTCCTGGCCATAGGCGTCTATTTCTGCCTCTGGCACGGGATGAGGCACATCCTGCGTGTCATGAGGCTGGAAGCGCCTCGCCTACAAACGTCCCTGACCTACCGGGATCTCGTTCAGTTTGCCTTGGCGGCGTGGCCCACGACCCTGGCCGCACTCGCCCTCCTGGCCGGCCTGTATTACCTCGTACCCGTCCCGCCCTCGTCCCTGGATGGGTTCATCGGGCTGTATCTGGTACTCATTGCCGTGCTGACGCTGCCCCACATCTGGGTCGTTACCCTCATGGACCTCCGAGATCGTCTCTGGACGAATTGAGGCCGGGGGCCTGTGTTCGGGGTTCGTCACAACGAAAAGATACGGTGTACGTTAAACCCGAAGCGGATGTCGCCGGCAAAAAAATCGTCGATATTTTGAGTGATGACGTGTTGTTCCGTCATGCCCTGGGACGAAGTAAAGAAGAGTTGAAAGACGTGCCCGCCAGTCTCGATGTTCAACCCGGCGGAAAACGTATCCACCGTCTGATCGGACCGGTCGCCGTGAATCGGGATAAATTCCAAGAGCAACGCCATCCGCTCGGTGAGGGCCAGCTGGGCCGCGAACGCAATAGCCAGGTGGTAGTGTTTTTGTTCGATGAGCTGGTTGTCGATATCCCGGTTCAATTCTACCGTATTGAAGTGGGTGGCCATAGGGCTTATCTGAAGGCTGAGCCGTTCCGACATCTTCCGGGCTACGATAAGACCGCCCATGTAGCTCAACCGGTCGAACTTGAGATCGTAGCCGTTCTTGATTGTCGTCACGGCCATATTTCCGAAGAGCGCCACCTCGACCGGGACATAGTCGTCCCTCTGCTGCCGCGCCACGTTCAGTTTGAAACGCCCGTCGTAGAGTTTACCCTCCTTGGACCGGCCGATGCCGATGGACAGCCAGTCGGTGAGCCCGTAATCCAGCCCGAAACGGATGTTGGCCGGCGCGTCGAGGCCGAAGAGGTCCTCCACCCCGTTGTTGACCAGGCCGAAGGAGTGTTTGATGTTGAAATTCAGGTTTCTGCGGGCCAGGTTGGTGGCGCTGTTGACGTGAACCAGGGTGATGGCCCAGAATGCCTCGTCGACGGACCCGCCCGGATCGACGCGCTGGCGGGGCATCTGCGCCTGAGCCACCGATGATGTAAACGCCAGCAAAAATATCAGCTTTACCAGTATTTCGGGAGTACGAATTGGATTGGACATACAGAGGGAATAATTCTCAATTCATATCAGGGGGCGAACACGTTCCATACCGCGAACCGGCACTGTTACACTGACATTGATTGGCTGACACTGTAAACCAGTAGTATGAATCGATGGCCCGAGTCAACTGTTGACCGGAGCCAACATCGTCTCGATGCGAATTTCCTGCACTTCGTCGACTTTCATGACCAGGAGACTCGGTGGAACGATATCAAAGTCGTTCAGGTTCAGCGTCCAGAAGGCCACGACACGCAGCCCTTCCGTCGTCAGCTGCATTTCTCCTTCGATTTCGACCTGGCGCGTCACGCCGTGGATCTTGAAGTCGCCGACCACTTTGACCTGCTGGGTCGCCCAGTTGCTCTGGTCGAACTCCGTAACCAGGGCGCCGAAGAATTCGGCGAAGGGGTACGTATCCGTTTCGAGCGTGATCAACATATCCTTATCCCGCTTCTTGTTCCCCGTATCGAGGGTCGTCAGGTCGATATAAAAATCCACGGTTTTTTTGGACAGGTCGATTTGTCCGGTCAGGTGCCGGGAGGTTCCGGTAAAGGTATGCATGGGCACCCTGGACGTAAACGTGGCAGTTCCGTCGGCACTCATGAACGACTGTGCCTGGACGGAAGCGGCCATAAGAAAGGAGCTGATGAGGAGGCCGGTACATATACGCAACTTCATAGTCGTATCCGGATAAACCGCTCGAAGACGGGTCAGGTTAAAAAGGTCAATAAGGTTGAATGAAAAGGGGGCTCTCCATGTAGGGGTGAGGGGTCAGCACTCAGAGGCCTGGGCCTCGGGATAGGGGGACGGGTCAGTTGTTTTCGGCGCCTTCGTCGACCCAGGCGCGTATCGTAGCAATTTGCTCGGCCGAAAGGGGGGGACGGCCGTCGGGCATGCGTGCACCGAACTGAGGGGTACCCAGAAGTTTGTCGACCAGCGGGCTCGCGGCTGCATTGCCGGCCACGACGAGCGGGGCGTTGTAGCTGGCCGAAATGCTGTTCACCGTGGCCTGATAACTGGTCAGGTCGACGCCGCCCACGGATTCACCGATATGGCACCCGGTACCCCCGCAGGTCGCCTGAAAGATCGGCAGCACCTCGCTGGCAAAGCTGACCCCCTCGACCTCGACGAGCGTCGAGTTGTCGATGACCCTGGTCTGACAGCCCACAAGCACGACAAACGACAACGCTAACAGAATAGGATACGTTTTCACGACATTCAGTACATACATTAAACAGGAAGACGATAGCCGGCCCGTTTAACTGGAGTACGAGCAGCAGCATAAATCGGGCCCACCGTAATACGTCGTACCATCGAGGGTCTGTCGGGGGGCGGACTTATGATACGCTCTTCCTCGAATCCCTGGATTCCGCTGAGGTTTCCAGAGCAGCTTTCGAGCATTAAACATCTGCTGTAAACGTTTATCCATAAACAAGCAGCATGCCAGGGTTTGCCGGCATACCCATTTCGATCCCGTCTTCGAGGATTGATCACACGGTTGGATCACCTCGGTGAAGGTGAAATGGATGCACGAGACCGGATGCAAGATGCAGGCCAAACGTATCGAAACATCCCTGGTCTATGCGTCCTGTAGATAGAGTATCGGCTGTATCAGCGAAAGTATGAAGCTGGATTCGTGGACCGAGAAGGCATCAAACACGGTATTCTTGACGGGATTGCGCAACGACCGCTGTATATTTGTGCCGGCTATATGTATTATTGCGCGGATCCGCACTCTATTTAATGCCTGACCGAAAGGGCTTCGCGCTCGCGGGCCTGCGAAGCAGGTGCTCGGAACGGTTATTCGCTTCATCCTGTTCTTCCATGAAAAAAATCATCCTCTGGAGCCTCGCTACCTTACTTTTCGTTCTGATTGCGGCCTTTATCGGAATAAAGCTGCGTTTTGGCGGCGGCGCCCCTTACCCGGACATCAGCACCGCCCCCGTATTGCCTGAAGAAGCGCTCAGTGTATTGGTAGAGTTGGACCGGCCGCCCGGCAATGTGGCGAGTTCGGCGGACGGCCGTATATTTTTTAATACACATCCCATCTCCGAGCCGGCGGCATTCAACGAACCGCAACTCTTCGAGCTGATCGACGGCGAGCCGATACCGTATCCGAACGAGGCCTTCCAGCAATCGTTCAACGGCGTGTTCGGGATGACGATCGATCGTCAACACCGGTTGTGGCTCATCGAACCCGCCGGCCTGGACGACCGCCCCACCCGCCTGCTGGCTTTCGACCTGTCCAACGATCAACTCATCTTCGAACATGCCTTCGAGGACGGGATGGCTACGGTAGCCCAGGACCTACGCGTTTCGCCAGACGGAAATACGATCTACCTCGCGGATACGGGGCTGTTCACCTTTACTCCCGGGGCGATCATCGTATTCGACGTGGTCTCCGGCTCCGCCCGCAAGGTGCTGGAGGGCCACCCTTCGACGCTCCCGCAGGACTGGGTCATTCAGGCCCAGGGCGGGCCGTACAGGCTCGCCGGCGGCCTCATCACCTTCCAGGTGGGCGTCGACGGCATAGCCCTCAGCCATGACGGGCACTGGCTGTACTACGCCACGATGAGCCACGACACCCTCTTTCGCGTACCCGCAGGCGCTCTACGCGACGCGTCGCTGACGGACCCACAGATCAGCGACCGCATCGAAGTCGTGGGCCGCAAGCCGCTCAGCGACGGCATCGCCATCGACGAGGACGGCACGTTGTACATCACCGACATCGAACACGGAGGGCTCGCCAGAATGGACACGACGGGGCAGATCGAGACCCTGGTCCGCTCTCCGGAGGTCGTCTGGGCCGACGGCGTCGTCATGGCCAACGACAGCACCCTCTACTTCACCGACAGCGCCATTCCCTCATATATCACACCCCTCTTGACACCGCCCTCACGGAACCGCATCGCGGAACACATCCCGTACCGGATCTATCGTGTCCGCCTTTGAGCGGGGTCCCACCGAACAGGGGTTACATCAAATACACGAAGAGCACGACGGCGAGGGTCAGCGCCAGCACGATCGCCACGATGAGGCCGAGGTTTTTGAACCGCACGTGCTCGGGCGCGGGGTCGGGGTCCTCTTCTTCTCCGTCGTCGGCCGGGGGCTCATCGGGCAGGTCCGGGCGTTTCACGATCAGGCGGCTGTCCCATTCGGTTCTACGGATGACCCGTTTCCGGATCGTTTCGAGGTCTTCGACCAGCTGGCTGGCATCGGCATAACGTTCCTCGGGGTTTTTCTGCAGCAGCTTTTTGAGGAGCTGATGAATCTCTTCGAGGTCGCCCCGCATACTTCGGATGCCGCGGAATGGATTGGTATTGAGGATGGAGTAGATGACGGCCTGGTCGTGAGCGCCCCGGAAGGGGCGTTGCCCGTATAACATTTCGTACAGGACGACCCCGAGCGACCAGAGGTCGGTGCGGTGATCCACGTCGTCTCCACGGGCCTGTTCGGGGCTCATATACGACACCGTGCCCATCTTCCAGCCTGCCTGGGTGAGATCGGAGCTGTTCATCTTCACCAGGCCGAAATCAATGATTTTGGCGACCCCTTCGGGCGTGATGATCACGTTGGCCGGCTTGATGTCCCGATGGATGATTTCTTGCTTGTGGACCTGGTGCAGGCCTCTGGCGATCTGGATGGCATAATCGAGCGCCTGCGGGATGGGCATCGAGCCGCGCGCCATCTTCACCCGCAGGGTTTCGCCTTCGTAATAGGCCATCACGATATACATGCGGCCGTCCTCGAGCTCGTCGATCTCGTGCACGTAGCCGATGTTCGTGTGATTGATGCGCGACGCCGCGACGGCTTCCAGGCTGAACCGTTTCTTGAGCACCTCGTCGACCGCCAGGTGGCTGTTCAGAATTTTTATCGCGACGTGCCGGCCGAGCGTCTCGTCGACCGCCTTGAATACGACGCCCATGCCGCCTCGGCCGATGAGCTGGACGATGCGGTAGCGGGATATTTCTTCGCCGATGTACTGGTTGTAATTTTCGGCTTTTTGCGCAGAGGTTTTTTTGAAAAGGGTGCGCAGCATACTGTCGAAGTTTTCGGGAAACTTCTCCTGCGCTGCGAGCAACTGGTCGACGAGGTCCCCCAGGCTGTCGTCGAGGCCGGTGAGGCTCTGCAGGTACCGGGTGCAGGCGTCCGGATCCAGCGCAATCGCTTTTTCCAGATACTGCTCGACCTCTTCGTGGCCGGCCTCGGGCCTGAGCCGGTCCAGGACGCGGCTGATGTCACGCCCCTGCGCCCAGAACTCTCCCAGGAGCGCGCTCAACTCGGAACACAGGTCGGGCTCGTTCTGGCATACTTCATCCAGGCGGAGCGCTTGTTCTTCAGGATCCAGATCCAGGATCAGGTCGAACAGCTCTCGAATGCGTTGCGACCGACTGCCGGAGGACGGCGCCTTAGACCCGATGTCAGACATAATGCGGTCAGTTTGTGCTATTCCATTCTTTGGCCAGCCAGGCTTTGGCGAACCGCAGATCGCGCTCTACCGTAGAGAGCGCCACCCCCAGAATCGAAGCCACTTCTTTGTTGGTGTGGCCGCACAGATAACGTAGTTCGACGACTTGAGCCGGCCGATCGTGCTCCTTCTGCAGTCGTTCCAGCGCATCGTGCAGATCCAGGATGTCATCGGAATGGGTGATCGGTAGGTTGAGCGACTTCGAGATGCGCTCGTCGGGAACTCCCCCGCCTCGCTTCTCGGCATTCTTGTACCGCGCGTAATTCACCAGGATTCGCTTCATGAACGTAGACGCGATAGCGTAGAAATGATCCCGGTCCTGCAAGTCTACCTCGTTCAGCTCGACCATCTTCATGAAGGCGTCGTGCATGAGGCCGCGTGTTTGCAGGGTATGGTCGGCGCGTTCCCCACGCATGCGCGCCCGCGCGATGGCCTCCAGGTGGGGCTCGACCGCCTTGAATAACTGATTCAGCGCCTCTCGATCTCCTTCACGCGTCCTCCTGAGTAACCTGGTGACTTCCCCTTCCATGGTCTGGTTATGTGTATGAGTACGAGCATGGCCTCTGCTGCCGGGTCAGGCAGCCAGAGACCGTTGATTCCACAGGTCGGTGCGGCAGCAACCAACGACCGGAGCGGAATCCCCGATCTCATAACTATACACATAACGACATGTTTTTGCCAGCGATGGCTTTCGCGCGCAGTGTTTATTTTTAGTGTTTATTTTTAGTGGTTATTTAAACGCGTCCGGGCTGAGCGATCCGGATGCCCCTCTACGGACAGTCTTCGGCGGACTGCACCGGGTCGAACCCGGCCAGTGCTTCCACCAGAAACGAAATCAGAAAGACGACACAAACAGCGCCGGCCACCATCCCGAGGATCGACCACATCTTCGAATCGACCATCCACTCGGCTACGGCCGGCAAACCCACACTAACGGCCGCGAGAGCCACCAGCAATACCCCCGCGAGGACGAGTACAGGCATATTTCCATCAGGAGGCGGGTTGGTTCCTTTACGCTCGTTCAGCCGTCTGCCTGAGCGCGTATTCAACAAGGCAAGTTTCATGGTCTGTACCTCTTCTTGGGGAAGAAATCACGATGTACCGGAATTACACTACAAG
>CAZGHT010000131.1:0-11375 GCA_964525535.1 uncultured Rhodothermaceae bacterium
TCAAAGCCGTCCAGGCAAAACGATAACGCACAGATGCGTAACATCCGTAAATAAGCAAACGGAATTGCGCACAACGACGTTTACATGAAGAACGGTGTGATAAAGCTCAAAAGAGGGTTCGACATCAAACTCAAAGGAACGGCAGATAACAAGCTGCTCGATGTCAAACAACCGACCTTGTTCGCTCTGAAGCCAACCGATCTCATCGGAATCGCCCCCATTCCCAAACTCACCGTGTCTGAGGGCGATGAAGTACGAGCCGGCGAACCGGTGTACTTCGACAAACCGACTCCAGAGATTCTGTATACCGCTCCCGTAAGCGGCGAAGTGGTCAAGGTTCGACGCGGCCCCAAACGGGCGATCCACGAGGTTGTCATTCTGGCGGACAGCACGACGAACTACCACGAGTTTACGCCGGTTGACCCGAACGCAGCAACGGACGAACAGATTAAACAGCGGCTCTTAGAGTCGGGGGCCTGGGTGCTCATGCGCCAGCGGCCGTATAACGTCGTTCCCCAACCGGGCCGTACGCCAAGAGACATCTTCATCTCGTGCTTCGACACGGCGCCGCTCGCTCCCGATCACAACGTTCTCATCGAAGGGAAAGAGGTCCATTTTCAGACGGGATTGCGTGTACTGGCCCGGTTAACCTCCGGCAGCGTGCACCTGGGGGTATCGCCGGATTCGTCCGAGGTCTTCACAAAGGCACACGGCGTACAGATTCACACGTTCACCGGCAAACATCCGGCCGGCAATGTCGGCGTCCACATACACCACGTAGCGCCGATCAACAAAGGCGAAACGATCTGGACGCTAAAGCCTCAGGACGTCGCCGTCATCGGAAAATTATTTACTGACCACATCTTCGACGCCGAGCGGACCGTGGCCGTCACAGGCAGCGAACTGAAGCAGACCGGGTATTACACGACGCGTATCGGCGCTTCGATCAAACCCGTCGTGGAAGACAACCTGAAAAGCGATCACGTGCGGTTCATCAGCGGCAATCCGCTTACCGGCACGCGCATCCAGAACGACGGCTTCGTCGGCCTGTTTGACGATCAGGTGACCGTCATCGAAGAAGGCGATCGACAAGAATTCCTGGGGTGGCTGTTCCCTTCCTATCCACGCCCCAGCCTGTCGCGGTCGCTCCCTTCATTCCTCTTTCCCGACAGGAAATACCACGTAAATACCAACAACCACGGAGAGGAGCGGGCCTTTGTGGTGAGCGGGGAGTACGAACAGGTCCTACCGATGGATATTTATCCCCAGCATCTGATTCGGTCTATCATGTTCAACGACCTGGATCAGATGGAAGGGCTGGGCATCTACGAAGTGGTCGAAGAAGATTTGGCTTTGTGTGAATTCGTGTGTACCTCGAAACAACCATTGCAAAAGATATTACGCGAGGGATTGGATACCATGAGGATGGAAGGGTGAGCCGCGAGCGGTAGCGTGAGTACGGCGCCGTTCGAACACCTTCTTTGTGATTATTGAGGCGAATCGATCCTATTGTGCAACACCAGTTACTTACAGATGTTACGCGCCGGATGCGCATACGTGCTGCCAGAGCGGCTTTGCACGATTGCAAAGCCGCGTAAACCAGGCTGCTGTGCACAGGTCGCGTAACATCACTTACTTACGGAGACTCAGACTGTAGCGCATGAAAATATTTCAGAAATTGCTTTCCAACATTAAGCCGCATTTCGAAGAAGGCGGCAAGCTCGAAAAGCTCTACTACGCCTACGATGCGATCGAGACGTTTTTATTCGTACCCGGCCACAGTACGGATAGAGGTGAGACACACATCAAGGACGGCATTGACTTGAAACGAACCATGTTTACGGTCATCGTAGCCATGTCGCCTTGCCTGTTGTTCGGGATGTGGAACGTGGGTCATCAATATTACGCGGCCATAGGAGAATTTGCCGGCCTCACTGAAGGAATGCTCGACAAGTTTGTCTACGGGGCACTCCGCGTGTTGCCGATCGTTGTGGTATCCTATGGCGTGGGCCTCGGCATCGAGTTTGCCTTCGCCGTGATGCGAAAACACCCGGTGAACGAGGGATTCCTGGTTACCGGGATGTTGATCCCGCTCATCATGCCCCCCACGATTCCACTGTGGATGGTCGCAGTCGCCACGGCCTTCGCTGTATTGATCGGCAAAGAAGCGTTCGGCGGCACAGGGATGAACATATTAAACGTCGCCCTTACCGCGCGTGTATTCATCTTTTTCGCCTACCCCACCTATATTTCAGGAGACAACGGGGTCTGGGTAGCGGATGGTATTTCCGGAGCCACCCCCCTCGGAGTCGGATACCTCGAAGGCTATTCCGGACTCACAGCGCAATATTCGCTGTCGGAGATGATCTTCGGATTCATCCCTGGATCGATAGGTGAAACATCGGCGATCGCTATCGGGCTGGGCGCTATCATACTGATTGCAACAGGCATCGGAAGCTGGCGGATCATGCTCAGCCTGATCGCCGGCGCCATGGTGACCAGCGTCGCGCTTTTCCTGTTCGATATCAACCCCTTCCAGAACGTACCGCCCTACTATCACCTGTTTATGGGAAGCATGCTCTTCGCAGCCGTTTTTATGGCCACGGACCCGGTGACTGCTACGCAGACCGAGCGAGGCAAATACATCTACGGATTTCTGATCGGGGTCTTCGGGATGATCATACGGGTGCTCAACCCGGCCTACCCCGAAGGGTGGATGCTGGCGATCCTGCTCATGAACGTGTTCGCTCCGACGATTGACCACCTCATCATTCAGTCCAACATCAAACGGAGGCTTAGCCGTGCACTCAAATAAATATACGTTTATCTACGCGGTCGTTTTTACTGCTATCGTAGCCGTATTGCTGGCCGCTGCTGCGACCGGGCTGCGCCCGCTCCAGGAAGCCAACGAAGCGCGCGCCAAGAAGAGGGCGATTCTCCAGAGTGTCATGGAGGTCAACCCCGAAACGATCGAAACCGACTACGGAGCCTACATCAACGAGATGGTCGTCAATGCGCAAGGGGAAGAAGTGACGGATGTCGCCGCGTTCGAGCTCGACATAACGAAAGAAGGACGAAAGCCTCTGGATGAACGTCTTCTGCCTCTATACGTATACGAAAGAGACGGAAGCACCCGCTACATCGTTCCTATGTCCGGATCGGGGCTCTGGGGGCCGATCAGCGCGTATCTGGCGCTGGAAGACGACCTCAATACGATCGCAGGTGTGGTTTTCGATCACGATTCGGAAACGCCGGGGCTGGGTGCAGAAATCGCGACCGAAGTGTTCCAGGACCAGTTCGTCGGTAAAGAGCTGTTCACCGATGGAGGCGAATTCGTGTCGATTACCGTCCTGAAAGGGACCGGCAACGACGTTCAGGCAGAGCCGCACCTCGTCGACGGCATCGCCGGCGCCACCATTACCTCGAATGGCGTTACGGACATGTTCCTGGACGAACTCAACAATTACGCGCCTTATTTCAAGAATTTAACTTCGTAAATAGATCCATGAGTACGGAAACCGCTGTTCAGCCCCAGGGGGCTGCCGTTGTCACTGAACCCAGGGAGCCTCTTTTCTCCAGGAAAAATCGCAGGCTGATTTCCGACCCGTTTAATGACAACAACCCGATTACGGTTCAGGTGCTCGGGGTTTGTTCAGCCCTCGCCGTGACCACTCAGATGAAGCCCGCTTTCGTGATGGCCATCTCGGTCATCTTCGTTTTGAGTTTTTCCAACCTGATCATTTCTCTACTCCGGAATTCGATCCCGAACCGTATTCGCATGATCGTCCAGCTGACGGTCATCGCGTCCCTCGTAATTCTGGTGGACCAGGTGCTCAAAGCGTTCGTGTACGACGTCAGCCGGCAGCTCTCCGTTTACATTGGCCTGATCATTACCAACTGTATCATCATGGGGCGCCTCGAGGCGTTCGCCATGGGCAATAAACCATGGCCGTCTTTGCTGGATGGAATCGGAAACGGTATCGGCTACGGCGCAATCCTGATCGCCGTCGCGTTCTTCAGGGAGCTCTTCGGCGCCGGCACGCTCTTCGGCGTTCAGATCGTCCCACAATTCGTGTACGACCTCGGCTATGAGAACAACGGCATCATGCTGACGTCTGCGGCTGCCATGTTCATCATCGGCGTCCTGATCTGGATCCAGCGATCGTTTAACGAAAAGCTGGTCGACGTATCCTGAACGCTCCTCCCGAATAGAAAGACAGAAAATCCAATGGAACTGGTCAATATATTTATCAAGTCCGCCTTTATCGAGAATATGATCCTCGCCTATTTTCTGGGCATGTGTTCGTACCTGGCGGTCTCAAAAACGGTCACGACCGCCTTCGGGCTCGGTCTGGCTGTGATATTCGTTCTGGGAATTACAGCCCCCATCAACTGGGTGGTCAATACGTTTCTGTTGCAAGAGGGCGCGCTGAGCTTCATCTCACCGGCCCTGGCCAACGTGGATCTCACGTTCTTGCAGTTTATCGTCTTTATCGCGGTAATCGCCTCCATGGTGCAACTCGTTGAGATCATCGTAGAACGTTTCTTCCCTGCGCTGTATACCTCGCTGGGCATTTTTCTCCCTCTGATCACGGTGAACTGCGCCATCCTGGGGGGGTCGCTCTTCATGGTGCAGCGTGAATACGCCTTCGACGAATCGGTGGTCTTCGGCCTCGGGTCGGGGTTCGGCTTCTTCCTGGCCATTGTCGCTCTCGCTTCAATCCGGGAAAAGCTCCGGTATGCACACATTCCACCTGCCCTTCGAGGCCTGGGTCTTGCCTTCATCATCACCGGCCTCATGGGTATCGCATTTATGAGTTTCGCCGGCATTCGGTTGTAAACGAATAGTCCTTCACTGACAGCAGGCAATCTTATGGATATTTTGAATCTTTTGCCGGTAACGTTAGCCAGTATCGGCGCCTTTGTTACCGTTATTCTCGTCCTCGTCGGGCTGCTTATCTACGCCAAGGAAAAGTTCATTCCTTCGGGCGATATTAACATCATCATCAACGACGATGAGGAAAACCCGATGGTAGTGCAACCCGGGCAAACCCTCCTCTCCGCCCTGTCTGAAAAGAGCCTCTTTCTGCCTTCTGCCTGCGGCGGCGGCGGCACCTGCGCCATGTGCCGGTGCCAGGTCTTCGAAGGCGGCGGCGATGTGCTGCCTACCGAGATGAACCACCTCACGCGCAAAGAAGCCCAGGAACACTGGCGCCTCGGGTGCCAGGTGAAGGTGAAGCAGGATATGCGAATCAAGGTGCCCGAAGAAATATTCGGCATCAAGAAATGGGAATGTGAGGTCGTCAGCAACGACAATGTCGCGACCTTCATCAAAGAGTTTGTCGTCAAGCTCCCCGAAGGCGAAAACCTCGACTTCGAATCGGGCGGATATATCCAGATCGACGTGCCTCCATGCGAGGTCGATTTCAAGGATATGGACGTCCAGGAAAAGTTTCGAGGCGATTGGGACAAGTTCGGTCTCTGGGATCTCAAAATGAAAAATACGGAGCCCATCTTCCGCGCCTATTCGATGGCCAACCATCCTGCGGAAGGCAACATCATCATGTTGAATATCCGTATCGCCACGCCCCCGTTCGACCGGGCCAAAAAAACCTGGATGGACGTTAACCCGGGCATTTGCTCATCGTACGTGTTTGCGCGAAAACCCGGCGACAAGGTCACCATCTCCGGTCCCTACGGGGAATTTTTCATCAAAGACACCGACAAAGAGATGGTCTATATCGGCGGCGGCGCCGGCATGGCCCCGCTCCGCTCTCACATCTTCCATCTGTTCCATACGCTCGGAACGGACCGCAAGGTCTCTTACTGGTATGGCGGGCGGTCTCTACGAGAGTTGTTCTATACGGATCATTTCCGGGATATCGAAGAAAAATTCCCCAACTTCTCGTACCACATCGGGCTCTCGGAGCCGCTTCCGGAAGACAACTGGGACGGCCCTACCGGATTCATCCATCAGGTCGTGTACGACCACTATCTCAGCAAACACCCGGAACCCGAAGAGGTTGAATATTATCTTTGCGGGCCGCCTCTGATGCTCAAGGCCGTCATGGATATGCTCGACGAACTGGGTGTGCCCGACGATAACATCGCCTTCGACGACTTCGGGTCCTGATGGCGCCGGAATGAACCATAACTTTTGAAAGGGGTAAGCCAGATCGCTTACCCCTTCGTTTTTACAGCCAGCCTTCGATATGCGCGCTTTCCGACCGATCGCTCCGTTCCTTTGCCTAGCGCTCGTCATCTCCTGTGCCCGAGAGGCGCCTGCCCCGGTTATTGATGTCATCACGGGGCGAACGATGGGGACGACGTACCAGGTCTCTGTCCATCCCGGCAGTATGGATGTAGAAAAAGCCCGGGAAGAAATCGATTCGTTGCTGGTTGCTCTGAATCAGTCTGTCTCGACGTATCTGGACAGCTCTCTGATCTCCAAAATCAACGATGCCACCGACACCACGATCTGGCATCCCATCGACCCGCGTTTTCTCTCCATCTTCGAAGCGTCGGAGTCGATCTATGAGGCGACGGAAGGCGCGTTCAACCCGGCGGTCGGTCCACTGGTCGAAGCCTGGGGGTTTGGCCCTGACCCTGCGCAATCCTTGAGCGACCGGCAGGTCGACTCCCTGAGGCGACTCATCGACTTCAGGTCGTTCATCGTCGACAGGGAAGCCCTCACGCTTCGCAAGCGCGTGGCCGGCGCACGCCTCGACTTCAGCGCCATCGCGAAGGGATACGGAGTCGATCTGGTGGGGGTGTATCTGGAGAGCCAGGGATTGGACAATTATTTTGTCGAGATCGGCGGTGAAGTACGCTCGCGAGGCGTTCACCCCGCTGGCAGGCCCTGGCGCCTTGGCATCGACCGCCCTGATGAACAGGCCATCCTCGATGAACGCCCCCTTCAAGCCATCTTCCCGATCGCCGACCACGCCATTGCGACGTCGGGCAACTATCGCAACTTCTACGAAAAAGACGGCGAAAAATACGTCCACACCATCAATCCCGAAACAGGATACCCGGAAATCAGCTCGTTACTCAGTGTATCCGTAATCGCGCCTACCTGTACGGAAGCCGACGGCTACGCAACCGCCTTGATGGTGATGGGGCTCGAGAGAGCGAAGGCATTCGTGGCCGAAAAAGACGAGTTGGAAGCCTATTTCATTTCGGGAAACGAACAGGGCGAGTTTGTCGAGACGCTCAGTGAGGGCTTCCCGGAGAAGCTGGACCTGTGAGATCCTGAACAGTACCTCATCGAGCCAAACACTGGTTCAGGCAGCGCCTAATTTTGATAGACGAGGCGTTCACGCTCATTCTCGGGCATCTGGCAGGGTTCGTCTGCTTTTTTTCCGCAAACCGTGCATTCGCCGAGTTGATTCTTCAGATATGGGTTGTTACTGCTGCACGTCCCTTTGAATTCGCCGTCTTTGACCAGCAGAATGCGTGTAGCGATCAAGGCAAAAGCAATGCCTAGCACAGCAACGGTAAGCAGAATAGTTTCCATAGACGTAAATAGTGGTTAACTCCGTTGAGGGTCTTAAGATCAACGGTTAGAGAAGTTTCGGCTATTATATGTTACGCTCAACCTCTTGTGATGCCCTGATCTTCCAGGATGACCTTCACCCGGTCGGACTGCGCCAGCGCGAACACCCCCGGAGGCGTTGTTTCCACCGCCACCGTTCCCAGTGCATCCGGCTGTTCGGAGAGGCGCTTGCCCTGATCATGCGCTAGAATGCGGTCGATCTCTTGCAACGCCTCGACAGCTTCTACCCGCCAGGAGCCCTGCAGCGCGTCCGGGGCTGCCCCACGCATCTTGGGCCGTTTGGGATGCTGAGCCTTAAAAACCGGCGACAGCATAACAACGATGCGAACCCGGTCTCTTTCCTGCATGTGCTCGAGCCGGTGCAGGAAAGATGCGCTGATCTTCAGGTCTGAGGGTGGTTGGTGCTTCACGGGCCTTTCGTTTTAGATATCTTACGCGATAAAACCCGGTACGTTCTTTTCCGGATCTCAGGCTATCTGGTGGAGCGAATGTAACGCTTCGACCGGTTGGATGACTCCGTAGCCCCAACGGTTGTCCGGCCTGAGATCCAGACCTCTGGGATGTCTTGACGTTTCCTTTAAGGCGCGAATGATGTCCGTAGCCGTCGCCTCAGGTCGGGCCGCCATGAGGAGCGCAGCCACGCCGGCGACGTGGGGCGTCGCCATCGACGTACCATCCATATAGGTATATTCGAAGGGGCCTTCCGGCCTCTGCTCCGGTGGAATGCAGGAATAGATCTGAGCGCCGGGGGCAACGACATCCGGCTTGGTCACGAGGCCGTTCTCCTGCTGATCCGGAAAGACGAAACTGGCGCCGCTGCTGAAAGAGGACACATTGAGCGACCGCTGCTGCATCATCTCGATGGCGCCTACCGAAAAGGCATTGTAGGCGCTGCCAGGTGAACTCGTGTTGCCGTGATTTTCATTTCCGATAGCCACAACGGGTAGGATATCGTATTGGTCGAGAAGGAGCTGGAATACCGTAGCGAAAAGGGGTTCATAGTAGCTGAACCCCAGGGACATATTGATGATATCCGCCCCTTTCTCGATCGCCCAGGAGAGCCCCTCCATCAGAGTACGCAGGGTTGAGTTGCCAATCAGAACGCCGCCGACGACCAGATCTGCCCGGGGCGCCATACCGATGGCCACGCCCTCGGTCGTTCGGCCTCCGGCGATCGTACCACAGACGTGCGTGCCGTGTTGCCCGCCGTCGAAAGAGCGCGTCGTCTCAATCCGCCGGCCGAGCGGATCGATCACGACGAAGTCCTGGACCCTTCCCTCCAGGGCAGGGTGTTCCCCGTAGACCCCCGAATCCAGCACGGCCACCGTCACACCTTCCCCCTGCGTCGTTTCCCAGAGGCGCTCCGCTTCGAGCATCTGGAGCCCCCAGGTCTCGGTGGCGTTGCGTTCACTCGCACGAAGCTCTGCATAGCTCACTTTTCTGGGTTCGATCAGGCCAATCTTCTGATTCGGCAGCACCGCGACGACCTCGGGCTGTTCGGCCAGGGCCGGCAGCGTCGACCGCGTCACTTCGACGCGCGCCGCCGGGAGCGCCTGCGAACCGATGCTCGAAACTTCGAGCTCCTCCCCACCCCGCAATACGTCTCTCCCTGCCTCCCGGTATGCGCTGAATACCCGCTTCTCCACCGCCTTTTGGGCTGCTGCTCGACTTTTCACGTGTTCACCCCGCATCTTTCGCTTCTGGGCGTGACCTCGTACGCGCACGCCCTCTTGTTCGGGTGTCTTGTAGATAACAATCGCGTCCCTTTTATTATCCGGCCCGCTTTCTTCTAGAAATGGGATAAAGGCTGGCGATATTTTTTGCTCTGAACTCATGGTGTTGAATAGCTAGAGAAATAAAAATTCTTTTGTGATGTTACGCGAACTGTGCACAGCAGGCTGCTTTACGCGGCTTTGCACGTGTGTAAAGCCGCTCTGGCAGGACCTATGCGCATCCGGCGCGTAACATCTATTCTTTTACATATATTCTTTACCTCGATGCGCGTGAGCCGCTGTTACGCGGGGTCTCAATCACTATTGCGCCTTTGTCGGAGCCTGCATCTCCGACTCCTTCTTTATTATGTCCAATGCTTCTTTGCGTATCCACCCACTGAACGGACTGACGACCGTCCAATACGCCCTGAACCGTTGGGCGCTTACGCTATCCAGGCATTGGACGCGCGTCTCCGTCGACAACAGGGTATGGTTTTTATCGATGGAATCCACACTGAAATTCCATACGGCCCGGGCGTATCCTTCCTCAGAAAACGAGCGGAAGCCCTCTATATCGACCGACTTCAAATCGCCCCTGAGAGACCAAAAGCGGCCGACCACCCCGAACAGCAGTTCTCTCCCGGGGACCTCGCCCAATCGCACGAACTTCATCTCCTCCAGACCATCCAGGGTCAATGCCGTTGATGGGAGGCCCCGCAAGCGAAACAATATACGGACGAGGGCAGAGCGGCTGAGGTCGAGGTGAGTCATCCTGTCATAAACCACCCCGGCAGGTGCGTGCACTGAGTTACTGTATTTCTTCTTGACGTCGAATTGGGGCAAAAAGTCATCTATCAACATGCAGTGACACGGGGCTGGACTGAAACGAAACGGCGATCTCATCGATAATTAGTGATCATACGGCAAGAGAGGCACTCGTGTCAATGTTAGGGGGTATCCAATCGTAGGGCGCCGCGTCAGGGTCTCCCGGGCCAGCGCGGCAAAGACAGGCCGCAGAGCAGCCCCACCCCGATGCCGAAGAGCATCGTCATGAGAAACTCCTCGAAGCCGCCGGCTGCAAAATTGCTGTAGTAGGCGGGGGCATCGTCGCGCAATGGATATGGCACCGCTACCAGAATCGAACCCGGCAAAGAATACAGCGCACCGACAATGCCCCCGAAAAACCATCGCGGCTCCCAGCGAGGCAAAAGGGCCACCAGCACTCCGATGCTCAGGTAGGTCAACGCCAATCCAGCACCGAAAAGGGTCTGGTCCAGCAACGGGATCTCGAATAAGAACGGAGAGAAGCCTATCAGAGCGCCAAGTACCGCAGCCGTGCCGACAGGCCGCCAGGAATACGATGGAGGATGCATTTGTTCGCAGAAGCGTTTATTTTTCGAGTACCAAACCAACCCCGAGAACCATAGCCGATCACGATGATTCGCCCCTACCTTTCCGATTTCCCCACGTTCTATCAAGGGTATGTAAACAATGTGGAGAGCGACGATATCATACAAACCCTGAAAGAAAACCACCTCACCTCTATGGCCCTCTTCAACGCACTGACCGAGGAGCACGCGGAGCATGCGTACGAACCGGGCAAATGGACGATCAAAGAGGTGATCGGCCACATGATTGATACAGAGCGGGTATTTGTGTTCCGCGCGTTGAGTTTCGCACGAGGCGAACAACAACCTCTTCCCGGATTCGATGAAAACACGTACGTCCCCGCCGGTAAATTCCGCAATCGAAGCTTACAATCGCTCATCGAGGAATACAATGCCGTACGGCAAGCGACGGTCATCTTTTTCGAAAATTTGACCGACGAGGAATGGACCAAAGAAGGGGTTGCCAATCAGGGTAACTTCACGGTTCAGTCTCTGGCCTATATTATCGCAGGCCACGAAGCCCACCATATCAAAGTCCTGAAAGAACGCTATATGCAGGCCCCCTGAATCCCAGGCGAGCGCGCGTGGAGTTGATGGTCATCGTTCCCGATGCGCCTACTTAAACACCAGATGTTACGCGCCGGATGCGCATTCGTGCTGCCAGAGCGGCTTTGCACGGTTGCAAAGCCGCGTCAACCAGGCTGCTGTGCACAACCTGCG
>CAZGHT010000132.1:0-11316 GCA_964525535.1 uncultured Rhodothermaceae bacterium
AATAATGGATGTTACGCGCCGGATGCGCATACGTCCTGCCAGAGCGGCTTTGCACGGTTGCAAAGCCGCGTAAACCAGCCTGCTGTGCACAGTTCGCGTAACATCACTAAATAATTCAACGAATCAGAATAACTGTTATGAATATCAACGGAATCAAATATCTTCCCACTCTGTGTTCGACGACACTGTTCGTTATGGCAGCAGGGGTACTCGCCATCGGTTGCGACAGCATGGCCGATGACGACGGACCTGCAACCCCCACCTATGTGATCCAGGTGGTGGACCAGACCTTCCGCATACAGATTCAAGACGAAGCCATGCGTGAGGTGGCGGACAGCCTGCTGGCCAACGATGGAACGATGAACGTCGCCGGGCCGCTGCGCAGTGGAGACGGCGGATTCAACGCCCCCTACAGCTGGCACCTCGCCCCGGACTCCATCGAATTTGCCGATGCTACGATCGAAGTATGCGATGGCAAACCGGTTGACATAGAAGCCGATCTCGAGTACTGGCTGAATACCGTGGGCGCGTATTGCCCCTGGGGCATACGCGTCGTCGAACGCAACTAGTTCTCGGACAGGCCCTCAATCGGATGCCGGCCGGGTGACGACAATCAGCGGACGATCGTCATCTGGCCGGTTTTCGTTCCCTGTTGGGCCTGGAGCCGGTAGAAATAGACACCGCTCGACAGGCCGGCTGCGCCGAAATCTACCGTATGCTCACCTCGACCGAACGTCCGTTCCGCAAGCACCTTGACCTCTTTGCCGGCTGCGTCGTACACGGTCAGGCGAACGTGGTCGGCCGCCGGCAGGGTAAACCGGATGCGCGTGGAATCGGTGAACGGATTGGGGTAATTCGGCTCCAACCGAAACGCCTCAACCTGCGCCCGCTCGTTCGAAACCGGATTGGAGATCGGCTCGCCGATCACCTCCAGCCGGTCGAAGGAATGGCCGAGCACGGAATCGACCAGATCGGGAGGGCCGCCGAGCCAATCCTGCAGCACCGAGGCGTAGACTGACCTGAAGTCGTCGCTGAACAGCAGGTTGTCTTTGTTATCGAACGAATCCAGCGTCTGCGCCCCGCCGTGCAGCCCGCCGGCTACCTTATCGCCGATGATGAAGAGCGGAGCCGCTGTACCGTGATCGGTACCCAGCGATCCGTTCTCGAAGGGGCGCCGGCCGAATTCCGAAAACGTCATGATCACGACGCGCTCCTGATCGCCGGTGGCTGCGAGATCCTGGTAGAACCGGGTGATCACCGAGTTCACCCGCTCCATCAGCTTCTCGTGATTCCGCTTCTGATTCCTGTGGGTATCGAACCCGCCCAGCGAAACCAGATACAACTGTGCCGGCAACCCTCCTTTGATCATGCGCGCCATCACGCTGAAGTCTTTGTCGATGCCGTCGCTCTTCTCGTATTCGACGTCGTTCTCCGCTCGTCCGAGGGCGTCCTGGACGGCCGCGGCATACTTGAACGAATTGTTGGAAATCAACCGCAAATACGAGAGTTCGTTGCCTGCCGCCGTTTCGGGGACGTCGCCCTCATCATAAAACGCACCCCCCCGGGCCAGGCTGGCCAGGTTTTTTTGATTCTGTATCGTCATCCCGATCGTCCCGGTGGGCCCTTCCATGAGCAGCGAAGACGTCTTGCCCAGCTGCATGGCGAGCGGATAGTCGGGCGGATCGTTCAGGTAATTCGGGGTGCTTTCGAAAAAATACCGCCCCATGACGCCCGTACTCTGGATCAGGGAGGAATCGCTCGCCGTCGTCCAGATGTCGGTCGACTTAAAATGCGACAGGTTGGGTTCCGGGTAGCCCACGCTTTGGACGATGGCGACCTTGCCGTCGTTGTACATGTCGTGGAGGCCTCCCAGGTAGGGGTTCAGTCCGAGATCGTTTTCCAGCCGGTGCACCTCACTCTTCGGGATGGACACGTTCGGGCGTTTGTTGTAATAATAGTCGTTCTCGTAAGGCACGACCGTACTCAAGCCGTCGTTGCCCCCTTTGAGCTGAAAAACCACGAGGACACGATCGCTCTGGTTTCCATTCAGAATGCGTTGCAGGGGGTGATGCGAGTAGGCATGAACGGTGCTATTTCCGAGGGTAAAGCTCGCAGCGAGCCCGCCGGCAGCCATCCGGGTGAGGAAATCGCGTCGGGTCCATACGTTGTGATCCTGCGCATGCGCCTTTCCGTGATCCAGGCTGCTTCCGTAGCGTATTTTTGTAGACATGTGTACTGGCGTTTAGAGCTTGAGATAAGAGCGTGATCGTTGAAGGGTTCAGGTGAGCTGGAATTCCGGCAGGCGGGACAGATAGATGTAATAGTTGCGTAAAAGCCCTCCTGCCATGTTTTCGTTTTCGATGTCCCACTCGTAATCGGGCACACCGTCGAGCATGATTTCGGCAAACTCGGCGTACTCTTCTTCCGAGGCCTTCAGTGTCAGGAAATAATCCGCCAGTTCACGCGACACGACATACGGGTTGGTCGGATCGCTCATCTGCCGGGCCAGCGCGAGCGGATCGAAGCGGCTGTAGCTCGCCTCCTCCCGGATCATGTCGGCCAGGCGATTCCACCGCGAGGGCAGCGTCTCCGTCGACACCCAGGCCCGCCCTTCGGGCCAGCCTGCCACGTTGGGCGGCTCGAGCAACTCCTGCGCCAGATCGGTGATGTGGTCCAGATAATCGGATCCCTTCTCGTTTTTCAGCGCGAGCCCCGTTTCTACGACAAACGCCTGCATCAACTCCACCGGGCTCTTGATTTTGGACCCCAGCGTGCCTTCCTCGAAGAAGCGCGCACTCTTGAGCAGGGTCCGGAGGACGGGTGCGATTTCGAATCCGCTATCTACCATCAATGTCGCGAGTTCGGCGACCAGGGCCTCGTCGGGCTCCGCATACACAAAAAACGTATACAACTTGCGGCACACGAAATGGGCGATCGCCTGCGGGCGCTCCTCGAAGAGAATCTCGATGACGTCGTCGTACCCGAAATTCCCGGTACGTCCCAGGAAGGTTTTATCGTTGTCGTCGTGCCTGTTCTCCCTGAACTCGTGCGTCAGCGCCTCGTCGTCGACGAGCCAACCGGTCAGCGCTCGAGCCAGCTCGACGATGTCTTGCTGGGTGTAGTTCGGGTTGCCTTCCCCGTCGGTGATGCCCATGGTAAACAGCTCGAGCAGTTCCCGGGCGTAGTTCTCGTTAGGCCCGCCCTTCCTGTTTTTGTCACCGTTCAGATAGATCAACATGGCCGGCAGGATGCCGATGTCATAGACAAAGGATTTAAAATTGCCGAGGGCGTGGGTGCGCAGCAGGCGGACATATTGCGCCATGTACGAGACGCGGAGATAGATGCCAAGCTGGGTCACGAAATGGTTGCTCCAGAACAGCGCCATCTTCTCGAACAACCCCCTGGCCCGCATGTCTGCTAACCACTGCACGCGAAAGGCCACCCGCTGCTCTACTTCCATCTCTTTGAACGCGTCTTTCTGCCCATCCGAGGCGTTCTTGTCTGGTTGGGGGATGAGCGCCCAATCCGGGAGGTCTGGCGCCGCCGTATCGAGGGCTTCGTCCACCAGCGCATCAACGGCGTCGCCGGGCGACAGGGTGAGCAGCGATTGTACGCTCTCCATGGGGGCGCCGAAACCGGTACGGCGCAACAGGTGAACCGCTCTGCGGCGATCCCAGGGCTGTTCGGGGGTGGGGCTATACGGCTCCAGGCCGCCGGCGAATAGGCGGGGCGTCCTCGGGTCTCGGTGGGCCGATCGATGTGCCTCCGGCCTCTTGAATAACGCCCTTCGATTCATTTTGGAAACGTTGATCTCATTCATAATGCGTCTCATTCTCCTGTTCGGGTCGTATCAGGCATATAGCACGTTGTTGTTCGAAGTATACGGGTTTACCTGTGGTAGCTGTCTACTGCGATAAAGCCATCGTGGGGATCAACAACTACACCAACACGATGCGCCAAAACCTCCAAACCCATGTCTCCTTTAGATGATGATGCACTGCGCCAAGAACAAACCGGCAATAACAACAACGGCGCCCCGCGAGGTCATTGTCCTCACAGGGCGCCGTTTTCAGGCATGGCCTTGGAATGAGATGTGGGTCGGGAAAAATACGCCTACTGGACGATCATCTGCCGCGTCTGATTTCTCGCAGGGGAAACGAACCGGTAGAAATAGACGCCGCTGGCGAGGCCGCTTGCATCGAACGCGAGGGCATGCTGCCCACTGCCGTACGTGCGGTCCGTCAACACCTTGACCTCTTTACCCGTTACGTCGTAGACGGACAGGCGCACGTTTTCCGGGGCCGGCAACGTGAAGCGAATCGTCGTGCGGCCGCTGAACGGGTTGGGATAGTTCTGCTGGAGCTCGAAGGCAGCCACGGCCGCCGTCTCGGTCGAGACCGGATTGGAGATCGGCTCGCCGATCAATCCCAGCCGGTCGAACGACCGTCCCAGCACGGAATCGACCAGTTCCGGCGATCCGCCAAGCCAGTCTTGCAAGATCGTTGCATACACCGACCTGAAGTCATCGCTAAAGAGCAAGTTGTCCCTGTTGTCGAATGCATCCAGCGTCTGCGCGCCGCCATGGAGGCCTCCGGCCACTTTGTCTCCGACGACGAAAAGAGGCGCTGCCGTGCCGTGATCGGTGCCCTGAGAGCCGTTCTCGAAGGGGCGCCGGCCGAATTCCGAAAACGTCATGATTGTGACTTTTTCGCTGTGCCCGGTAGCGGCCAGGTCCTGGTAGAACTTCGTGATCACCGAGTCCATGCGTCGCATCAGCTGGTTGTGGCTGCCCGCCTGGTTGTTGTGGGTATCAAACCCGCCCATGGAGACGACATACAGCCGGGCCGGCAGCCCTCCCTTGATCATGCGCGCCACGTTTTGGAAATCGCTGTCGATCCCGTTATTCCGATCGTACTCGACGTCGTTGCTCCCCCCCTGCAGCGCGTCTTGAACCACCCTGGCATACTGGAAGGAATTGTTGGAGACGGAACGCACGAACGACAACACGTCGCCGGCTTCGTTCGCAGGGACGTCATCTGCGTCGAAGAAGGTCCCCCCGTTGGCGAGCCTGTTGAGGTTTCGCTGATCCTGGATTGTCATCCCGATCGCCCCGGTAGGTCCTTCCATCATAAAGGAAGACGTCTGCCCGATTTGTATAGCCAGGGGATAATCGAGCGGAGTGGTCTCGTATTCGGGCGTCGATTCGTACAGGTAGCGGCCCATGATGCCGGTATTTTTGAGGTTGTTCGAGTCGCTCGCCGTCGTCCAGATGTCGGTCGACTTGAAGTGCGAGAGGTTGGGTTCGGGATACCCGACACTCTGGACGATGGCCATCTTGCCCTGGTTGTAGAGGTCATGCAATCCTCCCAGATCTGGATTCAACCCGAGTGTATCGCTGAGAGGAAGCGTATTGGCTTTGGCAATCGCCAGGTTGGGCCGGTTGTTGTAATAGTAGTCGTGTTCGATCGGGACCACCGTATTGAGCCCGTCGTTGCCGCCTTTGAGCTGGAAGACGACCAGGATACGGTCCGTATCGTTTCCTTGCAGAATACGCTGCAACGGATGGTGCGCATACGCCTGGACGGTGTTGCCGCCGAGCATAAAGCTGGCTGCAAGGCCGCCGGCCCCTAATTGAGTAAGGAAGTCGCGCCGCGTCCATGCATTGTGGTCGGCGGCGTGGGCTCGGCCGTGAGCGAGGCTGCTTCCGAATCGTATGTTGTCAGACATTTCTTTATCGTTTAAAACGTGTATGAGTATCGACTCAGGTGAGCTGGAATTCGGGAAGGGCGACCAGGTATGCGAAATATTTTCGGAGGCGGCTGCCGGCCATGTTGACGTCCCCGATGTCCCACTCGTAATCCGGCGCTCCATCGAGCATCACTTGCACGAACTCGGCGTAGTCTTCGTCCGTTGAGGGCAGGGTCAGGAAGAAATCAGCCAGCTCTCTGGAGAGGGCGTACGGATCTGTAGGGTCGCTCATCTGATTTGCGAGGGCCAGTGCATCGAGCTCCTCGAATTTGCTCTTACCCTGGATCATGCTCACGAGGTAATTCCACCGGTTGGGGAGCGTTTCCGTCGACAACCAGCTCCGGTGCTCCGACCAGCCGGCAACGTTGGGCGGAATCATCAATTCCTGCGTCAGGTTCCTGAGATATCTGAGATACACTTTGGGCACGTCATCCCCGTCGAGGTTGGCGCCCGTTTCTGTGACAAAACCCTGAATCAACTCGATGGGACTCTTGATCTTGGCCCCGATTACGCCCTTCTCAAAGAAGCGGGCGCTCTTGAGCAGGGTTCGCAAGACGGGTGCGATCTCGAAGCCGCCGTTCACCAATTGCGTGGCCATCTCGGCGACGAGCGTTTCGTCGGGCTCGGCGTACACGAAAAACTTATACAGCTTGCGGCATACGAAATGGGCGATGGCCTGCGGGCGCTCTTCGAAGATGATGTCGACGACATCGTCGTACCCGAAAGCGCCGGTGCGGCCGAAGAACGTTTTTTCGCCCTCGTCGAATCGGTCCTGCCTGAACCGGCTGGCTATCATATCCCGGTTCACAACCCAGCCGGTCAACGCGCGTGCCACCTGAACGATATCTTCCTGGGTGTAGTTCTGATTGCCGGCGGCGTCGGTGATGCCCATCGTGAAGAGCTCGAGCAGCTCCCGAGCGTAATTTTCGTTCGGTCCGTCCTTTCTGTTGTTGTCGCCGTTCAAGTACACGAGCATGGCCGGCAACAGGCCGACCTCGTATACGAACGTCTTGAAGTTCCCCAGTGCATGCGTCCGGAGCAAATGCACGTACTGCGCCATGTACGAGACCCTGTTATAGATGCGCAGTTCGGTGACGAAATGATTGCTCCAGAAAAGCATCATTTTCTCACGCAATCCTTTTTCGCGCATCTCCTTGAGCATCTCCATCCGGTACGCGTCGCGCTGCACATCCTCCATGGCGTCAAATGCGTCTCTGACATCCTGGGGGTCGGAATTGCGCGGCTGGGGAATCAGCGCCCAATCCGGCAGATCCGGCACCGGCATGGTGACGGCTTCATCGACGAGTCCGTCCACGACGTCGCCCGGGCTTTCACCCAGGATGGCGTTTACTTTGTCGATCGGCGCGCCGAAGCCGACTCGGCGCAGCAGGTGAACGGCCCGTTGGCGATCCCAGGGCTGTTCGGGAGAAGGGATGTAGGGCTCTAAGCCGGCCACCAGGGTGCGAGACACGACGTCTGATCGCGAAGCTGTAACCTGAGGCGCCGGCTGGTCGGTTGCGGATGAAGAAGACCCCGACCGCGTGAGAAATGCCCTTCTGTTCATTGTTGGGGCACCATTTCGATTCATGATTTACCCGGTTTCGTGGTAGATTTTTTCCAAAAGGGGGAGGTGATAATTCGGGGAGGGGTGAAGAGGTTTAGCGGAATCTGCACAACAACCAGTCCACACCGGGTGCTCCGTTGTATCAAAGCGGGGTGCGCCATTGTAGCGTATCACTGTAGTGCACCACTGTACCGGGTCGCGTAGCTTTTTAAATCGGGCGCTTCACAGGGCCTTCACGGCTGTATTCCCGCTTTTTCCACCCTTCAACGTTCGGTGCGTACCGTTACGATACTACCCGCCGGCAGGTACAGGGCCTCCTCGAAAATCGGCCCTTCGAAGCCCCCCAGACCGTCCATACCCGGTAAATCGCCCGGCCGCTATTCACGACAAGGATCAACTTCGGTCTCAGAATGGCGTACTGCATCTACGGCCCGGTAGCGCTGTTCTCCGGTGATGCGGACCGGAACCGTTCAGTCGTTGTCCATACGCAACACATAGGCGACGTTAATGGCCAGGCGCCGTTGTTTGCACTCTTCGAGCGTCATCCCAAAGTACGGGGCGTACAATTTGTCCTCGATGCGGAGGCCGGCCTCGTGAATCATATCTTCGACCTCGTCGGTCGTATTGTACAGGTAGATGTGATCGATAGCCGGCGCATTCACGCAGGTAGTTACGTAGATAAACGTATCGGGGTGGCTCAGCGCTCGAATGCGCTGGAGGAAAACCAGCGGATTTTCGACGTGTTCGAGGACTTCCCCCATCACGATGGCGTTGTACCGTTCTCCTTCGTCGTCGAACGACAAAAAATCCTCCAGCACCAGCTCGATTTCAGCGTCCTGGCTCTCCAGGTGATAGTTCACGATGCGCTGCGTCAGTTCGATGCTGGCTTCGCTCACATCCACCCCTTTGAAGCGGGTATACGACGACAAACGGATTGCTTCCATAAAATAGTAGCCGTGCCCCGGCCCTACTTCCAGATAACTACCCGCCTTGTCTTTAGGCAGCGCCTGCGAGAAGAACTCATGCATCTGGGTGTGATTGGGCCAGGCAAAGGCCGTAAGGGCGAGTCCGTACATGTACCGCGTCATGTACTCCTTGTTGTTGTAGACCAGGTTGAACGTATCGCAGAAGCTGCTATACCGGTACGTGCCATGTCTCAGGAAATAGATCTGCTCCTTAATCGCATCGTTGACGATCGTGTTGTAGCTCTTGACGAGGTACCCCATATCCAGGCCATCGGCCAGGCAAAAGTCGATGTACGCCTCGATCTGGTCCAGTTCTTTCTCGTTGAGTAGTCCGATCGCCTTTTGGAGGTAGTCGGCGTGGACGGGGTTGGTTTTCACAACCTGGCTGGCGAAATCATGTACGTGTCCCATTAACAGAAGGGGTGAGGGTCTATAAAGTCGGAGAACAGAAGCCGTTTGGACGGGCATCAGGTCTGTGTTGAAACTCAAAAACTATTCCAACACCGGGTCTGCACGTCCTTTTACCCTGCGCGCCATGATTTTGCCTGCATTCATCCAGTAGCGGCTCCGGTCGTGTAGTCCTCGATGCAGCGGCTCCAGTGCCCCACCGTCCCCCATTCGGTCGCGCGAATGGCAGCGAGAGCGGGAATGTCGGAGGCCTCGGCCGGCCGGTATTGAATGCCGTGCATGGGATACCGAGGTCTGGGTCAACGCCCCCCTTATGTTCTGGAACGCTTCCGGTGACGCACAAACCAGCCGACAAAACCCGCCAGGATTGCCCCTACCGGTGCGCCGAAGACGGCGCCTGCTGCAACAGGTCCACCGCCCCCCCACCATAGAGCCACTCCGATCCAGGCAGCCAGGGTCGCGACCAGCCCAAACACCAGCGTGCGCCTGTCGCTGGCGGACAGACCGCCCAGCAACGCACCTCCAATTCCGGTCAACAAACCGTACAACCAGGTTTCATCCGGGTACGTAAGCATAGCCCCAATGCCGATCAGAGAGCCCAGGGCAGCCCCTGCCCAGAAGCGTTTGACCCAGGCCGGCGTCTGTTCCTCCTTGCCCTGTTTTCTCGGGATGCGGCGTTTTGCATCATCCCTGAGCCGTACGGCAGCGCCGGGAGTTTCGCGGGTACTGGACGCTTCCGTAGTGCGCAGCTTATCGGCCGCCAGGCGCATGGACGCCGCGACATCCTCTCTGGACCGAACCGATTCGGTGTGCCTGCCCTGATCCTGTTGTGCCGATGACGAAGCCGGCCTTCTTTCAGCCGAGCGCTCGGCTCGTTTCTCAGCCAGGGCTGCCGCCCTCGCAGCGGCATCTTCTTCGATGATCTCCTCGATGGCCTTGATCAGGCGTTCTGTATCGGCGTGGAAACTTTCGTGCCGGATCTCGAAGGCATTCCGCCGCACCAGCGGAGCCAGGTCTTCCGGGAGATCGGTCGAGCGTGGAAGACGGGCGCCGTCGACCAGGAGGGGGATGACGCGGAGACCGCTATGGAGGGCAGTAGAGATCTCGTGGCGGACGAGGTCGTCCGGGTTGTCGATTCGCCGGCCGTACTCGTCCGACGCATCCAGCCAGAACCGGCCTACAACGGCCAGAAAGATTCCGCTTTTCCGCAGGGCCTCGTCGATCTTCTCGAAAAAGTCGACCCCGAGTCCGATGCTGTCGACGTCCATGTAAACGTGATCGAAATGGTTGATCAATCGATCGTGGATCCGCCCCGTCGTACCCTGGCTGTCGTCGCGGCGGTAGCTGATGAAGATATGTGAAGACGAGGTGTTCATACTGAAAGGCCTCTGTTCGAACAAATCAGGTGATGGTACGCGAACTGTACCCAGCACGCGGGTTTATGCGGCTTTGCAACCCTGAAAAGCCGCTCTGGCAGCGCGTAAACGCACCCGGCGCGTACCTTCTGTAAATATAGGGCAATGTACAGCGCTGAGCTTTCACAGCACAAGTGTACCCCGTTCTAATAACATGGTACCAGGTACGTACAGCCTGCTGACCGCTGCCTGCTGTCAACAGCCAATCGTAACTTTTGCCTGTATGCATAACCAGGGCATTGACTATCCTGAACGGAGGCAGTATGTTACTATTCTCTTATTATCGACCCATCCCCTACTCACACCTAATTATTACACTATCCAAAATGAAAATCTCACGCTATACGTTATCTACATGTACAGCAGCGTCTTTGTTGATATTGTTGTTCAGCTTCGCTGTTTCTCCCGCTTACGCTCAATTCGACGACATGAGCGCGGACGAATTCACCAGCTCCTCGGAGGAAGCCAAAGAACTGATGCTCCAGGCCTATCGGGCCTGGGAGGAAATCCGCATGGTCGACGCGAACATGCGGATTAAGGAGGCGCTCGAAAAGGACCCCGAATTCCCGATGGCCAATGCGGTCTACGCCACGATACTCATGCAATCCGACGAGGCCGCAGCCAAGAAGCACATGGACAAGGCCATGGCTTCTCTGGATCAGGTTACGGAGTCCGAGCAACTCGGCATTAAAGACATGGCCAATACGGTCAACAAGAATCCCGATCCCCAGTACCTGCTCACGTTAACGGAGATGCAGCCGCAACGGAAGGGCCACAAGATGTCGTTGTCGTATTTCTACGCCTTCGGCCCGCAGAAGGATCTCGACAAAGCGCTGGAGCATGCGAACGCGTTGATCGACATGGACCCGAAATACATGCCTGCGTACAACGCGGTCGGGTATATCCACATGGAGAAAGGCGAGATGGAGCAGGCGAAGGCCGCTTTCGAGAAAGCCATGGAACTACGGCCTGACCTCGCTAACCCGCACGACTCGATGGGCGATTATTTCGTGGCGGCCGGCATGCACGACAAAGCCGCAGAGCACTTCGCCATGGCGTACGAGATCGACCCGGTCAACGCGGAAGCCTCCAAAGCCAAAATGGAGAAAGCGAAAGCGGAAGCAGGCCTGTAAAGCTGCAGGGATGTCGACCGCTATCGGTTTCGAAAAGGCACGAGCGCTCCTCAGGATGCGCTCGTGCCTTTTTGCGTTTCGGA
>CAZGHT010000133.1:0-10927 GCA_964525535.1 uncultured Rhodothermaceae bacterium
TCTGAGCGACGACGAAGTTACACGGAAGGGGTTCATTTTCGGTCGGAGGGCTTCGGAGCGGCACGGACCGGTTATTTTCCCGCTTGGACGACTTCGAGGCGTCCTCGGGGGTATCGTCGAAAGATTCGATGACTCGGATGGAGCACCGGATGCCAGCCTGGAGTTTTTGGGCAGGTCACGGAGTGTCGTGATGTCATATTGTTTCTCGAAGAGCCCAGGAGCTGCGCAGGGAGGCCTTCTTACGGAGCGTGTCGGGGATGAATCAGACATCTTGTACTTCGTATGTCCTAGGTCGTACTTTGTGCACCGTACCCATGAAATGAAACCGATTGAAAATGTTGCTCCGTATCCCTGCACTCCCGTTTATCGTTCTGTTCTTTTTGCTTTCGGCGGCCGGCCTATCGTGCCAGCCTCCGAACGAACCCGATCGACCGAACATCCTCTGGATCACGGCCGAGGACATGAGCCCGGTGCTGGGCTACCTGGGCGACGAGTACGCGGTGACGCCGAACATCGACCGGCTCGCTTCGGAGAGCGTCATCTACACGCAGGCTTTTGCGACGGCTCCGGTATGTTCGCCTTCCCGAGCGGCCTTGATCAACGGCCTGGCCGCGTCGGCCCAGGGCGTCCACCAGATGCGGTCGGCGTTTCCGCTGCCAGAAGGCTGGCTCGGTTTTCCCGCCGTGCTGAGAGAAGCCGGCTACTACACGACGAACAACGTCAAGACCGACTACAACTCGGGCCACGCCGACGCCATCATCGCGGCCTCGTGGGACGCGAACAGCGACGAGGCCGGCTGGTGGGGGCGCGAGGAGGGGCAACCGTTCTTCAGCGTTTTTAATCACATGGTGTCGCACCAGTCCCGGTCGATGGTCTGGCCTTACGAGCAGTTCCAGGCCGAGGTCCAGAGCCAGCTCGCACCGGAAGATATCCACGACCCTGCCGCAGCGCCGGTGCCGCCTTATTACCCGGATACCCCGGTCATCCGCCAGACCCTCGCGCGGTTCTACGACTGCGTGACGGTGATGGACCAGCAGGTGGGCCGCCTGCTCGAACGGCTCGAAACGGATGGGCTCCTGGACGACACCATCGTCTTCTTCTATTCCGACCACGGCAGCGGCCTGCCGCGCCATAAGCGAGCGCTCCTCGATACCGGGATGCACGTGCCGCTGCTCGTCCGTTTTCCCGAGAAGTACCAGCACCTGGCGCCGGCCAGCGCCGGGACGCGCGTCGATCGCCTCGTGAATTTTGCCGACTTCGGGCCGACCGTGTTGAGCCTGCTCGGCCTGGACATCCCGGCCTATATGCGAGGCCGGCCGTTTCTGGGCGATCAGGAGGCGCCGCCGCGTACCTATGTAGCCGGGCACCGCGACCGCGTCGACGAAGCCATCGATATGGCGCGGTCGATACGCGACGATCGGTACCTGTATATCCGCAACTTCATGCCGCACCTCGGATACAACCAGCAGACGGCCTGGCCGGACCAGGGCGCCATCCGGCACGCGTTCTACGCGATGCCGGTCGGTGAGATGACCGACGCGCAGCGCCACTTTGCCGGCCCGGTTCGCCCCGTCGAGGAGTTGTACGACGTACAGTCCGACCCGATGAATCTGAACAACCTCGCGGAGTCCCCCGATCACGAAGAGGTGCTCCTGCAGATGCGCGACAGGCTGAACGATCATCTTCTGACGGAGCGGGACCTCGGGTTTATCCCCGAAATCGAACTGTTGAACCATATCGAGGGGACGACGCCCTACGCGTGGGCGCAAACGGACGCCTACGACATGCCGGCGCTCATGCGCGTTGCCAACGCGGTAGGCGCCGGCGCACCGGACGTATTCCGCGAAGCGATGCGCCACCCGGAGGCCAGCATGCGGTACTGGGGCGCGCTGGGCTTTACGTCGGCCTCGAACCTCCTGGAGGTCGACGCGGACGTACTGGTGGAAGCGACCGGCGACACGTCGCCGGCGGTTGTTATCGAAGCCGCCAGTGCGTTGATCCGGCACGGATACGTCGATGAAGGGCTGCCTGTGCTCGTCGATCTCCTCGACCATGAGGAGGAGACCGTGGTGCTGTACGCGGCTCGTGCGATCGAAATGGCCGGCGAAAAGGCGCGGCCGGCGTACGACCGCATGCAGACGCTGTTCGAGAAATATAAAGACGTCACGACGGATCCCGGGCTCTTCATCGGGTTTGCAGCGCAGGGATATCTGAATCGGATGCAGCCGTATTGAGTTGTCAGTTGTCAGTAGGAAGTTGGCAGTTGTCAGTGGGGTTGGCTTCGCCGTTGATAGATACGATACGGTCGAGGCGAATCGCCTCCTTCGTGTCCAGTTTTATGAATTCTTCGTCGCCGCGGGCATACACGTCGATGATCGTTGCGAAAGTAGTCAACGCGGTATCGCCTTCGGGGCAGACGTAAACGATCTCCGACCGGATGCGACGTACCGCGAGCGACTCCAGCAGGTCGTAATAAGAGCACGAGATGGGTGTGTATGTTTGTTGCATGATCGTATGAAGCGATAATTGGCCTGGGACACCGCTTCTTCGTCGCATGGCGGGGTGTATTGTTACGCGGGAGGGTGTCCCGAGAAATGAATAGCGCACAACTTGGGTTAAAGCTATGTACAAAAGGACAGGGTTGTATCTCGTATTGGCGTTTCTGACGGGCGTACTGCCGGCCTGTTCGCAACCCGGCACACCAGACGCAGAAGCATCGGCCGACGGCCGGTATCGCCTGGGCGAGGCGAGCCGCGACGGGATCGGGAAGTTCTACCTGGGGCGCGAGATCTCGCACGTCATGGGGTACCAGGGCGCCCGGTGGCTGGAGCGTTCCAGCCGGGACGAAGAAGAGGCAACGAGCCTGTTGGTCGAGAACCTGCCTCTGGAACCGGTCGACGTCGTCGCCGACATCGGCGCCGGCACGGGATACTTCGCCTTTCGCATGGCTGACCGCGTACCGGAGGGGAAGGTGCTGGCGGTGGATATCCAGCAGGAGATGCTCGATATCATGGCCGGCCGCATCGAGGACGCGGGGATTCAGAACGTAGAGCTGATCCGGGGGGACGTCGACGATCCCAATCTGCCGGCCGACAGCGTGGACCTCGTTCTGATGGTCGACGTGTACCATGAGTTTTCCCATCCCTACGAGATGATGCAGGGCATCGTGCAGGCCCTGAAGCCGGGCGGGAACGTGGTCTTGGTCGAATACCGGGCCGAGGACCCGAGCGTGCCCATCAAACCGCTCCACAAGATGTCGGAGGCGCAGGCCCGCAAAGAGATGGAAGCCGCCGGCCTGACCTGGGTCGAGACGAAAAATATGCTCCCTCAACAACACTTCATGGTGTTCGAGAAACGGGACTGACCGTTCGGAGTTCTCCGTTTCTAGACGTGGGCATCTGGATGGAGTGCCCTCGATCCTGTACATTGTACCCCGCATTGAGCCTCCAGATCGTAAACGCCGAACCCTGACCGTTGAACTCCGAACCCAGCATACGTGTAACCGGCCTCTCTAAAGTGTATCAAACGGCCTTCTCGTCCCGCTCGGTTCGGGCGCTCGACGAGGTCGACCTGACCGTTGAGGCCGGCGAGATTTTCGGACTGCTGGGCCCCAACGGCGCCGGCAAAACGACGCTGGTCAAGATCCTCCTGAGCGTCGTTCGACCGACGACGGGCCGCGCCGAACTCTTCGGCATACCGGTTCATCAACCGCGTTCCCGCATGCGAATCGGGTTCTTGCCCGAAAATCACCGATTCCCCGATTTCTTGACCGCCGACCAGATGCTCGACCTCTATGGCCGCCTTGCCGGCGTTCCCGGCGATCAAAGGAAAAGGCGCATCCCCGAACTGCTGGAGCTGGTGAACATGAGCCAGTGGCGGAATACGAAGATCAGGAAATACTCGAAAGGGATGATGCAACGGATCGGGATTGCCCAGGCCCTGATCAACGATCCGGACCTCGTCTTCCTGGACGAGCCGACGGACGGCGTCGATCCCATCGGCCGGCGGGAGATCCGGGACGTCCTCCTGGTGCTCAAAGAACAGGGAAAAACCATTTTCCTGAACTCGCACCTGCTGTCCGAAGTGGAAAAGATGTGTACCAGCGTGGCGATCCTCAACAAAGGGAAAAAGATCAGCGAGGGAACGGTGGCCGACCTGACGCGCGTAGAAACCCACTTCGAGTTGTTTACCACCCCCATCCCCGATACTTTGATGCCCCGGCTCGTCGAAGACTTTTCGCTCGAGCAGGTGCTCGCAGAAGATGGCGAGTCCCGGCTGCGCCATTACCGGCTGAAGAATACGGATCGCTCGACGCTGAACGTATTGATCGACGAGTTGCGGGGCCACCGCGTAGAGATCGACGAGGTGCGGCCGGTGCGGAAGTCGCTCGAAGAACGGTTCGTCGAAGACGTCACCGAACCGAGAACAACGAACCCTGAACTGCCATGACCGGTGTACTCTTGCTTACCCTGAGAGAGCTGACCGCCAAAAAGGTCACGCTGGGCCTTTTTATCGTCAGCACCCTGGTGTGGGTCATGCTGGGGTTCGCGTTGAACCTGGACATCGTCGACGGCAGCCTGGCCGGCCTGCGCATCTTCGGCCAGGACGCCTCGTTGCCTGACGTCGAGGGCCAGGACGCGGGGGGTGGGGGGCAAATCCCGCTGCTGGAGCGGATGGTCATCGGGGTGGAGAAGTTCGTCGCCGGCGCCAGCTACTGGATGGGTATTCTGCTGGCCTTGTTCGCGACGGCCCCGCTCATCAACAGCCTTCTGGAGCGCGGCCGTGTCGACCTGCTCCTGTCGAAACCGGTCAGCCGGCTCTCCCTCCTGGGTAGTCACCTGCTGGGTGTGCTGACCGTCGTCGTTACGCTGGCCATATACCTGATGGGCATGGTCTGGCTGGTGATGTCGCTCAAGACGGGGATCTGGAATGTCCGTTTTTTGTCGGCCATACTGATGGTCGTAACCATGTTTACCGTCATGTACAGCGTCATTGTCCTGGTAGGCGTGTCCACGCAGAGTACGGCGCTCTCGCTCATCGTTACGTACGGGTTGATCTTTTGCTCGATCATTTTCCTGTTCAAGGATCAGCTGGCGCCGCAGATCAACCTGCCCTGGCGGCACGTATACCTGGCGTTGTACCACGTGTTGCCTAACTTTGCGGAGGTGACCCAGCCCGTGGTGCAACTAGCGGGTGGAGAACCCGTACAGTCGTGGTACGTGCTCTGGTCCTCGGTGGCCTTCGGCGCAGCGATCTATGCGCTCGCCGCGATTCGATTTGCGCGTCGCGACTTTTGACCAAGGATGACTACGATGAAAAATTCCCGCTACGCCGCCTCGAACCCGCTCCTTGTGGCGTCCCTGTTCGTTTTCCTCGTGCTGGCCGGCTGTGACTCCAACGCCCGCCTCACCGAAGAGGACATGACCCTGCAGGCCCGTAACGCCGTCGACGTGCTGCCCGTCGAACCGGCCGTCGTGGCCATGTTCAATCCGGAGGATCTGACCGGGCAGAACAATCCTACGCTCATGAACCTGATGCAGGATCGGATACAGAGCGGGGATATGACCCAGCTCCGCAATTTCGTAGAGGCGACCGGGTTCGACCCGATGAAGGACATCACCGAGATGTACGTCGCTATCGAGGAGCCCGCCGGCAACGCTGAGCCGGGCGTGAGCGTCGCAGCGTATGCTTCGATCGAGCCGGATCGGCTGGAGGCCTACGTCGAAGAACAGATCGGCGACGACGTTGTCCGCCGCACCTACCGGGGTATCGATCTCTACGAGAGCGACGACCCTCAGCAAAAGCCGGCGTTCAGCTTCGTTAATGACGACATGATCCTGGCGGCCAGCCGGGTCGAGCTGCTCGAAGCCATGATCGATCGCCTGATCGACAACGCCGAAGCCCTCAGTGCCAACGACGGCCTCATGGAGCTGGTAGCCCGGGCCTCCGTGGGCAAGAGCGGGTGGTTCGTGGCCGAGAAGCCGGCCGGCTCGCCTGACCTGAATGAGGGCGCCGGCAATTTCGAGGACTCCTTCTCGCAGATCTGGTCCGCCGTCGATCGCATGGCGATCGCGCTGAATGTCGAGTCCAACGGCATGGAAAGCCAGGCTTTCCTCTATCCGGAAGCGAATGTGTCGACGAAGGATCTCGAGAGCCTGACGAAAGGGTTCCGCTCCGCCATGAAGTCGGCCCCCGAGATCGACCAAAAAGGCCTGGCCCTGCTGGATAAAGTCAAAGTGAATGCGTCTGACGAGTACGTGCGCGTCCAGCTTTTTGCCGATAACGCGTTCATCGAAGAGATGAGCGAATAGTGGTGTTTTCATCATCCCCGACCGGCTCATGATTCAGTTGACCGCATTGCCGTTCATCGTGCAGCGCCAGAACAGCGTCCAAACGGGGGTCGAGTACACGTCGACCCGGGAGCGCATCTTCGGCCTGCTCCTCATCAGCGGGTCGAACCTCCGGATACAATGGCGCGCTACGCTCGAAGTCAACCGCTACGGCCAGGAGATTCGCAAAGACGAAGAGATGAAGCCGCTGCGTGAGGTGTCCATCCCGCTGGCCGAGATCGCCGGCGCTCAGGTGAGGCGGAAATGGCTCCGGTGGCCGCCTGCTCACGCGCTGGTCATCACCGCCGCCGACCTCAAGACGTTTGAGCCGTTATTGTCTGAGAACGGCGATCCCGGCCTCGTTCTGCAGCATCCCGCCGAAATGGTGCTCGAGATACGGCGGGTGGATCGCCAGCGCGCCTACGACCTGGCCCGCGCACTCAACCTCGCCGTCACGGAAAAACTGCTGGCGTCGTACGAGGAGGGCAAAAGCCCAGACTAAATCACATTTCCTTCAGGCGCGATGAAACGATTCGTATGGTGGTATGGCCTGGCGATAGCGGCATTCGCCATCGCTTTGCAGTGGCTCGAATACCAGCACACGGTCCGTCTCTTTTCTACCGAGATCTACATCGCTTTGATTGCCGTGTTCTTCACCGGGCTGGGCGTCTGGGTCGGTGTTCGGGTCGCTTCGCGCAGCGACAGCCCCCCCTTCGAAAGGAACGAGCAGGCCATCGAGTATCTCGGCATCAGCGAGCGGGAGTACGACGTGTTGGAGCTGCTCGCGGCAGGGCATTCCAACAAAGAAATTGCGGATCGCCTCTTCGTATCCCCCAATACCGTAAAGACCCATCTCGCACGGCTGTACGAAAAGCTGGAGGTGGGCCGTCGTACGCAGGCCGTCCAAAAAGCGAAGGCCTTACGGCTCATCCCTTGAGGTGATGCGCGCCGATTCACCCGTTCGGGTGATGCATTCCCCGGCTTCGTATCTTACTATTCGTGTCGTTGATCGCGTCTCCTGGAGTCGTGTCCGGCTGTCGTTTCTGACCGTCGGCATAGATGCCAGGTGACGCGGATGTTCTGCACGCTAACCGAAGGTACGTTATGAAAAAATGGATGCTCCTCTACGGCGGGATTGCCGGTTTGATCGTAAGTTTTGGATTCTTCCTGAGCCATATTCTGTCGGATGTTTCGAGCGGGATGCGGTTCTCCGAACTGGCCGGATACCTCTTCATGATCACGGCACTGAGCATGATCTTTCTGGGCATAAAAAAATACAGGGATCGCGAGCTGGGCGGGGTCATCAAGTTCGGCACGGCCTTTACGCTGGGGCTCGGCATCACCGTGGTGGCCAGCGTGATTTATGTAGCGGCCTGGGAGGTGAACCTGGCGCTCACAGATTACGGATTCGTCGACGAATACTCGGAGTATATCCTCGAAGAAAAGAAAGCGGAGGGGCTCCAGGGGGCTGCACTGCAAGCGGAAGTAACGAAGATGGAATCGTTCAAGGAGCAGTATGCCAATCCGGCGTTTCGGCTGCCGATGACGTTTCTCGAAATATTTCCCGTCGGTTTGCTGATTACCCTGCTATCGGCGATGTTGTTGAGGAGAAGCACGTTCCTGCCGGCTTCGCCGTGAGGGCCGCCCTGCGCGGACCGCGCAATCAAAAACGAAATAACGAACAGAATCATGCATATCGAAGCCGACACCGTCGAAGAATACTTCGAGAAACTCCCCGAGGATCGAAAAGAACCGATGCTTCGCCTGAGAACGGTAATTCTCGAGAACCTGCCTGACGGCTTTGCCGAGACCCTCAGCTACGGCATGCCCGGGTACGTCGTACCCCACTCCATATACCCGGACGGGTATCACTGCAAACCGGAGGAGCCGCTGCCCTTCATCAATATCGCGTCGCAGAAAAACTTCATCGCACTCTATCACAGCGGAATGTATGCGAATCCGGATCTGCTGGCGTGGTTTCAGGCCGAGTATCCCAAACACATGACCACCAAGCTGGATATGGGGAAAAGCTGTATTCGCTTTAAAAACGTGAAGAAGATCCCGTATGCGTTGGTCGGCGACCTCGTGACGAAGATGTCGGTCGAGGCATGGATCGACCTGTACGAGAAAGCGATCAAGAAGCAGAGCTGAGTAGAGCGAAGGAGCACTACAGGCGTTGTTTATCTTCGACGAGCCGGGCGCGCAACTCCTGGTAGTCGACGTCCTGGACGGCGACCCCGTTGACGATAGCCTGGCTCGCCGCCGTTGCTGCACTTTGCGCCAGGATCATAAACACCGGTTCCATGCGAATCGAGCCGAAGGCGATATGGGAGCTGGACATCGCCACCGGCACGAGGAGGTTAGTGACCTCTTCCCGCTGGGGGACGATCGATCCGTAGGCGATGCGATACGGATGCTCCGGCTTGACGCCGATATCGCCTTCATTCTGTACGAACCCATCCGGTTTGACGTATCGCTGTACGTTATGGGAATCCATGGTGTATGAGCCCATGCCGACGGGTTGAGGGACGTCCCGAGCGCCCAGGACGTCGTGCTCGGTCATGACGTAGGCTCCGATCATCCGGCGGGCTTCCCGCACGTAGATCTGATGGGGCCAGTGGTCGTTGTCGACGAACTCGTCTCCGGCAAGGCCCCACTCCTGCATGCGCGACTGGACGTCCTCGGGCACGCGCGGGTCGTTGGCGATGAAATACATCAAGCCTTGCTGGTACTGCGTGTGCTCTTCCAGGATTTCGGCGCGCCGCTCGTAGGAGGCCTCCGGGTAGTCGTAGTTCATCCCGATGTTGTCTGTGCTAAAGGGGCCGTGGTTGTTGGTGTCCGTCTTGCGGTTCGGGATCGGGTCGAATTTGTTGAAAGTCTGACGCCACCCGCTTTCGAAGATGCGCAGGAGGAGTTCGTACTGGGTGGAGTCGTAGCCGGCCGGCCTGGGGAAAGGGACGCGGTTGTCCGGGTGGTTGGAGAGGCACATGCGGTAACAATAGGCCTGTACGCGGTGGTCGCCTTCTCCTTTTTCCCCGGGCGGATCCGGGGATATCCGGGGAAGCAGGCCGCTCGAAGGATCGCCGGGAACGACGTACGGGTCGATGTCTTCCATAAACCAGTGGCTGTGGTGCAGGACGCCCACCTGGACGCCGTTCCAGGTTTCTCCGTAGGTGTCGTTCGATTCGCGGCCCACCGTATACGACACGCCGGCGGCCGCCATCAGGTCGCCTTCGTAGGTGGCGTCGATGAAGGCGTCCCCGCTATAGGTCTTTCCGCTGAGGGTGGTGATGGAGAGGATGCGCGTGTGGTCCATGCGGACGCCGTTCTCCCGGTCGAGCCATTCGTCGCGGTGCACGTCGATACCTTCTTCGGCCGCCCAGTCGTCGAAAATGCGCTCCGCTACATGGGGCTCGAAGATCCACATGGTTTGTTCGGACGCGTCGATGGCCTCCGTACCCTGGCCGCGGTTGCCGTATTCATCGCGGCCCTGCCAGACCCAGGCCTCATCGGACTGGTAGTGCTGCCAGACGCGGTGATAAAATTCCCGCGCAATCCCTCCCACCGCCTCCGTATTGCCGGAGTCGGTCCATCCCAGCCCGCCCGAGGTCATGCCGCCGAGGTGGACGTCCGGCCCGACGAGGATGACCGAGTGGCCCATGCGGCTGGCCTGCACAGCCGCCGCGACGCCGGCCGACGTGCCGCCGTACACGATGAGGTCGGCGTTGAAGGTGGAAGGGTCGTCGGGAGGAGTGCAGCCCGTGCACGTCACCACCGCGCAGAACAAGATGGGAATATAAGCCTTCATGGATACAGTACCGTTAGGAGAAGTTCACAGCGTTCCTGACAAAGATAACCATGAGAAGAAATACTGCAAAGCAGAGAGTGGAACAGGCTTGTTAGAAGAATACGAACCTACGGTGTTTAGATACGGGGTGCAGGCAGGGATTTGATTTTACCTCATACGAGTTGGATATTTCCTGACTTTGAAGAGTATACCCACTTTCCGAGAAACCCGCTGTACCTCTTGCGCATTCGCAAACGTCCCATATCTGTTTTTCTACTCGCCGTTCTCTTCCTGGGAACGATGGGCGCGCCTCTGGGGCACGCGTTGGGGCACGTCGTTGAGGATCTACGTGTCGTCGACGAGCACGAGGGGCAGCACACCCATCCCGACTATACCGCATTTCTCGATAGCAGCAAACATCGCATCGACACGGATCTGGAATGTATCCTGTGCAGCCAGTCGTCCGTATTTCTGACCGTCATCGCCGTTCTAAGCGGTGTGAAAGAGCCAGGAACGGTGACCGTTCAGCAGATCGTCCATCAGGCGGCCATCAGTCTGATGCAACTCCAATTTGTTCGCGGTCCGCCCGCCTCGTCTCTATCCTGATTTCCCCTTTTTATCCACTCGTTCAGCGAATGCCTTCCCGCTCCCTGGGACGGGGGTCTCGCTGTGGTTATTAACAGGTGTTACGCATCTGTGCGCCATCGTTCAACCACAACGGCTTTGAAATGGCTAAAACAGACGGAAAACCAACGGCAACGCCTTATTTCAAAGCCGGCTCAACGAGTTGCTGTGCACAACCTGCGTAACA
>CAZGHT010000134.1:0-10800 GCA_964525535.1 uncultured Rhodothermaceae bacterium
AGGACCCCGAACTGTGAACTACGAACTGACAACTACGAACTGAGAACTGAGAACTGAGAACCCCGAACTGTGAACTACGAACTGAGAACTGTAAACCGAGAACCCCGCACGCCTCACCCCTCCTCTTCATCGGACAGGTTGAACTCGTTTCTGGAGAGGCCGGTCTTGGAGATGGATTCGGCGATGATATGGATGACCTTGTTGGACTCCAGGTTTTCCGTGCTCCGGGTGATGGCCTTCCCGAGCAGCAGATCTCTGAAGATCGGGTTGGATTCGTTGTACGTGTCGGTCAGCTTGCTCAGGAGCTGGATGAACTCGTCGACGATGTCCTCGAAGGGGTTGATCAGCGGCACATCGTCGAGGGTTTGCGTATCTGCCGACGAGGCCAGCGCTCTTTGGTCCACACCGGCGCCGTCTTCGGCATCCTGGAAGAGGACCTGGAGCACGAAGTCGCCGCACTGGATCAGGTCGCCGTCGTGGAGGTCCACCGGTTCTCCTGGAATGAGGCGTTCGTCGTTGACGTAGGTGAAGTTCTTACTCTCCAGATCTTCGATCATCGTTTGCCCCTGCACATCGAAGAGGTGTGCGTGGTTTCTGGATACGGTCCGGGTGGGGTCGCTCAAACAGATATCGTTGTTGGCGCCTCGCCCGATAGTGATGGGCAATTTGCTGAACTGGAACATCTTTTCGGAGGGGATCCTCTCCTCGAAATCCGGAGCTTCTGTAATAGTTAACCTGAAGGTCATGGCTGGATCGTTTAACAACTCGTTCCGCGTAAGCGTAGTATACACATTATATTATGTCATGAACAACTTGTTGATGTGTTCAAAATACCCGATACTAGGTGTATATTTCTACGCTGAACCCCCAGGGTGTGATCTGCGTTTGTCATGCGTACCGATCAGCCATGCAATGACCACCTCTGATGTCGTATACGAATTCCCACAACACCTGCGAGCACCTCATCGATAAGGTGATAGACAACTACCGCATCCTGGAAGTGATCGGGCGCGGGGGGATGGGTTGCGTATACCGGGCGCTGGACGAGAAGATGGGCCGTGTCGTCGCGTTGAAAATCATCCGGCGCAACCTGGGGGTCTACTCGCTGCGGGAAGGCAAAGCCCTCGGCCAGCTGAACCACCCCAATATCGTCAATGTCTTTTACATGGGAGAGAGCCCGGACGGGGTGTTCATCGCGATGGAATACATCGAAGGCGAAACGTTGACCGAGCTCATCGACCGCCCCTGGACCGAGATCGTCCCTGCGATGAAACAAACGTTGATGGCCCTCGAGCACGCCCATCAGGCCGGGGTGATTCACCGGGACATCAAGCCGAGCAACGTGATGGTGACGCAGTTCGGCCAGGTGAAGGTGATGGATTTCGGCATCGCCAAGGTGGAATCGCGCGACCAGGATGGCACCGTCACACGCATCCAGGCCGGCACGATCAGCTACATGTCGCCGGAGCAGGTCCGGGGCCTCCAGCACGTGGCCCATCAGAGCGACATCTACTCGCTGGGAAAGACCTTTTATCACATTCTGGCCGGCCGGCTTCCGTTCGATGCCCGGGAATCGGACCAGTACAGCATCCTGAAGGCCATTATCGAGCGGCAATTCAAGCCGCCGAGCCACTTCAACAGTGCCCTCCCCCGCGGGCTGGATCGCATCATCATGAGGGCCATCGAGAAGGATCCGTCCGCCCGATACCAGACGGCGCGTGAGATGATAGGGGCCATCGAGGAATTCGAAGCCAAAAACAACCTTGCCGGCGCCGCGCCCCGGATCGGGGCGGGGGCGCCCGCCTCGAAAAGGGCATTCCGGCCCAGGCAAATGGCCCTCGCTGCCGTCATGCTGGTCCTCGTAGCCGCCACCGTCGTCGGCGTCTGGTATTCGACGGGCCGCAGCAGCGGGGATACGGTGTCCGATCCGCAGGAACAGGCCGGAGCAGCCACTGCTGCGGGCGAGGCCCCCGACCGGGACCCGCCCCCGCTGACCGACCGCGACTCCATGCCGGAGCTCCCTGTCGCCTCGTTCGCTTCGCTCCAGGTTAATGCCGTGCCGTCGAACAGCACCGTCACCCTGGGGGACCTGCCCGCCCGGTCGTCGCCGGCGAGCTTCTCGGACATCTCGCCCGGGACGTACAACATGCGCGTCGAGGCCAAGAACTACGACCCGTTTCAGGATCGCATCGAACTCAGGCCGGACACCGACACGACGATCGACGTGCGTCTCTCCCCGTTCGGCCTCCTCGTCGTTCGATCGAACGTTGACGGAGCGCAGGTGCAGCTCAACGGCAGGACGATCGGCTCTACCCCGCTCAACCATTCCCTGTCGGCCGGCCGCTATTCGCTCACCATCCAGGCGCCCGGCTACCAGCCCCGGCAGATCCCGGTGACGATTCGAGCCGGCGAGTCCCGAGACCTTTCGGCCGACTTGCAGCGCGGCGGTGAGCAGCTCCGCATCGCGGTGGTCCCGGAAGGGACGATCTTCATCGACGGCCAGCAACGAGCCGAGAACCGGTCCGCCCCCCTCGTAGCGACGGTATCCGAAGGCATCCACCTCGTCCGCGTGACCCATCCCACCTATGGGACGTGGCAGAAACAGATCGCCGTCCGAGAGGGCACCACCGACGTGACGGTCGACTTCACGCAGGAGGTCGACGTGCGCATCGGAGCCAACGTGTTCGGGGCCCGCATCTACGTCGACGGCCGCCCTACCCGCGATGAAACCCCGTATCGCGGAACGCTCAATGTCGGCCTGCGCCGCGTCGAAGTCCGAAAAGACGGCTACACCTCGACGCCGTTATTTATCGAAAAGCTGATCGAAGGCAACGAGACGGACCCCGTTTCTTTCGTTTTCGAGCTCACCGAGGAAAACTAACGGTTCGATACGGTAAGCGGTCTCTTACCGCGCCGGCACTACTCCTCCAGGCCCACCCGCTGGCTACAACGAGTGTACTGAATATTCCACCTCGTCCGCATTGATCTATTCAAATATTATTGTTTGTTTGTGCCTACCTTTGATCGATTTCATATCGTCTATGTGTGTGGTCACACGACGCTTTACCACCAGTAGATCAACGAAGAGGATGTATGCACGTTAACCGTCTCCGACCCGGCCAGGCGGCGCGTTTCATGGCGTATCAGGGGGCCATCTGGGCCTGCCTGTTTGTTATGGTGACGCCGGCTGCTGCGCAAGAATTGACGCCCGACCAGTGCGTGGCGAACCTATCGGAAGCCAGGAATCAACTCGCCTTTGCCGATTTCGAGAGCGCCATCCAGTTGATTCAGCCCTGTATCGAATCGAATTTGCTCACGGCTATGGATGACCAGGTCCAGGCCTACGAGCTGCTCGCCATCGCCTACCTGACCACCGGCAGCAGCGACGAAGCGCGCGTCGCGGTGGTCAATATCCTGAACATGAACCCTGGCTACGTCCCCGATTCGGCGATAGCGCGTTCGGATTACGTCGCGCTCGTCAACGAGATGAAAGCGCAAACGCCGCCCGAGCCTCCCCCCCTCCTGTCGGCCCGAACGACCGATGTGTCCGTCACGCTCCGCTGGGCGCACCTCGACGTGGACCAGGTGTCCGAGTACGTCGTGTACCGGGGCGATCATCCCGAAAACATCGAGGCGATCGATACGCTCGAGGTGACCACGCTGCAACTGGTTACGGTGCCCGTCGAACAGATCCGGCCGGAACCGTTAACCTTCGTGTACCTGCTCGAAAACAGGGAACAGACGGGCGACGTGCTCCAGATTACGACCGACGTCGTAGACACGGTGATGACCGCCGAGGTCGACGCCTCCCGGCTGCCGTCCAATCGAGCCCAGATCGTTTCTTATTCCGATCAGGGACTGCAGTACGACATCAACTACTATTACGCCGTACAGGCTGTTAAAGCCAACGACATTTCGAGCGCCCCGATAGACGCCATGATCCGCATTCGGATTCCGGGCCCCGAAACGGCGGAGGCGCCGAGCCGCACGTCCATCCCCCGCTGGGTATTCATCGGCGGGGGCGTCCTCGCAGGAGGGGCCCTGACGGCCGTACTGGCTTCCGGCGGCGGTGGCGGAGGTGGGGGCGGAAATAACGGCGGAGGCGGGGACCTGCCCACACCGCCGGACCTGCCCACGCCCGCCCAGTAATCGATTTTTCCTATCTACAACTGGTCCTCACACGTTATGAACATCGCTCGATACTGCAAAACGCCCTGCGCGCCTACGTTCGCGTTTTTCGTACTGTTCATTGCAGCATCTACCGTCGCAACCGTCCCGGCTACGGGTCAATCCCAGTACCGGGCCGTTCAGAGCACGGCCGGTGGAACGGCGCAGTCCAACACCTATACGGTGCTTATGACGTTCGGTGAACCGATCCCCGGCGCCGCCGTCAGCGCGGCCACGACGACCGTGTTGACCGGGTTTGCTCGACCGGGCGGCGACATCGCCGGCCCGACCATCGCCATCACCAGCATTGGCGACTCGCTCTTCCAGCCCCCGATATCGCTCGAACCGATCATTCACCCGGCCAGCGAACAGCTCACCGTGCAGGCCCGGATCGCGGACCCATCGGGCGTAGAGGAGGCGACCTTCTTTTTCCGCCAGGGCGGCACGCAGCCTTTCTCGAGCAGCGCGATGACGCCGGGCGAGCCCAGCACGTACCAGACCGAGGTGCCGGGCAACCAGATCGCCGATCGCGGCCTGGAGTATTACATCACAGCGCTCGACAGCCTGGGTAATCCCCGGCGGAGCCCATCGATCGGAGCCTATGGGGTCCGGGTCCGCCTCCCGGCGCCCGGCCTGCAGCAACCCATCGCGGCCAGCAGCGCCCAGTCCGGCTATCAGCTCGTCTCGACGCCGCTCCAGCTGGCCGACCCCTCCTCGTCGACCGTCCTGGCCAGCCTGGGCGCGTACGACTCGGAGGTCTGGCGCTTATGGTCCCTCAAGAGCAACTACGCCGAATTTACCGGCGCCGACCAGTATCAGGAACACCGCACGGGCGTTCCACTTACTCCGGGCAGCGCCTTCTGGCTCATTTCTCGGGACGGAGGGACGTTGTCTACCGAGGAAGCCACGACGATATCGACCCTGCAACCGTTCTCCATCGTTCTCCACGACGGGTGGAATTTCGTGAGCAACCCGTTCAACTTCGACGTCCCGAGGGCGCAGATTTTCCTGGACGGCGTCCCGGTTCCGGAAAACCGGCTCAAAGCCTTTCAAAACGGCTGGATCAACAGCCCGACCATGCAGCCGTTCAAGGGGTATGCCGTGGACGCTGGAGAAGGCGGAAGCGTCACTCTCACGATCGACCCCGCACCGGATCTCAGGGAACAGGCCCGCAAAACCCCCGGCCTCGCCGGCCCCGGGGAGACCCGCGAAGAAGCTCCCATGGCGTACGAAGCGACCTACGACTGGGCCATTCGTATCCGCGCCGAAACCCGCACCGCCTTCGACACCGAGAACTTCCTGGCCGTGAGCGGCGAAGCGTCGCCCTCCTGGGATCGTATGGACCTGCCGGAGCCGCCCGTAATCGGTGAGTTCGTGTCGGTATACTTTCCGCATCGCGAATGGGGCACCATCCACGCCCGGTACGAAGCCGACGTCCGCCCCCCGCCCGTGCAGGGAGACACCTGGCGAGCAGAAGTCGCGACCGGCACGCCGCAGATCGTTACGCTTTCCTTCGAGGGGATATCCGACGTGCCCGCCCGCTACAGCATTCAACTGATCGACGAGCGGACGCAATCCACCCTGGACCTGCGGCAGTACGACACCCATACGGTGCGTAGTGCCGGATACGGCGAGGGGTATCCGCTGAGCATCGTCGTCGGCTTGAACGATTTCGTCGAAGACCATGCCGACGGGCTGGGCCTCGTCCCCGGGACGTTCGAGCTCGACCAGAATTACCCGAACCCGTTCAACCCGACGACATCCATCCGTTACGGCGTATCGTCGGCTTCGACCGTGACGCTGGAGGTGTATAACCTCGTCGGCCAGGTCGTGGCTACACTGGTCGACCAGGAATGGAAAGACGCCGGCTACCACGTGTCTACCTGGGACGCCCGCGCTGACGACGGCTCTCAAGTAGCCAGTGGCCTCTACCTGTACAAAATTTCAGTCGCGCCTACTGAAGGATCTTCGGAGCGCCCATTTACCATGACTCGCAAGATGATGCTGATCAAATAACCCGATCGCATCGCGACTTACGCTTACATCACGTTCGATATGCAAAAGATCATGTCTAAATCCGTTCGTTTTCTGCTCATCGCGTTGCTCGGCCTCTTTGCTTCCGAGGCCGGCGCTCAGGCTCCGGGCCTGATCAACTTTCAGGCCCAGGTCGATAACCTGGGCAGCGGCACCGCAACCGTCGTTTATTCCATCTTCGACACGCCTACGGGGGGTACCTCTCAGTGGAGCGAGGTCCAGAACATCAACGTGCAGGGCGGAATTATGCAAGTGCTGCTCGGGAGCGAGACCCCCTTTCCGGAATCCCTGTTCTCCACCGATGGAGATCGGTATCTCGAGATGGTGATCAATGGTGAAACCCTCGCTCCCCGTTTCCGCCTCACGAGTGTAGCCTATTCCTTGCGATCGAATACGGCCGACGCCCTGGCGGATGGGGCGGTGAATACCCTGAACGACCTGCAGGGCAACGTCAACCTGGTCGCCGGAGACAACGTGTCCATCAATACGTCCGGGCAAAATGTGACGATCAACGCGGAGGGCGCCGGCGGCGTCTCCACCGTGAACGAAGAAACGGGCGATATCGTCATCAAAGAGGGAGCCAACATCACGATCACGAAGGCCGGCCCCGAAATCACGATTTCGGCCGCGACCGTGGATACGTCCACGAGTACCGGCATCTTCACGGTGAGCCCGGGGAGCGGCATCGCCGTCACGGGCGAGAACGGCCCGCTGGCTACCGTCAGCGTGGCGCAGAACGGCATCGATGACTTTCACGTCAAGGACAATGCCCTGACCGCCAACAGCCTCGCCAGCAACGCCGTGGGTGAGGAGGAACTCGCCGACGGTACGGCCGTGCGCAGCGTCAACGGCATCACAGACGACCTCACGCTGCAAGGCAGCAACTCCGTTTCGATCACCCGGTCCGGCCAGATGCTGACGTTCGAAGCGTCCGGCGGCATCGGCGTCGGCATCGCCTCGATTAACGGCGGCAACGGCATCGACGTGACGAATCCCAACGGGCCGACGGCGACCGTGAGTGTAGCGCCGACCCTCACCCTCGGTCCCTCCGGCGGCCTGGGCATCCAGAACGGCTCCAGCCAGACCGTCAGCCTCCTCGGCGGTGGGCCGGCCGGGGGCGCGCTGTTCCTCCGGCAGGCCAACGGTAACTTCGACGCGGTCGACATCAATATCCGCACCGGCGGCGGCGGCACCCCGCTCGGCGGGCAGTTCCGCTTGAGGGGCAACCCGGACTGGGACGCGATCCATATGTTCTCCGACAGCGACACGCAGGGAGCCCGCGTCGTGCTCCGCGAGCCCAATCCGGGCAACCCGGCCGATGCCTACACGACCATGGTCCTCCGCGGCGAAGACAGCGCCGGGCACATCATCGTGCTGCGCGACAACGACCAATACATCAACATCGGCGGCTCGGATGGAGAAATGCGGTCCCGCGGAAAAGTGGCGCTGGGCCTGACCGAAGGGGAATTCGACAGCGACAACCCGCTCGGGCCGGCGCTCTTCGTCCGGGGCGACATCCAGGCCACCGGGAACGTCTCGACCGGGGTGAGCATCTCGTCGATCGATCACCCGCTCGACCCGACCAACCGCGTGCTCAACCACGCGGACGTCACCAGCCCGGAGATGCTCACGGTATACAGCGGCAACGTCGTGCTCGACGCCAGCGGAGAAGCCTCGGTCGACCTCCCGGAGTGGTTCGAAAGCCTGAACCGCGATTTCAGATACCAGCTGACCTGCATCGGCGGCTTCGCCAACGTCTATATCGCCGAGAAAATAACGAACAACCGGTTTCGGGTCGCCGGCGGCGCCCCGGGCCTGGAGGTCTCCTGGCAGGTGACGGCCGTCCGAAACGACCCGCTGGCGAGGATGAATCCCGTCCAGGTCGAAGAAGACAAAGACGTCAACCTGCGCGGGGCCTACCTGCACCCGGCTGCCTACGGAGTCAACGATCAATAAGCGCGCCGTGGACCATTATCGTTTAACCGACTCTGACCGGTCGATGCTGGCCGGCGAACAGGGGCCGGCGGCCCGAATGGCGATGACCATTCTCACCCGCATGTTGCCGGCCTTCGAAGCCGACCGGTTCCTCGACATCACGGCGGCCCACATCGACAGCTCCCTGTTCCAGGGAGAGGCCACGCTCGAATACGCCGAGCGCCTGGCTTCGATGGGCGCTCGCGTCAGCGTCCCCAGCACCCTCAATGTCGGCGGCGTCGACGTCCACGGGTGGGAAGCGTGGGACGTACCGGATGACTGGGCCTCGAAGTCGCACCGGCAGATGATGGCCTATCAGCAGATGGGGTGTATACCGACGTGGACCTGCGCGCCCTACCAGACGCGGTATAAACCCACCTTCGGGCAGCAAATCGCCTGGGGGGAGTCGAACGCCATCGTGTTTGCCAACTCGGTCATCGGAGCCCGTACAGAACGATATCCGGACCTGCTCGATATCTGCGCCGCCATAACGGGGCGCGCTCCGGCCGCAGGGTTGCATCTCAGCGAAAACCGGGCCGGCCAGGTGTTGTACGAGCTCGTCGACATCCCTGAGCGGGTGCAGCGATCGGACGCGTTCTACCCGGTCCTGGGGCACCTGATAGGCGCCCAGGCGCAGGGAAGCATTCCGGTGATCGATCATATGGCGGTCCAGCCCCAGGAAGACCAGTACAAGGCGCTAGGGGCCGCCATGGCCTCATCGGGCGCAGTGGCCCTCTTCCACATGGTCGGCTGCACGCCGGAGGCGCCCACGAGGGAGGCCGCTTTTCAGGGGCATACGCCCCGGCGTAGCTACGAGATCACTGCAGGCCGGCTGCAGTCGGCCTGGCACGCGCTCACCACGACCGAGACCGACCGGCTGGACCTCGTCGTCCTCGGGAGCCCTCATTTTTCGCTCTCCGAATTCGCCGCGCTGATCCCTCTCCTGGAGGGCCTGGAACGGCACCCCGACGTCGAGTTCCTGGTCACGTCCAGCCGCGGCGTGCGCGAATTGGCGCGACGCGCCGGATATCTCGAGGAACTCGAGCGATTCGGCGCCCGGATTACGGTGGATACGTGTATATTGACCTCGCCCATGTTGCCGAAGCGGATGAAAACCATCATGACCAATTCTGCGAAGTATGCGTATTATGCGCCCGGGTTGTTGAACACTGAAGTAGTTTTCGGCACGTTGCCGGACTGTGTGGCCTCGGCGGTCGCCGGCCGCGTCGTCCGAGAGGAGCCTCTATGGAGCTAGATCGAGAGCACGCAGAGACAGACGAAACGGCGGGGTTTACGTTCAATGGCGAGGCGCTCGTCAGCGGCACGGCCCGGGGGCGCACGCTCGTGACCCGCGAACCCCTCAGCTTCTGGGGCGGCTACCACCCGGAAACGGGGGACATCATCGACCGCAGGCATCCCCTGTTCGGAGAGAACGGCGCGGGTAAAATTCTGGTCTTCCCCGGCACTCGCGGGTCGAGCACTACGACCGCGGTCCTGTTGGAAGCGATACGCAGAGGGGTCGCCCCCGCCGGCTTTGTCGTCACCGACCGCGATACTTTCTTGACCCTGGCGGCCGTGGTCGCCGAGGAGATGTACCAGCGTACACTGCCCCTCATCCTGGCCTCCCCGACGCAGTTCCAGGCCATTCAGGAGGCTCGGGGCGTCACGATTCGTCCGGACGGCACCGTGACCGCTGCCCCCGCTTGAATCGTCTCCCTTCGCCTCCACCTGCCTCGACGCACCCTCACCCCGCCTGATCGCGATGCCCGACGTAATCGAAATAAGAAACGCAACCGTGTACCGGGGACGGACGAAAGTCTTCGAGAACCTCCACCTCTGCATTCGCGAAGGCGAACATACCGCCCTTCTCGGGCCGAACGGATCGGGCAAATCAACCTTCTTGAAGTTGCTCACCCGGGACATTTACCCGATACACCAGCCCGACAGCCGGGTTCGCCTGTACGGGCAGGAACGATGGCACATCACCGATCTGCGACAACGTATCGGGATCGTCTCTCACGACCTGCAAGTGACGTACCGCCCTACGGTTCGGTGCATCGACGTGGTGCTTTCGGGGTATTACGGCAGCATCGGCCTGTGGCCCCACCAGCACTACACGGACGCTCAGGTCCAGGGGGCGATGGAATGGCTCGATACGCTGGAGATGGCCGGCTTCGTGCAGCGCCCCTTTTCGACGCTCTCCACCGGCGAACAACGACGGGTGTTGCTGGCCCGCGCGCTGGTCAACGACCCCGCCACCCTCGTGCTGGACGAACCGACCAGCGGACTGGACCTCAAAGCCTGTTACCAGTACATCGACATCATCCGGAGCCTGATCGAACAAGGGAAAACCATCCTCCTCGTCACGCACCACATCCACGAAATTCCGCCCGAAGTCTCCCGCATCGTGCTGCTCGACAGGGGCGCCGTGCGCGCCGACGGGCCGAAGGAGCGCGTCATGAACGACCGCACATTGAGTGCCTTATACGATACCCCCCTTCAGGTCGTCAAAAGCTCGAACGGGTATTACCAGGTACTCCCGGCGTAACATGGCGTTTCTACGCGAGAATGTCGGGTAAAGGAGGCATGTTACCACGCCTCCCTCCCCTAAGAACCGCTCGTGCA
>CAZGHT010000135.1:0-10638 GCA_964525535.1 uncultured Rhodothermaceae bacterium
TGGGGGCCGTCGTTGAGCCTGGAATGCAAGGTGCATGTCCATGAGCCACAACGATTCAGTAACAAAACCCTGTATCCCGCATCGGTTTCAACACGTGGGGTGCGGCTGGACTCACCCCATCATGGCGTACAGCGGGGCCACCTCCTCAGAGCCGGGAAAGACCCGGTGCACCTGATCCGACGTGAGGTCGAACGTAGCCGCGATGGCCGCTTTGAGCACGGCGCGGGTGTCGAGGGTGGGGCGGAGGTCGCGCCCTTCGTAGAGGGCGGTGGGGTAGAGGCCTGGCCAGTCGGCCAGGACGGCGCTCTTCGCGACGAGGGGGCCCAGGACGAAGCCGGCGCCGGCCGTGCCGTGGTCCGTACCGCGCGTCCCGTTCGGAGCCGCGGTGCGGCCAAACTCGGTCATGACCACCACGGTCGTCGTCGCCCAGGCGTCGCCCAGCTCGTCCCGCAGCGTGACGAGGCCGCCAGCGAGAGCACCGAGGAGGCGGTCCAGGGAGCCGTCTTTGAGGCCCTGGTTGACGTGTGTGTCCCAGCCGCTGACGTCCATCACCGCTACATTGGGGTTGTCGGGTTGGCGGATCAATGTCGCGGCGGCACGCATCAGCGTGTCGAGACGGTTCCCGCGCGCACCCCGTCCCATGCTCCGTTCATCGGCGATGATTCCATCGGTCAACGCCTGCTGCTGGATGGCGGCTTCGAACCGGTTTAGCAGCACCGGGTCCTGCTGATAGAGGTAATGGAGGCGATCGAGATAGTCGTCGTTCACGGCCCCCAGCCGGGCCGGCGACCAGGTTTGTACCGAAAAGGCACCCGTCAGAGAGCGGGGCATGCCAGAGGCCACGGCGATGCCGGAGCGTTCGCCTTCCATGATTTGGAGCAGCCGGTTCAGCCAGCCGTCGGCAGCGCCTTCGGGTTGTTCCAGCCCCGTTTCGAGCACGGCCTGTCCGTCGAAGTGGCTCCGCGTCCGATAGGGGATGGCCATCGCGTGGAGGGCCGCCAGTTCGCCGCGATTCCAGAAATCGAGCAGGGGGGCGAGGCCCGGCGCCAGGCCGAAACCGGCCTCCAGAGGGGTGAGGTCTTCTCGTGCAAAGGCCATCTGTTGCCGAAGTGAGGCATAGGCCGGGTCTTCATACGGTACGAGGGCGGCCAGTCCATCAAAGCCGCCTCGCAGCAGGATAAACACCAGCCGGCCGGGGGAGGCGACGCGGGCAAACCGAACGGCCGGGAATCCGAATGTGGCTGCACCGCCGAGGCACATGGTAGAGAGAAAATGTCGCCGATCCATCATGGCAGGTTGTGGTCTACAGGGTGTGAGTTAGGGGCCATCGCAGGAGTCCGGATGGATTCCCTGGTCATCGCCACTGAAAGGCGGGCGACGCAAAGGTGATCGCAAATCGATCTTGCCGCGAGAGGGTCTCGTCTTCGAGGATCGCCATGCGCGGATCTGCGGCGTCGAGGTGGAGCCGTTCGGCCAGCGCGAGCGGCTCCACGCGAGAGCGGGCCACGTGCCTGGCGATGCTCCGGGCCAGCTCGGCCCGGTTCATGAGCGCGTCCGGGTCGGCCCACTCCCGCATCAGGTCGCCGTATCCTTTCGGGGAGGCCGGCGACCACAGGGGGTGCCGCAGCTGCCGCAGCACCGCGACGAAGGGCATGGGAGCGTCTTCCATGCCGATCGTGCGTCCGATCGACACGAGCCAGTCCTGCGGCGTCTTGAATTTCCGGTGGGCCGGATCCCACGCCGCGTCCAGGTCGATGAGGGCGTCCGCTACCTCGCGCAAATCCCCTTCGGTATTCCTGAATGCGCGTTCGATGTGCTGAACCGCATGGTGGGGAGGTTCGTCGGCCACGAAATGGACGGCGAGTTTGCGGGCGAGGAACCGGGCGGTTGATGGATGCCGGGCCAGATCGCGAATTACGGCCTCACCCTCGGCGACCCCGTCGGGTCCGTACCGGGCGCCCAGGACGGTTTTGGCGCCGGGCTCGTGGAGCAGGGTCCGGAACCGGAATGCCGGGCCGCTCCCAGTGCGATTACGATCCAGCCCCCAGCCGGTGAGGATGCGGGCCAGGGCGAGGACGTCCTCCTGGGTGTACCCGCCGTCCACACCCAGGGTATGCAATTCCAGCAGCTCGCGGGCGTAGTTTTCGTTCAGCCCCGGCTGGCGTCCACGCCGGGCGCGCCGTTTGCTGGCGGCGGAGTTCGGCCCGACCGACTGCGCGTTGTCCAGGTAGAGCAGCATGGCCGGGTGGCGGGCCGACGCCAGGAGCATGTCCTCGAAGCGGCCGAGCACGTGGGGGCGGATCGCTTCGCGCTCGTACCCCCCGGCGAGCCCGGCCACGATCAGTTTGCCCTCGACCGAGACACACAGGTGGTTCGACCAGAATGCCACCAGCCGTTCCACGAAAGGCCGGCTGCCGGTGATCCGCTGGGTCAACGCCGTGCGCGTTTCGCTGACTGCTACCTGTACGATGCCTTCTCGCGCCTTTTTGAACCGGTCCATGTCGTTCTCTTCTCGGGCTTCCCGGAGAGACCGATACAGGTGTGCTACCTCGTCGGGGTCGGAAAGGTGCGCGGAGGTGTCCAGGGGGGCATCCCGGGTGTGGAGCTGGCCGCGTAGCCAGCCTCGAGGGTCCGACCGAACGTGATGGTCCCTGCGCGTGGGGCCGAGGCCGAACCGGTTGAGTGCGCGATGTAGGGTACTCATGGTTATAGTCTGGCGTTTATCGTCTCGATCCGGGGTGGATAATTAGACGAACGGAAGTCGTCGTCCATTCCATACTATAATGCGCAAGAAGGGAGGGGAATTACCCGCGTTCGCAGTGCAGAGTCCCAGCCTTGTGCCCGGCATTTAGAACCCGGGATCCAGTGACCAGAAACCAGCCCTCAGCTCCTCACGGTGTGCCGAACTTGGTGTCGATCGCGATGCCGCAGGCCTTGAGGAACGGCGTGGGCAGTTCGCCGCCGATGAACACGAATACGAACTCGTTGGCCCGTGTTTGAATCGCGCCGGCTGCGTCTTTGTACGTGATGTGGGTCTCCGAAATTTCGGTCAGGTGGGTGCTTAACAAAGGCTCAACGAGTCCGCGGTCGAATGCCGCCTGGATCCTGTCCAGGTTCGCCGGTTTGCAGCGGGCAAACTTGTCCTTTCGATATGACAGGGCGACCGCATTGCCGGGCTGGTCGGCCAGCGCGAGCGCTGCTTCGACGGCAGAGTCGCCGCCGCCGACGACGGTGATCGTGTTGTTCGTGAAATGCTCCGGGTCCCTGAGGGCATAGGCGACATGCCCGGCGTCCTCGCCGGGAATCCCGAGCTTCCGGGGAACGCCCCGGCGGCCGATGGCGATGACGACGCGCCGCGAGGTATACGTACCTTTGGTGGTTTGTACCTCGAAGCAGTCTTGGTCCACGGGGGTGATCGATTGCACCGTTTCCTGTACGTTGATCGAAAGGCCGGTCCTGGTGATCACGTCGTCCCAGACGGAGACGAGGTCCTCTTTGACGATTTCCGAAAAGTTGAGTTTGCCATATCCCGGGACTTTGACCGGCCGGGTGAGGACCAGTTTTTTTCGCGGATACGTGCGCACGGCGCCGCCGTAATCGGCTTCCTTCTCCAGGGTGAGGGTACGGAGCCCGTGGTGTTGGGCGTAAAGCGAGGCAGACAGGCCGGCCGGCCCGCACCCAACGATGAGGACATCGTAGGCGTCTTCGGGCGCGGCGCGTTGCTCTTTCGCGATGCCTTCGATGCACTGCCGCCCCTGTTCGAACGCGTTCCAGATCAAGCCCATCCCGCCCAGTTCCCCGACGATGTACAGGCCGTCGACGTTGGTCTCGAAGTTCCCCTTGATCCGCGGGATATCCACACCGCGCTTCTCGGAGCCGAAGACGAGCTGGATAGCGTCGACCGGGCAGGCGCGTTCACAGAGCCCATGGCCGATACAACGCGCCGGCGCGATGGCCACCGCCTGGCCGTCCTGGATGCCCAGGACCATCTCTTCCGGGCACACTTCGATGCAGTTGCCCGTGCAGATGCAGGCGAGTGGATTCACGACGGGATGGATGGTGGCCGGCTCGTTGAGCCCGTATTTTAACGCGGTCAGCGCCGCTTCTTCGGTTTTCCGGGCGGCCTTGCGATGCATGCGCATGTACGGAATGAACACGATCAGGAGAAGAATCCCGGCGACGCCTATGATGATAATCGTATCCATCCCTAAATACGTGTCCAGACGGTGGTGTAAACGCGGTAGGTCTGCGTCAGGTCGCCCCAGCGAGTCTGGAGCCTGATGCTGGAACGCACGCGGTGGACGATCGGAAAGTGGATCGACCATTCCAGTGCATGATCCGAGGAGGTGATCACGTCGAAATTGCTGCGCTGGTACTGATACTGCAGCTCAGTGCGCAATCGCCCCAGGTAATGGAAGACCGACGGTGCGACGTAGACGACGTCTGCCCCGCCCCGCTGGTACCAGTACTGGGCGAATGTGCTCAGGCCAGTCCGGGGCGAAATCAGGCGGGGCAATGAAGCAAATCCTGTGTACGTAAAGCTGCGCCGGTCGATGTCGCTGGTATTTGTTGCAACGTCGGCGCTGAACGTCCCCGAAAACGCTTTGACGGACAGGCCTCCACTGAGTCGATCGCGCCGGTACCCGATGATGTTTTGCGTGAGTAGAAGCTGATAAGGCCGGTACAGGAAATAACGAACGCGAGCTGTGACCTGTGAGCCGACAGGCACGATGCCGTGGACTTGCAACCGGGTGACCGACCACTGATCGTCGGCAGGGTCCTGATCGAGCTGGATCTGGTTGCGCAGCCGGAACGAGCCGTAATACAGGGTTTGAGAGAGGCCCAGAAAGGTATGCGTGGAGAAGGGGGATTCTGGAAAAACCTGGTGGAAGGAAAGCGTTGCGTTATAGCGTTGCGAGCCTTCGATGCTTCGATAGGCATACGAGCCGAAGGCCGTATACTTGGGGAAGTCGGTGGAAAAGTTCTCGTTGGCGCGTTCTGGCTGAAACCCGCCCAGGATGCCGCCGCCGAACCCGGCGTCGGGAACGTACGCGAGCCGGAGGCCATCCCAATACCCGCTGAACGTTTCAGCCGGGTTAAAAAACCGCCCGACCTGGGCTTGAAAAGGGCGGCCGGGAAGGGCGCGTTCCAGGTTGAGCTGGTATACCCGGAACGACTCCAGGGGGCTGATCCCCAGGCGGGACTCGTTGCTTCGATAGGCATACCGCGTGTTCACGTTGACGCGTAGATTGCCCGGTATCTCTTCTACGCGAACACGGACATTGACGGTGGGTATTCGATAGATCCGTGTGCGTTCGAAGGCAGAGCGTAATCCCTGTGTATCCGCTGTGTTCAGGTCCATCGAGAGGGCCAGGCGCCCGGAGAGGCGCAGCCCTTCTTCGACCGGAGGAAGCTGCACCCCGTCGGTACCCTGGTCGAGTACTGAGCGGCGACCGGGGGTGTCCAGGGTATCTGAAGGAGGCGTGTCGGCGATCTCTTCTACCTGGCCTGTGCCGATGACCGTTATGGTGAGCGAGTCTCCTCGCGTTACGGGAAAAGCAGCTCCAGCAAAAGTAGTGACGGTTCTGGAAGCCGTTACACCGACGACGCGAAGCAGCCCCAGTTGAGCGTTATCCCGGGATGCGCTCAACGTGTCCGCCTCGTTGATCCCGTCTTCTGAGCCGACACTCAAATACATGTTCTGGCCGGCGATGAATTCGACGACGGCTTCCAGCTGGACCGGTTGAGCGCTCGTCGGGATACCCCCTGTCGCCATAATCACAACGAGGAAAGCCAACGCGGCAGGAAATCGGGCCCTGGGATACATGCGGTTCGTGTTCCGTTTTAATTCCATGAGTCTTGGTTATGGCAATCCAGGCAGTTGGTTGAGAATCCGCTTCCTGCGTGGCTGCGTTCGAAGGCGGCTTCGTGACAGCTGAAACAATCGTTCTGATTGGCGGGGAAGAAGATCAGCTCGAAGGACGTATCGGAAGTATGGCAACCGCTGCAGGACGAACGGGTATGGGCGCCGACCAGGGTAAAACCCTGCGAGACGAGCGCGTGATTAAACTGGCCGTCCGTCCATGAAAACGTCGTATGACATAGCTGGCATTCGAGCGGGAAGTTGCGTTCGATGTGGTCCGGCGCCTGATCGAGAATGACGTCGTGGCAGGCAAAGCAGTTCGTGTCCAGCGGGGTATATCCGCCCAGCTGATCGTCGAAGTGGCAGGACTGGCAGGCGGCGTCTCGATGACCGCCCGTCAGGGGAAAGGCGGTCTGGTTATGCAGCCTGTCGCCGTTGACTTCCTCGAACGATTCCATGTCGTGGCACACTTCACACGTTTCGATAAAGCGGCCCTGATGAATATCGACGTGGCACAGGCCGCAGGGGTCGCCGTCCAACTGGGGTTGATCGAGTCGCACATTCAAATGGCAACTGCGGCAGGGGGTAATGGCGTGTGTGCCCGCCAGGGCATACTCGGTTTGTGTATTGTGATCGAAGGCGAGGTCGGTGCGGAGGGGCCGCCAGCCGGCGGTAGTATGGCAGTCCTCGCAGGCCGCCTGGATGTCGCCGTGGGGATTCAGCGATTCAGCCGTTTGCGCGTTGGCCGCCCGGGCATGAAAGGCCAGGGCCAGCACAAGGGTAACCGCGAGCCAACAAATGCGCATCACCGATGGCCGGGCCATGTCTCTCCGTGAAATTGATGATCCATCCATACGTACGAATATTCAGGTTCAATTGAGGTTGTTGTGGCAATCTTCGCATTCTGTGCCCAGCGGTTTGTAGCGGGTAAATGCCGTTCCTTGCGGGGTCTCCTCGGTGTAATGGCAGGAACTACACATGACATTTTCGTGGGCGCCATCTAAAGGAAACCGCGTTGCCGTGTGGTCGAACTGCTCGACAAAGAAGGAAAACGAATCGTGGCAGTTCTGGCAGGACTGGCCCGCGAACTGGTTTTCGTGCGGGTCGTCGTCTTGATGGCAGGAGATGCACTCCAGAGCGAGTCCTCTGAACTGAGAAACCTCGACGCCCGATGGGTCCTGCGTGGTCTGGTGGCAGCTGGCACACGAAGTCGTAGCGTGTTTGCCGGTCAGGGGGAACCGTGTTTGTGCATGGTCGAAGACGCCGGCCGTACTCCACGATTCCGTACCGTGACAATCCGCGCAAACCGTTGCGCCGGTGTCGGTCATGAACTGAGCTCCGTGCGGGTTGTCGCCGATATGGCATCCCTGGCAACTCTGGTCGTCGAATTCGAACACGAGAGAGGGAGGATCCGTTTGTTCCGACTGGTGGCAGGCGAAACAGGGCGTCGCGAGGTGGGCGCCGGTAAGCGGGAAGCTGCTCTCCTCGTTATGGCGGGTGATGTCATACGTGGCTGGATCCCAGCCGGCGTCGGTATGGCAATTGCTGCAAACGGCGCCGCCCGGGGTATCCTCGAAAACCCCTCCGTGGAAGGAGTCGGTATGGCAGGATAAACAGGACTCAACAAGAGGTGATGGAAAAGTGGCATGGAGCGACGTCGTTACGTAAGAAATCTGAATATCCGCGTTCCGGGGGGCGGGTTTTGCATGGCAACTCGAACAGGGGGCTTCGGCATGACGGCCCGTCAGCGAGAATTCGGTCAGATTGTGATCGTACGCGTCGAAAGGGAACTGGTCGGTAAACAGATCCCAGTCATCCGCGATATGGCAGGACGAACAATTGGCCCCGAGGGCGCCGTCGTGTGCATCGAGGTGGCAGGATTCACAGGTTTCTGCCGGTACGTCGACAAATCGGACGACGTCGGGTTGATCGGTGCTGGCTTGATGGCATCCCTGGCAGGGCGCCTCGATATGCCGGCCTGTGAGCGCGAATGTGGTTTGATCGTGGTCGAAGCGCGTGAGGTTCGTCCATTCATTCTCGTTATGGCAGGCTCCGCAGTCCCGGTCTGAGAACTGATCGCCGTGTACATTGGCCGTAGCGTGGCATGTAGCGCATTGGGAAGAGAGGCCCAGCCAGGTGTTTTCGAGGGCGCCATGTTCTTCTTTAAAGGTTCGAACCGTGTTCGATGTGATGAACGCGGGTTGGTGGCACGACCTGCAAATCACCGCCCGATGGGCTCCTACGAGGGGATACTCTGTTACCGAGTGATCGAAGGCCAGGGCGTCGAATCTGAGAATGTCGAACTCTCTGCCAAAGTGATCCTTATGGCAGTCCCCGCAATTTTGATCGACAACGGTGTTGTGAAACCCGCGATCCTGGCTGAGCTGTTCGGCGATCGGGACGTGGCATTCCAGGCATCGATCGTTATTCGTGCCCTGTTGCCCCAGCTGATGGCAATTCGTACACCGGGTTATGCCTTCCAGGTCGGCGTGGACGCTGGATAGTTCACCGGGGGATATCAGCTGGCCGGCGGCCGGTAGAGCGGGTCCCAGCAGCGCCTGAAAAAGGAATATCGACAATACCTGACAGGGGATACGGCGTATGGAAACAGGTACGAACCAGACGGATGCGTTCATGGAGTGGATAGGCCTGCTTGCTGTTGATAGGCTGGGGATCCTTGTAATTGCTGAATATTTTGCGCGGCCTGCGCGGCCAACGCGCGATCTCTTTGTTGATCGCGAACCTGGTTCCACCAGAAGATCGCTTCATCGTGCCGAGCCGTGTTGGCGTAGATGGCCCCCATATTATACATGGCCGATGGATGGCCGGGATCGATGGCGAGCAGCGATTCGGAGGCTTGAATGGCCCGTTCCCAGTCTTTTAACGCGGCATACACGTTGGCCAGGTCGAGCCAGCCCTGCGCATTGCCCGGAGCGCCCTCCAGATACCGTCGGTAGTACGTCGCCGCTTCCGGGTAACGGCCGGCATCGTGCAGGAGCTGGGCGAGATGATTGAGGAGGGTGGTATCGCCGGGGGCATGAGTGATGCGTTCTTTCAGGCGTTCGATTTCACCGGCAAAACCGGGCGCTTCCGAATCGGTGATTGTCCCCGGGACGCGGGGGATCGCCGGAGCCGCAGAAGAGGCAGAGCGAGCGGAGGCCTCTTCGGGTGCGCGTACAGCAGGGATTCGGACCGCCCAGTACACGATAACGAAGAGGATGAATGATGCAACGAGTAATCCGTTTATATAACCAGGTTTCATCTCGAAATTCAAAGGTCTCAAAATTCAATAACGTAACCGAACGCAATGGCAACGCCGATGTGCAACAGCACAATGATCCCCATAACCAGCGCTAACGGAATGTGGAAAGTGATCCAGTAGCGGAATAATTGCCGGAAGGGAGAGAGTAACGTGATATGACGTTCGATGCGAACCTGATCGCGAATCAGACGAACGAAGGCCTTGTGGGTATTGGCCGGCAGGTTATGTTGCCGGGCCTGATTCAGAATCCATTTTTTCCGGTTTCGCTTATCGAAGCTGTAGCGTATGGCCGTCTGGAGCGCTTCTCCGAATCCCCGTATTTCACGACGCGCTTCATCGGGAAATAAAGCCGAAAGCGTGTCTTTCGACATCCCGGTCTCTCGTTCGATGCGCTCGTACAGGGCTGAGCGTTCTTGCTGCAAGGCCTGAAGATTCCGGATTTGCCCGTTGATGGTACGGGGCACGTGGACATAGAGGTATCGCCCGCTTATGCCGCTCAATACGACAACCACCATGCTGACAAAGGAAATCGCTACGAGCCCGTTTACCTTGAAGCTGGTATGGAGCAGGACGAGAAAGGGGCCAAGGGAGCAGAGAAAGATATGGAAGGCGAGCCAGTTTCTCATGGTGCCTACCTTGTTGAAGCGCCGCACGCGCTTACGTACAGAGTAGGTGAACACTCCGATCACCATACAAAGCGTGCCGAGCACCCCCAGATCTAATCCGATCGACCCTCCCGGTTTATAGATGTCGTATTGTTCCGAAAAAGGGCGTTCTTCGAGCGGCAACGTGTAATAAGACCACCCCGAGGCCAGAAAATAACCGGCAATCAGTATCCATGCCGTGTATAACAGTACATGGATGGGGCGAATTCGTCCTCGTACCTTTCCAGCATGTGATGACGTGGATGGGGCCTCTGAGGCAACATTCAATTCCATTCAGACAAGGAGTGATATAGGGTGGTATACACTCTCTAATATAGGGTACCTGGATCTCGATATTCGAGCACGTGTGTTAAGCGTTTTGCAAATTATCCACATTGCAAATTATCAAGTGATGTTACGCGAACTGTGCACAGCAGCCTGGTTTACGCGGCTTTGCAACCGTGCAAAGCCGCTCTGGCAGCACGAATGCGCATCCGGCGCGTAACATCTGTTATCTATAGGGAGCGTGCTCTGGCCCGAAAATCGAATGTACAGGGATTTATCAGGGAAGATGTGTCAGAATTGATCGAAAACGGGACGAGTCCGATTTCTGGCAGGATTTGTCCGAAATCCGGAAAGGGGAAGTGCGGCGCAGCCGTGACACGCTCCGAAGGGTCGCTCACTCGATCACGTGCATCGCCGATCAGGATATGACCCTCCCGGTCCACGAAGATACTGGTCGGCGCAACCAGATCGCTATCGGAGGGGGTTACTACTGTTTCTATAAACTGGCCCGGCACAAAAAAATGGCCCGGCACAGCATCGTGGTTTACGCGGTTTTGCAACCGTGCAAAGCCGCTCTGGCAGGA
>CAZGHT010000136.1:0-10290 GCA_964525535.1 uncultured Rhodothermaceae bacterium
ACAGATGCGTAACATCCATCATTACGTGATGTTACGCAGGTTGTGCACAGCACCCCGTTGTGCCGGCTTTGAATGACTGCCTTGCAGCCGTTTTCAGCTATATGCGCACATTCAAAGCCGTCCGGTCAGAACGATAACGCACAGATGCGTAACATCCATCATTACGTGATGTTACGCAGGTTGTGCACAGCACCCCGTTGTGCCGGCTTTGAATGACTGCCTTGCAGCCGTTTTCAGCTATATGCGCACATTCAAAGCCGTCCGGTCAGAACGATAACGCACAGATGCGTAACATCCATCATTACGTGATGTTACCCGAACTGTGCACAGCAGGCTTGGTTACGGGGCTTTGCACGTGTGCAAAGCCACTCTGGCAGGACCTATGCGCATCCGGCGCGTAACATCTGTGATTAATATGGCGTTATCCTGACAGGTTTTCAAGTCCGGACAACATCTTTACGCTCCCCATGACCGGTAGAAATATACGAAAGGCCGGGCGCAACCGTTTGTTAGCGCCCGGCCTCATACACAACACAGCGTTTTCTATCTAGCCGTTACGGAGCGGTCATCTGAACCGTACGGCCTTCGAGCGGCTGTACCGGCCGGTTTGTCGCTCCGTGACTGGAGGAAAATACGTCGATCTGTTCTGCTGACAGGCTCACCGGCTCTTTCAACACGATCCACCGCACGCCCTCCGTACACGGCGGCGTCGTCAACGACCCGTCGTAGGTGAGGTACGAAAGATCGCCCGGAAGCAGGCTCGATAGAGATACCATTTGAGCTCCTTCTTCGCTTCCTTCGCTTTGCGCGGCGTAAACCTGATACGCTTCGTTCATTTCACCGCTCTCGATCATTACACCAACGACAGCAAGTGCTCCAGCGTCGTTCTGATGTACGAAATGCACGTCCATGGGATAACTTTCGCCATTGAGAGTGTGCTCGCTCGGCGTATGCGCATGAAACTGAAGCAGCGAATAGGTGTCGTCGCCGACAGTCAACTGATGGGTTCCATCCGGAGTGGCTTTGTATCCATGGCCGGTATCCTCCACGGTCAACGTCGCCTCACCGTAAGTGAACGACAGAGCGGGGAGTTCTGCACTGGACGCTTCACTTTCATCGAGAGCAATCGGCGATTGCTCGGTCCCGATGGAGCAGGTAGCAAACGACTCGTCAAGCTCGCCCCATGCGGAAGGTCCCGAGGCGCCTTCGTAAGACCAGGAGGCCTGCTCCATAGGGGTCTCTTCAGCAGGTGCCTCAGCCGCTGCGGTTTCTTCAGGCGCTGACGCGCTGTCGCCCTGCTCCGTGCAGGCGGACAACGTCAACGCTAAAAGGAGAAAAATCGAAAATAATCGATGTATATTCATTGGTGATCGATAGCTAAAGTTAATTAATGCGTCAAAGGAGCTGTTTCCCGGGTTAGAAAACCCGAAAATACGACCCCTCCCCACGTACTAAAAGACTATTCCGACTCTCTGTTCCGCATTCGTCACTTATTGATTTAATAAACGATGGACGCTTCTTCCTTTAGATCCCCGTTTTTTCGATATTTATAAGCTAACTAACGAACTCTTTCAGGGGTCGTTCAGTCGATATTAAAAGCTACTATATGTCATGGGTGTATGTCATGGGGCGACTCCTCTCAATTTTTGTTTTGCATACCGCCCTGTTGGTGTCCCCTTTTTCTGACTGCGAATTCCTGTCAATTCCCCCCGCCAACGGTCAGGCTTCTGATACCCTGAAGTATATTCCCGCCCTGGTAGATTTTAGCGACACACACCAGGTTTGGGACGGGTTCGGCTTCAATTATGTTGAAACGGGACGGACGAGAGACTACGCACATGCCCCTCAAGACCACGGTGGGTACAGCCTGCTAACCGAAGAAGAACAAAAGGAAGTCATTCACGCCGTCTTTGACCAGGATGGGCTCGCCATCGAAATTGTAAAGATGTTCCTCGACCCCTGGCATCAGCCCTCGCCAGACGCCCCTTACGACCACGAGGGGTCTACACGGAATATGTTAGCGTTTGTCGAAGGCGGTATCGACGTGGCGGGGCAACAGGATAGAGAGATCGAGGTCATCACCACGTTGTACGGGCCTCCCGCATGGGCAACAAAACAAGGATTTATTGGCGGCCGCGATCTCAACCCGGACATGACAGAGGCCTTGATGGACTACATGCTGGATTGGGTCCAGTTTCTCCGTGAGCGGGACATCCCCGTTCGTTACCTTTCTCCGCACAACGAAGGCGAAGACTTCTATCGATGGGATTTCAACGACGGGACCCAGCGATTAAAGCAATTTGATTATAACATGTACTGGCCTCCGGAACAGGTAAACGAGGTCATGATCCAGCTGGCAGGCCTGATTCAGGAACGAGGGATCAAGGATCTGGGAGTGACCAACGGAGAACCGTCAAACTGGACCCGTTTCTTCAACTGGGGATATGCCCATGCACTTGCTGAAAATGAAGATGCACTGAATGCCCTCTCGCTGCTGACCACCCATGGTTTCGTGAACGGGGATTTCACCAAAATGAGCTACGGCGCCATCAACAGTTCCACCGTAGCCCTGCTTCGCGCGAAGAAACCGGACCTCAAAACTTGGATCACGTCCTACTCCTGGGGCGCCATGGATGCCACCTTTGTCAAAGTGGCCCACGAACATATTTATCATGCCGGGGTAAACGCCCTGATTCCATGGGCCGGCATGCAGAACCCCTCTACGTACACCAGCACTTCTTCCAATCTGGGTAATGCCATCACGGTACATGAAGACGGATCGTTTGAATACACCACCGGATACTACCTGTACAAACAGCTCACGCAGGCTGGACGAAGGGGCATGAAGGTAGCACGAACTATGCTGGCTAATGCGTTCTCGAATATCATTGCCTTCGCCGGCAAGGGTTCAGGGCATCCGGATGCCTTCGTCGTGACAAGCACCATCGTGATATGGGGGCTTCCCTTCGAAATTGAATTGCGGGGCACCGAATTCACCCGATTCAAGGCCTATCGCACGCACGAGGACGGATCCGAGCAGTATGCATACATAGGAACGTACGAAGTGCAGGATGGCAGAATCCATTACGACGCTCCCAGAGGAACGGTAACCACGTTTATCGGGACAAAGGAATGAGTGTACGACTTTTTGTGGTCTGGCGTGGCTGCACTCAGGGCCGATAGCATGGGCTATTCGTCTCCAAGCTGGGGGATCTTGAATCTATGCAGTTCCGAAGGAACGTGTTCTCGATCCATAATGGCTTCAATCGCTGCCACGATTTCAGGGTGATCGGAGGCCACGTCGTTTTGTTCTGTGGGGTCCTGTTCGAGGTCGAAGAGCTTAAGCTCCAGTTCTCCGTCGAACAGGTTTTCCCGAATCCCTTTCCATGTACCCATGCGTACGGCTTGCTGCCCGTTATAGGCGGGAAATTCCCAGTATAAAAAATCGTGAGCCGGCTGAGCCTTGCCTGAGAGGGCCGGCAGCAGGCTCAACCCGTCGGTGGGCGGCATCAGTGGAGCGCCTCCTGCAACCTCGGCAAACGTCGGCATAAAATCGTAGAAAGCCGAGACGTGATCCGATCGAGAGCCCGGCTGGATGCGCATCGGCCAGTGAGCGATCATGGGCACGCGGATGCCGCCCTCGTACACATGCCCCTTCGTTCGTCCCTGCTCTGTCAAAAAGGGGCCAGCACTGTCGAAAAACGGGGTGTCAGCGCCGCCGACGAAGGTCGGACCGTTATCGCTCGTGAATACGATCAGGGTGTTTTCGTATACCCCCAGATCCTTCAATTGCTGTACAAGGTCCCCGACCTGCTCGTCCAGATACGAGATCATGGCCGCATAGGTGGCTCTCGGCGTACGGTTCGGGAAATAGCGATCTCCGGTATAGGGTTCTTCGGGGCCGAACTTCTCGATGTAGTGATCGACCCATCGCCGGGGCGCCTGGAGCGGCACGTGGGGAATGGGCGAAGCATAATACAGGAAAAAGGGGCGTGCGGCATTTTTTTCCACAAACGCCATCGCCTCCTGGTGCATGAGTGTCGGGGCGTAGTCCTTGAGCGTAAAACGCGCGTAACTCGCAGCGTCGTAGGGGTCGGCGCCTTCAGCGAGGTTTTCATGGGGAGCCACCATGTGATTATCGAGAAGCACGCGCTCTTCGTTCCTCCAGAGGTGCATCGGGTAATAGGTGTGGGCCTGCCGCTGGCAATTGTAGCCGAAGAAGAAGTCGAACCCCTGCCGGGTGGGTACTCCTTCGGTCTCCGGAGCGCCAAGCCCCCATTTGCCGACCGCACCGGTCGCGTAGCCGGCAGACTTCAGCATTTCGGCCATCGTTACGATGCTGTCAGGCAGGGGCCGTTGCCCCTCCAGACCGGGGTCTTCGAACATGGCTGCGTAGTTCCATACGTCGCCGCGCTCCCCCCATTCGTCATTTCCTCGTATGTAGGTATGGCCGGCGTGGAGCCCGGTCATTAAGACGGATCGGGCCGGCGCGCAAACGGGCGCCCCCGAATAGTGCTGCGTAAACGTCATGCCTCCCAGGGCGAGCGCATCAAGGTTAGGCGTTTCGACCTGTTCCTGGCCGTATACACCCAGTTCGCCGTAGCCCAGGTCGTCCGCCAGGATGAAGACGATATTGGGAAGCTGCGCATCGGCCGGCGTCTGCGGCGCCCCGCATCCACCCAGGATAATCGTGAACAGGATGAGAAACAGACATGGAGTTCGCATGGGGTAACTGAATCACCATCCCTCCCGATTCTTCAACGACTCTACATGCGCCACGTGGTGTTTGCCGTGCCACGCATACAGGCCTGCCATCCAGGCCAGTTCGATCTTTTTGCCCGATTCAGGGTGTACGAACGCCTTGCGCCAGTCTTCGTTGTCGAGGGACTTCAATAAGATCACCCACTTCGCGTGCAAGGCGTCGACAAAGCGGAGCGTCGTTTCGATCGGCGTACGCTGCACGTCGGGCGTAGTAGCCCATCCTTGCTGGTTGTAGGCTTTGATCGTGGGCTCGTCTTCGGTCAGCGTCCACTTGAATCGGATGATGCTGTTGAGGTGGCTCTCGCTGACGTGGTGGATGACCTGCCTGACCGTCCAGCCGTCAGGACGATACGGCGTATCGAGCTGTTCGTCCGTCAGATTCTCGACGGTGGCGCGTAACAACGCGGGCAAAGCTTCGATTTCTTCGATCCATTCGCTGATCTGATCCTCCGTAATCGGAGACGGCGGCGTAAATTTTCCTATAGGGTAACGTATATCTTCCATGAGTGGTCGGAATAATTTCTGGAATGAAAAAGAAGATACAATCCCAGCGGATTGTTGCAAGCTTTCCCCCTACTTTTTGTGAAGCTCATCTGTCTCGTTTAGATGAACGACTTCACCAAAATCTACCTGAAATGGACGGACGCCACCGGAAGAACGAACGCTTCCCCGTGTTTTTCGGCCCGCCAGAACGCTCAGGTCGATCGTAAGCCGTTCGGCCGGCAAATGTACAGAAAACGATCGATCGGCAGCTCGCTCCGGGAATCGGGGGGACAACGTCTGGCGGCCTTTATCATAACCAATTAACAGATCGACCGCCAGCGTATTGACCAGCCCCGACCAGCCTACAAATTCCGGGCGGGGTTTATTCCCGAGGGTCCATTGTTTCCAAACGTTGCCTTTTTTTCGATGCAGGTGATCGATATTGAGATGGTCGGGGTCGTAAAACTCATACATATGTCCGGTATGCGCGTAGGTACGATACACACCGTCACAAAGGCGGTAGGCTAATTCGCTGGCCTCCTCATAAAAACCGTATCGCTGGAGGCCTGAGAGAACCCCGTATGCGGTATTAACCCAGACAGGACCTCTCCACATGTCCTGAGAGAACTCGGGGTTGTTGCGCGCGACGGAAGGCAATGGAAGGAGCGTATTGTAAGCCGCTGCATCCATAACGTGATTCTTCATCCGAACCGCTTTATCCCGATCCGGTACGCCGGCCCAGAGGGGCATGAGAGACGCAATCGTATCTGAACGGACATGCGCCTTCGCTTTCACGTCCCAGTCATAATATAAACCGTCCCCTTCATTCCAGAGCCGTTCGTTCATCAACCGCCGGAGCTGCTCTGCCTTCTCCTCGAACGCATCCGCTTCAGCATCCCGAGTAAGCGCTCGGGCCATGCCGGCCAGGGCCTCGTTTTGAAGGAGGATATACGAGGATAAATCAGGAGCCGCCAGAAGGGTGGTATCCCTAAAGGTAGATTCATCCCTGGAACTGAAGCGGGGCGAATTATCGGCCCCCGACTCGTAAGGATGTTGCCAGTAGAAGAGTCCATGCTCCAATCTCCGGTGCTTGTACAACCAGGCATTGTACCCGACCAGGGGTTCGTACATCGAGGCCAGCCATTCCAGATCCGCCTCTTTCCGGTGTAGCTCGAATACCGACCACGCGATCAGGGGAGGTTGCGTATAATCCGAATGAGACAAGTCGGCGACAACGTGTTGCAGTCGATCTCCATCCCGCAGGACAACGACCGACTCGCACACATCACGGGCAACTTCGATATCCCAATTTTTCCAGACCTGTGCAATAAACGCCGAATCCCACAGATAAACCCCCGGAAAGGCGGGACTCGGATGCGCATAACGAACAGGCGACAAAACGTCGGGGGCCTGCAGGTTCAGAAAGAGATAGGCATACACCGCGCTGAAGCCCTCGCCCCACATCGAAGCTTCGGCCGGAGTTCCAGAGACGTGCAGGTGAGGAGGAGCTTGCTGAATTCCTTTTGTGCGCAGCAGCGCTTCGGTCAGCTCGGCCGGTACGAGGCTGCTGCTTTTGTGGAATAACCGGGACCAGAACAGGTGGTCCAAACCGAATCGAACCGTCCTGCTCACACGAGTGGCCAGCGACTTGAACGTTCGAGCCGATCGACGAACGACGGTTAATAGAGATCGATCCATGGGGGAACTGCCTTTTGTACAACCTATCGTGTAGCGTGGCGGCAGAAATCTTCTCCACAGGCCCCAAAGTAATGCACATGACTCCCCTTTTCCAACAGGCAATAGATCGCTTACCGTAGACACGTATCAGTCATACAATTCGCATAACCACGAAAGACTGACGATTGCCGACTGTTCGCTATCCACTGCCTAAACCAGGTCGCGCACGAGCACGCGGATCTGGTGCATCACGTGTCCATCGACGGGTTCCCCGTTGTAATGCTTCAGCAGGCCGTCGATCCAGTCGGCGCTCCTGTCGCAGAATCCGCATTCGTCCATGAGTCCCTTGAGCTGAGACAGTTCCTGGTACAGCTGCTGGGTCCATTTCCGCATCGAGATGTCGCGCAGCACGATGAGGAAGTTCTCAGGTTCGCCCCGCCAGTCGCGAATGAGTGACATCGTCTGTTTGGCCCAGACGCTGTAGCCCGGCTTGGTTTGATAACGCACCTCAAGCTCCGCATAATTACGATCCCCGCGATGCAAGGCGCGCAAGACGTTGTTGAAGCGCTCTTCCGCTTCCTGGCACGAGTCGGGGTGGTAAGCGATCACCCAGTCATTTTCGAGTTCCTCACGGGTATACCCCAGATACGCTTCGAGTCCATGGTCTACATGATGCCAGATATGGGATTCTGCAGATATGATGAATACGAAGGGGCCGAATTTGCCTTTCGTGTGTTTGGCATGCCCGGAGAAGAGCTTGTAATCGGCGCAGGTACGAATGAAGCGATCCTCCTGGACCAGCAAGTCTCCTACGTACCGGAAGTCGATGTAGTTAGAGGCCAGGTGTCGTTTGAGTTGCGTGATGGCCTCACTACCCGCCCGAAGGAAACACTTATTAATTGCATGAAAAGCTACAGGCGAGTCGTCGAAACGATTCGGGATAGTTCTGATACTCATGGCAACCGGTTTATTCCGGACCGCGAGCCTTTGCTTGGGGGGGCAAAAAGAGCGGCCTTATGAGAAATGAGAATAGGGAATTGAATGTACGCTCTCAGGAAAATATTTCCTTTAAGAACCTGTCACAAAACGATGCATCTTTTATGAAGAATGTATTTTATGAAGAATGTACATTCTTCTCCTGTACCGAAAGTCCTGGCTGGTTCCTTGACTACGGGATCTCCGGCGTTCAGTTCCTGATAGGGGCTCCAGGCTGAGCCCTCTGATGCCATTTTTCATCTCCTCCAGGTCAGACTGCCTACAACTCAGCCAGCACCATATCGAAGACGCCGTGCCACGGCCTGTCGGTCGATGCCTGGAATTCGACGGTAACCTGATTACGCTCCGCGATGCTCAACCTCCTGTAAATACCATCCCTGGCGTTACGTTCGCCATACATGGCGAAATAAGACTGGGTCGTTAGTCGGCGATACCCGGGCACATCGACGCGAAAGTGGATATGGCGCGCGGGCCGGATCGGGTATTCTCCAGGAACGATGGTTTCGAACCGGTAGGCGCCGTTTTCGCCCGTGATCGAGCGCCCCCAGTACTGGAAGTGTTGATCGAGCTCTGGATCCCCGGCGTGGTCCGCCGGGTGGTTGTACAGTCCTGCAGCAGACGCCTGCCAGACTTCGACGACCGCATCTCGCAACGGCTTCCCCTGCCGGTTCATCACGGTGCCTTCGATGACCATCAACTGCCCCCTGGCGAGCTCGTCGTCGGGTAGTTTGCGTGTCAGGTCAATATCGTTGAACATCTGTTGTTCAATGCTCGGAATCGGGTAATACGGCCCCTCCGTCTGCTGCGGTGTCAGCGGCAGGTCGTCGCGCAACCAGAGATGACTCGTGGCGGAATAGGCCCAATGCGCCGGCAGAGCCAGGGTGGCGCCGGTCGCCAGAATCTTGAGAAAGCGGCGCCTTCGCATGAGGGAAGCCGGAAGGTTGTCTTTCATAACACGAGCAGGATACGGGGTGCAAGAAAGCCGGACTGCGTAACATCCGTTTATAATAGATACCCAATACGGCAGGTTTAATCAATAGAGGCCCGAACGCTTAAACAGGACAGCCGCCGGCGGGATACCACCGGCGGCTGTCAGGGTTATACAAACAGGCGCATGTGCGAGCCGATCAGGCCAGGATCTCGGCCGGCGCCGGCGGCTCTTCGACCGGTGCATCTGCCGGCGGATCGACCGGCGCGTCTACCGGCGGGGCCTCCGGCGTCTCCGCCCCGCCATTCTCGCCGGAACGCTCCCTTCGCTGGCCGGGAGTCATTATTGTGATGCCGAGCTTCGAAAGCTGCCTCGGGTCGTTCTTGAAAGCCTGCCGGGCGACGCCGATAAACACAGTCATCCAGTCGTCCAGCGCCTTCATCGCTCTACGGCGCTTGCTAGCGGCCACTTTGGCCTGCCCCATTTCATACTGCTGAATTCGCATCAGCTCGATGAGCGCTTCGAGTTCCTCCTGCCTCGACAGGAAGACGTCTTGCAAGAGGTTGTATTCCCGTTCAAGGGCCTCGAGCACCTGCGGGTGTTTTTGCACTTCGCGGTAGAAATGCGTCCCCTGCCGAATGACGGCCTCACTCGAGCGTTCGAGGACGAGGTTTAACCGCAGCTCCTCGAGCACCGGGGGAGCATTCTCGAGCACAAACCGCGTAAAATCGCGATCGGAACGTAGCTTCAGGCGAAACGCACGGGTCGCATTCACGAGTTGTGCCGTGGCAGCTACCTGCGCTCCCAGCTGCGCCTTCTGGTCCGTCTCCCGATCGCTCGCGGTATCGTACAGCTGCATCCCTTCGTCCAGCCGTTCGGCCACATACCCGTACCGCGCAAGCACGTCGCTGATTTCTGAATCGCTCAACGAGATGGAAATCACTTCATAGGCCTGGTTGAGCCTTTTGGGAATGGATTTATTGCTATAATACGTCATGATTGTACCTCTGTAGGTAATGTTAAAATGGCAGTGTTGAAATGGAATGGAAGACCCACTCGGCCACTGACCTGTACGACAAAGTGGCGAGTGCCCTTCGCGGCTACAGAGAAACGTAACAGAGATACGTAGAGGAATAGAAACCTCGAAAAATGAATACGAACATGATTCCAGAATACGACAATGTGCAGCATACATCGACGAGAAGCGACCTTCGCTTCTCCGAGAATATCACGTAGTGAGTGATGTTACTTAGTTGCACATGTGGAGCGCTGGAGGCGCTCTTTCTGGTAATCGTTCATCGAGGTTTTCGACGTGTGTTGAACAAAAAGACGCGTCCGAAGACAACTAGAAGACACAGCGCCGTGGGAGAAGTTGCTTTTTCTGCTGACAGCTAACTGTAGACAGTCTTTCAGCATGGAATCTGACTACTGTTAGTTGTCAGCTG
>CAZGHT010000137.1:0-7868 GCA_964525535.1 uncultured Rhodothermaceae bacterium
GATGACTTATGGGGAAGGCCATACCCCGAACTACGAACTGAGAACTACGAACTGAAAACTACGAACTGAAAACTACGAACTGAGAACTGACAACCCCGAACTGAGAACTGAGAACCCCCATGGAATTACGATACTTTGGCCATTCCGCTTTTCAACTGAGCATAAACGGACACACCGTGCTCGTCGACCCATTCATCACGGGCAATCCGATCGCCGAGAGGGTTGTCTCCCCGGGCGATCTGAAGCCCGACGTCATCCTCCTGACGCACGCACACGGGGATCACTGGGGCGATACGCCGGGTATCGCCGCCGGCAGCGAGGCCCTCGTCGTCGCGAATTACGAGATCACGGAATACATCCAGCGAGAACACGGCCATGCGCGGGTCCACCCCATGAATACGGGGGGGAGCTGGGAATTCGACTGGGGGACGGTCGTTATGGTCGATGCCCGGCATTCTTCGTCTTTTCCCGATGGGACCTATGGAGGAAATCCGAATGGATTCATTCTGATCGCCGAGGATACGTGCATCTACAACCTCGGGGATACCAGCCCGTTTGCCGAAATGGCCTGGATCGGGGAAGATTACGACGTGGATCTTGCGCTCATGCCGATCGGGGATTGCTTCACCATGGGTATTCCGGGATCGGTTCGATCTGCGGACATGATCCAACCTGCACTCACCATGCCCGTGCATTACGACACCTTTCCCCCCATAGAAGTCGACACGGCCGAATGGGAACAGGCTATGGCGGCCCGTGAACACAAAACACGCGTTGTCAAACCCGGGGAAACGATTACGCTCTGATACTCGTATTATTGGCAGATTTTTTGTATTATCAGTGATGATACGCGAACTGTGCACAGCAGCCTCGTTGACGCGGCTTTGCATACGTACAAAGTCGCTCTAACAGGAGCTATGCGCATCCTGCGCGTGACATCGGTTATCAGAGACGCTCCCCACGTCCGTTCGTCGGGTCCCACCGGCCGATGCGCCCTTTTACGCTTTAACAGCCCCATGTGGTCAGTATCTTTGCAGGTCTGGAATCGTCATAACGCTCGAAAGACAGTGATCCTGGCTTTATCACTGTGCGTTTCTTTTCTGTGCAGTATGGTCGGCCCCCCTCGCACCGCGCTGGCTCAGCGCCCGTTTCTGATCCACGACCCTCTGTACCGGAGCGAACAGCCGCAACGCGTTTTTTTTGGAGGATATGCGTTGACTGCCGAAGTGTCGTACCGCAATGCGGGTGCGATCCAGGGTGACGGGCTGCAGTCGGTAGAATCCGATCCCCTGGGCTTGAGCTTCAGGATCGACTATCAGATCGCTTCTCGCCTCGACCTGAGCGCCATCATCGACGCGGCGGGCAACACGACCCGGCGCGGGCTTTCGCTGAGCTGGGTGATCTTCAAATATTACGAACGTTCGGATCAGGCTTCGTTCGCGTTGCGGCTCGCGGTGGATCCGTCCTTCGATAGCCGCGCCGGCTTCCCGCAGATCGACGTCGCCTGGTTGTCCTCGTCGGCCCTGACGCCGCTGTCCTCCACAGATTTTGCGTTCGGCATCCGCAGGGTGCGCCTGGGGTACGAGCAGTGGCTGATCAACGCGCCCAATCTGTCCGATAGCTTCATCCTCCACGAAACGGAGCTGGAGCCGCCGCCCCGTTCCGAGTTCGACATCATCTACACGCGAGCGCTGGGATGGGAATTGCACCTGTTGATGGGCTACAATGTCAAGTTCGACCCGGCCGGCAGCAACCTCTTCCTGTCGTTCCTGGGGCAGGCCGGCAGCTACGACCTGCTGGAGACGTCGTACCAGGAGCCCCTCCTGCCCCAGTTCAGCCTCGCTGCAGCCACGGCCTTCGAACGCGAGGTGACGGAGTCGAAAGAATATATCGGCGGCGTAATCTGGTTGCGCTCCGGGATCGAATTCAACCGTCCGAGTTATCAGATCTCTCCTTTCATCGGCTTTCCCCTCCAACAGTGGTCTCCCGGCCAGGGCAACTGGCCCAAAGCCCGTCGCCAGTTCGGTGTCCGCCTGATGTTGCGCTGATCTCGATCGACGGAGCTGGCATGGTGATAGGCATTCTTTCGGATACCCACGGATATTTCCACCCCGCGCTTCCCACCTACCTGACCGGCGTCGACGTAATCCTGCACGCCGGCGACATCGGTACGGAGGACGTGCTCGACCGCCTGGAAGCCCTGGCTCCCACACGGGCTGTATGGGGCAACATAGACGGGCAGGCCCTCCGTCACCGCACCACGGAACACCTGCACGCGAAATACGATGGCCTGACGTTCTGGATGACACACATCGCCGGACACCCTCAGGCCTGGCAGCGCAGCATGGGGAAGAAACTCCGTGAGAATACGCCAGATGTCTTTATCTGCGGGCATAGCCACATATTACGCATCGAACGCGTACCCGGCCTGCAACGCATGCTTTTCATCAATCCCGGCGCAGCGGGCCGCCAGGGTTTTCATAAAACGAAAACGTGCCTTAGATTGTACATCGAAAACGGGACATCGAGGAACGTCGAGGTCATACATCTGGATGATTAATTATGCCCAACACCACTTCTCAAGAGCATCGGACATCGCGGCACGATCTGCGTGCGTTGTATGAAACCAGCCAGCTCCTCAGCTCGTCACTGGACCTCGAATTCATCTTGAACACGTTGTTGCTCACCGCGATGAGCAAGTTGTTCGTGACGCGAGGGGTGGCGTTGCTCTACGAAGCCGATACGAAAGAATACCGGGTGCTGAGCGTCAAGGGGATTTCCGGCTTGAAGATCGACCAGCACGTCGATCTGGGTATACTGAACGGTACAGGGATGCTGGGGCCCGAACAGATACCGGCCCCGCTCGCCGCTCACGGCGTGGTCATGGCGCTCCCCGTTCTTTTCGGGAGTAGAAAAATAGGGCTGATCGGCCTCGGCGCCAACGCCACGGGCAAACCCTTCAACAAGGTAGAACTCGAATTCATCTTTTCGCTCGTCAATATGTCATCGGCCTCCGTGCAAAATGCGCTGATGGTCGATGAACTCCGGCAGGCCAACCGGGACCTCGACGAGAAGATCCACCAGTTGAATACGCTGTTCGACCTCTCCCAGGAATTCAATTCGAGCATAGACCGGAATCGTCTCGTCAAGCTGCTCTCGTTTGCGCTGATGGGGCAGATGCTCGTCAGCAAGCACCTCTTTCTGCTGAAGCGCAACCGGCCGGGGGATGCCGAAGCCCAGGGAGATTTTCAGATCGTCTCTGCGCAGGGCATCGACCTGAACGTATGCGACCCGGAGACCATGGATCGGCTCTCCTGCCTGGAGCAGGAAGTGCAGCTGCATCGCGACGAATGCCCGCCCCAGTGGGAAGCCCTGTGTGATCAGGGCCTCGCTCTGCTGCTGCCCATCAAACACCAGGGAGAAATCAATGCCGTGTTGTGCCTCGGCGCCAAAATGACGGGAACGCGCTACAGCAAAGAAGATTTCGATTTGCTGTACGCGCTGGGAAACCTCGCCTTCGTCGCTATCCAGAATACGTACCTCGTGGAAGAGCAAATCGAGCGCGAGCGCCTCGAGGAAGAAATGCGACTGGCGCGGGACATCCAGGAGCGCCTCCTCCCCCGGTCCGTGCCCAACATGGCGGATCTCCAGGTCGCTGCCCTCGCTCTGCCCAGCCGGCACGTGGGGGGAGACTACTACGACCTCGTCCTGCAAAGCGGGGGCAGTTTGCTCACCGCCATCGCCGACGTTACCGGCAAGGGCGTCCCGGCTTCTCTGCTCATGGCCAACCTCCAGGCGTGCCTGCACACGATGGTGCCGATGGACCTGACCCTCGAGGAGCTGCTGCATCACATGAACCGGGTCATCTGCAACAACACGAGCTACGACAAATTCATTACCGTTTTTGCCGGCCTCTATCATCCAGGCAGCCGGCGATTTCAATACGTGAATGCCGGCCACAACCCGCCGATGCTGCTCCGGCCGTCCGGTGAACTGGAATTGCTCGAGGAAGGAGGGCTCCTCCTGGGCGTCATGAAAGACGCCACGTACGAACGAGGGCAGGCGGTGCTGGAGCCCGGCGATGTGCTCGCCATTTTTACCGATGGGGTGACGGAAGCGATGAGCCCGGACGAAGAAGAATTCGGAGAAGAACGCCTTGAACAGGTGATTCGTGCGAATCGGGAGAAATCCGCCCAGGAAATCCTCAATGCCATCCGGAAGGCGATTACGCAGTTCACGGCCAACCCCAGCCAGCTCAGTGACGACCTGACCCTGATCGTCATGAAAGCGGTCGAATGAGCGTCTTCTTTTCGACGTAGCAAAATCACCCGAATGGGTGACCCGTTTGTCGCTCCGACGGTCTACGTTTCTAAGCTTCTGACTGCCCTACAAAGGAACAACAAAGGAAAATCATGGCGAAAATAACTGGAATCGGCGGCGTGTTTTTCAAGGCGCGTAATGATGCCAGAGCTCTTGCGTCCTGGTACGAACAGAATCTGGGCCTTAAGCTCGAAGATTTTGGCGGCGCCGTGCTGAAATGGGAAGACGATCCCGCTGAAGACAACGGACTTACCGTCTGGCAGGTTGCTCAAATAGATAGTGACTGGTTCAGTCCAAGTCACGCTGCCTTCATGATCAATTACAGAGTCGATGATATGGAGGGTATGATTCAGGAGTTGAAGGCAGCCGGCGTTGAAATAATCAGAGGCCCCGAATCGCACGAGAATGGCACGTTCGCATGGATCGTCGATCCGGACGGCAACAAGGTCGAGTTGTGGGAACCCAAAATCTGAGATGACCTATGCGCATCCGGCGCGTAACATCCGTTCATTACTGCTAAGACGGGATTAGTCTTAAGGCCCTCGCTTGGGCAATGGCTTCAGGTCGACTACTAACACCCAGCTTTGCATAGATATTGCGGATATGGGTTTTGGTTGTATTGGATGAAATAAATAACTTCTCGCAGATCTCACGATTGGAACATCCCTCTACCAACAGGTGCAGTACATCGTTTTCCCGTTTACTGAGCGGCTCGATGAGTTGAGATTGAATCGAGGGGGACTCAGGACCAGGTTCTTCCTCGAATAGGTCCGTACCTACACGGGTAAATGCAGACAACACTTTTCGTGCATAATCAGGCACGACCTCATTTGTTGTCATCTGATAGAACAAGCGAGCAATAGGTAACCCGCCATTCAAGAATAAGCGTATAATGCCTGCTTCTGACGCATCAGGAAGTATCTTTGATAGCGCCTCCCGGGCTTTTACTTTATCCGTCGGGTAGAGCGCCTGCGCTTTCATTATCTGCATTTCAACACAACGAATCGTACGGCCACCTTGCTCTGCAGACGGATACATCGTGTCAAGCAGATGCGCAGCCTCGTCCATTCTCTCTCTGGCGATGAGGAGATGCGTAAATATCAGGTAGTCGTTTTCTTGCAGAAAAGTAGGGAAATCATGTGCTGAAAACTTCATGTCATTGGCCCATTGCTCAGCTTCTTCGATTCGACCTTCCATCAACCATAAATGGGCTCGGGAGGATTTGATGGAACCCAATATTTTGCTATTCCTGATGGGACCAAATTGATCGCCAATCTGGCAGGCCCGATCAAGCATGAGATGTGCTTTTTCAAAGTTCTTTTTAATGCCAAGGAGGCGGCTATACAGACGATAGCCGTAGAACATCAACGTTATAGCAAATTGACGTTCAAAACGATTGATACCATCGCTAACTAAGCGCTCTGCTTCATCCAGATTATTCCAATTCAGTTCACATATACCTTGAAATAAACGCAGAAAACCGATCGAATAAGAAATGGAATCCTCATTGTGCTGGATACGCTGTAGCGTTTCAGTACACATGGAATAAATCTTCTTCAATTGCCCTTGAATTGAAAGCGTAGTCAGCAGTAAAAACAAATTTGAGAATACAGTTAAGGGCATGTTACTCTTTTTGCCTAACTCCATGCCTTCTTCGAAAGCCCGCTTAGCAGCTAGAGTATTACCACTAAGTAGATGCGCTTCTCCTAGAGCCAGCGTCATGGCACTCCGTATGTGCACATCCTGCTCGGAAAGAGAATGTACAGCGTCATGTACGAGTGCATTATTCGGATCGGCGTGTTTTCTCAAGTAGCAGAGGGCTCTTAGAATCTTATATTCTTTAGCTAATTGATAAGAGGGGGCAGCCTTTTCAGGTTCAGGTTTATCTTCACTATGGGCAATCGGAAGATGGGCCCTAGTACTATCTAAATAGTAGTCAATTTCGGCTTCATTTCCCTTGCCAAAGGCATACCAGGCAAACAGGATACATAAGCCTGGACGCTTCTGAATTTCTTCATCTGGAAAATGATTCGCCCAGGGTTTTGATTTCCAAATTTCGCCATGATTCCACAAGGCGTTGCGACCCTCTCGCTCTACAATTTGTACGGCATGTTCAATATCTCCAGCCTTAACCAGGTGCTTTACAGCTTCGTCAAAAAGCCCTTCTTGGGCAAACCATACTCCCGCCAGTCGGTGTAATGACTTGATATCAAATTCGTTTATTCGTTGCAGCTTTGAGTGTAGCAAATCCGCCATCAAATGATGATATCTGTACCAGCTACGGTGATTATCAAGAGGGGTCAAAAAGAGATTGGTACGCTCCAGATATTCTAGCATTTCTTGCCAGTGATCATCATTCACCCCTTCACGATCCGGAAAGAGTGCATGGCATAACGACGCACAAAAACGATCCAAAATGGAAGTACACATCATGAAATGCTGCACTTCTTGCGATTGCATCTCGAATACTTCATCCATCAAATAGTCTACAACATGTCGATCATCACCAGAAAATGCGTCTATAAAGGCGGCCCGATCCTGCACGTGTGTTAATGATAATGCAGCCAGGCGAAGGCTCGTTACCCACCCTTCTGTTCTTTTAGCAAGGAGATTAACATCCTCCACTCTCAAGGATAATCCCATCAGGTCGTTAAGAAATGTATGTGACTCCTCAGTGCTAAATCGAAGGTCGGCTGCACGAAACTCACTAATTTCGCCCAGACCGCGACGTCTGGGTAACGAAAGTGGAGGGTCAACGCGCGAAGTGATTATGAGATGAAACGAAGGCGGAGAACGATCGAGCAGGTAGTTGAGCTGTTTATGGATTTCTGGGTCTTGGATTACATGGAAATCGTCCAACACCAGCACATATTCAGGCCTCTTTTGGGGAAGGGCATCGCTTTCGACAACCAGGTCGTTGATCAGCAATGATACGACTTCATTCCAATTAGGCTGTTCTGCGTTCGTTAGCCGGGCTCGTGCAGTTTCACCAAGGTTCTCATTCTGCGTTTGGAGTGCTGCGATTACATAGCTCCAGAATTGTACGGGGTCATTGTCTCCCTCATCTAATGAAATCCATGAAAATGCACGTTGGCGTTCCCAGAGCCAGTGGCTAATGAGTGTTGTCTTACCATATCCTGCAGGTGCAATGGCAAGGGTGAGTTTATGCCCTAGTCCGTGTTCTAAACGTTCTGTTAAGCGGGGGCGGGCAACACAATCCTCATTCCTGGGGGGTGCAAATAACTTGGTTAAAATCAGGACATTGGACATTCAAAGGGAGAATGAATAATCAAAATAGACGAAGTAACAGCATTCTACGAGGTAATATATACAACTTTGATTTGAATGAAGTACAGGTAAACAGCGTCCTGTAACTACTATCTTTTAAAAAAACACCTCTAATTCACCCCGGTAATTCACCCTTGAGGGTGAGGCCGATGACAACAGTAATAGATACATTTATCCTTCTCTTGTCTAGAATAACAGTCTTCAGTTAGTCCGTGATGATACGCAGGTTGTGCACAGCACGCAGTCTTGCCGGCTTTGCA
>CAZGHT010000137.1:7968-10067 GCA_964525535.1 uncultured Rhodothermaceae bacterium
AATCAAAGCCGTCCGGGCAAAACGATAACGCACAGATGCGTACCATCCATTAGTCCGTGATGATACGCAGGTTGTGCACAGCACGCAGTCTTGCCGGCTTTGCAAGACTGCCATGCAGCCGCTATCTGAGCGCAATCAAAGCCGTCCGGGCAAAACGATAACGCACAGATGCGTACCATCCATTAGTCAGAGTGCATCATGAATTTCTTTTCTCAACATGGCCCCGGGTTGTACCGTCAGGCTATATACACGATCCAGGTCGAGGGGCGTCTGACTCCGCAATGGTCCACCTTTTTTGGCAAAATGGAGATTACAGAATCAAATAATGAACAGGGTTTTACAGTTACGAGAATAACAAAAACATGTGCAGACCAGTCTGAACTGTTCGCCTTGCTCATTCAATTAAGAGATCTAGGGTTGCCGCTTCTTTCTGTAATGTGCAGAAACGTAGAGGGTGATTTCACCCCCGAAGATCAACCCTCGGGGTGATTCTTAGAAATTCTATCGAGATTAATTTCGAAACGATTATATCCCACACGGCGAAAGATGCTATCATGAAACGCAATAGACGCGATCTAGCTATTTTTTTGTACCCAATTATCCTCGGTGCTTACGTGACACTGCCTGGTTCCTCGGCCGCTCAAGCACCTGTGCGCATTGATGTGTTTGGCGGCTACTCATACATCCAGGCAGATCCAGGAGTTGAAGGAGTTGAGTCGTTCGGAACGAATGGGTTTCATTTTGAAGGCACACGGTTTCTTAGCCCCAAATTGGGTATTGCTGCCGAGTTAAGCGGTCATTATGGATCTACATCGCCCGACATCGAAAACGTTGATGAGATCACCATAAATCAGCACGGATTTCTTGCGGGTCTTCGCCTAAATGGCTTAGGCTTCTGGAAAATAAACGTAAGTACCAGAGCTCTTATTGGGTTTTCTACCCTTAATCTTGACGCGGATTTATCCAGTGAAAACATCCCGGTTGTGGTCTCTGTAGAGGGGGCCGACACTGATGTAGCCATTTCATTGGGAGCAAGCATCGATCTGTCGCTGTCTGAACGTATTTCGCTCCGTCTCATTCAGTCAAACTTATTCTTCACCTTTTTTGGAGACGACTCCCAGACAAACAAACGGTACTCCACCGGTCTCCTGGTTCACTTTTAATCATGGATGTTACGCGCCGGATGTTCGTAGGTCCTGCCAGATCGGCTTTGCAGGTATGCAAAGCCGCGTAACCCAGCCTGCTGTGCACAGTTCGCGTAACATCACTAAACAACCCCAATTAAAGCCATGTATTCCAATAGCCTCTTTCGATTTCGATACCTGTCGTGTGCAATCCTGCTACTCTTCGTATTCGCTTGCCCGGTATGGGCTCAAGGGTTTGAGCCCGACGAAGAGCAGAAAAAAATGATCGAGAAGCAGATGGAGGAATCCAAAGACCGGTTGCAATTAACCGATGATCAGCTCGTGGCTGTCGAAGGAATCTTGCTTGGTTCGTTTGCAGAACGGGAAGCCATAAAGGAGAAATATGGCATGAATCCTCAGGACCCTGATTTTAAACGACCAAAAAGGAAGACCGCGAGATCGTTTCGCAGTGATATGGAGGATCTGAAAGAAGAGACTGCACAGCAATTGGCTAAGCACCTGACAGCTGATCAAATGACCACCTGGGAAGCGCTCGAGAAGGAACGTGCTGATCGTATGCGTGAGCAAATAAGAAACAAATAAGGATGAAATACCTGTTTTTTTTGCTGGCTGTGTTTTCAGTAACGTATTCTACGGATGCACAGCAGAGGGAATCCTTTGAGGTCGGCATCCTCATCGACACCTTGTCCGTTGAGTTAGACCCATTGTTAAATGCCTTGCAAAGCGAGATTAGAGCTGTTGTTGGTGAGGATGCCCGCATCGAGATCCCTGATTCGAACATACGTGCAAATGGGTTCAACGCGACCCGGGCGGAGCAGCAATACCAGGCTCTTCTCGCTGGAGATACAGACCTGATTCTTGCTTTTGGAAGAATCAACAACCAGGTTATCTCAGGCCGTGCGGACTATCCCAAACCTACCATTTTATTTGGAACGTTAAACACGGACCTGGTTG
>CAZGHT010000138.1:0-10032 GCA_964525535.1 uncultured Rhodothermaceae bacterium
TATTTCGAAATCAATTCCTTTTTGCGTTGGGTGCCTTCCCGGTCAGCCATTCGCAAAGCCTGAATTACGCGATCGGGGGTTATCGGAACCGGCTCATTGTGGATCGTTTCTCCTTCCTGAACGGCTCGCTCTACGACCGTGCGCAACACTTCATCCGATGGATCCTCCAGCCCGACATCCTCCAGCGTACTGGGCAAACCAATGGCCTCGCAGAAGCCATAGACTTCATCGATCATTTCCGGCTCTTTTTCTGTCAGAAACAGCGAAGCAAGGACCCCGATGGCGACCTTTTCCCCATGGTAGTAATCATGCGTTTGTTCGACTGCAGTCAAGCCGTTATGTATCGCATGGCAAGAGGCCAATCCTCCGCTTTCGAAGCCGATGCCTGACAGCAACGTATTGGCTTCGATGATCTTTTCGAGCGCCTCGCTTTGGGTTCTATTGCGCAGGGAAGCCAGCGCTTCCGTTCCGTACTCCAGCAACGTGTCGTAACAGAGCCGCGCGAGGTAAAAAGCGGTCATGGATCCCGGGTGTCCGGTCATGTTAGAGGCGCCGCTCTTCCGGCAGGCATCGGCTTCGAACCAGGTAGAAAGGGCGTCGCCCATGCCGGCTACGAGGAGTCGTTCTCCGGCTTCGATAATGACCTCAGTGTCAACGAGAACCATGTCCGGGTTTGTTGGAAAAAACTGGTATCGTTGGACGGCCCCTTCCGGCGTATATATCACGGACAACGCGCTGCAAGGTGCATCAGTTGAAGCGATAGTCGGCGCGATGATTACCGGTGTTCCTGCCTCATGGGCGACTGCTTTAGCCGTATCGATCGTTTTTCCGCCACCTACCCCGAGAACGACGTCCCGCTTTTTCTGGCGGGTGCGTTCTACGAGGCGTTGGATCTCGTTGTCCGAACATTCCCCGCCGAATCGCTCCGTCGTCATGTCGAGATCTCGTTCGAGGATTTCGGCATAGCGAGGGAAGATCTGATCCATGACGAAGGGGTCAACAATAAAGAATGCGCGCTCGCCAAATCGTTTCGTTTCCTGTCCAAGCTCTTTCAGGGCGCCAGGTCCCTGAACATATCGGCCGGGAAATATCATCGTGCTAATCATGGGATCAAAGGGTTAGTGAACCATTGGGTGCTCAGGCAAAACAAAGCGTCGAGAGTCCCCTGGCGATCATCACCAGGTATCCAGGTGCATCAACAGGTCCCTACAGGGGCCTCGATATCGCTTTCCTCTCTTATCGTAATTACGAAAGGGTGTTGTTTCCTCCTGAAAGGCGAGGTTGTCTGGACCTGTGAGGGTTTGACTGGAGGGAAGATGGGGGATTGCCGGAAGTGACGGCCCTGTGGACGATTCAGGCGCCGGCCTGGATCTCTTCGATGAAGGCGTTGGCTTCTTCGATAGACGCCTCCATGTCGGCAATCAGGTTTGCCACATCGGATTGGAGTTCGGCCGCGGTATCTTCCAGCGAGGCGATGGCGCGGGCGTTCAGATTGTGTTTGAGGAATAACACCTGGTCGCGGAAGGCGTCGAGGACGGGATCCATCTTTGCCGCCGCCCGGTTCATGACCCGAATCATCTGGTCGTACTGCCCCCGGGTTCGGTCGAGTTGTGCCTCGCTGGCACGGCGTAAATCCTGATTGGTGTATTGGCCGAGTTCTTGCTCCCATTCTTCAAACAGGGCGCCGGCGACGTCCTCCACGTCTTCAATCCGATCCAGGACGCGCTCCGCTCGCCGTTCACTCTGCTCGAACGCGGCGCTGAGCCGGTCATAGGTGTCTTCGAGATCCCCGCCGTCATAGTTCATGAGCACAGAAAACCGTTCCAGGGCGCTGCTGAATTGCTCCTTGGCCTCTTCCTGGCTCTCGCGAGCATGCTCGACCCGATTCACGAGAATATTGCGCTTCTCCTGACCGAAGGCTTCCAGCGTTCGGAAGTAGGCGGCGTTGTAGGCCGACTTACACGATAAACCGGTAAGGGCCAGAAGGACAGAAAAAACGGCGCAGGTGAGCCTGGAAGAGTGGGGTGATCTCATGGTCCACATGTTGTGGGCTGGCAAGTTCCGTGGTAGGGCGCCTGGAAGAAACCGAACGCCTGACGGATCGTCTCCTCGCGAAGGTATCATTCCCGGAGCAGTAAATCAATCAACGCGAACGGTGGTTACGAGGAAATAACAAGCGCGAACGAATCTGCGCCGCTCAGCTCGGACAGGCGGCGAGATTCCGCATGGGGGTATCGACGATCAACCGATCAACAGGAATCATGCAGGTCACATATCTCCCGTATACATCACGCGCCAGATTTTCCCTTTTCTCGAATCGCTGATGAACAGGGTGCCGTCGGGGCCTTCTGCGAGCCCTGTGGGCCGGTACTCGGCCTGGTCGGGCGTCTCTATCGTGGCAGCCCCTTTGAATCCATCTGCAAAAACCTCCCAGTCGGACGAATAGGCGTCTCCCTGGGCCGGCACGAAGGCCACCAGGTATCCTTTCTGTCCCTCGTCGTCGCTCCGGTTCCAGGAACCGTGAAAGGCGATAAAGGCCCCCTGCCGGTACCGTTCGGGGAACTGATCCCCTTCCAGGAACAGCAGGTCGTTGGGGGCATAATGGCCCGGAAAGGCAACCAGAGGGAGGTCATAGTCTTCACACCCTTCGGTTGATTCCCCGTCTCCCCCGTATTCAGGGGCTCTGACGCGTACCTCTTTGAACTGATCGTAATAACAGAAGGGCCAGCCCAGGTTGGTCCCGTCGTCTACGCGAAAGAACTCCTCTGCCGGCAATTCAGCACTTTCTTCCCTCGTATAGAAATCGGGCCAGAGCGAAAACAGCTGATCCCGGCCGTGCTGGGTCGCGTACAATGCATTGTTCGATGGATTCCAGGCAAATCCGACGACGTTGCGAATCCCGGTGGCATAGCGATACCCGTCCTCGGGATGTACCTGGTTGAGCTGGTTTGCATCGTATCGCCAGAGACCGCCCTGCTGTTCGAGTTCAGGGCACGGATCCAAACCTGGCGAGGGCGTACGATCCTGCTCCTGGCAGGCATTGGAGGGGGCGCCGACGTTGACGTACAGGTGTCCCTGCCCGTCGAAGACGATCGGTTTTGCCGCGTGGGAGTTCTGGTCCGGAAAGCCCGTGATGACCGGTTGGGCCTCGGCGGTCGGCATCAGGGCTTCGGGGGAGAGGGGATATCGGACCACGGACGTCTGCGAGCCGAAGTACAGGTACCCGTCGTGTAATCCGATACCGGTTCCCGGCTGCTCGACGAATCGCTCGACGACGTCCACGCGCCCGTCCCTTGTTGTATCCCGCAGGGCAGCTATCCCACCGGAATCATCCCCTCGCTGTCGCATGGAGACGTACAGGTCGCCGTTTTCGCGTACGGCCATGTGGCGGGCGTACCCGAGGCTGTCAATCACGGTCAATGCGCAGAATCCTTCCGGCAGGGTCAGGCCTCCGTTATCGGGATCGCATTCAAGGACGGTGATAACGTCCCCCGGGTCGGTAGTAGCCGGTAAAGGGTCTTCGTATTGACAACAGGAGAGCAAAATAGAGAGAGCGAGAAAAAAACCGACGGAACGAATCGTATGATACATATACAGTGGGCGTATGAAAAGGGGTCGTGTAAAAAACGAAAGAACGGATACGGTTATAAACGAAGTGGGACCTGATAATTGTTTCCCCGATGGAACGTCGTAATAATTCCCTAATAAGAGCCTGTCCGCTGTGATAAGGCGATGCAGCGCAACGCCGGCCCGCGGCGAGTGCAGCCGCGCGAAGCGCGGATGAGGTGTTCGAATAGGCTCTTAATACGCCCTAAGGAGCCGCATCGATATCGAATCGCCTGTTCGCGCCCTGTTTGATGGTGTACACTTCGTCTCTAAAGCCGATTTGTACGGTATCCGACCAACCCCGGTCGAATGTGACTGTACAATCTGACTGGGTCACACGGACGGAAAACCAGTGGCCTCGGTAGCGAAGCCGCAGGCGCAAATCAGACAACTCTCGCGGGAGCAGCGGGTCGAACCAGAGCACGTCGTCTCTCATTTCGACCCCCGTATGCACGCGCTGGATGAGGTCGACCGTGCCGGCCATCGCGCCCAGGTGAATGCCTTCGGGGGTGGTCCCGCCCTGGATGTCTTCGATATCACTATGCAGGGCTTCCTTGAACAGCTTCCAGGCGCGTTCTCGGTCGGAACGGGCGAGCACCCAGGCGTGGACGATCCGGCTGAGCGTGGACCCGTGTGAGGTGCGTTGCGAATAATAGTCGATGTTGCGTTGGATTAATTCGGGATCCCAGGAATATCCCATGTGCTCGAAGAGATCCCGCAAGGCGTTTTTCGAGAAGAGGTAGAAGAGCATCAATACGTCCGCCTGTTTGCTCGCTTTGTACCGGTTTACGTCATCGTTTTCCGCTTCGAGAATGCGGTCGAGGCGCTGGATCGATTCGTACTTTTCCTGGTACCCGTCCCAGTCGAATTCTTCGAGGTGCTCGTATCCCTCGAACTGGCTGATGATTCGGTCGTCGTGGAACGGGACGAACATGCGACGGCAAATGTCGTCCCAGCGCGCGAGTTCTTCGTCTTCGATGCGGAGGAATTCGATCAATTCCCGGCGCCGGGTTTCTTCCACCAGGTCAAGGACCTGGCAGGCGCACCGGAGCACCCAGGCGGCCATGACATTCGTATACGCGTTGTTGTTGAGGCCCAGGCTCTCGGAGTCCGGATAACGGGTATGAAATTCATCGGGCCCCATGACGCCATGGATCTCGTACCGGTCTCGTTCGGCATTGAAGGTGACGATACTCGCCCAGAAGCGGGCGATCGAGATGAGCAGTTCAGCCCCGTAGTAGGACAGGAATTCCATGTCCCCGGCGGCCTGGTAATATTGCCAGACATTATAGGCAATGGCGGCATTGACGTGTCGCTGGGTATTCGAATTGTCCGGAATCCAACGCCCGGATTGCGGGTTGAGGTGCATCACCTGGCTTTCTTCGCGCCCGTCGCTGCCGCTTTGCCAGGGAAACATGGCTCCCCGGTAGCCGGCCTTCTCGGCCATGTACCGCGCTTCGGGCAGGCGCCGGTACCGGTACATGAGCAGGGACCGCGTGAGCTCGGGAAGGCGTAAGTTCAGATAAGGAAAAATGAAGAGCTCGTCCCAGAAGATATGTCCCCGGTATGCTTCGCCGTGCCAACCGCGGGCAGGCACCCCTACATCCTGGTCGATCGTATTAAATGACGTCGTCACCAGCAGGTGAAAAATATGTAAGCGTAGTAAGAACTGCGTGGAAATATCCCCGTCGATCAGCGTGATGTCCCCATATTCCCATACCTGCTTCCAGGTATTTTCGTGGGTTCGGAGGAGTTCTCCAAAGGGTTCGGCACGTCGGATGGCTTTGCGCGCGGCCAGTGAGGGCTCGCTGATGGCAAAATCCCGAGACGTGTGGATGGCAACCACCTTCTCTATGCGCAGCTCCTTCTGGCGATGGCACGGGGCCATGATGCGCTGGGAAATACGATGTTCTTCCCGTTCAGGACTCCTTTGTGCTGACGCAATGACCTCTCCTTCGTAGATGCGTGTGCGCGCCGCTACCGTCATCCTGATTTTGGACTGATTCGTGCACACGGAGAGATATAGGCCGTCTTCCCCCTCATAGCCCATCTCGAGTACTTCCAGGTGTTTACTGTTGAGCTGGCGATACCGCGCTACGTTGTCATTGGTGACGGTACCATCCAGGGTAGTCCGTATTTCGATCAGCCCGGACCAGTTATGGGGGGTGAGGCGCCATTCGATGGCTGCGATATTCGGGCGAGCCATGTGTACGATCCGGCGGGAGACGAGGGTGAATTCGCGTTCTTGCGCGTCGCGAAAGTGAACGGTACGCTCCAGGATACCGCGGTACACGTCCAGGCGAGAAGAAAAGTCCAGAATATCGACATCGTCGAGATCGAACCAGTCGCCGTCTTCCGGTCGAAAGGTGAGCGGCAGCCAGTTGGGCCAGTTGACGAGGTCTTCGTTTTCTAACACGTGGCCCGAGACTTCCGTCTCGAGCCGGTTATATCCGCCGGCGAGATACGTGCCGGGATAGTGCGGCCCGCCGGCGTGCACCTCTTCGAAGGCGCCCCGGGTGGCGAAGTAGCCGTTTCCCAGCGTGCAGAGTGCTTCGCGCAGCGATTGTTGTTCAGGAATCCACGACGTGTAGGTGAGATCCCAGTCGCGCATGTGACGTTCAGCCATGGTGTTCAGTGCTACAGTGACGGTTCGAGGTGGGTGAGCAGGGCTTCGAAGAAACGGGCCACCTCATCGGTATCCTGTACCATGTACCGGGCGTGGGTGAGGTGATCGGCTTCGCCCACGCGGATCGTGAGGCCATGGTTTTGCAGGGCCTGAAAGGCATCTTCGTCGGTTGTATCGTCGCCCAGGTACATCGGGAGGGTATCCGTAGAATCCAGGCCGAGGCGTTGCATCAGCCATTCGACCGCGCGCCCTTTGTCCCATGCGATATCCGGCTGCAGCTCGAAGATTTTTTTCCCGCTTCGCTTGCGCAGCCGTTCATGTGCGGCTGTGGCCTGGTCGACGATGGTTTCGACGTCCGGCACGGCGGCCGGGTCAGCCCGCCGGAAGTGTATGGCGATGGCATACCGCTTGCGTTCGACTTGCACGCCGGGGTAGGCGCTCAACTGATCGGTGAGGGTGCGCTCGGCTTCGTCCAGGTCCTGCAGGATGTCCCGGGCATCTTCGTGCTGCATGTGCAGGTCGCCCGGGCCGGCAATGTCGAAGCCATGGCTGCCGGCGAAGTAGAGCTGGTCCAGGTGCACTTTGTCCTGTACGTCGAGGCGGTCCCTGCCGCTGACGATGGCGATGGTCGTTTTCTCGGCCAGCTGCCGGAGCAGGGTGCGCATGCGGTCGGACAATACGGCGTCTTCCGGGCGTTCGACGATCGGAGTGAGGGTGCCGTCGTAATCGATGAACAGGGCAAGGCGCGAATGCGAGGCCAGGGCCTCGGTTATCTCGTCGAACCGTTCGAAGACCGAGGGTATACGGGATGTGGGCAGGCCTTCTCCTTTATCGAGTGCCGGTTCGATCTGGATCAGTTCGGAGACGACAATATGGGCGCCATGGTCGCGTAGCAACGACTCGTTTTCATCCCGTGCGACCCCGACTACAAGGCCGAAGTGGCCCGCACGCCCCGCTTCAACCCCTGCGACGGCATCTTCGACGACCATCGCCTGCTCCGGTGGGTACCCCAACTGCTCGGCGGCTTTTAAGAATATATCAGGGGCCGGCTTTCCCTTCAGGCCCAGCCGGTCCGAGTCGACGCCGTCGACCTTGGCGTCGAAGAGCGGCATCATATCCAGGGACTCGAGGATAGGGACGCAGTTGCGGCTGGACGAGACCACGGCGGTTTTGATGCCCTGTTGGCGCCAGGCCTGAATCTGTGTTACAGCATCAGGAAATGCCTCCGCGCCGTGCGTTTCGAGCAGTTCGTTAAAAAGGGCATTCTTTCGGTTGCCGAGACCGCAAATCGTCTCCCGATCCGGAGGATCTTCCGGCGTCCCTCGGGGCAACTCAATTCCTCGCGCATGGAGAAAGCTTTCTACCCCGTCGTATCGCGGTTTTCCGTCCACGTACTCCTTGTATTCATGATCTTTGTCGAACGGTTCGTGATGCACTCCCGTTTGCTCCGAGCGTTTGTTGAGATAATCGTCGAACATCTCTGCCCAGGCCCTGGCGTGCAGGTGAACGGTCTGAGTGATCACACCATCGAGGTCCAGGATGACAGCAGGAAAAGGGGATGGTGACATGTATCGTGCGCTTATGATAACTTCTTATGTGAGGGTACGCGAACTGTGCACTGCAGTGTGGTTGACGCGGCTTTGCAAACGTGCAAAGCCGCTCTGGTAGCACGTATGCACATCCGGCGCGTAACATCTGTTCTTATGAGAACTTGTAGTACTACCGGATGCCTCTACGTATCAGGCGCTATAAGGTAAGGGTATCCACCGGGCCGCTTCAAGTTTTTTGGCCATTGATCTTCCCTTAAGTCTCATTTTGATTCCGAAGGGGCCTACAGGTACAGAAAACGTAATCCATGGCCACGTTTCTCATGAGTGCACGAACCTGTTGAGTGTCCGTCCGAATACAGGCCTGTCGGCGTGAGAAGCCCTATTTAAGTGATTCCACAGGCGCGATGAAGGGGGTATCCGCTCTTCGCCCAATGAATTCAGGAACGAATATTGAACTTTGCAACTTCGGTTGTACTGCAACATGGCCTGGTTCCTAACCAACGCTGATATATGCGTCACGCAGCGATGGCCTGAGCTAGAATGGCAGGAAAATTCCTTTGCGCCGTTCATTCGTAGCGACAGTACAATAAACGCATGTGTGCCCCACGAAAAAACGCATTTGTGCCCCGCGAAAAACCTCATTAGTGACCCACGGATGCAACCTATAGTGACTACGTACACGCATGACGACGTCTCGTATATCTGTATCTCATATCTGCTATCGCTTTGTTTTTCTTCTGTTGCTCTTTCTCTTCCAGATGCCTTCGAGTGTGCTGGCCCAGTCTGCGGTAAAGATCGAAGCGAACGACGGAGCAGCCGACGATTGGTTTGGCTCTGCCATCGCGGTAAGCGGTGATTACATGGTCATCGGAGCCCCCGCTGACGATGACAACGGATCCAGTTCAGGGTCGGCCTATATCTTCCAGCGGCAAGGTTCGAACTGGGTGCAGCGAACGAAATTCACGCCCAGCGACGGGTCGATGGACGATTTTTTTGGAGGATCCGTGGCGATGGACGGGGACTGGGCGATGGTAGGAGCTACCGGCTACGGATCCGGGCCACCCACAGGCGCGGCGTACCTCTTCGAAAGGACCAACGCCGCCTGGAACCAGTCGGATCTGTTGAGAGCCCCCGAGGGAGCATCCATCACCACGGGCTTTGGACATACCGTCGGTATCAGCGGCGATTTTGCCATGGTGACAGACCCGGGCAGGACATCCACTACAGGGGCGCTCTTTGTCTACGACAATTTAGGGCCGGGCAAGCAAGGGTTTGTTAGCGGTTCGGTGGATCGGACTGCCTCGACAGCGGCGTTCTGGCAATTTCTCGAGGAAATACAGCCGAGCCAGAATACCGGTGATCTGGCTGGATATTCCATGTCGTTGAGCGGCGACCTGGCTCTCGTCGGGGCCCAGGGAGACGCCGAAAAGGGCAGCGGCGCTGGAGCGGCCTATCTCCTGGGGCGCCAGGGATGTTGCTCGTGGGATGTAATGGGTAAGATAACGGCGTCCGACGCAGACGGCGGAGAGAACTTCGGGAGGGCCGTCTCGGTTCACGGCTCCTTGATGATCGTCGGTGCGATCGGCGGGGGCAACAACACCTCCGGCGCAGCTTATGTGTACGAACTCACCGGCGCAGGCATCGTCGAGCGGGCTAAACTGACGCCTTCCGATGGGGATCAGGGCGATTATTTCGGAATGACGGTGGCGATCAATGACAAGTATGCCGTCGTCGGTGCGCCCCTGGACTACCAGGCTGGCGGTGGTTCGGGTTCGTCCTATTACGGTTCCGTCTATGTCTTCGAGCGGCAGGGAAATCAGTGGGTCCAGCGGGACAAAGTGATTCTGACCGCTGAAGCAGATAGTTATGCCTTCGGCAGGTCATTGGCCCTGCAGGGCGATCAGGCCTTTGTCGGGGCGCCCGGACAAACAGGTGTACCTGGCGCCGTATTCGTGTATGATCTGACTTCGCCCGCCCCGGTCATCACGTCGCAGCCGGTGACGACGGTCGAGGTGAACCAGCCCTATACGTACGATGTGGAGGCGAGCGGGAATCCGTCGCCGACGTTCGTGCTGGCGGAGAGCCCCCAGGGTATGACGATCAACCAGAATACGGGGGTGATCTCGTGGACGCCGTCGGCGGTGGGGACGTACGACGTGACGGTGGAGGCGCGTAACGGGGTTTCTCCGAAAGACGTCCAGCAGTTTCAGGTGACGGTGACGGGGATCGCGCCCCAGATCACGTCGACGG
>CAZGHT010000139.1:0-10024 GCA_964525535.1 uncultured Rhodothermaceae bacterium
GAGATAGAGTGCCCCTTCGGGGCGTGTCAGGGCTGAATGGACATCTTCGGCGCACAACCTGCGTAACATCACTTAAGGAATTGTTTTGCCTGGGTTGTGTCAAAAAGCAAAATACCCTTTGCAGCACAACGACTTACAAGGAGCTGGGGTGGGCGATGCCAAATTAAATGGCCACGGCCGCGTGAGGAAAGAGTGCGAAATACCAGAGCAGACTATGTCTCATGCAGACACGTTATGCGTCCCAAGTACCAGGTACGAAGCCGATGCCCTGAGCCCATCACGTGGTACCTCGTCCGTGGTGCTCGCACAGTGTATCTCAATGCGTCAATGCCTATCTTGATCTGGGTATTTAGCGCTATGAGCGTGGCTTTTTCAACGGAACATCAGGCGTAATCGGCTGTGACTCTAGACCCCCCGTTCCCTTCCTTTTCGCGGTATGCTATCGAACGCCGGCTGGATATCGGTGGGATGGGGGCGATCTATGTAGCTACGCATCACATGCTGGAGCACCGGGTGGCCATCAAAGTGCCCCACCAGCCGCTCGGCGGGCTCGAAACGGAAGCCCTCGAACGCTTCAAACGAGAAGGTAAGATCCTGGCGCGCCTCAAACACCCGAACGTCGTCAAGGTCTACGACGCCGGCATCGAGAACGGCCTGGCCTTCCTGGTCATGGAATTTATCGAGGGGCGCAACATCGAAAAACGGCTCGAAACGGCCCCGCCTACGTTAACGCAGGTGGTGAAATGGCACGTCGACCTCGCGGATGCGTTGAGCTACATCCACGCCAAGGAGGTCATCCACCGGGATATCAAGTGCGCCAATATCATCATAACCAACGAAGGGATCCCCATTCTGGTCGATTTTGGCATCGCGCGAAGCGATACACTGGCCAACGTAACCGCCAATACATTCAGCATAGCGGGGACGATCCGCTATCTCAGCCCGGAGTTGCTCGGCGGAGATCCGCCGGGCCCGCGCTCCGATATCTACGGGTTGGGGGTAGTGTTGTACAGGTGCCTGACGAACCACTACCCCTTCGATGGGCCGAGCCAGGCGGCGATCATCGCGGCCATCGCGCGCGGGCAATACGCGCCGGCCCATCACCACAATGGCCAGATCCCCCGATGGCTGTCTGATGTCATCGATACCTGCCTGAAAAAGGACCCGGAGGCTCGATACGATTCGGGGTTTGCACTGCGGGATGCTCTGTGTCAGGGACTCGAACGGGAAGGGGTTCGCGATGCCCCGGCGCCTGGACACGCAGCAGGTTCGACGAATTCCACCCTCGGCATCTCGGTGTTGTTTCAGCAGGATACTGTCGTCGTCGATCCCGTGGAAGATACCGGAGGGATTCGCAAGGCTGGGACTCCCCGTCGGGGGCGCCCGGACCCCGGGGGCTTTGTAGACAAAGTATGGAGAAGGATAACACAAACGCGAGAGCCCCTGATTGCCCGTCTCGAACCGTGGGCGGTATACATCGCTGCACTGGCCATCCCCGTCTTGCTCGGTATCGTCTTGATCGCGCTGCTCCAGGGGCGAACCACGCCTGAGCCGGAAGCTGATCCGCCTGAGCGTGGGGCGACCGCCACCCCCGCCCCCGTAATACCCGGGCCGATTCGACGGGTGATGGAAGCGGCCTCATCGGATGAAGTTTATGACCTGTTGCAGGGATACAGAACCGGCGCCATGCTCACGTTCGGGGCCGATCGATCCGGATTTCAGCATCCGGGAGACTGCTATATCGTCGTGTACGAGGAAGGCGGCGTCATTGCCGTCCTGAGCCCGGAACGCCCGGATGGGGGGCGGACCGAGCTGTACTCGTCACAGGAGATCTCCGGAGACGTGGAACATACATATGCCGGGTACGACCTGTACTGGGTGCTGCTGTTGTAGCCGGACGTCACTGGCCCGTTGGCCGGCCGGGCGGGTCCGGGGAGATCACCCGATCCTCGACGCCCGGTCCGTCCTCATCTCCCCCAAGCAACGTAACCGCGAGTATCGCGGCGCCTCCCAGGCCTACACCGCCGCCGATGTACAGGAGCGCATTGCTGTGCGGTCTGGCATCGAGGCGCACTTTTAACCCTTCCTGCGGCAGCGTGGGGTCGATGGGCCAGGCGATGACCCGCCCGCGCCCCGGCCGAATTTTCTTGCCGGCGTCCCCCGTCACGCCCAGCACGTCGATAGGGGCGTTGTTGGGCCCCATGAACGTGACGTCGACGGTGTATTTCTTTCTTTCGTCAGCGAGGTCGTACGCGATATACAGGGTGTTGTCCTGAATGGAGGGATTGACGTTTCGAATATAGGCGCTGGTTGTGGGGAGGAGCTGGATGAAGGTCTCCAGCTCAGCGTGAACGACGTTGTCCTGGCCGCTTCGTATCTCTAAAGTTTCCTCGTACGGCAGATACCCCGGGCTTTCGACGCGAACGCGCATGAGCCCCTGCGGCGTAGGCCGGCTTTCGATCGGCGTGAATCCGATTTCCACGTCGTTCAAAAAAACGCGCGCCCTGCCGACGTTGGACGTAACCGAGAGAGGCTGATCCTCGCGGGCCAGCGTAAACCGCTGCAGATTCATGTCCCCACCGCGGATGGCTTCGGTGAACTCAATCGGGTTGAATCCGTCCAGGATGATGCGGATCCCGTGCCCGCCCTCGGGGAGAAGGAGCTGCATGTTGGTTTGCCCCAGAAGGATGCCGTCCACTTCTACGCCGGCGCCTGTAGGAATCGTGCTCAAACTGAGTGTGCCCATGTCCAGGTTCGATGCCGGAGTCACGACGTAGGCTTCCACCTCGCCTTCTTCGAGGGGTGGGGTCCTGAAAGACAACGGGCGAAACCCGGGATACTGGATTTCGATCTGGTACGGGGTGTCGGGGGGTACGGTGAGGGTGCTTTCTCCGCTCTCGGGCGATCGCCTCAGATCCATAAATTCGAGAGGAGATTTGATGATCAGGTGGGGAATATCCGAAAAAATGATGATGGACGAGCTCCCCGGGAAGCTGGGGTTGATCACGATCTCCGAAACCGTCGTGTCTTCGGCCACGAGTTCGTGGAGCTGCCCGCGGGCCTCATCAGGGATCGCCAGCGTGAACGCAGCGAAAGCGAGAGCCAGGAGGACCGGAGCGATAACGCGCCGGTAGGGCGGAAGCACGGGATTTCCACCAGAAGGACGCAACGCGTGGATCGAGTTCATGAGGGTCGACGAAAATAGCGCAAACGATTCAGGGTGTGGTCGTTTCATTGCGGGGTCGTTTCATTGGAGCACCCGGAAATTGCTCAAGTTGATCACCTCTCTGGGATCCGTGAAGGCCTCGGGTTGCCAGGTGCGAACGTGGATCAGGGGGCGGTCTATGTTTCTGAGGTCGATCATGAGAAATAGATACCCCGTGTCCTGATAGTCGGGATTTTCGGATCGTGTAGAATACGAGTGCCAGTGTTGGAGCAACTGGACGCCGTAAATGCCTTTGTATTCGGAATGGCGGTGAATGCTCATGGAGTCGAACTCGACATCGATATATTCATTCTTCCGGAAGACGTCGGTCAGTCTTTCGATATATTGTTGCTTGTTGAGCCGGATGAACTCGACGTTTTGCTGGTTCAAGCCTTCCACCACGCGAGCGTACGGGTTGTCGCCGCTGCGTTCCTGGAGCACGCGGCCTACGATGATGAGTGCGTTGTCTCCGAATACGCTTTCGATGTATGCAATGTCTTTGCGGTTGTAGGACGTTTTGAAGTTTTCGACGAAGTCGATGATGATTTGCCGGTGGATGAATTCCTGCACGCCTTCTTTGCGGTCGTTGATGAGTTCCGTATACCGGTGGAGTTCGAGGCCGTATTTGAGGTTGGTAATGAACCCGTCTCCATTGAGTACAAAGACCCCTTCTTCGGTGTAGGTCGTGCCGTCCCGGTCTTCGAGGTGGAGCGTGGCGCCTCGAAACTCGTAGCGGCCGTCCGATTGCCGGCGTGTGAGCGGGCCGGTCAGGCTGGTGAAGATGCATCGAAAAGGAGCGCGCTCCCAGAGTTCTTCAATGGCCCGCTTGCCCTCCTCCGTGAAATGGTCGGACTGCAGCAGCGGTGCAGATCCCGTCGCGTAGGCGTCCTGAAAGCTCGCCAGGGCCCCTTCGATGCTTCGTACCGCTCTGTCTCTGAGGGATTCGTCGATGATCGAGGTAATACGTACGGAGGTGTTGACCTGCGACCGCGCCGCCAGAGGAAAGAAAATACCGTATAAGAGAGCGAGGCCGATTAGTATGTGTGTCCCATAAATCATAATACCGCTTGTGGGCTGTCGGTGGGAAAATCAACGGTTGATCTCGATAGGAATAGGATCGTTCGCGCCATCGAGGTAGGTGCCGTATATCTCGGAAGCGTTGTCCGCCCGCAAAAAAGAAAACAACCGGGCCTCGAGGGTCAAGTCCTCCTCGCCGGCTGCAATGCGGTCGAGCTCTTCTATGAATAACACGTGATGATAGGTATAGGTGTCATGTTTGAAAAGGACTGTCCCGGTCAGGGCGCCGGACTCTGCGCGATGGAGCCCGATATATATAGTGTGATCGAGTTGCAGGGCGTACAGCAGACGGGCCCAGGCGATGTCGAAGCGGTTGACGTCCTCCCCGTACATCTTGAAGGTGAGGTCAACCGCTACTCGCGACCCGAGTGGGGGGCAGGCCAGGAAATTGTTCAGGGTATGCAAAGGAAAAGAGGTGTTGCGGATGAGCGTAAAGGATTCATTCGCGAGGTCCCGATGGAAAAATAGCTGGGCTCGAAGGCCGGGTGGGATTTCATCGCCCGCCGTACGGTAAATGCCGCTCTGAAGTTCGATGAGGCTCGATAGCTCGGGCGCCTGTTCGCAAGCGGGTGAGGGCGCGCGGTCGGAGGTCCGGTCAATGGTTTGAACCAGCCATTCCTGGAGCTCTTGCCTGTCCTTGCCGGCCAGCAGCTCGACATCCATCGGGATCTCGAGGACGAAGGTATTCCCGTCCATGGTTTCGCACTGAAACTGGTACACCGAATCGCCCGTGAGCAGGCGGCAGGATTCCCGGCGGATGATGAGATCGACCAACGATCGGACGGCGCTCAGTTCGAAGCCGACGTCGCCGGGCTGCAACCCGTTGACGCGGAGGCCGACGTTATTTGATGCCAGCAAGGAGAATGCGATCTTCGGATCCGGGTCTTGCGCGTACAGGTTCAGGAGGTATCGCTCCAGGAAGGGGGCCACCGGGGTAAACGCTTTCGATTCGTCCAGGCTGAATAGATTGAGACCGATGTGGGTCACCCGGTTTTCCTGCGTCTTGGTCATCTTGAGCGGCATCGGAAGGCCGGCCGGCGCATCGAAATAATACACCGTTTCGGCCTGCTCGCCGCTCCCCGGCCGTGTATCGAACGGGCTGCGCTGGCCGAGGGCATACTGCACATAGAGCTGCTCGAGGAGGTACGATTCGAACGTGACATCGTTCGTGCCTCGGTCGGGGTACCCCGACGAATCGGAAATCCGAATAAAGCTGAGTATAACCAGGATCGATACGAGATACATGAGGATGGGAAGCGAACCAGCAGACGAGGTACGTTATCTAGACTGTTTGTAATAAAGTGATGTTACGCAGGTTGTGCACAGCACCCCGTTTTCCCGGCGTTGAAATGATGCATTGCAGCCGGTTTCCGACTGTTTTGCCATTTCAAAGCCGTTGTGGCTGAACGATGACGCACAGATGCGTAACATCCATTATGTACATTGAATAGCACGCAACTTGGGTTAATATACAAACTTTGTTATTTCCCGCATACGGATGCCGGCGACGCCATCGATTTTCTTCAGGGCGTTGACCGCTCGGATCATGGTCACTCCGAAGGCTCCTCGAACGGGTGCTGTTCGAGCAGCTCGGCCGGCGAGTAATATCCGGTATCGTCAGCGATCGAGGCGCGGACTTCGGCTACCTTTTCGGGGGTGATGGCCGGCGCTTCGTTGCCGAACGAGTTGCGCACGTAGGTGAGTACGGCTGCCACTTCCTCGTCGTCGAGCAGCCCGCCGAACGGCGTCATCGGCACCTGCCCCGGATATTGACGGCCGAGCACTTCGATGGGGCCGAGCAGGCCGTTGAGGGTCAGCTTGATGAGGCGTTCTTCGTTGCCGAGCACCCAGCGCGTACCCGCCAGCGGCGGGAATTGCGACGCCGAGAGCCCGCCGCCGTCGGCCTGATGGCAGGTGCCGCAATAGCCTTCCCGGCTGTAGATGTCTTTGCCTCTGATGAATAACTCCCGTTCGGCGCCTTCGAGGCGCGTCTCGACGATTTCCTCGCGCCGCTCCTCCATCGACTTGCCCTCGAGGTGAGCCAGGGCGGCGCCGTAGGTTTCCACCATCCAGTCGTCGAGCGGCTGCTGGCCGGCTTCCGCGACGATGGGGGCGCCTACGTCCTTATCGAGCCAGGACGCGGCGACGATGGCTTCGAGGCGGACGCGTCCGTGCTCGTCCCGCGCCGCCTGCATGAGCAGATTGGCCTGGTCCTCGACCTGGTGGCCCGTATAGCGGAGCACGCGCACGGCGGCTGCTCGCGCGCGGAAGTCGCGCGCATGCAACAACTGGCGAAGGAGCGACTCGTCGACCCGGTTCAACCCCCAGGTGACCCAGAGCGCTTCGAGCACGTGATGCTCGTACCGGGGGTCGCCTTCGTCCAGGTTCGAGACCCAGGTGTCCAGCTTGTCGAGCACCTCCTCCGGGTCGCGCTCGCGAAGCTCGCGGCGGGTTCGGTAGCGGGTGCGGTATTCGTGGAGTTTCAGGTTGTCGAGGAGGGTTTCGACGGGGGCGCCGTCGATGAGCGCCGGCTCGACGAGCGGGCGCGAGGGGTACGTGACCCGGTAGATCCGCCCGTGCACGTGGTCGCGGAGCGGATCGCGGGCGTTGTGCTGCATGTGGCCGATCAGGATGTTGTGCCAGTCGACGATATAGAGGGATCCGTCGGGGGCGATCTCCATGTCGACCGGGCGGAAGTTGCGGTCGGCCGAGGCGACGAGGTCGAGGCGGTGTTCGGTCCTGAACCCGGTGCCGTCGTCTTCGAAGCGGTGCTGTTTGGTGCCCAGGAAGCCGATGTTGTTGTTGATGATGAGGTCGCCCTGGACCTCGTCCGGGAAGTGGCTGCTGTAGATGAATTCGAGCCCGGAGGTCGGCCGGACGCGATGGGCTTCTTCGATCAGGTCGCGGCCTTTGGGGTTTGCGACGCCGTAGAGCGGTTTGATGCTGCCGGGCATCATCCAGCGCACGGCCGGCCCGGAGGTCTCTGCAAAGATGTTCTGCCCCCACTCGTCGAAGGCGATGCCCCACGGGTTGGGGATGGAGAGCTGGGCGGTGCGTTCGAGGTGGCGGCGCTGCGGCGCGAAGCGGTAGAAGCCGCCGTTGGTGCCTCGTACGGGGCCGTACGGCGTTTCCACATTCGTATGGAGAAAGACGCCTTCGCCCATGTAGATCGCCCCCGAGGGGTCGGCGACGAAGGCGCTGATCGCGTGGTGGGTGTCGTGGTCGTCGAAGCCGCTGAATACGATCTCCTTACGGTCGGCGCGGTCGTCGCCGTCGGTGTCGGAGAGCAGGATCAGGTTGGTGCCCTGGGAGACGTACACCCCCTCCGGGGCAAACTCGAAGCCGATGGGGAGGTGCAGGCCGTCGGCGAACGTCGTTTGCCGGTCCGCTTTGCCGTCCCGGTCGGTGTCCTCCAGGATGATGAGTTTATCGTCGGGGCGTGCGTCGCCCGGCTTGTAGTGCGGGTAGCTGGGCATGGTGGCTACCCACAGCCGCCCTTTGTTGTCGAAAGAGAGCTGGACCGGGTTGGCCAGGTCCTCGAATTCTTTCTCAGAGGCGAACAGCTCGATGCGATACCCTTCGGGCACCGTCAGCTGCTGCTCGGCCTCCTCGCCGTAAAGGTATTCGAGTGCGCCGTGTTCTTCGGGGTTGAAGTTCGTCTCGACAGCAGGCAGCGGTGTGGTCTGCTGATCGGCCTGTTGTACGTTCATGGTTTCGCCCCGGCTGGCAAGCCAGATGGCGGTGTCGCGTATGGCCGTCATTTCGCGGATTTTAGCGAGCTCGTACGGGTAGTTGTCGGGGCCGAACGGGTCGTAGCGGCGGCCGAAAACGTGCACCCCGTTCGGGATCTTGAAGTCGTTGTGCCACATCCAGTTTTTATCGAGAACGGCTGCCTGGATCGCGTCGCGGTGGTCCGCGGCGACGGGGTCGGCCTGGCCGAAGGCGCGGTCGACCAGGAAGGACGCCAACCGGGCGTAGCCGTCATCGGTAAGCTGGAAGCCGTCGATGGTCAGGGGGTCGCTGGTGAACCGGTACCATTTCCGCGAAGGTTCGAAGGCATCGACGAAGGGGATGTCGTACCGGGCGGCGACTTCTCCTAGGGCCTGCGTATAGAGCGCCAGGTTTTCGTTTTCCTCGACGGTGTTGGGAAGATCCCTGTAGTCGGACAGGTCCTCCAGGGCGATCGGGGAGACGAGGGCGAGCTGGGGCGGCGTCCGGTCGTTGTAGGCCTGCCCCAGGGTATGCTGGACAAACGCGTCCAGTTCAGCCTTGAAGCGGTCCAGGCCTTCGGGGCCATCGAAGGACTCGTTGTACCCGAAAAACGCCAGGAGGATATCTGCGTCGTGGCGGTCGAGCCACTGGTCCGGCGTTTCGAAGTGCCCCTCGCTGCCCGAGTCCGTGGCCAGCTGGGTCTGAAAGGCCTCGGCGCCCTCGAAAGCCCACGGGGACTCCCGCCCCGAGTGAGGGCGGAAGCCAGGCGTGTTCCCGCCGTCGCACATGTTGCGAATATACAGCGTGCTGTCGGGGTAGCGGACATGCATCTCCGTCTCGAAATGCCCGAAGTTCATCATGCGCGAGCACAGATTGTTGCCGACGAGGACGATGTGAGCGCCTTTGTGGACCTCCAGGGTCTGCTCGTCGGAGGAAGAGCATCCGGCGAGGCCGGCTGCGATCGTACCGGCTGCAACAAGACCGGTAATGGCATAACCGGACATGGCCCGGAATAGGGCGGTGAGACGCCGGGGGGAGTGAAATACGTTCAGGAGAGTAGGGGTCATATCGGATGTATCGGTGAACCGGTGGTTCTCACGGTCACGGTGTAGATGTTGGCGGGTATTCGATGTTAATTTAGAATAACCGATACCCATTGTCCATTGCTTTGCTCGATTGCATCGTTCAGAATAGTTCGACGCGTGCCGTGCGGGTGACGACTGAGAAGAGAGATTCTTACAACAGACGCCGATATGAAAGCATATTTAGTCGCACACTTCGTCCAGGGTACGCTCCTTTGCATTTTCGCCTCGCCGCTCCTCGCACAAAATGGTCCTGCAGAGCTGAATCCCGATAGCGCCGGGGATGCCTGGGTCATCGTCCCGGGAGAACGATTCGGGCCCATCACGAGGCAAACCACGCAGGAGTCGTTGATCGAGCTATTCGGAGACGAAGCGGTGCAGCGCGAAGAGATCCCCGTCGGGGAGGGCATGAGCGTGCCGGGTACCGTCGTCTTTCCAGACATCCCCGATAAGAGGATATCCATTCGCTGGCACGATGAAGAAAACGGGCGATACCCCCGTGTAATCTCTATCTCGGGGACCACCTCGCTGTGGAAAACCCAGCGGGGCATCACGCTCGGGACCCCGGCAAAGGAGCTCGAACGGCTCAATGGGAAACCGTTTCGAATGACCGGGTTCGGATGGGACTACGCTGGTACGGTGCTCGATGCTGACGGCGGAGCGCTCCGAGAACTGGGTAATTACGATGGGGTGGGGGAAGCGGGCCAGGACCGTGTTCTGAAGGGCCGGTCGCTCATCCTACGCCTCGGGCCGGATCCATCGCCCGGCAATGAGATTAGCCAGGAAGAGTATATGACCATTCTGGGTGACCAGGAGCTGCTGTCCGATCATCCCACCCTTCAGAAGGTGACGCTCAAAGTGGAAGAGATGCTCGTCGAATTCAGAGACGAATAGAACACCCTTGAACATAACAGCTTAATAATGGATGTTACGCATCTGTGCGCCGTCG
>CAZGHT010000140.1:0-1337 GCA_964525535.1 uncultured Rhodothermaceae bacterium
GAAGTTACACGGAAGGGGTTTGTTTTCGGTCGGACGGCTTCAAGGCGTTTTCGAAGGCGTTCTCAGGAGCATGGGCGGTTTCCGAGAAGCGCGGGATGCGGCTGCGGAGATTTTGGCGCCGGTTTATCATCACTTACTCACACCTCAACGTGTCGATCGGATTCATGAGCGCCGCCTTGATCGATTGAAAGCTGACGGTGATCCAGGCGATGACAAGCGCGAGGCCAGAAGCAGCCACGAATAACCACCAGGAGAGGTCGGCTTGGTAGGCGAAGTTTTCCAGCCACTGCCGCATCACGAAATAGGCCACAGGCAGCGCGACTGCCGCGGCTATGAGGACCAGTCGCGTGAATTCACTCGAGAGCAGGAGAACGAGGTTGGGCACCGAGGCGCCCATGACCTTGCGCAGGCCGATTTCCTTCGTTCGTTTCTGAGCGATAAAGGAGGCCAGGCCGAAGAGCCCCATACAGGCAATCAAAACAGCCAGGATCGTGAAGACGACGAAGATGCGCGTCAGCCGCCGTTCCTGTTGATAGAAGCGACTGAAATCCTCATTAAGAAAAAGCGCGCTGTACGGGAAACCGGATTCGAACGTCTCCCACTCTCGCTGGATGAAGTCGAGCGTTGCGGGCAGGTTGCCTGATTGGATGCGTATCAGCGCTCGCTGGAAATTGTCGGGTTCGATGTTCAGCGCCAGAGGACGAATGGCATTGTGAAGGGATTCGAAGTGGAAATCTCTCACGACTCCGATGACCGTGCGGTGAAGATCTTCGTCGTTGGGGCCGGCGCTGATCTCCGTGATGCGTTTCCCGACCGCCTCTTCGGGGGTCCATCCCAGTTCACGCGCGCCGGCTTCGTTGATGACGGTGGCGTCATCAACGTCGGTCGGAAAGGCACGATCGAAGGTACGGCCGTGCACGAGCTCGATGTCGAGGGTTTCCAGATACTCGTGGCTGACTCGTCCGGCGGCCATGACGTAGGCCTCGGAACCGGGGGCGCCCTCGGGGCGAAAGCCGTTGGTCGAATTGATACGACCCGGTATGAAATCGGACGCCGATACTGTGACAATATTCGGGTGCTGCGCCAGCGTTTCGCGAAACGTGTCGAATCGCTCGCGCGCCTGCCGGGATTCGATAGGCACCATCACAACCTGTTCACCGGAGAAGCCCAATCGCTCGTTTTGCATATACTGGAGCTGGGTATACACGACACCCGTGCCAATGAGCAACATAATCGATATAGCGAACTGCACGACGACGAGACCACTGCGCAGCCAGGAGCCTCGCGCACCTGTACTCAGCGTGCCCTTAAGCACGGTCGCCGGCCGGAAGGCGGAA
>CAZGHT010000140.1:1437-9873 GCA_964525535.1 uncultured Rhodothermaceae bacterium
ACAGAGGGTTACAGCGGCCTACCCCGGCAGGCGTACGGAACGGTCACGACTCAGGCCATGGATTGTACGTCCATCTCGTGTTCTTTCAACGCCATCGCCGCTTCCTGCACGGCCGGGTGGTGTTGCGGTTCGAGGTTCGAAAGCAACGGATAGACGGGGCCTGTGCGCGCAAGGCCAGCCAGTGCAACGGCCTCGTGCAGCACCCGGATCGGGCTGTGTGCGTTCCGCAGGTCCTCTAACGGCTCGAAGAGCCGGCGGATGTTTTCCGCCTTTGCCCGGTTACCGGCATGCAGCGCTTGCAACATCGCCATCGAGAGCGCCGGCGCGACGCAGACGCAGCCGGACGTGAAGCTGCGCAGGCCGAAATCGTGGAAATGGACGAGGGTGGGCTGCTCGCCCATGCCGCTGACGATCAATCCGGGATCCACGGCCGATACGAGTTGCTCCAGATACTCGTCGTTCGCAGGATCTGTGCGTACGATGGCATACTTGATCGCAGCAACGAGGCCATCGTCGACCAGCGCCTTTACGCGGGGTACGTCAATGACGCCATCCTGCTTGATGTACAGCACAACCGGTTTTCCATACGCCGAAACGAAATGCTGGATGCCGGTGGATACGCCCCGGGGCGTCGAAATACCCGGGGGAGGGAGCACCATGACCGAGGGAAATGCATAGTCTTTCAGGATACGGGCCTGTTCGAGCATCGTACCGAAGGCAGGACCGACCGAGGGGATGACCGTTGTCGAATCGTCCGGCAGGCCGGATAAAAACGCGAGCAGTTCTGCGTAGTGGTGGAGGGAGATGTGGTACAGGTTGGCATTGCCCCCGTACAGCAACGTGCGTATACCGCCGTCTTCGAGGTATCGAATCAGCCGCGTGTTTTCTTCCGGGTCGAAAGACAGGTCGGGCCGGCGTGCAAGGGGGGGTACGGCTATGACGGAGGAATGCAGAAGGTCTGGTGTCAGCATGATCGGTGCGGAATTCGAGATACGGAAGGTAGTCCTACAGAATATAGGAAAAAGGAAGACGGCGCACGACCTGTACGACGACAGGGCTCTTTGCGAAGCCCCTTCGTCGTACAGGTCGCACCCGAATAGATAGCGCCGCGCCGATCGTCCTGCTCGTTAGAAGGTATAGCTGACGCCTATGCGAAGCGAGCGGGGGTTGCCAGGCGTGAAGTGCAGCTCAGAAATGGGAGCGGCTTCGCCCCGCAGCAGGGATTCCGTATCGAACTGCGCCTCGTTCCAGTCGACGTCGAACAGGTTTTCCAGTATCATGGAGATTTTGACGGGGCCTACCGGATAGGCAGCGAACAGGTTGACCAGCGTATACCCTTCCGCCGTCACGCTGTTGGTTTCGTTGGCGGGTCGATCTCCGACGTGGACATACCGCAGGCTGCCTTCGAACCCACTGGGGTGGATGGCGGTCAGGCCGCCGGTCGACGTCACGCGGGGTGCGAGCGGGATCTCGTCGGCGTCAGAGGGCTCGTCTCTCAAGAAGCCGCGGGACAGGTTGATGTCCGTATCCGCAGAGAGCCAGGGCGCCAGGGTCAGTCGTGTTTCGAAATCGAGCCCGTATCGCCGGCTTCGACCGCTGAGTTCCGTAAATCCACCGTCCCCAACGTAGACGAATTCCTGGTCGAGGTCCAGCAGCCAGGCGGCCGCCGAGACGAGCGCCCAGCGGGTAGGCCGAAAGCGCACCCCCAGTTCGGTACCGATGGCGCGGGGCAGGGTGCCGGTGGACGCCTGGGCGGCATCCAGGTTCTGGGCGGCCAGCGCGTCGTCGATTTCTGCAGGCGTCAGCCCCTGGCGCCGGTATACGCGGAGAAGGTCGGCGGTCCGGCGACCGTGCACGATGGCCCGGGCATCGTTCGAGTGAAACCCACTCCCGAAATTCGCAAAAACATCCATCGAAGAGAACGGGCTGACGACGAGGTTGGCTTTAGGGCTGAGTATGGCCTGTTGCTCGTAGCCGGATGCGTGCGGCAGTTCAGCAGGAAGGCCTTCCAGTCGATCGTCCACGTTGAAGGTGAAATAATCGCCGCGCAGACCCAGTTGCAGGCGAAGCCATGACGAAAAGATCAGCTCTTCCTGGGCCCATAACGAAATGTTTCGTTCCGCAATGTTTGCATCGACGAGCCGGGCCTCGCGAACCCGGTTCGGGCTTTTCCAGAGCGTCACGTCGGCATCGTCGGCTCGGAACCCACCGCCCAGCGTCGTGGTGGCTATCGTCGTCCCGAGCGTACGATTGAACCGATAAGAGCTGTTGATACCGACCAGGCGGCGATCGTCGGTTTGCTCGATCATGTCTCCGTTGATCGGATCTTCCAGGAAGAACGTGAAATTAGAGAACAGTTTGAAGTTGTACCGGGTGGCGTACCCCTGAATCTTGAATTCCGAACTGCCTTGATTAGCGGTATAAGTGAGGTTGGCATCCTGACGTCCCGTCGTGCCGCCCTCGAGATCGTCAATGCTTCCGAAGCGGTCGATCGTACCGTTTTCTATGGCTCGAATCGGTATTTGTCCTGACGCGTCCCAGGCAGAGCTGAATCCGCTCACACTCAAGGCCAGTTTGGTCTGTTCGCTGAGGTGCGTGTGGAACTTTCCGAACAGGTTGAACCGCTGGAATCCTTGCGGGCTCTCCACGGGACCGTCCGTATTATAAAACTGCCCCCCGAAGTAGGCGCCCTGGTGGCCGGATTGAACGATAGGGATCTGGTACAGGGCCGTCAGGTTCGCCGTATTGAAACGCCCCCCTTCGAGGCGGATCATGTTCTCGTCGAGGTGATCCTTCGTCGTGAACGAAATGGCGCCCGCGGTCGCCAGGTTGCCGAACCGCGTATCGTAGGGGCCTTTCGATACGTCGATCTGTTCGACGACCTCAGGCATAAGGAAATGCAGGTCGGCATACCCCTGTCCATGCCCGTGAGATACCATGTTGACGGGGACGCCGTCGACCGAAATCGCGACGTCCGTGCCGTGATCGACGTCGAAGCCTCTCAAGAAAATTTGCTCGGCTTTACCGCCTCCCGCATGTTGGGCCGTGATCAGGCCGGGCGCCAGCTGGAGCAAGTCCTGAGACGAGCGGACCGGGCGCGTGAGCAGGTCGAAGGCTCGTATCGAAGCGGAAGAAGCGGCGGAGAAGGGCCGGTCTGCCTGAGCCAGTACCTCCTCGAGGTTGATCGTCCGGCGAAGTAAAGCGACATCCCGGGTGTAGGAGGCCTCACTTCCCAGCACCAGCGTTTCTTCGAGCGTTTCGTAGCCAACCCGCCGGATGACCAGGGTGTACGTGCCGCTGGCCACGGACTGTATGGAGTACGCGCCGTCCCGATCGGATACGGCGCCCTGTTCCGATTCAATGAGAAAAACAGTGACTCCTTCGAGCGCGCGACCGTCTTCGGCATCCGTGACGACGCCCGTCAGCGTCCCGACGGATTGGGCGTACACCCCAGCCGGGAGCAACAGGATGACGAGGAATGCAAATAGTAGCAGATTCAATCTATACATGTGAGTGCAGGTTTACGTGGAGAATAATGACGGCGTAGAATGTACATACCCCGATCGCTCACGTGTAAGATCAAATTGTGTCCAATTCCTGCTCGGATTACTGTGATCGGCCTGTATCAGGGCATCTTGCCGTACAACCTGGAGTCTATGTATTCAGAATCTGGATCGAAAATGCCGGGTATGTAATCGAAGTTCAGCCCATGTTGGTCCAGGTCGTTACCGCCCAGGCGTCCGCTGCAGGCAATCCAATGCAGCGTATTGCCCGCGTATTTCTCTAGGAGGGAAGACAAGGGGGTTGGCATGGAAACCCGCCCGAATCGCACCCCGGATTGCACCAGGGCCGCCATCAGATTTGGATACGAAACGTCGAACAGCATCACGTTGGGGCAATGCCTGTATTCGCCGAACTCCTCGTAAGGCCCCAGTTGCCAGTGTGCGTTTCTGATGATGCCCTCTGCGATAGACGCGTCAAGATACCGTCCTATAGGCGTGTAAAAGACGACGCGGGTTCCGCTCGGGACGGTCGTGAAGGCATCGGATCGACCCCGTGTATCCCAGGAACCATGCCCGACCAGGTAAATGTCTGCCATGATTGTTTGTTTTTTTGAGTGATGGTACGCCAACTGTGCACAGCAGGCTGGTTTACGCGGTTTTGCATAGGTGCAAAGCCGCTCTAGCAGGACGTATGCGCATCCGGCGAGTACCATCTGATAATGATAGCCGCAATTGTGGGGTTAACAAGGGTACCCGAGTAGAAAGTACGCTCTTCTGGATGTGTATATCAACGGGTTCACCGGGTGAGACATACCGTTGTCACTTCCCCCCCTTTTATTAAATAATGGTACGTGGCTTTGAATCCAACGAGATCAACACACATCATACACCCGAAAAAACCATGATCAAAATTGTTACTTGCGCCCCCGTTCTGCTGGTGAGAGACGTCGTGGCAGCGGCGAATTATTACCGGGATTGCCTGGGATTTACATACGACCGGTTCTGGGGGGAGCCGCCGGATTTTTGCATGGTCCAACGAGACGGCATTACCGTCATGCTTAGCCAGGCGCCGGCCGATGCAGAACTTGTGCCCAACTGGAAAATAGTCGGGAGCATGTGGAATGCGTACTTCTGGGTCGAGGACGTCGACGCCCTATACGAAGAGTTCATCGAAAAGGGAGCCAAGATCGACTACAAACTCGGCGTCAAAGACTATGGGATGAAAGAATTCGGCATTCAGGACCTCGACGGCCACGACATCGCTTTCGGGGAAGACGTCGGCGAGTAGGGAAAAATGGGGGTCCGGAAAACGGGGTGCTGTGCATAACCTGCGTAACATCACTAAAAAAAGATCCCTCGGCACGCTCGGGATGACACCCTTTGTCGAATGAATTATCATACCATACAACTGGAGTTAAATAACATTCGATCTTGCCATATGGAGCACACCCGTTTGATACCGCTCGGGGTATCCTTCGTACTCCTGTTCGTCTGGGGGTGCGATTCGGATAACACAAGGACTTCGGACCTCGTCGACGAACCGGGGGTGATCCGGGTAGAGGGTGCGACGTACCTGATCGAAATGCCTGCCGTCCCTCAAGTCATAGGGGGTGGCGCCGGTCCTTTTCTGATTTTTCCGCTCAATTTACCCGTTGCATTCCAACAAGAGGGCCTTGCTGTCGAATTTAGCGCCAATCTGGAAGAATGCAACGACACCGCGTCTTGTATAGCCTTACCCGTAACCCTCACCGATATCCGGCAAAGGCCCACGAGTCGCAGTCGTACCCGTGCGTTCTCGTCGTTTGTGCCTTTTCCCTTTATACATCCCCGGCCATTCGCCATAGCGGCCGGCCGGGGTGGTTAAGGATAAATGTCAGCACGCCCTGGCGTTCGGGTTACGCGGCCACCTGCATCCCCTTCGGATCCCAGACGTAGCTTTCTCCATGGATATAACTCATGTTGCAGAGCAGGGTAGGGGCCGCGGCCCGGTAGCCGAACACGGCGTCTTCGTACACCGGAGTGCCATTGCGCACCGAATCGAAGAAATAGGAAAAATGGTCGAACCGCTCGTCGTATCCCTGGGGCACGTGGTATTCGCTCGAGACATTCATCGGGGGCGCGACGTCGGTCTTCTTCTGTTCGCGGTAGGCTTTCGCGAATTCCTCCTGCTGGGCGTTCGAGAAGGTCCGGACCGAGTTGTACCCGGTGAGAACATCCGCTTCTGAAGGGATGCTGGCCCCTCTTCGCGTCAGCGAGAGGGAGGTCCACCCGATGGAAAGGACGCCTTCGTTGCCGATGAAGCGGAAGCTGAACTCGCCGCCGCGGCCATCGGCGAAATTCGTCTGGAGGGCCATGTTGAAGCCCGGATGCGATTCTGTTTCGGGGTACGTGAACAGGCCGAGGAGGACGTCGGGTACGTCGCGCCCGTCCTGCCAGAACCGGAGGCCGCCCTGAGACACGATATGGGTAGGACCGATCGAGTCGAGGGTCCGGTGGATGCCCGTGAAGAGGTGGACGTACAGGTCGCCGGCCGTCGCGGTGCCGTAATCCCAGTAGTTGCGCCAGCGGAAGAAGCGCACCGGATCGAACGCGCGTTGAGGCGCGTTGCCGAGAAACCGGTCCCAGTCGATCGTCTCGGGGGACGCGTCGGTCGGGATCGAGTATTGCCAGGCGCCGATGGGAGAGTTGCGGTTGGTGACGGCCTCGATCATGTTGAGCTCGCCGATGGCGCCGTCGAGGTATAACTCACGGGCTTTGGCGTACAGGATGGAGCTTGCGAACTGGCTGCCCACCTGCAGGACCTGTCCGGTTTCCTTTTGCACCTCGATGACGCCCGGTCCTTCGTCGACGTCTTTGACCATCGGTTTTTCGCAGTATACGGCTTTGCCGGCCCGCATGGCCTCTTTGGCCATCGTCGCGTGCCAGTGATCCGGCGTGCAGATCAGGACCGCGTCGACGTCGTCGCGGGCCAGGATCTCCCGGTAGTCCACGTAGGTGTCCACGTGGTCGCCAAAGACCTCTTTCGTGTGGATGCGCCGGCCTTCGTAGACGTCGGCGGCAGCTACGAGCTCGACCCCCGGAACGCGTAAGGCGGTTTCGGTATCGATGAATCCGATGATGCCCATGCCGATAGTGGCGATGCGAACCCGCTCGTTCGCCGATCCAACGTGAGGAAGGGGGGCTCTGGGGATTTCGAGGATTTGACGGCTGATGCCCCCGCTGAGGCCTGAGGTGAGGATCGAGGTGGCAGCCAGCTTCTGGATGAAATCGCGACGTGTATTCGATGCCATGGTAGTTTAGGGGTAGTTCAGATGAAACGAATCGGTAGTGCGAAAGGCCTGAACTATGTATATTCGAAATTCGTGCGGACATCTGCAAGGCTTATTTTTCGGTACGGTCAGGGCCAGTTTAGGGCGTGCGTCGCTCAACGCATTGTCGCCGTGTGATATTCTTTCGGAGCGATCTCGCGCGGGATCGTTGCAATCCAGCGTTATTGTCAGGATATTGAGAGGTCCGTTGTTGCTTCGATTTAATTTGTGATGTTACGCGAATTGTGCACAGCAGCCTGGTTTACGCGGCTTTGCAACCGTGCAAAGCCGCTCTGGCAGCACGTATGCGCATCCGGCGCGTAACATCTGTTAATATGCTGAGATTGCTGATGCTGGATGTATGGTTCAAGCCGTTGAACTGGGGTACGCTGCTTGTTTGTATCATTGGTTCGATTCAGGCGAGCGCCCAGGAAACCCCTCAGGCCTTTGTAGGCGCTCATCTTATTCCCATCGCGGGCGATGAAATCCCCGAAGGTACACTCGTCGTTCAGGGTGGCCGCATCGTGGCCGTCGGGCCGATGGACTCGACCCCCGTCCCTGATAACGCCGATCGACACGACGCGTCCGGCCTCGTCATCATGCCCGGCCTCGTAGATACCCACAGCCATATCGCCGGCGTGGAGGGAGGCGACGGCAGCGCGCCGATACAACCCGACATCCGCGTCTTCGACTCGATCAACGTACGCGATGCGCGCATACAGAAAGCCCAGGCGGGCGGTGTAACCACGGTGAACGTCATGTCTGGCTCGGGGCATTTGCTCAGCGGGCAAACGGTGTATCTCAAACTGCGGGACGGGGCCGTACTGGAGGACTTGCTGCTCTACGACGAGGAAGGGAGCATCATGGGGGGCATCAAAATGGCAAACGGGACGAACTCTCAACGCAACCCTCCATTCCCCGGGACACGCGCGAAGTCGGCCGCGCTCGTACGGATGCAATTCATCATGGCCCAGGAGTACATGGCCAAGGTAGAGGCTGCCGCCGACGACCCCGAAAAGATGCCTGAACGGGATCTGACGATGGAAGCGCTCGGTGAAGTGCTGGAAGGCAAGCGGGTGGTGCACCACCATACGCATCGACACGACGACATCCTCACGGTACTCCGGTTGGCCGACGAATTCGGTTTTCGGGTAGTGTTGCACCACCTGGCCGAAGGGTGGCGCGTGGCCGAGCAAATCGCCGCAGCGGAGGCGCCGGCCTCGATCATCCTGATCGACAGCCCGGGCGGTAAGCTGGAGGCGCAGGACCTGGCTATGGAAACAGGGGCTGTGCTTGAAGGAGCGGGTGTGCTGGTCGGGTTCCATACCGACGACGGGATCACCGATTCCCGGCTTTTTTTGCGACAGGCCGGCCTCGCCGTCCGCGCCGGGATGTCCAGGGAAGGTGCGCTCTACGGCATGACGATGGCCGGCGCGCGCATGATGGATCTCGAAGACCGCGTCGGTACCCTCGAAGTGGGTAAAGACGCTGACTTCATCCTGCTGTCCGGCGACCCACTCAGCATCTACACCCGGGTATTGGAAACCTGGGTCGATGGCGAAATGGTGTTCGATCGTAGCGACCCCCAGGATCTACTGTATGAAACAGAGGGGTATAGAGAAAAT
>CAZGHT010000141.1:0-9711 GCA_964525535.1 uncultured Rhodothermaceae bacterium
ACAGCATCTTTATGACAGCATCTTTCACAATGTGGGTTATAATCGCTTCGAAATTAATCTTGACGGGACTCCCAAGAATCACCCTGAGGGGTGATCTTCGGGGGTGAAATCACCCTTTACGTTGCTGCAGATTACAGAAAGAAGAGGTAATCCCAGATCTCTCAATTGAATGACTGGTGTTACGCGCCGGATGCGCATACGTCCATTACTAAGAGCCTATTACTGTTTCACAAGACATCGAACAACCAGAAATGAAAAGGCATAGATCAGTTCATCACGAAGGGCCATACTTACATACGGATGTTACGCATCTGTGCGTTATCGCTTTGCCCGGACGGCTTTGAATGCGCGCATATAGCTGAAAAACGGCTGCAAGGCAGTCATTCAAAGCCGGAAAACGGGGTGCTGTGCACAACCTGCGTAACATCACTGACTGAGTGACTGGAGTCAGGCATCGGTCACCTGCTACCAGTTACGCGCAGAAGCGTACAAGGTGAATTCACCCATGGAGATCACCCTCAGGGTGATTCTTAGAAATTCCCTCTTCAGTACTTTGCGGACGATAGTATGCGCAGTATGCAACGATAGTATGCGCAGTATGCAATATGTCACCATGAACCTGATGAAAGAAAACTTTCACAGGACCCCTGCGAGGTCTATAGGGAATTCCAAAAAGAGGATAAAGGAAAACGACGTTAATGTTTTGCAATAAAGAAGCCCTAATTCAAGAAGATGAAAAACAAGCGCACGTGGATCTATATCGTATCAAGTTTTGTGTCGATACTCCTTGTTGTAGCTATCGCACTACCTTCCATTCTACAATCATTCGGTTTTCATCCAGATTATGACGGCGAGGAATTCGACCTGAATGGAAAGAAAGCGCTCATTGTTACAACCAGCCATAGTGTCCTGAATAAACCAGGAGAAACAGATGGTAAAGCGACGGGAGTATTTGGCTCCGAGATGACCATACCCTATTACGAATTTCTGGATGCCAATATGCAGGTAGATGTCGCAAGCATTGAGGGGGGAGAAATACCTATTGACCCTGCTTCTTTTTTGTACTTCATCAAATCGGATGCAGATAAAAGGTATTTGAATGACGACATTTTTCAAGCCAAAGTACAAAACTCCATTTCTATCAAAGATGTCGACTTCAAGCAATATGATGTGGTTTTCTTCGCCGGAGGTTGGGGAGCAGCTTACGATATGGCGCAATCAGAAATCTTAGCCGAAAAAGTGTCGGAGGCGTATTACAACTCAGATGTAATCTTTGGTAGTGTTTGCCATGGCGCCCTCGCGTTTACTGAAGCTAAAGATAGTACCGGCAACTATCTGGTAAAGGGACGAGCCATGACAGGTGTAACACAAAACCAACTGGATCAACTGGGTATTGAGTTCACACCCAAACATCCGGAAGCTGAGTTAAAAAAAGCCGGCGCCAACTTCGAGGCCAACCACAAAAGAATGGATTTTTTCGCAACACACACTGTGGTAGATCATGAGAAACGCTTTGTCACCGGGCAGAATCAAAATTCTGGCCATGAAACGTCTCAAATGATTCTGAGGCTTATATCTGAAAATCAGCAATATGCATGCTTCGCCGGCATGTGCTCCTTCCAGGGCTATGCTTATGACGGGTTCGGATAGTCATTTAGCCGGAGCGACCCATTTACCTGATATGCCCCCTTGCGCGGCACTAAGCGGCAAATCTGGGAAGGAGGCACCGTGCATCATTCAGTGAAGGCATGTTTGCCCTTCGTAGCGGCGATTGGAAATTGATCGAAGGAGATACTGATGGCGATTATAGAACGGGCACAACATCAACAGCTGTAGGCGAGCGACAGGACTATCCGAAGCGGGATCCTGATACGGGGGAGTTTACGCCCTTCTATTATGACATTATGGATTTTGAACCAGAAAACCCCGTATATCGCCTGTATAATCTTAAACAAGATCCCGGTGAAACCAATGATCTTGCAAACCAATACCCAGATAAAGTCTCAGAACTTACTGCACCCTTGAATCAATATAGAGATAGTGGACGCAGTACGCCTCTTAGATAACGGATGTTATGCGCCGGGTGCGCATAAGTAATGCCTTTACGGCTGTGAAAGGCTCAGAATAGAAAGGCAAGGCAATCAATGATGTTATCCTTTAAGAGGCTTTTTGACTGCACTGTCATAGTGTTACGTATAATACTGATTCTGTTTGGGTTTCCCCTCATTGCTCACCCGAAGAGGCGCTTGGCGAACGCAACGTTCGCCCGGGTGTCTTCCTCGAAGGCGCCCTCCCGGCCGCTGGTCTCCAGGATGTACCATTTGTCAAAACCGATCGCTTTGCACGCTTCGGCGACGCCTTCGAAATCAACGCCCTGCCGGTCGGGACCGCCCAGCAGGGGCCGGTTCGGGTCGTCCAGCCCGAGGGTTTCTTTGATGTGAATCTCGCAGATCCGATCGTTGCCGAGCATGCGAATCTCGGACGGGGGATCGTACCCGTAGGCCGTCGAGTTGCCGGTGTCGTAATATACCTGGACCCAGTCCGAGCCGACCCGGTCGATGATGTCCAGGTTCTGCACGGCCGTCAGGGTGTTCTCCAGGCCCAGGACGATGCCGGCCTCCTCGGCACGCGGCACAATCTGTCGCAAGGCTTCCACAACCCGGGTTACTCCCCTCGCATCCAGCTCATAACTGCTGAACGGCCCTTCGCTCACATTGCGGAATTCGCCGGTGCTGTCTCGCAGCCGCAGGTCTCCGTTCCCGAAAAAGGCCATGAGCACGTTGGTCGATCCCAGCGCCTTAGCGGCTTCTATCGCATCCACGACGTAGATGGCCGATTGAGGCTCCGACTTCAGCGGGATTTGATTGAGAATACTCCCGGCCGCTACGGATGGAAAAGCTATGCCGTGCTCTTTTCCGAGCTCCAGATAGTGCCGCCGAACGGCGTTCGAACGCAGCGGGACGAAATCCGGGCGCGTTCCCACACTGACCTGGATTCCTTTCAGGCCTACTTCGCTCGCACGGGGTATCAGACCCGGATCGCAGGACGCGCCGAGATTCCAATCACACATGCCAATGGGAAAGTCCGCAGGGCGAGACGCGACGTCCGACAACGAGAAACCGGACAACGAGCTTAACACAGTGGCTCCAGAAGCAGCCGATGCAGTGGATTGGATGAAATGCCGGCGAGTCATAGCGTTCGGTGTGCAGGGTTTGGTGTGCAGAGTTCGGAGTTCGGTGTGCAGACCGGCGCTCCTTGCCAAAACGACCATAAAATAGTACTATGCAGAGGTGTGAAGTGCAATCCCTTCCAATGAATTATGGATGTTACGCATCTGTGCGTTATCGTTTCGCCCGGACGGCTTTGAAAACGCCTGCGTAACATCACTGAATTACTTCCCGGAGCCTCGTTATGTCATCCCGCCGCCAATTCCTCAAACATTCCGGTCAGGCGCTCGCCGCCGCCGGCCTGATGACCGGCACCTCGTTGCCAAAACCCGGGAGCGGCCGTCCTGCCGCTCCCAGCGATACGCTGGTGGTTGGCCTGATCGGATGCCGGGGCATGGGATTTTTCGACCTGAGCAACCACCTCGAACAGCCGGATGTCGTTTGCGGTGGGTTGTGCGACGTCGACCGGACGATCCTCGAGGATCGCGCCACGGAAGTCGTCTCCCTGACGGGGCAGCGCCCCCGGCTGTACCGCGACTTCCGAGAGATGCTGGAAGAATCCGATATCGATGCGGTGATCATCGGCACGCCCGATCACTGGCACTGCCTGCAGAGCGTGTATGCCTGCCAGGCCGGCAAAGACGTCTACGTCGAAAAACCGATGGCCAACTCGATTGCTGAGTGCGACCTGATGGTGCGTGCCGCACGCCGATACGACCGGGTGATTCAGGTGGGCCAACAGCAGAGAAGCGGCGAACACTGGCAGGACGTAGCGGCATTCGTCCAGAGCGGCGAACTGGGAACGATACGACGCGTGGATGTGTGGGCCCATTTCGATTACGGCAAAGGGCAACCCCGCATCCCTGACTCGCCACCCCCCGACACGCTGGACTACGACATGTACCTGGGGCCGGCTCCCGCCCAACCGTTTAACGCCAACCGCACTCACGGCGGCTGGAGACACCAGTGGGACTTCGGCGGGGGCCTCATGACCGACTGGGGCGTTCACCTTCTCGACATCGTTCTCATGGCGATGGAGGTCGACGGCCCCCCTGCGTCCGTAGCGGCTGCTGGAGGGATTTATGCCTACCCCGACCGGGCCATCGAAACTCCCGACACCCTCTCCGTCGTCTACGACATGGGCAATTTCACGCTGACCTGGGAGCACCTCGGCGGTACGCAGAAAGGCCCCTACGACCGAAACTACGGGATTGCATTCATCGGCAACAGGGGCGCCCTGGTTGTCAATCGAGCCGGATGGGAGGTATTTCCCGAAGTGGAAGACGGCCATTATCGCATGACGCCCATTCCACCCCGGAGCGGCGTTCGGAGCAACCACGAAGCGCACGCCATCAACTTCATCGCCGCCGTCAAGGAACGCCGGGATCCCCTCTGTACGGTAGAGCATGGATACGCAGCTGCCTTATACGCCCACCTGGGCAACATCGCGTATCGCACCGGGGAACGCCTGGTATGGGATCCGGCGTCAGGCGCTTTCGAGGGCAGCCCTCAGGCCGATGCATGGATCAAGCCGGCTTACCGGGCTCCCTGGAGCTGGCCCGACGTGTGAGATACGTTACGCTACGATTCATTCCCGTTCGTCGGACTCCTCAATAATCTTGGCATCCTCGACATTGGGATCCAGCCCCTGCTTGAATGCCTTCTCCGCTTCTGTGACGATCTCCGTCGCCGCGTGAACGGCCGTGTCGACCAGGCTCGTAGCCATACGGGTCACAAAGCCGCCGACATAGACGACCTTGCCCAACACGTTCAGGTTCTCGAACTGAATGATTTTTCTTTCGTCCTCTGACTCCGCCATAATTAATCGATTCCGGAAAAGGCCTTCGTATGAACGAACGTCTCTCTAACGGCCAGGAGCGCCCCTGTCAGGAAGACGACTGGCCGTTGTCGTCCGAAGAAGCCGCTGCATCTTTCCCCGGGCTATTTTTGCCTGACCCGGGCTTCTTCTTGCCGGATGTGGAGGTTGCCTTTTTCGATGACGAATCCCCGTTCGTCTTATTCGCCCCCGCTTTATCATCCTCCTTCTCATCCAGCGGTTCAGCCACTTTATTGATCTCATCCCGAATGAAGCTGGTCAGAGATTCCAGGCTGTGCACCAGCAATGAGAGACTTGATTCTATCAAGAAAATAGCTTTTTCTTCCAGTTGCAAGTCGTCGAACTCATTTCTGAGCGTTCTGTACTCTTTTTTTTCTTCGCCTTCTTTGTGTGCCATATCTTGATACCGTACCGTCTGATTCAGAACGATCAAATAAATCAACAAACAGTGAACGCTTTGAGTAGACGAGAGTTAGTTATGCCTTGTTTCAATACCTACATCTAACGCGTGATTCGCCGGCCCCGCGACGATTCAGCATCGCCTCATGCCCACGCAAGAAGAGCCCAAAGGACTGGTCATACGATCGACGGGAAGCTGGTACGACGTGCAGTTGGGAGACCGCGTCGTACCGTCGAAGATACGCGGCAAATTCAGGCTCGTCGACAATGCAGCCACGAACCCGGTCGCTGTGGGAGACTATGTTTCGATTCGAATAAACGAGGATGACACCGGCCTCATCACGGAGATCCACCCCAGGAAAAACAAGCTGAGCCGCCGCGCGGCGGGCCGCAGAGTGGGCCACGAACACGTCATCGTCGCCAACATCGACAACGCGCTCGTCATGCAGTCGGTGCGGTTGCCCAAACCGAACGCCGGATTTGTAGACCGCTTCCTGGTAACAGCCGAATACTTCGAGCTGGATGCCGGCATCGTCTTGAATAAGATCGACTTGCTGGGCGAAGACGAAGCCGCCTACATCGACGACTTCGTCGTTATGTACACGGACATCGGGTATCCGGTCTTCCGGCTCAGTTCGACTACAGGGGAAGGCATCGACGTCTTGCAGTCGATGCTGGAAGGCCGGGTGAACGTGATCACCGGCCCATCCGGCGTCGGCAAAACCACGCTGCTGAACCGGCTTGCCCCCCACCAGCTGAACCTGCCCACCCAGGATGTGAGCGAAAAGACGCAGAAAGGCCGGCACACGACGACGTCCGCCTCGCTCCACGAGATCGGCCCGAACACGTATGTCGTCGACACGCCCGGCATTCGAGAATTCGGCATCCTGGAGATAGAACCGGAAAGCCTGGACGGGTACTTTCTCGAGTTCAGGCCCTACCTGGACGCCTGCCATTTCCCCAACTGCACGCACGACCACGAACCGGATTGCGCCGTGCTCGATGCGGTCGATGAGGGCGCTATCCATCCCGTGCGCTATCGCAATTACCTGAACATCCTGGATTCGCTCAAAGCGGGGAGCAGAGACGTGGGGCGGTAACTGCCTTCGCTCGTGAAGCCCCTCGCCGGTATTAACGGGCCTCCGTTTGGGCTCGAAGAGGGCGCGCAACGATGAGATTCGGTATTCTCCGCCGGCCTTAGAGCCGTTTCATGATTTCATCCATTCGTTCTCGATGTTCGATCTGCAGCCGGAGGATTTCGTTCTTGTAGTCGCTGATTTCGGATCGCAGTTCTTCGACCATGTGTTCCACCTTATCGGTGTTATCGACTGTCATCTCGTCGACGAAGACCGCGTTAGCCAGTGAAAGCCCGAGCACCCCTCCGATAATCACGGAAAAAGCGAAGTAGCACCGGACCATAAAGAGGGTCCCCACATCAAGCCCTTGCTCTGCCAGTTCATCGGGGATGTCGTACCAGCCCTCGATGGTAAAAACTTTGAACATCGAATAGAAGGACACATAAGGATCTCCGAAATGCTGGGGCGCAAGGTCGCGAAACAGCCAGTTGGCCCCCATAGCCAGGATCAGGTTCAGGATGAAGAGGACGATGAAGATGCCCACCGACGCTCTCAACGATCGCATGACCCCCTGCCAGATCTGGGTCACGTTCGGGATGAACCTCAACATCCGGAAGAACCGGAGAAAACGCCCCATCCGCAACAGCAGAATGACCTCTGCACCCTGGAAACGGAGCGCCAGAAACGGATCCAGCAGCACGGGCACGCCGAGCAATACGATGATGAAATCGAATTTATTCCAGTTGTTGCGCCAGTAGCCGACCCAGCTGAATCCCCACACCTTAACCAGCACTTCCAGGACGTAGTACACCATACAGGCGTAATCGAACATATGGAGGTGCTCGTTAAACCGGGCGTGGATGGCTGGAAAACCATCCAGGACGAGGGCCGTCGTATTCAATACGATGACCCCGAGGACGATACTCTCTCGAAAGAACAGATTGAGCAGGCGAGCGGCCAACGGACTCCTGGGACTCAACTCCATGTGTTATGCTATCGGGGGGCGTCTTAGATGAAACCGGGAATGTGGCAGGTACCGGTGAGCCATGGCGAGTGCTTCGCGATCCTCGTACGGGCCGCCTGAGAGTCAGAACATCGCCCGGGCGACGGAGGCGATGTTTGGCCCCGTAAACCCGAAATGCTCGAAGAGCACCTGACCGGGGGCGGATTCCCCAAACCGATCCAGGCCGAACGCACGGCCTTCACTACCTACATACCGTTCCCAGCCAAACGTTGCGCCGGCTTCGACGGCGAGCCGCCGTTTGACCGAAGGCGGCAGCACCTCGTCTTTGTACGCTTGAGGCTGTTCGTCGAACAGGTCGGTGCTGGGAACGCTGACCACACGCACGGATCGGCCCTCAGACCGGAGCTCCTCAGCGGCGTCCAGGACCACCTGCACCTCGCTGCCGCTGGCCATCAGGATGATATCCGGCGTACCCTCCGAATCGCTGAGGATATAGGCGCCTCGCTGCACGCCTTCAGCCGATCCGTATTTTGAACGGTCGAGCGTCGGTATATTCTGGCGGGTCAAGACGAGCGCCGTCGGTCCGGTGGTTCGAAGCATCGCCATACGCCAGGCCTGAACTACTTCGTTGGCATCGGCCGGCCGGATCAAGACCAGGTTGGGCATAGCCCGGAGCGACATCAGATGCTCCACCGGCTGGTGCGTCGGCCCGTCTTCTCCCTGGCCAATGGAGTCGTGCGTAAATACATAGATGACGGGCAGTTTCATGAGCGCACTGAGGCGCAGGCCCGGCCTGAGGTAGTCGCTGAAAATCAGAAAGGTCGCACAGAATGGGCGCAGCCCGCCATGCAGATACATGCCGTTGCAAATCGAGGCCATGCCGTGTTCGCGAACGCCGAAGCGAAAATAACCGCCCCCGGGGGTCTCTTTCTGGAAATCGGGTTCCCCTTCGATATCGGTCTTGTTCGATCCCGTGAGGTCGGCGGATCCTCCGACCAGATTCGCGACCTTCGGGGCGATCGCGTTGATCACCTTGCCGCTCGAGGCGCGGGTGGCCATGCCTTTGCCGGCCTCGAACACGGGCAACTCACGATCCCACCCGTCGGGCAGCTCACCGGAGAGGTATTGCTCGTATTCCGCGGCCAGTTCGGGGTGTTCTTTTTTATACGACTCGAACAGGGCGTCCCACTCGGCCTGAGCTTTTCGCCCGACCTCGACACAGCCGCCCATGTGCTCCCTGACGGCGTCGGGGACCAGAAAGTGCTCATCCTCGGGCCAGTTCAGGTTCTTCTTGGTGAGCGTGACCTCGTCCGGCCCCAGCGGCGACCCGTGGATCGAAGCGGTGCCCTGCTTATTCGGGCTGCCGAAACCGATCGTCGTGCGAACGATGATGATCGAGGGACGCTCCGTCACCGCGCGCGCTGCTTCGATCGCCGAAGACAGCGCTTCGATGTCGTTGCCGTCTTCCACGTGTTGCACGTGCCATTTATAGGCCTCGAACCGCTGTCCGACGTCTTCGGTGAAGGTAACGTCGGTACTTCCGTCGATGGAGATGTCGTTGTCGTCGTACAGATACACGAGTTTGCCGAGCCCGAGGTGACCGGCCAGGGACGCCGCTTCGGAGGCGACCCCTTCCATGACGTCGCCATCAGACACGATCGCGTACGTGTGGTGGTCGATGATCGGATAATCGGGGCGGTTGAACCGAGCGGCGAGCAGACGTTCAGCGATCGCGAAGCCGACGCCGTTGGCAAACCCCTGCCCCAACGGCCCCGTGGTCGTCTCCACACCCCTGGTAATGAAATTCTCGGGGTGCCCGGGCGTCTTGCTCCCCAGCTGGCGGAATTGCTTCAGCTCCTCCATCGAGAGGTCGAATCCGGTCAGATGAAGGAGGGCATAGATCAACATCGAACCGTGGCCGGCAGAAAGGATAAACCGATCGCGATCCACCCAATCGGGATCTTTGGGGTTGAATTTCAGGAACTTCTTCCACAATACGTACGCCATAGGAGCCGCTCCCATGGGTAAACCCGGGTGGCCGCTGTTCGCTTTCTGGACGGCATCTACGGCGAGAAACCGGATCGTGTTGATGCTCAGTTCCGTGATGGTACTGTCTTGGGTAACGACACTCATAGATTTTCAAAGATGGTATTTTGACGGGCACACAAAGGAAGTGCTAAAATAGGCGATGCAGCACGTAACTCAAAGTTAAGTAGTGATGTTACGCGAACTGTGCACAGCAGCCTGGTTTACGCGGCTTTGCAACCG
>CAZGHT010000142.1:0-4430 GCA_964525535.1 uncultured Rhodothermaceae bacterium
ACGATGGGGAAACGCTTTGTCATGCCGAGCTTGCCGAGGCATCTTTGTGAAACGCACACGCAAAGGGATTCGCTGCGGCAGCACGTGGCATCCCCGTCATAGCCAGATCCCTCCACAGGGTCGGGATGACGATGGGGTACGACGGTGCAGACCTGGGCGCCCTGTCATCCGCAGCGCCTTGTCATGCCGAGCTTGCCGAGGCATCTTTGTGAAACGGTTACGCCAAGGGGACCGCACCGCCAGCACGTGGCAACCCCGTTTCAGAAAGATCCCCTCGACCCCGTCGAGGGCAGGCTCTCCGCAAGGTTGGCATGACGACTGAAGAGAGGGTATAGGAAATGGAACGGCAACGTACAGAGTGCAACTGCACCTGAAAAGTGGTATCATACACCATTGTAATCATTACTCTGTACTCAATCTCACGTACACCGACCATGGATACGTCTTTCTTTCATAAATCGATCTTTTTTGTGTTCATCCTCGCTGCAGGCGTGGGCTGCGATGCTGATACCCAGAGCGAGGAGCCGTCGCCCGGCGAGTCGGGCGCCTGGCAGCTCGTAGAGTCGGCCAATGAACCGATACAGCGCCACGAGCATGCGTATGTGGCTGTTGGAGACCGTTTTTATCTCGTCGGTGGGCGCGGCGAACGCCCCGTTCAGGCCTTCGACCCAGAGACGCAGACCTGGGAGACCCTCAGCGCGCCGCCTTTTCAGATGCACCACTTCCAGGCCGTGGCCTACGACGGCAAAATTTACGTCATGGGGGCCTTTACGGAGAATTTCCCCGACGAAGATCCCATCCCCAACATCTACATCTACGACCCCGCGACCGACGAATGGTCGGTAGGCCCTGAAATCCCGGAAGACCGACGACGTGGCGCAGCCGGCGCTCTCGTTTACAACGATCAGTTCTACATCGTGAGCGGCATTCAGAATGGGCATACGGACGGCCACGTGCCCTGGCTGGATCGCTACGATCCGGCTACCGGCGTCTGGACGCGCCTCGCCGATGCGCCCCGATCCCGCGATCACTTCCACGCCGTCGCCATCGACGGAAAAATCTACGCGGCCGCCGGCCGTCGAAGCTCATACGCCACGGGCGAAGTGTTCCAACTGACCGAGGCTGCCGTGGATGTGTACGACATCGCGACCGACACCTGGACGACGCTGCCGGCCTCGGCCCATATACCGACCGAGCGCGCCGGCACGGCCGCCGTTGCATACCTGGGCAACCTGGTCGTTATGGGCGGCGAAAGCGGGCGTCGATTGCCCGAAGATGGGGATGAAGGCCCTCCTTCCGCTCACGACGAAGTAGAAATGTACGACCCGACATCGGGTGGATGGACGAGCCTGCCTCCGATGATTCAGGGGCGCCACGGGACCCAGGCAATCGTCTATGAAGATCGGATCTACATCGCCGCCGGCTCGCGCACGCTCGGAGGCAACGAAATCAACTCCCACGAGGTGTATACTCCGTGATGTTCATCTCCTTCATCGAAGGATCTTTTACCCGTTCGTCGAATACCCCAGGTAGTTATGATGCCCCGACTGGTCATAGGGCTTGTTCTATTGGCATTCCTTCACGTTCAGCCGGCAAGCGGGCAACATTCTGTCGCCCGGTTGTGGAATGACGCCTTGCTGGATGCGATTCGTCTGGATTTTGCCCGCCCCACGGTTCATGCGCGCAACCTGTTTCACGTCTCGGCAGGCATGTACGACGCATGGGCCGTTTTTGATGCTACCGCCGCGCCGTACATTCTGGGAAAGACCGCCTCTGCCTTTTCTTGTCCCTTCGAGGGATTCCGGCCCAGAGAAGGCATGACCCGGGCCAGGGACGAAGCGATCAGCTATGCCGCGTATCGATTGTTGACGCACCGCTTTCAACACTCTCCCGGCGCCGTTGATTCGCAGTCCCGGTTCGATTCCCTCATGGTGGTCCTCGGTTATGATATCGCGGTACAGACTACCGAGTATACCACGGGCAACGCGGCCGCTCTCGGCAATTATATCGCCTCGTGTATCATTCGGTATGGCTTGCAGGATGGCGCTAACGAACAGGAGGAGTATGCGAACCAGAACTACTTTCCAGTAAATCTTCCTCTGATTCCGGCGCTGTCCGGCAATGATGCGCTCGAGAATCCTAATCGATGGCAGCCGCTATCGCTGGATTTTGTCGATCAGGCCGGTAACCCGATCCCGATTCGCGTTCCTCCGTTTCTCAGTCCCGAGTGGGGCCGCGTTACGGCCTTTGCGCTGTCTCCTGAAGACCTGACCATCTACGAGCGGGACGAATTCGAATACTGGGTTTATCACGACCCAGGCGCCCCGCCTTACGCAGAGCCCGAGATGGGCGGCGGCCTTACCCGGGAATACATCTGGGGGTTTGCGTTGGTCGCGCTCTGGTCCTCCCATCTGGATCCGGCCTCGGGCATCCTGATCGATATATCGCCGGCTTCGATCGGCAACCTGAACAGCATCGATTTTCCTCGCACCGTCGAAGGGCTTCGCTCGTTCTATAACGATACGGAGGGCGGCGACCCCAGCCCCGGCCACGCCGTTAACCCTGTAACCGGCGCTCCTTACGAACCCCAGGTGGTGCCTCTCGGTGACTATGCCCGTGTGCTCGCCGAGTTCTGGGCGGACGGACCCGACTCTGAGACGCCCCCCGGCCACTGGTTCACCATCCTCAATTACGTGAGCGATCACCCCCTTTTTACCCGACGATTTCAGGGGGTGGGAGCCCCGATCGATGACCTGGAATGGGACGTCAAAGCGTATTTCACGCTGGGAGGGGCGGTGCACGATGCGGCTGTGTCTGCCTGGGGCGTCAAAGGGTGGTACGATTATGTACGCCCCATCTCCGCCATCCGGTATATGGCCGGCCAGGGTCAAAGCTCGGATCCCGGTCGGGGTAACTACTCGCCTCTGGGGCTTCCGCTCGTGCCGGGATACCTCGAACTCGTCGAGACCGGTGATCCACTCGCCGGCGATGACGGCGAACACGTCGGAAAAATCAAAGTGTATGCCTGGAAAGGACCGGATTATATCGGCGATCCAGATACCGATGTGGCCGGGGTTGACTGGATTCTCGCTGAAAACTGGTGGCCTTACCAGAGACCTTCGTTCGTGACTCCTCCGTTTGCCGGCTATATCTCAGGGCATTCTACGTTTTCCAGAGCCGCCGCTGAAGTGATGACCCTCCTGACGGGAGACCCCTTTTTCCCGGGGGGTATGGGTGAATTTCACGCTCCGCGCAACGCGTTTCTCGTTTTTGAGGAGGGCCCCAGTGTAGACGTGACGTTGCAATGGGCTACCTATCGGGATGCTTCGGACCAGACAAGCCTGTCTCGCATCTGGGGAGGCATTCATCCGCCGGCGGACGACATACCGGGCCGGCTCATCGGGGAACGCATCGGCCGGGATGCCTTCGCACTCGCCTCCCGATACTTCTCGGGCAACCCGATCGACGGGGAACGGGATGAGCGGGCGTTGTCTCTGTACCCCAATCCCGTTCGCAAGGGTACTCCTTTATCGGTGGCTCAGTCGGAGCGCGCGCCGGGTGAACTCATAGAGCTGTTCGATACACTCGGCCGGCGGGTGTATCGCGGAAGAGGGCCGAATCAAAGCATCGTCCGGGTCCCGACCGATGCGCTGGCTCCGGGGGTCTATTTCCTGCGTATGGGGGGCGAAACCTATCCCTTCGTGGTTATGCCCTGAGGCCCGGACCGTGTCCGCTTTTATAATGCCTTTCAGCCATGATCGTGGCGATACATGTATAACAATATCATGTCCTCGTTCACTGAAAACGATTCGCTGGGTCGTAAATTGAGCGTTATCGGGGATGATATCGCCTATCATGTGGCCGATGGCGGGTATTTCGATAACCATGGGGTTGCTACGGCATTGCAGTTTCTGGACAAGGTGCTTGCTACGAATTCTACGGACTCGATTGAGCATATACTGTTCATCCAGATCCGATCGCCAGGTAAGGCGGAGTCGAGCGTCGAAGAATCAGGGCGTTTCTTGCCAATTGCTGACGAAAGCGGTGGACTGAAATTCAGCACCATTGGGGCCGCTAGAAACCTTGCTCCATGTTCGCACTACATCGCAAGTATTGCGTAATGACCGGGAACTACACCTGTTCGCGAACACAATATCGCTGAGGAATCGTGAAGCGGTTGCGGGCCAGGACACCCTTCCTGGTAATACCATGAGGAATCTTCATGATATCAGTTTTCTGATGGACAGTTTGTATACGTTATCGTGGCATCTTACAAAATGATGTTACGCGAACTGTGCACAGCAGGCTGGTTTGCGTAACATCACTTATTAATCCGGGCACTGTGTCAGAGCATGCGGGGTCGACGTGCGCGGTTGCCGTTCATTAAAATCTGAGGAAGGGACGTGGTTCGATCATTTGGAAATACGACG
>CAZGHT010000142.1:4530-9613 GCA_964525535.1 uncultured Rhodothermaceae bacterium
ATTTCTGTGAGAACATTTCTGTGAGCATGTATTACAGCCATCCAGCATGAAACGCCGCCAGTTTGTTCATCTGTACTCCATAACTGCCCTGGGCTCTCTTTTTTTGAGGCCCCATCCGGTGGGAGCTCCTGTTAGCGAGCACCCTGAGGATGAATGGCTCGCCTCACCCCGTCTACTGGACATGCTCGGCGATGAGCGCACGGTCTGGCAGATTGGACAGGCCTACAGAACGCAATGCGCGAACGAGAACGACGCTGGGGCGCTCAGGGCAAAACTCATTGCAACGGTGGGGAAACGGGATATGCTGAATCAACACATTCTTTCAGATTTCGAGTCGGGCAGAACGATTCAAGTGGAGGGCTGGATTCTGTCGATCACTGAAGTACGGCAGTGCGCCCTTTTTTCCATCTTATACCCCTAATTAGCCGCATTATTAATGCATACGGACGCGAGAACGCTCGACGACGGAACCCTCATCGAAGGCGACATTTGTATCGTGGGCGCCGGCGCTGCCGGCATCAGCATGGCCCTCGAATGGCTCGGCAGCAACCGCACCGTCATCTTGCTCGAAGGAGGCGGTTTCGACTACGATCCTCAGATGCAAGCCCTCTATGCCGGCAAAAGCATCGGCGACCCCTACCAGGTTCCCCTGGAAGCGGCTCGCCTGCACTATTTCGGTGGGACTACCGGGCACTGGGCCGGTTGGTGCGCCCCCATGGAACCCCTTAATTTCGAAAAAAGGGATTGGGTGCCCTACAGCGGGTGGCCGTTTCGTAATGAACACCTCGCTCCCTTTTACGCTCGCGCTCACACCCATCTGGAACTCGGCGCCTACCAGTACGATGTCGAACACTACGAGGCGCAAGACGCTTCCCGCCGGCGGCTGCCTTTTAATGAGGACCTGTTCTGGACCAAGATGTGGAAGTTCAGCCCACCGACGCGCTTCGGGACCCGCTACCGGGAGGAGATCGTCAATGCAGAACAAATACATCTCTACACGTATGCCAATGTGACCGAGATCGAGGCGAATGAAGCCGTACGCTCAATTACCGGTGTGAAGGCCCGGACCATCGACGGCAAAACACACCAGGTACGCGCCCGGTATTACGTGCTGGCCTGTGGCGCCATCCAGAATGCCCGGGTGCTCCTGGCCTCGAACAGACAGGCGCCGGCCGGCCTGGGTAACGATAACGATCTCGTCGGTCGCTTCTTTATGGAGCACCTCGAAATGGGCGGCGCTCAACTGGTCCTTGCCGAGGCGGACCCCATGGCGATGTACAGCTCCCCATTCGGAAGAGGTCGGCCTCCCAGCGGCGAACTGGCGGTGACGGAGCAGGTGCAACGCCAGTACGAAATTCTCAATAGCACGGCTTCACTGCGGGAGGGAACGTTCTCGGAGGAGGTCAGCAGCTTTTTCGAACGCTTTGCAGAACGGAGCGCCCAGATGAGAGAGCCGCGAAACGAACGGGAACGGCAACCCCCCCCTGCCCCCCCTGACCGGGATGAGGTTGACCAACGCTACTACCGGCTTCAGACCCGAGCCGAGCAGGCCCCGAATCCGGATTCGCGCGTTGTGTTGAGCGACGAAATGGACGCCCTGGGTATGCCTCTCGCCGACCTGCACTGGAAGCTGACCGAACTGGACCAGCGCTCGGTGCGCGTCTTCTTCGAACTGCTGGGGCAGGAAGTCGGCCGGATCGGTCTGGGCCGGATTCAGATCCTGGACTGGCTTCTGGACGGGGACGATAGTACGTGGCCGTCCTTCCTGAGCGGCGGCTTCCACCATATGGGAACGACGCGCATGCACGACGACCCCGGGCAGGGTGTCGTTGACGCCAATGCCCGGGTCCACGGCATTGAAAACCTGTATGTGGCGGGTTCTTCTACGTTTCCAACGTCCGGCGCCCCCAATCCGACCCTGACCCTGGTCGCCCTGGCCCTGCGCCTGTCCGATCACATCAAGCAGCAACTGACCTGACGCCATAACCCTGCGTATTCGCACCACTGGACTTTCACATGTCGAGCTTTGAAGGGCCGATCCGCCCGACGATACGACTGGATCTGGGTGCGCACCGAGCCGGGTAGGACCGAGAAGGAACGCCCCACCGTATGTAATCGTCGCCGGCTTATTTCGGCGCGATAGCCGGCGGAAATTCGACGTATCGCCAGTATATGTCCAGCATCTCGACCACATTGCAGAAGTCTTCCCCGGCCTGTGATTTGAGTAGATAGCCGGCAATGTTCTGTTCGTACGTCGCCCAGCGATCCCGATCGTCGTTGGACGTTGTCAGAACGAATATGATACTCTTCTTCAATGAGGGGGAAGATCGCACCTCTTTCAGGAATTCGATGCCGTTCATTCGAGGCATCTTGAGGTCCAGGAAGATCAGATAGGGAGATGGAATGCCCTCGTTGAGAATTTCTAACGCTTCGATGCCATCTCGGGCGACAATGAAGGGGTTGGCTATTTTCCTCTTTCTAAACCCTCTTTTAATCGATTCAACATCGACGTCGTCGTCCTCGACGAGTAGAATGGTTATGGCTTGGTTATTCATACGGCTGCCTGTTTAGTTAGTCGTGTTATGCAGGTTGTGCACAGCAACTGGTTTTGCCGGCTCTGACCGGACAAATTGCGCTTCCGGCGCGGGCTATCGGTCCGTTAGATGTGAAAGAAGGGTTGATCATGTGAGTACTGGGGGAGGTACGGTTACCGGTTCTTTAGGCCAGGTGAACTGGAATGATGTGCCTTTACCCACTTCGGACTGAAGCTTGATAGTACCCCCGTGGAAGTTCAGGATCTTTTTGACGATGGCGAGGCCCATACCGCTCCCTTCGATTTCATCGCGGCGTTTGAGCGTTTGAAACAGTTGAAATATTTTATCGTGGTGCGTCTCGGGAATCCCCGGCCCATCGTCCTCAACGCTAAATTGGACCGACGTTCCGAGATCCTCCCAGGAAATGCTAATACATCCCCGGGGTTTATCATGGTGTTTAATGGCATTACCGATCAGATTCAAAAAGACCTGGTAGATAGGGTGACGTTCCGACGAGAGCTCTGGTAAATCCTCAGCGACAATCAGGGTGAAGTCATCGGGGGGGGAGAGCATCTCAACGACTTCGTGAACGAGTTCATGCGTGTTAATAGTCTCAACCTTTGATCTGATTCTATCGGCCCTCGAATACTTCAGCAGGTCGTCCAGCAATCGATCCAGGCGTTCGACCCGCGCTTTGAGCTGATCGAGGTGCCGTTTCGATTCCTCGGATAAGATTTCATGGGCGTCTTCATAAATCCAGCCAGACAGGTTTTCGATAGCTCGCAGAGGTGCTTTGAGATCGTGGGAGGCCGCATAGGCGAATTCATCGAGCTCTTTATTCGACTTTTTTAACTCTTCGATGCGATGCTTCAAGGCTTCATTTAATTGATGCGCTATCCGTTCGGCCGTTTCTCGTTCGTTTATTTCCTTCTGTAGCTGTTCGTTGATCGTACTCAGGGAGGTATTGGCGCGTTCGAGCTTTCTGGAAGTCTCCGTCAGTCGTGTGATGTCCTGGTGAGCCACCACAGCGCCACCGCCGTCAAGTGGTGTCACACGCATAATGAACGTGAGTAGCTGCTGATCTGAGGTGCACGGATATTCGAGCGTGAAGAGGGGGGTCTTCTTGTCGATCACCGATAGAATGCCCTCCAGGGCCAGACCCGCTATGGCATCTCCTTCGGCGTACGCACTGCGACAGACGTCCAGGTAGTTGACGCCTGGCCCACAGATGAGCAGTTCCGCATCTCCATTCTTCACCGCAAACGCATTCCAGGCTTCATTTACCTGAATGATACATCCTGTTCGGTCCAGTACAGCGATGTGAGCCGTAAGTGCACTCAGGACAGCCCTGTTCAGCGCCTCGCTGTGCCTTAACGCCTGGCGTATCTCGGACCGATCTTCTCTCAGTTTCTTTTCATTCAGGCACCGTTCAATGGCGAAACGCAGGCGCGTCAGTCTATCTTTGAGCAAGTAATCGGCGGCGCCTTTTTTGATGGCCTCGACAGCCAGCTCCTCGCCTATGTAGCTACTGACGACGATCACAGGAATGTCCAGCTTCCGATCGTGCAACAGTGAAATGGCTTTTAAAGCATCGAACTGGGGCAGGTTGTAATCGGCGAGTATCAGGTCGGGATGGGATTCCAGCCCGGCAAGGTAGGCCTCGGGCGTGTCTACCCGCTGAGCTTCTACCACGAGCCCACCCTGTTCGAGGTGGTGCAGTACCAGGAGATAGTCATCGGGGTTGTCCTCCAGAACGAGTATGCGCAACCTGTTATTTATAACATTGTCCATGGGTCTTCTTTTCCAGGTGCTCGGGTCGAGAACCATCGTTGCCGGGCGTTGCGGCCCGAGTTTTGTTGCCCGGCCTGATTATAAGGCAGGGGGTTTATTGAGCAGCAAGCAGTACAAACCTATCACGCGCATGGATTCAGTGAACTGCTCGAAGTCGACGGGTTTAACGATGTAACTGTTGACCCCGAGCCGGTAACTCTCGACGATGTCCCGTTCTTCGTTCGAGGTGGTCATGACCACCACGGGAATGGTCCTTGTGATCTTGTCCGCCTTTATCTGCCGCAGCACTTCCAGGCCGTCTACGAGGGGGAGTTTCAGGTCGAGCAGGATAACGTGCGGCTTTTCGGTTATGTCCCGTTCTGCATAGGGACCCTTAGCGAATATGAAATCGAGCGCTTCAGCGCCGTCGCGTACGATATGGATCTGGTTGGAGATGCGATTGGCGTCGAGGGCGTGCAGGGCCAGGTCGATATCGTCGGGGTTATCCTCGACCAACAGGATTTCTATGGGGTTCGAATTTGTCATGGTTTTTCTGAATTACGGAGGTTATGCATCTGTGCGTTATCGTTTTGCCCGGACGGCTTTGAAAAGACTCAAACAGATGGAAACCGACTGCAAGGCCTGATTTCAACGCCGGCACAACGAGCTGCTGTGCACAGCCCGCGTAACATCATTGAATTACTGAATACTGTTACGCGAACGGTGCAAAGCCGCTCTGGCAGGACCTATGCGCATCCGGCGCGTAACATCTGTTACTT
>CAZGHT010000143.1:0-2423 GCA_964525535.1 uncultured Rhodothermaceae bacterium
GCGTAACATCACTTACTTAACCATGAATCAGGACCAGGTACGCTCGCTTCTATGAACCTCACGAAATGTATGCGCCGTTTGCAGGCCATGGGCCTCGTACTGATCGTTTCCGGTTGTGCTGCCGGTGTGGCCGGCGCCCAGGAAACCCAGCTGACTTCGATCTTCAACGGAACCGACCTGAGCGGTTGGGTAGTGCCGCAGGACAACATCTGGTGGAAAGCCAGTGACGGCGTCTTGAACGTGCAGAGTGGTCCCGACCAGGAGGGATCGACCCTGTGGACCGAAGACGCGTATTTGAATTACGTCATGGAGTTCGAATTCAAGATGGGAGAGGGTACGGTCGATTCCGGTATATTCATGCGGGGATCGGGCGAACAGATTCAAATCGGCATGTCTGGATCGTTGAAACGGGATATGACGGCCTCGCCCTACATTCCGGGCCAGGGGTATCCGGTCGAGGCGGAAGGGGTTGCGGAACTGCTCGATCAGGACGGCTGGAACGAAATGACGATCGTCTGCAAGGGGCATACCTATGCCGTATGGCTCAACGGCGAATACGTCATGCGCTACAAGTCCGAACAAGAGCCCGAAGCCGGCCCGGTAGGGATACAACTGCATGCCAACCGGGACATGTCCATCGAATACCGGGACATCCGTATCGCTGCATTACGGTGATTCGTATCGTGATGAGTTTTTCCCAAGTACTTCGCATGGCGGCAAATGGGCGCCGGCAACCCTGAGTGATTCCCTATGCCAACCCTGATTGAAGGGCCGGCCGTTATCCAGTCGGCCGGCAACAAACCCAAGTCGATCGCCGAGTATGCCGGCCGCGTCAACAGCGGTCACAAAAACGTGAGTATCGCTCGGATGACGTCGCCGGCCGGGTGGGAAGAGCCCGGGCAACGACCCGAGTTCGAGGAGATCACGGTCGTATTGTCCGGCATGCTGCGTGTCGAGCACGAAGGCGGAACGATGGACGTACGCGCCGGCCAGGCCGTCGTGACGCGCCCCGGTGAATGGGTCCGGTACAGCACCCCTGAACAGGGAGGCGCCGAGTACATCGCCGTGTGTCTACCGGCTTTTTCGCCGGATACCGTCCATAGAGATGCCGCATAACCCGGGAAATCGACAGGTCAGCCCGGTTGGGCTTGTTTCTGCCCCCGAGAGGTTTTACATTGCCGCAATATCCCGTTTATGGGGCTGAAATAGAGCTGTGCCGCCTTCGACACCACCACTTCCTCGAAGCGGTTCCGGATACGTGAGCTGATTTCCGTGACCGCAGCTGCAGGGCCATACTGCGGCGGCGCAGCTCCTCCCCCATCTAATTTAGAGATGTTACGCGCCGGATGCGCATAGGTCCTGCCAGAGCGGCTTTTCAGGTCTGCAGCGTATGCTGCGGAGCCGCGTAAACCGGGCTGCTGTGCACAGTTCACGTAACATCACGAATTCATACTGGCAGACAAAGGAGTTTGTATGCGCAAAAATACACACGCTACCGCGGCGGAAAGGCTTTTCACGCCTCGTAAGCACTCTTTCACCCCGCATTTTATTATGGCCGGCCTCCTGGCGATCTCGCTTTGGGCGCCCTGGAGTGTAAGCAGTGCGTTCGCCTGGCAACAGCCCGGGTATACGGGGGCCGTGCAAGAAGTATCCCCCGAAGAAATCAAGACGTATATCCAGCGTATCGATCGGCATATGCGTGAGGCCCTCGAAGCGAGTGAACAGGCTGAATCGGCCGGCACCGTAGAGGAAATCAAACAGTACGTCGATCAGGTGTACGCCGCCGTCTGGGGGGTGCCCTCTGGGAGCGAAGAGGGGAGCGGAGCGCTGGCGATCCACGACTGGAAAACGCGGTGGCAATCCGACACCAGCGACTTCAAGCTGGAGACCCCCGAAAAATTCGGCGTAGAACCGCCCGCGATCGACGACCCGTCCTTGCTGGGCATCGTGGGCAGCGGGCGCCACCTACGCAGGCTGATCTGGGCCGATTCTGCGAACGCCAACGTTCACTACCCGCATATCACCGCCTCTCTGAGCAACGTGATTGGCTGGATGCGCATGGGGTATGCCGATGCCCGTGGAGGTATGCCTCGTGTCGACCTGACCTATCGATGGGACGCCCCTTCCGAGTTCTGGCAATCCACCGCTGATACGGGATGGATCTTCGAGGTGTTCACCCAGGCAGAGAACATCCTGCGCACGCCCTACGGCGGGGACGTCGACATGGCGAAGGCCCATGCGGCCGACCTGACCGCACTCATCGAGAAGGCCATCCAGGGCATGGATGCAAACGGCAATGGCAAGGTGGAGCCGATCGCTATGGAAGGGGGCTTCGATACGGTGCTGCAGCACGCGCGCCTCGCCGGGTTTGACGTGTAACGCCGATGCCTGACTGCGGGCCGTGCTTTCCGAAACCTCTCCGA
>CAZGHT010000143.1:2523-5169 GCA_964525535.1 uncultured Rhodothermaceae bacterium
TCCGAAACCTCTCCGACACCCGAGCTTTCCTACCGAAAGCGCTTTACCCCACTGCTTGATGCGCATGCCCGTTTTTCTCTCTACCCATTGTGCGCTCAAGATTGTTAAGACGAGATTGTTATGCCTACCAGACTATTAAAACACCTGTTCATCGTCATTCTCCTGCTCGCCGGCATCGGCTGTTCCGGCTCGCAGTCTCTGTTCAACCGCGGGGATCGGACACCGCCCGTCAAGGTATTGATGGTGACGGCAACGCACGGCTTCCGGCACGGCGAGGCTATCGATGCCGCCAAGATGATGGCCGAAACGGTCAGCGCGAACGGTGAGATCGAAATCGATGTGACTGAAGAAATGGCCGACCTGACCGCGGAGAACCTGTCCACGTACGACGTGCTTTTCTTTGCGAACTCGACGCTGCGCGCCGCGAACGACCTGTCCGAAGAAGAACTCGAAGCGGCTGCCGACCCTGCAAAAGGGAACTGGGGCAGCTGGGATATCGAAATGCCGGCCCGCCGCGGTAAGATGGAAGCCAAAATAGCCATCGACGAAGAAGACGGGGTCTATTCGGGGCGTTTGCTGGCGGGCAACGGGCAGGAGCCGCTGCCGCTGACCCGCGTTTCTGTTGAAGGGAATACGTTGATGTTTGACTGGAGCATGGGGAATCAAGGATCCGCCACGGCGACCGCGGAGATCGATGGAGACGCGTTGCAGGGCACAGTGCGAATGGGCGATAACGAAGCGGAATTTACCGGCGTGCGTACAGGACCCGATGAGGTCGATCGCTCCCAGGAAGAGCTGGTGCAAAAAGCGCATCGCGACGCCATCCAGGCCTTCGTGCAGTCCGGCAAAGGGGTCGTCGTCGCTCACGCCGGGCTCGACGCGCTGTACGAGTGGGACTGGTACCGGGAGATGGTAGGCGGCGGCCTCTTCCAGGAGCACCCCTGGAATCAGCCGGTGAAGGTCGTCGTCGAAGAGCCCGGGCATCCCGGTGTAGCCCACTACGGTGAATCGTTCGAAATTCGAGACGAAATCTACGTGTTGGACGTGAATCCGAGGTGGAATTCGCGCGTGCTTGCCTCTCTCGACATGCACAGCGTCGGCATCGCGCAGGGGCCGGCCGACAAGACCGAGAACGACCATCCCATCTCCTGGGTACGTACACACGACGGCGGCAAGGTATTCGTCACCCAGCTCGGGCACTACGCGGACGTATGGCAAAACCCGGCCTTCCAGGAGCACCTGCTGCAGGGGATCCGCATGGTGGCGGGTCGCGTGCCGGCCGGCTTCGGCGGCCACCGCGTCAAAGACGTCATCGCCGACAACGTTTGGCCGGACGACATTGCCGTCGATGAACTGGGCAACGTCTGGATCGTGGAGCTGCGAGGCAAAGTGCACTACTACGACGCGGAGCTCGACGAGACGCGCCAGGTCGCCGAAATCGCCACGACCGATCCGACGGGCATCGAACACGGCGTGTACGGCGTCGAAGTCGATCCCGATTTCCACAACGGCAGCCCGTACGTCTATATCTATTACGCCGAGCCGAACACCTTCATCAACACGCTTTCGCGCTTCCCGTATCGCAACGGCACCCTCGAGCTCGATAACGAAGAAGTGCTCCTGCGCCTGCCGACCGAGCCCCAGTGCTGCCATCAGGCCGGCGATCTGGAGTGGGGCACCGACGGCACGCTGTTCCTCTCTACGGGCGACACCGGATATTCCGGTACACGCCCGACCTGGGAGATCAGCGAAGAACGCATCGAGGCGTTCAAAGAGAAATACGACCTGAAAGATTACCACTGGACGCGGCTGGTGGACTCCGAACGCACCGCGCAAAACCTGACCGACAACCGAGGTAAAATCCTGCGTATCAACAAGGACGGCACGATCCCGAAAGACAACCCGTTCTACGGCCAGCCCGGCGTTCGCTGGGATATTTATGCCTACGGGCTGCGTAATCCCTACCGCTTCAAGGTCGACCACGAAACCGGCGCCCTTCACATCGGTGTCGTTGGCCCCGACGGCGGGCACGACTACGACGAGTACAACATCTCCGAGAACGGAGGGGAGAACTTCGGCTGGCCGAGAACGATCGGACCCCTCTTCTACAACGAGTGGACGCCGGACATGATACCCGGATACGTCCCCCCCACCTGGGAATATACGTATGAGCTGGGCGGGCGCTCTGCGACCGTAGGGCCCATCTATCGCTCCGAAGGCGAGTACGCCTTCCCGGACTTCATGCAGGACAAGGTCTTCGTCTTCGACTGGTCCCGCCGGTGGATCAAATACGCCGACGTGGCCGACATGGAGTTCACCAGCGACCAGGAGCGCGATGTACGCAATACCCCGCTCGACTATTCGGCGCCGGCCAAGCGACTGACTAACATCAAACAATTCGATCAGCTCGTCCAGACCACCCCGATATCGATGGAGCTCGGGCCGGACGGCAGTCTCTATGTGGCCGAGTTCGACGGGTTCTGGACCGCCGGCCCCAACGCTCGCGTGACGCGGTACCGCTGGGTCGCCGACGAGGAATCGGCCCCTGAAGCCATGCCGGAGATGGAGGAGTGAGTTCTCCGTTCAGGGTTCAGAGTGTAGAGTTCTCAGTTCGGGGTTCAGGGTTCGGAGTGTTAAACTGCGAAC
>CAZGHT010000143.1:5269-9608 GCA_964525535.1 uncultured Rhodothermaceae bacterium
AACTGCGAACCCCGAACTGCGAACTGAGAACTGCGAACCCCGAACTGAGAACTCAATACTGATGGAACGCCTGGGAGACGAAGGCCAGTACGGTCGGTAAGGACTCGCGCCAGTACGTCCAGGAGTGCCGGCCGTCGCGCACCCGGTATTCGTGCGGAATGCCTTTCTTTTTCATGGCGATGTGTACGCGGGCGTTGCCCTCGTAAAGGAAGTCGTCGTCCCCGCAATCGATGTACCAGCGGACCGCTTCGCGCTGGTCCTCGGGCATGTCTTCGATGAGGGCAAGCGCATTATGCCGGCGAAAGTAGGCGTTTAAATCGTCGTCGGGTACGTCCGATAGGTCGTCGAGCTCGAAAGGGCGCTCGCTGTTTCTCAGGTCTTCGGGCGAGTTTGGCCCGATGTAAGCGCTCAAGGGAGCGGCAGAGGAGAAGAGATCGGGGCGATGCATCGCATACATGAACGTGCCGCCGCCGCCCATGGACAGGCCGGCTACGGCCCGGTATCGCTTCTGGCTTTTGATCCGGTACGTGCGCTCGACGTAGGGCATGAGCTCCTCGAAGAAGAAGTCCTCGTAGCGCCAGGTATTTTTGACGCTGTTGAAATAGCCGCGCCGGCCGGTGTCGGCATCCGGCATGATGATGACCATGGGCGTGGCTTTACCCGAAAGAATAGCCTGGTCGGCAATGTGGAGGACCTCGCCAAACTGGACCCACCCCGTCTGGTCGTCCCCCGAGCCGTGCAGCAGGTACAGGACGGGATAGCTGCGCTGCGACGTATTGTAATCCGGCGGCAGGTAGACCGCGTATTTGCGCTCTCCGCCCAGGATGTCGCTTTGCATGGACTCATTGTCGAGCACGATCCCGTGTTGGGCGCTGAGAGGGGTGGGGCAGGTCAGGCAGAGAGCTGCGAAGAGAGAGAATACGAGTTTGGTCATGTCGCTCTGGAGGGTTGAAGGTTACATTAAAGCACCAATATAGCGCTCAAAATAACTCAAATCCTGAATGAGCGGGTATTTCTCCGGCGCTCCGGATGTCTATGATCGTAGAGCCTGCTCGGAATGAACAGGATCTGTGCGTTTGCAGCTCCGTACACATTCATGTGTTATTATTAACGGCCTATGGTTCGGATCATGACAACAACCGCATTCACGTACGACGTTTACTGCCGGATCCCTGAGGACGGCAACAAATACGAGGGCATCGGAGATACTGAGCGAAGGAAATCGCCGCTACGACGAAGTGAAGAAGCGGGGGCTGTACGAGGAGTTCGGTATTCTGGAGTACTGGATCGTGGATCCCGTCCAGGAAACCGTGACCGTATATCGATTGGCCGAGACGCGTTACGAGCGGTCTGCCCTGTGGAGTGCCGAATCGACAGACGCGATGACATCGCCTCTGCTGCCTGGATTGAGCCCCGCTGTGACAGAAGTGTTTGAGGGGTAACCGGTTATCCTCTGCGCGCTTCCACTTCTTTTACGTACCGATCGAAGTAGTCTGCGATCGAGTAGAAGTCTTCGGCGACGGCATATCCTTTTTCGTGCAGCCGAATGGCGCCTTTACGGAGCTGGGCTGCGTACAGCTTGATCTGGGCGATGTTGTCGCCCGAGCCCGAATTTTTGATAGGGCGAAATTCCTGAGAACACATAGAGCGGTCCGTGATGTCCCTTTTGGGATGGATGTATAAAACAGAGCAGAACGATTTCAGAGGAAGCGTAACGTCAGGTAAGGTACGAGACCGGATGCAATTATGAAATAACGAATCACTCAACCTTCGGGCAAGTTGTGCACGTTTGGAGTACTCCCGGATAGGGGGATCGCGTATATCACGGCCGGATCACCCCCACGCCGAGGAGAGCCATTTCGACGATGATGTTCGCGTCGGATGGAATGCCGATCGAAGGGGCGCCCTCCGTGCCGTACGCCAGAAAAGAAGGAACGACGACCTGGCGATCGCCGCCGACACGCATGCCCAGCAGGGCTTCTTCCATACCGGTGAACCAGTCTTCCGACCCCAGCTGGGTGACGGCAGGGATGCCCTGCAGGAAGGAGCTCGTTACGAAGGTGCTGTCATCGGCGAGCCACATGATGTAATGGAATTCCACGACGAGGCTGCTGTCGGCTGCGGTACCGGGGCCGACCGTGAAGTCGAACACCTTCAGGCCGCTGCCGGTGATCCGGAAGTCCGCATCATTGACGTCCCGCGGGGAGGGGATGGGAACGGGCTCGGGCTCGATGAAGTCCGGCGACGAATCGCAGCCGGCAATCAGGCCGGCCAGAGCCAGGGTGAAACCAATGAGGACGAAGGATCTAGAAATGGGCATGCTATTTTCGTGTTCATATTCGGCTGCAAGGGTACGTATACGCGCGGCCGTAGGGAATGTGGCAAGTGCATCTGTTTTTACATCGTATCGACAACCATGAAAACGAGCATCATGATCGCTAATCGATTGTACCGTTATTGCAATTTAGGCCTGGTAAGTATTTTCCTCCTGGGCGCAAGTGTCATCGAGGCCAGGGGGCAGGGGTTGCCGGATTCGGACGTCCTGGCCGAGCAGGCGCCGGACAGTTTTCTCGTCGAGTTCGACACCAGCAAAGGCGCGTTCACCGCGAAAGTTCACCGGAGCTGGTCGCCGCTCGCGGCAGACCGGTTCTACCACCTCGTCAACGTCAACTTTTTCGACGAGGTGTCGATCTTCCGTGTCGTGCCGGGATTTGTGGCTCAATTCGGGATTCACAACGAAAAAGCCGTGAACGACGCGTGGAAGGAGCTGGGCATTGCCGACGAACCCACCCGGCACAGCAACCGGCGGGGGACGATCTCGTTCGCCCGGGCCGGGCCGGAGTCGCGGATCACTCAGATTTTTATCAACCTGAAGGACAACGCGGCCCTCGACCAGATGCCGGTACGCGGCGTCAATGGGTACCCGCCGTTCGCAGAAGTGGTGGCCGGCATGGAGGTGATCGATGCCTTCAACGGCGAATACGCCAACGAACCCTCGATGCGTCAGGATATGATCCATGCGCAGGGGCGCGCGTACCTGGACGAAGCCTTCCCCGGCCTGGACTATATCAAGACGGTTCGTATTGTAGAGGCCTATTGAGAAAATGTATGGGCAACAGGTCGGTAGTCATTTTGACTCCTTCGCATCAAGCAGTACGCCCTAGTCAATCTCCTGTAGCCTTCGGGTCAATGCATGCGCAAAGGCCGGAGACAAAAATGTGGTGGTGTGATCCAACCCGCTTAATACTTCGAGGCTTGTGGACGGTAAAACTTCCATAAGTTGATCTACCTGGGGACGAACCGGATCGAGTTCTCCCACGATGACGTGGATCGAATCGAGTTGTTTTCTTAACTCATCAGCGCCAATGGCTATTTCTGGCCAGGGGCCGCGCGCCATTGCTGCACTTGCCAGCACATCATTCGCATCCAGAACGGCCCTGACTTTGGGGGGGTAATTCGATGAATCTGGATCGAGTACATCAGCAACGGAATCGCTGTTTTCAAGCGCTTCCGCGAACGCCTCCCCGCTAGCCAAACTATCGGGCGGAGTCCATCCTGCTCCCCCAAGAGTGAGCGACCGAACGCGAGTCGGATGTTTAACGGCAACGTTTAACGCCAGTTGTCCACCCAGTGAATATCCGACCCAATGTGCGCTTTCGATTTCGAGATGATCGATCAATCGAATTACGTCGCGGTACAGCTCGGCCCCATAGGCGTCTGGATTTCGCGGCTTACCACTTCGTCCGTGCCCGCGAAGATCCATCCGTATCACCTGGAAATGGGGAGCCAGTGAGTCGATTACAAGACTCCAATTGGACTCTGCGTCAATCAGTGCGCCATGTAAAAGAACAACGGGATTCCCCAAACCGGTTATCTTGTAACTGATGGGAATACCCTCTGAGTTAAACGTCATTGGCATCGTGGATTCTGAATCGTTGTCCCGGGTTTCAGGATTACATTGAATACAATGTACTGAAATAAACGCGTAAAGAAGGATCGTTTTAAGACTCATGTACTCTCGTGATTAGCTGCAAATCGGCCAAATTCAATGCTGCAAAAACTGGGTACAAAAGCAATGTGTCAGCCTTTCGTTCGTCATTCTGACGGAGTAAATGGTAAATAGATGCGTTGGATTCCACGTTGATGGGCTTCAGAGAATCGGAACAATACCTGGTGTCAGAGAAAGTCGGCTTCCTAACCGATCCGGAAATCACTCGGGTAGTAGAGTACGCCACAGATCGCCTTCTGCCGTTTCTTTGACCATGGTATTACGCTGGATTCAAAAGTGATGATACGCAGGTTGTGCACAGCAATACGATAAAACAGGCGTTGAGCGAAG
>CAZGHT010000144.1:0-9519 GCA_964525535.1 uncultured Rhodothermaceae bacterium
TGTTTTCCACTTGAAAGAAGGCCCTTTAACGACGATGGAGTGATCCCCTAGAGCTGTTGTGCGAACTGTGCACAGCAGGCTGGTTTACTCTGCTCTGCATTCGTACTCAGCATACGAGCAAAACCGTTCTGGCAGGACGTATGCGCATCCGGCGCGTAACATCTGTCACTTAGTGATGTTACGCGAACTGTGCACAGCAGGCTGGTTTACGGGGCTTTGCCCGTGTGCAAAGCCGCTCTGGCAGGACGTATGCGCATCCGGCGCGTAACATCTGTCACTTAGTGAGCGTCCCCGAACAATTCAGGCAATTCCCATGTATTCGCCAGTTCGCGAAGAGGCGCCCTGAGTGCCTGGGCGTTCCTGTAAAGCGATTGTAGCGCCGACCGATCCTCTTCAGTGGGGGCATACGCATCGTCCTGAGGCCAATGTGCGGCGATGCCTTCGATAGCTACGCTGGCTAATGACGTATCCGCCTGGTTCAAGATGTCGACGGTCTCCTTCAGCGCGCCTTGAGCGATGTGCCGGCCGGCCACGATGCCGAGTACGTGCTTGAGGTTTGCTGTGTAGGTCGTGTCTTCAGTAAGCGTAAGGCGATTCATTGCCAGGCGTAAAAAGGCGGGATTGTGCCGGAGGCCGGCGGCTGCAACGGCCGTGCGCAGTCCTTCGTCGTCGGCATTTTCCGGCGCCCGTAATACCTCGACCAGAACACTGGCAGCGCGGTTCGAGGAAGGCATAGAAAATGGCATATCTGCAACGAAGAGGAGGGCGGCCAGCTTGACTTGCGCGTCGGCCGCGTCCATCAATCCCACGGGAACGGTGTAAGTCATTCCTGTCGGTACAGGGGTATTGGGGAGGATGCCGGCATCGAGGATGGCATCCAGGGTTGCTTCAGTCTGAGGTAGGACCCTTAAGGCTGTACGTCGCACGCCGTTGGAGGGGTGGAACAATGCCGACATTGCCACGGCCAGGGCATCGGAGTTATTTCCGTCAAGAACGCCCAGGCCGTGCATCGTCCAGAGTGCATGGATAGCAGCCGTATTGAGTCCCAATACATCCACGCGAACATCCTGGACCAGCGCATAGAGTTGTGGCAAGACCTCTGTCCGGCCCCGTTCCACGAGGAGGCGTTGTGCCGTGAGACGCCAGTGCATGTTGTCCGACGTTAAGGCCTGAACCAGTTCTTCCGGTGAGGCGTCGGCGAGGGTCGCCGGGCTGTTGGATTCGCCGCTTTGTTCGTAGACCACACGGTAGATGCGGCTGTGTTGCCGGTCGCGCAATTCGTTCACGTATGCGTTGCCTTCCCCTACCTCGAATCCTGCCGGTGTCGGGTTGTGCTGAATGATCAAGTTGTACCAGTCGATCACCCAGAGTGCTCCGTCGGGACCGACGCGCACCTGAATCGGGGAAAACCACTCGTCGCGGCTGGCGAGCATGTTCCATTCGTTGGTTGCCGTATAGCCACTTCCTTTCGGCTCGTGCGCGAATTTGCCCAGCAGATGCCCGGTCGGACCCCCGATAAATCCGATTCGATTCCAATAGGGCGCCGGGAAGCTTCTCGCCGTATAGATTTCGTAGCCTGAGCCGGCGGTATATCGTCCGTGCCAGTCAACCTGTTTGACGTGATCGGTGACAGGGTAGAAGCGTGCGTCGTCCGCGATGCTACGCAATACGTGGGGCCGGTTTCCACCGAAGCGCCGGTAGTACCGTTCGGGAATGGCACTGAAGAGGCTGGGATTCCCGTTGGCCGTAGATCCGAACACCAGACCTTCCTCGCTGAAGGCGAGTCCCCAGGTGTTATTGTTGAACGTGGCCATGTGTTCGATGCTGGAGCCGTCCGACGTAAAGCGGAACAGAGCCTGCCCGAACCGAAGCGAATCGCCGTCTCCTACGGCACCGGAAAACGACGAATATCCGACGGCGCCCCAGATCTGGTTGTCGAATCCGTAACGCAGGTTGTTCGGCCCTGCATGGGTATCGTGCGTGCCAAATCCGGTGAATAGCACTTCCCGCACGTCGGCGCGGTCATCGCCGTCCGTATCTTTGAGAAAGAGCATGTCCGGCGCCTGTGCCACAATAGCCCCGCCATTGGCCAGTACGATGGACGTCGGGATATTGAGCCCCTCCGCAAACACGGTGACCCTATCGGCGCGGCCGTCGTTGTCGGTATCTTCCAGAATTTTGATGCGGTCCTTCCCCTTACGCTCTGGTTGAAAGGTATTCGGGTATTCGATGGTTTCCGTAACCCAGAGGCGTCCGCTTTCATCCCAATCCAGGTCGATCGGATTGATGACGTCGGGCTCTGCAGCAAACAGTTCCAGGCGGAAGCCAGGCTCGACGAAAGTTTGCTGCATGGAGGCCTCTGGCGACAAGGGTGCCTGCGCCCGGGTAAATGGATCGCCGGTAACGCCCCATCCTACACCGGCTGGGTAAAAGGGAACCGTCACGCTGTCAACGTACGTCAAGGCGGGCAAGGACCAATCGGCCGATAATGCCCAGTCGCCTGCAGCCCATCGGAGGCCTCGTTCGAGCAACAGGTGAAATCCTGGATTCGACCACGTGTTTTCGTCGTGCCCCCATGCCGTGTAGAAGACCCGGCCCTCGCCGTGATCGCGCACCCAGGTCCAGGGTTCGATCCGGCCGCCTTGTTCGTGCACAGACAGGACCAGTTTGTCCGGGTTGTGTTTCTGGTGGATGTAGGTCTCGTCCCAGGAGATGATGGGCGGCACGCCCTGAATGGCAGGGTGATCCGGAAGCAACCTTCGGGTAGTCATTGTATCGACGCCGTGGCTCAAAAAGGTGGCTCCCACCAGACTCGTGTAGGCGTCCGAATTGGCGAACATCGCAATGCCCGCGTGCACCGTCACGAGGCCTCCACCGTTTTCCACGAAATCGAGTAGGACCGTTTCCTGATCGTTGGAAAGCGTGGGGGTGTTGCCGTAGAACAGCAACGTATTGTAATGGTTCAGGTTCTGGGCGTTGAGGTCCTCCACGCGATCTGTATAAACGACCTGAATGCCACGCTCAGCCAGGTAGGGGATGAGTTGTTTCGCGCGTTGCGCCGGTTGATGATGTCCGTTATCACCGAGAAAGAGCACGCGGAGGTGATCCGCAGGTTGACCTGACGCACCGCGCGACAAGACGATACCGCACAATAAGACGAAATTGAGCAGGAGGATGAACCATCGAGGGGCGAGGGTAAGCATGGCAACCGAGAAGTAGATGAACAGTAAATCGTGTCACCAAGTTCGCGCATGGCTGCTTAGCGATCAAGGTGGAGCCGTTGCTGCTCTTCGTTACGAATGCGATGAATCGAGCTGTCTGGAAGACTCGATGGGCCGTTGGTGCACACGCCTCAATGACGGACGAGCACCCGTCGCCCTTCCTGGAGTTCGTAGAGGGACGGATTTCTGATCACGATCTGCTCCGGTTCGAGCCCGCTTCGTATTTCGATCAGGTCGGCGCCTATCGGAGCGCCGGTTTCTACGACGCTGCGAGTCGTTCTATCGCCTTTGACGACCCAGACGAACGATAGAGTGTCTTCCTCGACGACGGCAGATCGATCGAGCGCGAGCACAGAACGCACCGGGAAGTTGTCTTCCCGAGATTCTTCTACGAGATAAACCCGGGCGCTCAGGTTGGGGAGGATGCGTGAATCGGGTTTCAGGACTTCAACCTCGGTCTGTATCGCGTGTGTGGTTCGGTTCGCCATGGGGCTCAGGCGCAGCAGCCGTGCGGCATACTCCGTTTCCGGATAAGCGTCCAGTATGACGAGGGCCGGCTGCTGCGGGTTCAGCTTCGACAGGTCGTCCTGGCTGATCTCGATTTCGACCAGAGTTTTGGAGTCGTCGACCAGCACGCAGATGCCCTGGGGGGCGCGTTCGCCTACATCGGCCAGCCGTTCGAGGATGCGCCCGGTGAAGGGCGCACGAACGCGCCCCGATTCGATGCGTACGGTCAACAGGTCGAGCTCGGCCTGTACGGTTTCCAGCGCAGTCTCTGCCTGTTGCATATCGATCGCCGAGACCGCTCCGGCTGCGTGCAGCGTCTGCGTCCGGGCAAGCGTTTTCTGAGCGTCCGCGTAAGCGGCTTCCTGGATGGTCCTCTGTGCCAGCAGTTCATCGATCTCGAAGGTAGCCAGGAGATCTCCTCGTTCGACGGCGTCCCCTTCCTCAAAATGAATGCGCCTGACCACGCCCGGGGCGGTGTTTCCGATGGTGACCATGTGCGGGTAGGTCACGTAGCCGCTCTGCCGGATGATGGGCTGTGCTGCAGCCCCGGCCCTCTGGTATGAAACGATGGCTACATCGACGGGCAAGGGCCGAACGGTGCGCCACACAAAATACCCGATCGTGATCGCAGCCAGTATGAGCAGGAAAGCCACCGCTTTTCGACCGTGGCGCGGCCGGGGAGCGGCCTGGCGCGGCCTGGATAACTTTCTCGCCATCTGGGCGATTCCAGCGGAGTAGGCCGGGTTCACCGTTTTGGAAGGCGATTCATTGGCATGCGGAGTCGACACGATAGATCCCATACGATTATTCCATGGTTATCAGCGGTGTGGAGGGAATTTCTTGTTCGACGATTGATTCGAGTAACAGGATCAACCGGGTCATCTCGTATAATTGCTTTTCGAGCAGGATGGTACTGTTAACTTCGTCGATCTTCAGTTGCAGGAATGCGATCAAGGGGAGCGCCCCATGGTTGTATTTCACCTCACCGAGGGCCAGGTTGCTTTGCGTAGCGGCGTAGAACAATGCATTGCTTTCATAAACAAGCTGGAGTCGCTCGAGATCGTTCACGGTAATCTCCAGATCAGATCTAATGTCGAGTTTGAGCTGCTGGACCTGCTTTTCGATCCGGCTCGTCGTTATCGCCGCCTGTTCCCTTTGCGCGCGGGTCTTGAATCCGTCGAAGAGGGCGTATTCGATGGCGACCCCGACGCGCCAGTTGTAGGACTGCAGTCCCTGGCCGCCGTACGAGGAGTATTCCCCGAAGAGGCTTTTCGGCCCGTAGTAGGTGAGGTCGGCCTGAGCGATCACCGTGGGGCGGCGCCGGGTCTTGATCGCGCGGGTCAGGGCGGCCTGCTCCCGGGCGCTGTACTGGAGCTGCCTGACGTCGGATCGATGTTCGAGGGCCCGGGTGTATAACGTTTCAATCGTGTCCTCGGGGAGTACAAATTCGGCAGGGGAGGGCAGGGGGCTCACCAGCTCGAAATCGGGGTGTACACGTCCCATGAGTCTGGCCAGCGTCATGCTCCCTTTAGCGATCTCCCCCTGCGCTTCGGCCTGGCGGGCTGCAGCCAGCTGCACCTCGGCGCGGGTTCTGAGAAATGCCGGTTCGAGAACCACACCTTCCTCGAATTGGGTCGATGAGATGCGTTCGAGTTCGTCGCGGAGATCCACGATGGACCCGTACAGGCTGTCGAGCCGGGAATAGTGCAACACGCGGTAGTACTGCTCTTTGGTATGTACGGCCACCCGAAGCAACTCCCGGTTGTAGGACGCGTGCTGTGTGTTGTAGGCGTAGCGGGAGGCCTCGAGCCGGCTGGCTGTCTGGCCAAAGTCGAAGATCTTCTGCTGGACCTCCAACCGCGTCCGAAACGAATACGTACTGCCGAGCTGAATCGCCACCTCTTCCCCCTGAAGATTCGCGAGCACGCTGGGCGCTTCGCCCACCCGGCCGGCCATCGAGTTCAGATGGATCGAGGGGAGGTTGGCGGCGCTTATTTCCCGGTAGGCCCAGTTTGTCTGCGCCATTCCGTATCGTTTTTGTTGAACGTCGGGGTTATTCGATTGCGCTTCTGCCACTGCGTCGTGCAGGGTGAGGGGACGAGATTGAGCGTGCAGGTGCGTCGCCAGGAAGAGACCCGGGATGATGACGCTCAGAAGGCTCTTTGTGAGTGCTTTTGTCATTATGGTTCAGCTATTTAGCGCCTGGACGATATTCCTCCTGACCGCATGGCGGGCCGGGAACCACCCTCCCAGCAGGCCGAGCACCAGGGAAAATGCGGCTGCGATGCCGAGCAATTGGAAGGAGACCTTAAACTGAAATCCGATGACCCCCATGCCGGGGAGGAGCGTTCGGACCGTGACCCCGTCGAGGGCCCAGCCCATCAGGCAGGCGAGGAGGCCACCGCTGAACGCGATGACCTGAGCTTCGATCATCAGGCTCATTCGCACACTGCGTCCCTGAAAACCGATAGCCCGCATGGCAGCCAGCTCGCCGGCGCGATCCGCAACAGACGCGAAGATGGTGTTCATCGCGCTGAAGACGGCACCGATAGCCATGATGACGGCGACCACCCAGGCCAGGGCCTGCAGGCCTCGGGCTGCCGCGAACCCCTGGGCATACAGGTCTTTTTCCGTCGTCGCATATACGGAGAGCCGGGCGTCGTCATTGAGCTGCCGAACGACCCGGGCCGTCTGATCCGGATCGTTGACGCGGATCCACACGCTTGACACGCTGCTTTTGTTGTAGGCGAGTATGACGTTGCCGGCCGAGGTCCAGATTTCCGATTCAACCATCGACCCGCCGTCCTCAAAAACGCCCACGACCCGCCAGCTGGCACGCTGGGCCTCGAATCGATCGCCCAGGGTCGTACCCATCGCATCCCGCACTTTCCGCCCGAGGATCACCTCGTCTTCGACATCCGGGTTGAAGAACCGGCCGGCGATCAGGCGCAACCGGTTGTGCACGAGTTGTGCCTGCCGTAGATCGACGCCCCTGAAGTTCGCCTGCACCCGGTCGCCACGGGGGCTTATCGCATAGGCCGTCTTAACGACCTCGGCCGAGGCGTACGGGACGCCTTCGGCGGTCAACTTGACGGCCTCGTGGTCGCCGACCGCACGCACGTCTCGTGGAGAAAGCTGGCTATGATTTTCGCTCGTGACGTTGGCGTTGAACGCGATGACCCGATCGGGCGCGCCAGAAGAAATCAGCATATCGTTGACGCCTTCGACCATCGAAAGCAACATCAGCAGCGAGAACACCACCAGCCCGAACGCGCTCAGCGTCAGCGTCGTCGAGCGGAGCCGGCGAATCAGGCTGCGAACGATATAAACGAATGGGATCTTCATAAACTGGACAGCGCCTGTATGACATTCACCCGGGATGCCCGGTACGCCGGCACCAGGCCGCCCAGGATCCCAATGCCGATCGAGATTGCGAATCCCGTAAGGACGGCCTGCGTGGTTATGTAAAAATCGAACGAAAGCCCGGCCGACAACGAGAAGTTGCCCCAGGTAAACAGGCCGTACGCGATCAACGTACCCACGCTGCCGCCGACCAGGGCCGTCACAATCGATTCGGCGACGACCATTCCCACTACGCTTTGCGGCGTAAATCCGATCGCCTTCATCACAGCAATCTCCTTTCTTCGCTCACGCATGGATAAGGCCATCGTATTTGTTGTGACAATGAGAATCGTAAACAGCACGGCTCCGGCTACGACCTGGATGCTCATCTTGACGGCAGCTGTGAACGACGCCAGATGACTGATCATGGTGCTCTCGGTTTCCACGTTCACTTCTTGCGGTGCACTGGCGTAATACGTTTCAACCGCTTGCATCACCGGCAACACACTCGACGGGTGATCGAGCCGCAACCAGATGAGGTTAATGGCGCCGGAGGCGCCCCGCAGCTCCTCGTAGTAGTCGAGGTGGATCAACAGCTGAGAGGAGAGTTGCTGGTTGCCGAGGCCTTCTTCTCCGAACGACCCGCAAACCACGAGCGGGACGACCGCGTTGTGCAACAGGGACGTTCCCTCGACGCGGTCCCCTACCCGCCATCCGTACTTCTTCATTATTTCTGACCCGACCAGCATGCCGTTTCTGGTCCTGATAAATTGCTCATACTGATGATGAGGAACGGTAGCGGCGGTTGAGGCAAAAACGTGACGATACGTAACCGGATCGATGAGAAGCGCTGCATACAGGGCCGAGCTCTCGCCCATGGTGAGCACCGTATACCCCATCGGCGTTACAGCCTGAACGTGGTTGAATTGCGCCATCTGCGAAGCGTAGGGCAGGGGAATCTTCGTGCGGGGACCGGAATACTTTTCGATGGCTGCGACGCGCACTTCTCCGAGACTACGGTCCGTTCCTACGCTAAGGGTCGCGATGACCGTGTACAGCAACAAGAATACAAACAGGGCCAGGGCCATCGCCCCCAACGTCAGCAAAGTCCGGCGCTGGCTGCGTACCAGATTCTTGGCGATCAGATGGAGCCATTGAGTCATGGTCATGCACGAGGTTGTGTACCCTCTATGATGGATGGTAGCTTGCAGGACTATCGTCTACCAGGACGCCGTCCCGCAGACGAATCGCACGCCGGGCGTGCATCGCGGCTTCCGTATCGTGCGTAACCATGATGATGGTCTTCCCGAGATCCCGGTTCAGGATATCGAACAGCATCAATACATCGGCCGTTGCTTTCCGGTCCAGGTTGCCGGTGGGCTCATCCCCGATCAAGATGGTCGGATCGGTAACGATTGCCCGGGCAATGCTCACGCGTTGTTGCTGACCACCGGACAGTTGCCGGGGCAGGTAGTTCATGCGGTCCTCCAGCCCGACGATGGCGAGCGCTGCTTTCGATCGCTCTCTGCGTTCACGCTGCTTCATGTCGAACAGCATCAAGGGAAGCGCTACGTTCTCGAAGGCCGTCAATACCGGCATCAGGTGATACTGCTGGAAGATAAAACCGATGTTATGGCTTCTCCAGACAGCCAGCTCCCGTTCCGATAAACCGACAATGCTGGCGCCATTCATCAAGACGTCGCCTGACGTGGGTGTATCGAGCCCGGAGATGATATTCAACAGCGTGGACTTACCCGAGCCCGACGGTCCCATCAGAGCGATGAAATCTCCTCGGGCCACCTGAAGATAGATATCCTCCAGCACCCGCGTTTGGAGCCCTTCCTGTGTGAATACTTTGGACACGTGGCGGATCTCCATGATGGGTCCCGCCGTATCCGCAGACGCTTCAGCCATCGGTTATGAATCTAACTGGACACGGTTTTCACTACACAACAGAGTTACACGCCGGATGCGCATAAGTCCTGCCAGAGCGGCTTTGCACGTATGTTGAGTACGTATGCTGAGCTGCGTACACTAGGCTGCTGTGCACAGTTCGTGTAACATCACTACAAAAGTAGTCGTCTTGTAGCGAAGCTACTGGCAGTGTGCCCCCCTCGTTCTCGGCAGGGTTTTTTGTGAATCGACGTAAGGGGTACACCTGTGGCCAGGCACTGGGGCATGCTCGAATTCGGGTGAACGTCAACCACGTTTGAGTGACTGAGTTAGTGATGGTACGCAGGTTGTGCATAGCAGTCCGTATGGCCGGCTTTGAAATGATGCATTGCAGCCAGTTTCCGTCTGTTTTTGCCATTTCAAAGCCGTTGTGGCTGATCGACGGCGCACAGATGCGTAACATCCATGGGTTACAGATGGTACGCGCCCTCGGGAGTGGTATATTTCGAAATCAATTCCTTTTTGCGTTGGGTGCCTTCCCGGTCAGCCATTCGCA
>CAZGHT010000145.1:0-9280 GCA_964525535.1 uncultured Rhodothermaceae bacterium
CATCGGTGCTGCCAGAGCGGCTTTGCACGCATGGTATTGTCTGCTGCGGCGCCGCGTAAACCAGGCTGCTGTGCACAGTTCACGTAACATCGCCGAACAATTCAAAAGCTATTCCATACTGTGTTGCCCGTTATGCCTCGCCTGTGTACGGTGCTGCGCAGCGTCCGCTTCTGTACTCCTGCGCTAAGAGGTGATTCGATATTGGAGCAAGAAATGCCGGGAGACGACGCATCCTGGAGTAGACCGGCCAGTTTGGAGAAAACGGCCGAGGAATACGTCTGGTGCACAGAACCGTCCAGTGTTGACAGATTAATCGAGATAAGAGCTACAGACGATGCTTGCCCATAAGTGTTTCCTAATATAGGTCGATTCTTTTTTTCTCGCACGCACTTGCGCCGGAGCTCCCGGGTTTATCCGGTAGTTTTGGCTAATGGCCGGTGGGGGATTTGACTCAGATCGGGAAGCTGTTCTCATAATGAGACAGTGGTGGTGCGCCGTCGTTGCCAGGATCTTGTCGTAGGCGCTAGCGGAATGGCGTTATGCGCCGGCTTTTCGCATCCGGTCGTAGGCGTCCAGTGCTCGCTCCCGCGCTTCTTTGTGCACGACGATCGGGGCGGGATAGGTCGCTCCGATCCTGGCGCCTGCCTTCTCCTGTTCGGCTGCCGGCAGGGTCCAGGGCGCATAGAGCGCCTTGCCGGAGACGCCTTCCAGTTCGGGGATCCACCGGTGGATGTAGGCGCCCTCCGGGTCGTACTTTTCTCCCTGGGTGATCGGGTTGAAGATCCGAAAGAAGGGCTGTGCATCGGCTCCGGAGCCGGCGGCCCACTGCCAGCCCATCGTGTTGCTGGCCAGATTGCCGTCGACCAGCGTATCCCAGAACCAGCGGGCGCCCTGGCGCCAGTGGATCAGGAGATGTTTGGTCAGGAAGGAGGCCACGACCATACGAACGCGGTTGTGCATCCATCCCGTATGCCAGAGCTGCCGCATGCCGGCGTCGACGATCGGGTAGCCGGTTTCGCCTCTTTGCCAGCGTTCGAGGGCGTCCTGGTCCTCGGTCCACGGAAAGTCGTCGAACGCGTCCTTGAGGTTGGCATTCGTGGTTCCGGGAAAGTGATAGAGGATGTGGTAGGAAAAGTCGCGCCACACCAGTTCATTCAGGTAAGGCGTCGGGTCGATGCCGCGGTCCTGTTTCGAGACGTAGTCCTTCACCCTGTGCCAGATCGTGGCCGGGCTGATCTCGCCGAAATGAAGGTGGGGGGACATCCGCGAGGTCCCATCGACACCGGGGTAATCGCGTCGTTCGCCGTAGCCGGCCAGGGCATCGTCGATGAAGGCGTCCAGCCGCTCGAGGGCGTGCGCTTCACCCGGCGTCCAGCTTTCTCTCAGCCCGCCGGCCCAGTCGAATTCGGGGAGGAGTCCGAGTGCGTCGAGCGGGAGTCCGGCCGGCCAGGAGGAAGGCCGGTGGCTCTCCTTGAAGGCCGGCGCCTCCAGCGGGAGAGGGACGTTGAGATGCTCGTCGAGGTTCTTTCGGAACGGGGTATATACCTTGTACGGGTCGCCCTTGTTGGTCGAGACTTCGTTCGGGTCGTGCAGGATCTGGCCGTCGTACGGTACGACCTCGACGCCGGAGGCGTGGAGGTCCTTCTCGATGCCTCGATCCCGCTCGCGTTCGTGCGGTTCGATCATCGTGTTCCAGTAGACGGCGCCGGCGCCGGTATCGCGTACGAGGTCCTGGATCTCCTTCGCACAGGATCCTTTTCTGAGGACGAGTCTGGACTGCCGTTCGGCGAGAGAAGCCCCGAACGCCTCCAGCGCGTGGTGCAGCCACCACGCGTGTGCACCGCCCATCGGCCAATCGCCCGCATCCTCCTCCGGGACGATGTAGACCGGCACAACGGGGACGTCTCGCTTCAGGGCATGGTGCAGCGCCGGGTTGTCGTTGAGGCGAAGATCGTGACGGTGCCAGACGATGATGGGAGCGCCCATGAGGAATCAGCAGATGGAGAAGGCGATGAATAAACGCTCTCCTTACGTCTGATTGCCCGGCGCGTTTCACCCCGGGCACTGCGCGACGCGGGGGCCTGGTCCGAAGGGGCTCTCATAAGGCGCTGAACGAGTTCGTATTGCGTTCGGATACCGGGGTAAGGCCGGTTTGGGGGGTAGTGCGCAACGCCTGTACGAGTTCCGAGAGGGCGGCGCGGTACGAAGGCTGGTGGTGCATGTCGTGAAAGCTCGGGATGTGGTGTTGCCGCATTTCCTTGGCCAGATTGACGAAGCTCCCCGGCTCCATCAGGGTCCACGATTGCAGCATGGAGGGGTTCGCTACCGAGACGGGGAACAGGACGCGCCGGCGTTCCTGCTGCTCCATCTCGCGGGTCGTCTGGATTTCCTGCATGATCCAGTCGCTCACCATACTGTGGTCGGACAACACGAGGATGAGCTTGTCCTGCGGGCGCAGCGCCTGGCTGACCTGGATCTGCAGCTCCATCCCACTCTTGAGCTCTTCCGGGATCACCCAGCAGCGGATGCCCTGGTCCTGGAGGTCGTCGTGGAGCTTTTGCGCGAACGGCATATCCGATTCGCTGCAGCTGACCAGGCAGGTTTGCGTGCGCAGCCCATTGGACAGGTACGCCTCGTAGTGAGAGATGAGTTCGTCGGGGAGCCCGCAGCCGCGCAGGAACTCGATGGGCAGGTAACCGGATTTGATGACAGTGCGGTGGTCGACGGTAGACGGACCGTGGTGTCGGCACGTGTTGAGGCCTTGCGCGTCCATCAGGTTGGTGTCGCCGAGCAGCGTCTCGTAGAGTACGGCCTGCCACAGGCCGGCGCCCGACAGGTCGGCGCCTCCGAAATCGGACCGGCTCATGATGGTTTGGCTCAGGTCAGACCTGGACAGGTTCGACTTCGTGAAGTTGGTCTTGATCAGGCGGGCTCCTTTCAGGGCGCCCCTATGAAGATTGGACCGGTACAGGTCGGCGCCCGACAGGTCGGCCTCAGTCAGGTTTACCGCGGTCATTTTGGCGCCGCGCAGGTTGGCGTTGACGAGGCGGGTGCCGGCCAGGGAGGCCCGCGCCAGCAAGACGCCGCTCAGGTTTGCGTAGCTGAGGTTCAGGCCGTCGAGGGTAGTTTCTCTGAGATCGATGCGGCGATCGTTGTTTCTCTTCCGCCAGTCGTTCCATTTCTGAACGTTGGTCTTCAGAATGTCCAGGTGCTTGGCAGTGGCCATATAACATAACCGAATAGTTGCAGAGAAGGGCTGTTCGAGGAGCGGAATGATCCGCGTCGACGCATGAAGAAGGGGCTAATTGTATAGTCGACACGGATTATACTGAATTGCGGGAACAATGTTTTCGGGGCGGCGCTCAGGGGTGGCGAACGAGCACGAGCGTGAGTTCGTCGCCGGCATTCAGGTTGCCGGCCTCGCCGCGCACGACCTCGTTTTTCTCCAGCTGGATGCGCTCGTCATCCAGCGAAACGATATCGAAGACGATCCGGCTCTCGACGAGCCGATCGGCCGGCCGGCGGGCTCCCGCGCCCTTGCCCGTCCAGTCTGCGGTGACGTGCAGGACCAGGGTGTCGTCCGCCGTCACCTCGTACCGGCCGGACTCCCGCAGCCGGGAGATGTACCGCCGGCGCTCTGTGTTCTGGAGACGATTGATGGACGCGAGGAGGGTGCCTTGTTCGAATACCAGCAAGCCGGACGGCAGGAACACGACCGCCCCCGTGAGGCTATCGCCTGGAACCCACCGGCCTGTCATGGGGCTCTCCGGAGGGGCGTGCACGTTCGACGCGGCATCCGGCGCGGTCGATGCGCATCCGGCGCCGATCAAGGCGAGCCCCAGGCCTGCGAGTACAATGAAGCGGGTCATGGTTTCTGGATGCTGGTTACTGGATGCTGGGTACTGGGGCTCAGGACTCCTTGCCGACGGTTTTGCCGGCGAGGTGTTCCAGGGCTTTGACGAGGGCGTGGTTGCCTTCCGCGCCGAAGCCGCGGTCTTGCAGGGTGCGATACAGCTGGTACACCAGGGAGGTCCCCACAACCGGGGTGCCAATCTGATCGGCTGCTTCGAGGACGAGGCGCAGGTCTTTCTGCTGGAGGTCGATCGTGAAGCCGGGCCGCCAGTCCCGCTCGACGACCTGGGGGCCTCGGTTGCTGAGCATCCAGCTGCCGGCGGCGCCCTGGGTGACGGCGGCGAGCGCCCGTTCGAGGTCGACGCCGGACGCCTCCGCGAAGAGCAGCGCTTCGCTGACGCCGAGCATGGTCACGACGACGAGGATCTGGTTGACGAGCTTGACGGCCTGGCCGGCGCCGCGCGGCCCCACGTGCGTAATCGTCGTGCCCATCGCATCGAAGCAGGGCCGGGCGCGCTCGAACTGGCTGGCATCGCCGCCCACCATGATGCTCAGCGTCCCGTTCTCCGCGCCTTCGCTGCCCCCGCTGATCGGGGCATCGAGCATATGACACCCTTTGTCCTCCAGGGCATCGCCCAGCTCGCGCGTCAGCTGGGGCGAGATGGTGCTCATGTCGATCAACAGCCCGCCCGGCTCCAGGGCATCGATGACGCCGTCCTCCCCGGTGACGACTGCCTCGACGTCGGGCGTGTCGCTGACGCACGTGATCACGATGTCGCTCTGGCTCGCCACGTCCGAGGGAGACGTCCCCGCTCGCGCGCCCCGCTCTACGAAAGGCGTCATGCGAGAGGCGGTACGGTTCCACACGCATACGTCAAACTGTGCATCGAGTAAATTCTTGACCATGCCGCGGCCCATGATGCCGAGGCCTATAAATCCAACGCGTTCTGCCATGAGAATTTCGGTTCAGGGTTCAGGGTTCAGGGTCTGGAGCTCACCGCTCCGAACCGAAAGTAACCCATAACCCCCAGCGGATGCAAGGTCTCGGAACGAGAGGTTGAGGGCTTTCCGCAAGACCATGAATCCTGGCAGGAAAAAAAGGGTAAGCCTATATTGCCTATATTAATGGCGAATTCTGGCCAGGCGTGCCGCCATGAGGCCTCGTCGCCGGCTCGCAGGGTGCTTCAGGGCCGAATGTACGCGTAGATGGCCTGTATCAGTGCACCTGTCGATGCCGTTTTATTCATAAACCTACGTAGCTGTGAAGATCATACCCACTGCCCTCATCTACCTCTTTGCTGCATGGGTTCTGCCCCTGTTTCTGTTTTCGTGCTCCGAATTAGGGCCGGCGAATGACGTGCTCGTCGTGACGCCAACGACGGGGTACCCGTTCGAGTCGTCGGAGGCCGGCGTGCGGGCGATCGCCCGGCTCGGCGAAGAACGCGATTTTGACGTCACGACGACGTCGGATCTCGGCCTGATCCACGAAGACACCCTGCGTTCGTTCAAGGCGGTCGTCTTTCTTAACGCGCGGGGGGCGCAGCTCGATTATCAGCAGCGGGCGCACCTGGAGCGGTTCGTCCAGGCCGGCGGCGGGTTCATCGGCATCCACGCCGCCATCGAGGGGGCGGCGGACTGGCCCTGGTACCAGGCCATGATCGGCGCTGGCCACGCCGGCTACCTCACGGAGTCCTTCGAGGTCGAAAAGTCGACCCTCACCATCGTAGACATCGCCCACCCCTCGACCGGCGACCTCCCGGATAGCTGGGCGCCGGCCGACAAGTGGCTCAAGGTGGCCGACCTCTCGACGCAAGCCCATCCGCTGGTTCGTTTCGCCTCTTCGGAGGCGCAACCCGTCTCCTGGTACCACGCGTTCGACGGCGGCCGCGTCTTCTACACCGGCATGGGGCACACCGCCAAGATCTTCTCCGACGAAAACTTCCTCCGCCACCTCGCCGGCGGCATCGAATACGCCCTCGGCGACCGTGCACCGCTGGATTACGCGCAGGCCCGAACCACCCGCATCCCGGCCGAAAACCGGTTCAACCGGATCGTGCTCGTCGACAACCTGGACGAGCCCACCGAACTCGAGGTGTTGAGCGACGGTAAGGTCCTCTTCACGCAGCGCAAAGGCGGCCTCATGCTGTACGACCCCGAAACGGACGGCCTCGCCGAAGCCGGCCGGATCGACGTCAACACGACGTTCGAGGACGGCCTCATGGGCCTCGCCCTCGACCCCGACTTCGAGCAGAACCACTGGATCTACCTGTATTATTCGCCCCCCAACGAAGAACCCATGGTAGAGGTGCGCGCCAACCGGGACCAGGATCACTACGCGCGGAGCTATACCTCCATCGGCACGCCCATGCGGGAGGATTGGATACAGCGCCTCTCTCGATTCGAGTTCAAAAACGATGCCCTGGACCTCGAGAGCGAGGTTGTCCTGCTCGAAGTACCCGTCCAACGCGTCGAGTGCTGCCATACCGGCGGCTCTATCGAATTCGGTCCGGAAGGACACCTGTTCCTCTCTACCGGCGACGACACCAACCCGTTCGCCTCCAACGGCTTCGGCCCGATTGACGAACGCCCCGGGCGCGAACCCTGGGACGGCCAGTGGGGCCCCGCCAACACGAACGACCTCCGCGGCAAAATCCTGCGCATCCTCCCGCAGCCCGACGGCAGCTACACCATTCCCGAAGGCAACCTCTTCCCCGAAGGTACCGAAGGGGCCCGCCCCGAGATCTACGTGATGGGCAATCGTAACCCCTACCGCATCTCCATCGACCCGAAAACGGGGTACCTGTACTGGGGCGAAGTCGGCCCCGACGCCCGGGAGGATACCCCCCGGCGCGGCCCCCGCGGGCACGACGAGATCAACCAGGCCCGCGAAGCCGGCTACTTCGGGTGGCCCTACTTCGTCGGCAACAACAAACCCTACAACGACTACAACTTCGCAACGGAAGAGTCGGGAGCGCCGTTCGACCCCGAACAGCCGGTCAACGACTCCCCGAACAATACCGGCCTCCGTGAGCTGCCGCCCGCGCAAGAAGCCTTCATCTGGTATCCCTACGACGAATCGCCCGAGTTCCCTATCGTCGGCACCGGCGGGCGGAACGCCATGGCCGGCCCGGTCTTCTACAGCGACCTCTTTGAGCCCGGCCCCCACACGTTTCCCGACCTGTTCGACGGCCGCCTCTTCATCTACGACTGGATCCGCGGCTGGATACTCGTGGTGACCATGGACGAAAACGGCGACCTCCAGCGCATCGACCCGTTCCTGCCTACCGTCGAGTTCCACGCGCCGATCGACATGCAGTTCGACCGGAACGGCGTCATGTACGTGCTCGAGTACGGGAAAGGCTGGTTCTCTCAGAACCCCGACGCCCGCATCACGCGCGTCGAATACAACCCGGGCAACCTGGCCCCTGACGTCGCGCTTGCGGCCGACCGGCCGGCCGGCGCCGCGCCCCTGACGGTCCTGTTCTCGGCAGAAGAGACGACCGACTACGAAAACGACGACCTGTCGTACGCCTGGTACTTCGAGAACGAAGAAATGCCCGACGCGACCGGCGCCCGGGTGTCCCATACGTTCGATACCCCCGGCGTGTACTCGACACGCCTGATCGTGAGCGACCAGGGCGGCAATGTGGTCGATCGCTCCGTCGTGATCCAGGTCGGCAACGAACCGCCCTCGGTCGAACTCACCCTCGACGGCAACCAGACGTTCTTCTGGGAAAACATCGCCAAAGAATACTCGGTACGCGTTACCGACGCCGAAGACGGCAGCCTCGAAGACGGCTCCATCCGGTCGGACGACGTGATCGTGCAGCTCAATTACCTGCCGGAAGGGTACGACAAGACGCTCATCGCCCAGGGACACCAGATGACCGACGATGCGATGACGTTCCTGAGCGGCCAGCGCATCATGGAGAGCAGCGATTGTTCGGCCTGCCATCAAATCGATCGCGCCTCGATCGGACCGACCTACACGGCCGTGGCCGACCGATACAAGGATGACGAGGACGCGGAAGACTACCTCAAACAAAAAATCAAAAACGGCGGGGGCGGCGTATGGGGCGAAACCGCGATGGCCGCGCACCCCCAGCTGACCGAGGCCGAGCTCTCGGCCATCGTGGAATACATCCTGTCCCTGGCCGATAACGAGACCGTCGAGGGCAACCTCGGGACCGAGGGAACGCTGACCATGACGGACCACCTCGAAACCGATAGCAATGAGGGCATGTACTTCCTGCGCGCCGTATACACGGACCGAGGCAGCGAAGGGGCCGGCCCGCTCACCCACCATGCCATGATGGTTCTGCGCCACCCCCGCATCCAGGCAGAGTCCTACGACGTGGCCAACAATGTGGGCGTCGCCAGGGACGGCGTGCTGCATGAACTCTACAAGGGCTCATACATTGGATTCGAAGGGATCGATATGACCAGCATACGTTCTCTGACCTTTGCGGTACAGGCGGTCGAAGGGGTTTATGCAGGCGGCGAAATCGAAGTACGCCTCGATAGCCCCGATGGCGACCGCATCGGGTCCATGACCGTGCAGGCCGGCGAGGTCACCCCCGAGGGGGAAACGTTCAAGGCGTCCATCGAACCGACACAGGGCGTGCACGACGTTTATTTTGTCCTTCGCGATCGCTCCGAAAGCTTTCATCCGCTCCTGGGGCTCGACTGGATTTACTTCGGGAGATAGGTTCAATCGACAGGAGGCGGTCGATGAAAGTCAGCAGGTCGTTGTTTTTGGGAATGCGGCCTACGGCTTACTATGAACTGCCTGCCCGTACGGTGGGCGGCCTGCCGGCTCCTGCCAGGTGTCTCGCGTAGCTTTAGGGCGGGTCATTTCTTTTTGATGGGATTCAGACTGCTCCAACACCTGTGTCGAACCGCCTCGTGCATTCGCGGAGGGCTGTACATATCCTTCCGTCTTTCCTAGACCTCCACCCTGTGACCGGGAGAAGGCTCCATAGGGGTGCGCGGAGGCGTCAATGTGCTCGGCGGGCCTGCACTACGGCGTGACCGGTTCCCCGAGGCGGCCGGGAGTGCACGCTGCCGTTCAGACGCACCGGTGAGCGCTGCGCACACGCTCCCGTCTTTCCTCGACCTCCTGCCGCACCGACGGGCTACTGCTCGGAGCTTCTCCGTAGAACGGGCATAGCACTTCAACGGGGGGCATTTCTTCCTGGACCCCTCTCCCCGAACTTTGAGCCCCACCAGTGTAGCCTCGAAGGCTTGCCGTAGCAGTCTGGCTCGTTCCAGAGTCCCCCCGGAGTGTTGTCTCAGGAGCCGGGGGGGTTCCAGAGTTCTACCGGGGTGCTGTCTCAGGAGCCGGGGGGGTTCCAGAGTTCTACCGGGGTGCTGTCTCAGGGGACGGGAGGGATCAAGAGTAAATCCGGGGTGATAACTAAAGAGACGT
>CAZGHT010000146.1:0-8948 GCA_964525535.1 uncultured Rhodothermaceae bacterium
CAGGGCGCCCCTTCGGGGCGCTGCGCTTTACAGGGCGCTGCGCCTACAAACACGGCACGATATCCTGGCATTCGGGGGCGCTGGCGTCGAAGCCGGGGCCCACCTGGCAGGGGCGCTGGGGGACGTAGCCGGCCTGCTGGAGCACGCCCGAGGAGGCCGGCACGGAAAACCGGATGCCGTACCCGGCGCCGAAAAAGCCGTACCCGTTGCTGACGTTCGAGAAGGTGCCGGGCTGGACCAGCACGTCCTCGTCGAACTCCCCGCCGGGCGGGATCCACGCGGCGTCGCCGACGAAGAATTCGAAGTTCGCCGACCGCACGGTGATGAAGGGGGTGGTGACGCAGATGTCGGCGAGCGCCTGCTGGACGACCTCGAAGTCGGCGAACAGGTCGGCGCGGATCTCCATGCCCCCCGTGATGCGTTCCTCCTGCCCCCGGTACGAGACCGACACCGGGTGCACGATGTCGGGCAGCGCCGATACCGCGGGCTGCTGGACCACGATCTCGTACTGCATGAAGGCCTGCACGAGGTTGGTGCCGCGGTCCTCGATGAAAAACCCGGGCCGGCGCCCGGTGCCGCTCTCGAGCCGGCGGCTGACGATCGACTGCGGCACCATCGTCTCGGCGGTTACCAGCTCTGCATTCGCATTCTCCACTTCCAGCCGGTACGTCTGCTCATACGCCGGCGTGAAGTTGGCCTTGAACACCACGCCCGAGGTGGAGTCGGGGAACAGGATCGTCTCCTTTCGCCAGGTGACGACGGCGCCGGTCTCGGCCTGTATCGTGCGCACCGAGGCGTCGACGTCGATCTCGCCGACGTCGTTGATGTTGCCGGCGATCGGGATGACGCGGAGCACCTGCAACGATGTCGTCGGGTCCAGGTAGCCGAATACGGTGAACGGGCGCTCCTCCTCCACGAACGGCGTGACGGTCTCTTCGCAGCCGAAGCTGGCCGCGATCAGAGCGAGGAAAACGAATACGGCGACGGGTTTCATAAAACGGGTGTTCGAAGGTTGGTGCATCCTCAAAAGTCGATCCGGGCTCCCACCGTCGGGATAATGGGGAGCTGGTCGGTTTTTTCCAGCGTGAAAACGTCGAGCGCGAAGATGTTGGAACGGTCGTACACGTTGATGACGCCGGCCTGCAGCGTGAAGACGCCGCCCTTGAAGGGGAACGCGCGGTCGACGGACACGTCGAGGCGGTGATAAAACGGGAGCTCGCCGCCGAAGGGTTCGTCGTACAACACGCGGACGTCGCCGGGCACTTCGGTCAGGTCGACGCCGCGGTCGAGCAGGACGTAGCGGTCGAAGCCGCGCACCTGGTTGAAGGGCAGGCCGGACCCCAGATTCCAGCGCACGCTGAAGTCGTACGGGCCGGCTTTGACGTTGGCGAGGGCATTGATCTGGTGCCGGCGGTCGTGCGGCGGGCGGAAGTCCAGCCGGTCGGTGCCGTACCAGAGCTGCAGGCTCTCCTGCGTGGCTTCGTAGTTGACGAAGGACAGCCCGTACGTGATGAAGCCGTAGAAGCGGGGCCGCCTGATTTCCAGGCGCAGGTCGACGCCCCTCGAGTCGCCGTCGGCCAGCTGCAGGTTGGTGTTCAGCACGGGAAAAGCCGTCCACTCGGCAATATACAGGTTGGAGAGCGTCTTGAAGTACCCTTCGAGCGAGATCTCCAGACCCCGCGCGGGTTCGATTTTATAACCGGCGATCAGGTGCCAGGCCCGCGTCAATTCCTCCAGCGGGGGCCCGACCCAGGCCGTGAACACGTTGGTGGCGTCGCGGCGGTCGTTGAGCCCTACGATCTCCTGGTGGTACAACCCGCCGGCCATGCTCCACTGGTGGGGGCCCCGGTTCCAGATCACGCGGAGGCGGGGTTCGAGGAGAAAGCCGAACTCGTCGAAGAAGATGAGGGTCGTGCCGGGGCGAATCTGCAAGAAGGGGCCGGCGAAAATGTTCGGGTCCAGATAGAGGCCGAACTTGGGCAGCCGGCTGCTTTCGCGGGCGAGGTTCTGGTAGATGCCGCCGAGCTCGGCTTTCAGGTCGGTGCTGCGCAGGTAGGCGCCGTAGTTGATCTCGGAGCGGCCGGCGAACGTCGTGAAGTTGATGGCCGCGTTGAAGTCCCGGATCTCCGACTCGCGCGTGGGAGCGTCGCGGGGGCCCAGCTCCATGGCCAGGCGGGATACGGAGAAGTGAAATTGCCCCAGCACGGGCGCGTTGGGGGGCAACAACATCCACCGGCCGCCCATCGCCGTATTCTCCCACCGCACTTCGTCCCGGTTCGCGACCTCCTCGTTCTGCAACGCCCCCCGGTCGTAGGTGTGCAGCGCGGTAAAGGTGATGTGGTTGGTTTCCGTCAACTTGATGAACATCTTCCCGAACCAGTCCCCGAACTTGTACGGCAGCTCCTGATTCACGTATTTGGACGCAAACCGGTCGACGACCGACTGGCGCACCGAACCGAGGAACGACATCCGGTCCTTGAAGATCGGCCCTTCCAGGCGGGCAGTGTTGACGAAGGGGGCGATGGACAGGGATCGCTCGTGTTCTTTGAGGTTGCCGTTGCGCGACTTGACGTCGATGACCGAAGAAAGCCGCCCCGAGAAGCGCCCGTCGTAGCCGCCCGCGTAGACGTCCGCCTTGCTGAGGATGTCCGACGAAAAAGCGGAATAGAAGCCGAGGAGGTGGAAGGGCTGGTAGACGCTCATGCCGTCGAGAAGGGCGATGTTGTGGGAGGGCTCGCCGCCTCGGATGAAAAGCTGCCCGCCGCGGTCGCCGATCGAGATGACGCCGGGCATGGTGGAGAGGTACGAGACGAGGTCGGAGGTGACGTCGGGCGAGGGGATGAGCTCGATGTCGCCCGGCCGGACGGTCTGTAGACCGGCGGTCACGCGCGCGGCGCCCGATTCGCGCTCGGCTTCGACGAACACCTCATCGATTTCCGAGGCGCCCTCCTCGAGGGCATAACTTTGCGTAGTAACGGCGTCGCCTTCCAGCTGGAGCGTGTCCTGCAGGGTGACGAAGCCGATGAAGGAGACGCTCACCGCATACCGGCCGGGGGTCAGGCGGGAGAATACGTAGAGGCCGTCGTCGTCCGACACCGTACCGATAAACGCATCCGCGTTCGCGAGCTCGGTAAGGATGACGTTGGCGCCCTGCAGGGGCAGGCCGTCGGCGTCGTTGGTAACGAACCCGCGCAACACGGCCTGTTGCGCGGCGGCCGGCCCCGGTGCGAGGGCGATCCACAACACGATCATCCACAGAGAATGGCAGGGAAAAAACTTCACGGGGATCCAGGTACAGGTGCATAAAAGGCGTGAATGGCGTATAGTACAGGACGGCGCCGGGAGAGGCAATGCATCATTGGGTGACCTGGAAAAGTTTTAACAAATATGATACAGTTTTAACAAGTGAGGTTATGCGAACTGTGCACAGCAGCCTCGTTTACGCGGCTTTGCACGGGTGCAAAGCCCCTCTGGCAGGACGTATGCGCATTCGGCGCGTACCATCTGTTAACAATTTGCGTTTAGAGCGAGAAAAAAACATGTGGATCCATCGAAATGTAGTCAAGACCGGGTTGTTGATGGCCGCCGGCCTTCTGGTATCCTCTTTCAGCGCCGGTGCGCAGGATCGCCCCGTTATCGCCATCGACCCGGGGCACGGGGGCGCTGAGATCGGGGTAGAACACGAGGGATTGCTGGAGAAGGACCTGATCCTCGAGATCAGCTTCATCGTCGGGGCGGAATTCGTGAAAGCCGGCTACGACGTGGTGTACACCCGGACTGGCGACGTGGCTGTAGAGTGGAGCGACCGGAGGCGCATCGCGGAAGACGCCGGCGCCGCCCTGCTGTTCATGCTCCACGCCAACCGGAACGACGACCCGAACCGCCACGGCGCAGAAATTTACCTGGATCTCGACAACGAACCCAGCCGGCGCCTCGCCGACCTCCTGGCCGAATCGTTAACGGAAGCCGGCTCGGACGTCCTGGTGGAAGGCAAACCCTGGCCGTTCCTGAAGTCGGCGTCGGTGCCGACCGCGATGGTCGAAGTCGCCTTCATGACCCACCCGGTGGAGCGCCGGCTGCTGACGAGCACGGCCTTCCAGCACGAGCTGGGGCGCACCTTTGTCGCCGCCGCCGATCGGTTCCTGAGGGATTGAGAGGGAAAGAACGCCCCGTACCCTTGGAACTTGGGACCTGGAATAGTACCTTTTGGGGAAACGTCCTGTTACTGCTTGAGAAGATCCCCTGCTGCCCGGTTGGGAGAGGAGGCACTCTAGAGGCAGCACAGGTTCATGACGTACCACTAACTCCCACTGATTATGCGCATTTTTTATCTCTTATTTGTAGCCGCTATACTCGTAGGTAACACGGGATGTGCTGAAGAGTCTGGCTCCTCAGCAACAACGGACGCTGTAGAAACAACGGACGCCGCCGAAACGCCGGAAGCCGTAGAAACAGCGGATGCAGGTGAGAACCCTATCGAACAGGGTCGGCTCACCTTCCAGGAATACTGTACGGGGTGTCATGGCGACGAAGCGATGGGTGATGGGCCCATTGCCGCTGACCTCCGAGTGCCTCCCCCGAATCTTCGTCTGTTGAGCCAGGAAAACGATGGCGTTTTCCCTGCTGAAGACGTGTACGCCTTTGTGGATGGGAGCGATATTTATGCAGATCACGGGGCGACCCGGGAGATGCCCGTCTGGGGAAATATCTGGGAGGAGGAGGACGGCCAGCCCCGGCCCGAAGAGGTCGTGCGAAAGGAAATCAGCGAAGTGGTGGAATATCTCCGGTCGATCCAGGAGTAACAGACAGGCGGGTGAACGGGAAAAAGGGCCCCTGGAGGCCCTTTTTTGTTTGAGCATCGCCGTCATATACCCATGGTCTCGGAATGATATGACGGTACGTTTTATTTAAGTGAGGGTACGCAGGTTGTGCACAGCACTCCGTTTTCCAGGCTTTGAAATGATGCATTGCAGCCGGTTTCCGTCTGTTTCCGTCTTTTCAAAGCCGTTGTGGCTGAACGATGGCGCACAGATGCGTAACATCCGTTATTTAAGTGATGGTACGCGAACTGTGCAAAACCGCTCTGGCAGGACCTCTGCGCATCCGGCGCGTACCCTCTTTGACTCAGCTAACTCAGGGCATATGCGTATCATCGCCGTCATATCAGGGTTCCTCCTGTCCTCCCTCGCTGTGGGGCAGGACAATCTCACCAACATCCCGGACCCCGATCCTGCCGTCGAGCTGGCGTCGTTTCGCGTCAAGGCGGGTTTCGAGGTCAACCTGTATGCGTCCGACCCGATGATCGACCCGCCCATTCAGATGGCCTGGGACGAACGGGGGCGGATGTGGCTGGCGACCAGCACCTCGTACCCGCAGCCCTTGCCGGGCCAGAAGATCAACGACAAAATTTTTGTGCTGGAAGACACGGACCACGATGGCGTCGCCGATAAATCGACCGTTTTTGCCGATGGACTGCTGACCCCGACCGGTATTCTGCCCGGAGATGGAGGGGTCTACATCGCGAATTCGACCGAAGTGTTGCACCTGCGCGATACGGACGGCGATGGCCGGGCCGATGAACGCCACGTTGTTCTGTCGGGGTTTGGCGCCGACGACACCCATCACCTGCTGCATACTTTCCGCTGGGGCCCGGATGGAAAGATGTACATGAACCAGTCTGTCTACACGTACAGCCACGTGGAGACGCCCTGGGGGATCGAGCGGCTTCGGGGAGGGGGGATCTGGCGGTTCGATACGGAATCGCTGGAGCTGGAGGTTTTCGCGCGCGGGCTCTGGAATCCCTGGGGATACGAAGTGGATCGCTGGGGGCAGTCGTTTGCCACCGATGGGGCCGGCGGGCAGGGGATCCATTTTATGTTTCCCGATGTGGCGTATACACCCGCCGTCGGCATCGAGCGGGTGCTGGAGGGCCTGAACATGGGCGATCCCAAGTATTCCGGGCTCGCGCTGATTTCCGGCCGGCATTTTCCGGAAACGATGTGGGGCGACCTGATCACGCATGACTACCGGGCGAATCGCGTCAAACATTTCGTGCTGGAGGAAGACCGTAGCGGATTCAGCGCTACTGAAACGGAGGACCTGATATGGACGGATCACTACGCCTTTCGTCCCGTGGACGTGAGCATGGGGCCGGACGGGGCGCTGTACGTCGTAGACTGGTATAACCCGATTATTCAGCATGGCGAGGTCGACTTTCGCGATCCGCGCCGGGATCACCAGCGCGGGCGCATCTGGCGGGTAACGGCGGAAGGCCGTCCGCTGGTCGAGGCGCCCTGGCTGGCAGGCGCTTCCACGCAGGCATTGCTGGAGGCTCTGACCCTGCCGGAGGCCTGGGCGCGCCGCCAGGCCGGGCGGCTCCTGCGTGAACGGGGTGCTGCTGCTGTACAGCCCGTGCTGGATGCATGGGTCCAATCGCTGGATGATGCCGCCACGCACGCGAAGCTCGAAGCCTTGTGGACGTACCAGGCCCTCGGCGTCCACGCTCCGGCGTTGCTGGGTGGGTTGCTCCGTGACGAGGATCACCGGGCCCGCGCGGCTGCCCTGCGCGTCTTGTACTACTGGATCGACGACGTGGAAGAGGCGGAAGACCTGCTCAGCGAAGCCATCGACGACCCGCACCCCAGAGTGCGCAGAGAAGCCCTGCACGGCTTGAGCCGTCTCGAAAAAGCCGAATCGGCTCGAACAGCGCTCCGCGTCATGGATCATCCGATGGATACCTTCCTGGAATATGCCCTCTGGAATACGATGCGCGCGCTGTCACCCTGGTGGGCGCCCTCCTTTGAAGCCGATGAAGGATTCCTGGGCGAGGACATGGACCAGGTCGTGTATGCGCTCCGCGTCGCGGCGGATTCTACTACCGTAGCGGCCTTGACCCGGTACTACGAAGCCGGCTCAATACCCGAGCCTCAGGTACAGGAGGTGTTGGATGTGATCGGGTCCCGGGGAGCTGCCGGCGACCTCGATGCCCTGTTTGATATGGCCCTGGACGGTGTACAACGGGGGGCGGTCGGGAGAGAGGAGCACCTGGCGGCCTTGTTGACAGCGGCCCGTGACCGTCAGGCGACCCCTTCCGCACAACTCGGCCGGCTGGCTGATTTGATCGAAACAGGCACTGTGGCGTCGCGCGCTACAGCCCTTCGCCTGGCAGGAGTGTGGGAGCTCGTGCCTCTGCGTCCTGCGCTGGTTGCCGTTGCCAGGGACGAACAGGCAGACGAAACCCTTCGTACGGCCGCGCTGGAAGGGCTCGCCTCCCTGGGAGGGGCCGAGAGCGCGTCGATGCTGGAGGAACTGACCGCCTCGTTGTCTCCCTTCTCGATGCGCATAGAGGCCGCCCGGTGGTTGGCAACCATGGATATGGAAGCAGCCGGAGAGCCGGCTTTGCTCGTTCTTCGAGAAGCGCCGCCCGGCGCCGATCCGTGGCCCCTGTTCCAGGCGTTCATCCAGCAAGAGAACGGCCGCGTCGTGCTCGCCGAGGCCCTGAATGCCACGCCGATACCAGCAGCCCTGGCCCAGGTGGGGCTCGACAGGTTGGATCACCGGGGCATCGGTACACAGGCGCTCGAAGAGGCGTTCAAGGCCTCTGGGGCCGAAGAGATTCCTCCCAAGATGGATTTGAACCCCTCCACGTTCGCCTTGCACCGGCTCGAACACGATGCCAGGGCCCAGGGCGACGCAGAGCGGGGCAGAGAGATTTACGAACGGCCTTCGTTGCAATGCGTCGTGTGTCACGCGATACAGGGTGAGGGGGGCGCCGTGGGGCCGGATTTGAGCAGCATCGGGGTGACGGCTCCGGCGGACTACCTGATCGAATCCCTGTTGAACCCCGAAGCGTCCCTGAAGGACGGGTATGCGCTGGTGCGCGTCGTCACAGAGGACGGCGGTGTGATGGTCGGCCAGCTGGCCGGAGAAAGCACCCATGCGCTCCAGCTGAAAGACGCCTCCGGGGGCGCCCACACCATTCCGCTGAGCCAGGTCCGGGAGCGGGCCATCGTCCCCGGATCGTTGATGCCGGCCGGGCTCATGGGGCAACTGGATCGCGACGAGTTTCTGGATCTGCTGGCCTACCTGTCCTCGCTGGGCAAAGAACCCCGGTGACGTATCCTATCCCCGGGGGGTGCGGGGGACAGGCAATTCTTCTTGTTTTTCTATACCCTCTCCGTACGTCACCGGTACCCCCAGGTTGTAAAATGCGAAAGCCCATTTGTCGGCCTGTTCTTCGATGATCTTGGCCGTCGGCTTACCGGCTCCGTGGCCTACATTGGTTTCGATCCGTATCAGGGTGGGCGATTCGCAGTCAGCTTGAGCCGATTGGAGTTCGGCGGCGAATTTAAACGAGTGGGCAGGGACTACGCGGTCGTCGTGGTCTCCGGTGGTCACCAACGTAGCCGGATAACAGGTTTCCGCTTCGATGTTATGGTACGGCGAGTAGCCCTTCAAATACTCGAACATTTCCGGGCTTTCTTCGGCCGTCCCGTAATCATACGCCCACGCCGCGCCAATCGTAAACTGGTCATACCGTAGCATATCCAGGACCCCGACGGCGGGGAGCGCAACGCTGAACAGATCGGGGCGTTGGGTCATAACGGCTCCAACCAGCAGGCCGCCGTTCGATCCCCCGGAGATGGCCAGGCGCTCCGATGACGTGTATCCTTCAGCGATGAGGAATTCTGCAGCGGCAATGAAATCGTCAAACACATTTTGCTTCTTCAATTTGATGCCGGCTTCGTGCCACTCCTTCCCATATTCACCCCCTCCGCGCAGGTTGGGCACGGCATAGACACCGCCTTTTTCCAGCCAGATGATGTTGGTGGTGCTAAAACCTGGAGTGATGCTGATGTTGAATCCCCCGTAGCCCCACATCAAAGTGGGGTTCTGGCCGTTCAGCTTTAATCCCTTCTTGTGGGTGATCATCATCGGGATTTGCGTAC
>CAZGHT010000147.1:0-8798 GCA_964525535.1 uncultured Rhodothermaceae bacterium
GTCATTCAAAGCCGGCTAAACCGGGTGCTGTGCACAACCTGCGTATCATCACTTATATACACCGAAGATGTGTCGATTGTTTGTTATTATAGCAGGTTGAGGAACCAGATACCAGAAATCGGGTCCATATTACCGACGTAATCGCTATTTGTCTCGCGATTCCTGTATTACTACTCTGGCCCGGTATTTGATCTGACATGGTGATGTTACGCAGGTTGTACGTGGTACACCGAAGCGTACTATTCATTACCTGTTGCACCGAGCAACAGTTTGTTGACTTCTTCAGCCCCCTTCTCGCTACCCGGCCTGTTTCGTACGAGCTAGCCCGTGAATTCTTGAGCTTTATACCATGCAACTAATGATACACTTGTTCCTGGTGGCTGTCAGGAGTTATCTACTCCCGGACACATTTCATCAGCTACCTTTTCGACTCGTTCTGAGTTCAGCCTTTCTCTTTCTCGTACCGTCCCTGGGTCTCGCTCAGGAGCACGTGATCGACTTCGAAAATATCGGCGCAGGCCAGCGTGTAGATGTCATCCAAAGCACCCAGGGATATGGAGGCATCCAGGTCTTCGGGGCTCACGACAGCTGCCCGTTGCGCAATACAGCTATCATATATGACTCCGACTGCCCGAACGGCTGTACGGGCGGCGACGATGACCTGGGCACACCGAATACGACGTTTGGAGGCCCCGGCCTGGGCGTTGGCGGTGAACAGGGCAGCCCCTACGAAAACAACACCGCGCTCGGAGGCCTGCTCGCCATTCATCAATATTGCAACGACCTGGACAACCTGCCCGTTCAGAACCCCCGCAACTACGGCGGCGGATCCGTCTTGACCCTCACGTTCCCGACGCCGGTTACTTTCGTGGGTATGACGATGATCGACGTGGAGTCTAACGAAATCCTGGAGATCGAATACTTCGACGCTGCCGGCGCCTCGCTGGGGTCGCAGGCCTCGCCGGTTACCGGAGACAACGGAGTCGCCGAATTTCTGGCCGAAACGGCAGCCAGCACGGCCCCAGAGGGGGTTACCCGCGTCGTACTCACCCGAGAAGGATCCGGCGCCATCGACAACCTTCGCTTCGATCCGGAAGAAGCCGATCTGAGCCTTACCGCTATGGTCGACAACCCGGCCCCCGATAAAGGCGCAGACGTCACCTTTACGCTGACCCTTACCAATGACGGGCCGGACGACGCAACGCAGGTCACCGTCGACTACCTCGTCCCCGATGGCCTGGTGCCCGCCTCGACAGACGGCGCCAGCACGATGGACGGGTATACCGTGTTTACCTGGGAGGTCGGCGACCTCGCCGTCGGCGATTCCACACAGCTCGATTTCCAGACCCTCGTGGACACAGACTCCACGCGCGAGATCATCGCCGAGGTGGCGACCAGCGATCAATGGGATCCCGACTCGACCCCGGGCAACGGGGTGCCCGAAGAGGACGACCAGGATACCGCTACGGTGACTCCCGGCGAGAGTTCAGGCGGCGGAGACGGCGGCATTGAAAGTGATGGCAACATGGCTACCCAGCTCGCCCGCCGGCTTTTTCACCGCCGCATCGATGCCCAGACGCGTCGCGCGCTCCAGCGCGCGCCCGAAGCGCTCTTGTTCGAATCGACCGCGCCCGCGTTCTTTTCCAAGGCCAGCGCCGCCTCATCCGATCTGCGCGAAGCCATCCCCCCGGAAGGATTGTTCAGCACCGTGGCGTACGAGGTGTCTCCGCGCGACCTGATCGGCATCACCAATGCCACCAGCGTGCTCGCGGTCGATTACGTCCAGGTCGACGGACGCCGGCTCGGAGCCGTCTTCAGCGCCGTTTCTCCTGCCGGATCTCTATACGACCACTCGAAGACGTCGTGTGACCGCCTGAGCGGCGGCCGCCTCGAAGACGTCCGCCTCATCGAAGCAGCCGGGCACCCTTTTGTGCTGTCTAAACTCATCCACCAGGACGGCTCCGTCGACTACTCGATCAGCCTCGTCGCTTACCGTTCTGGAAACACCTATACGATCGACAGCCGGTTTTCTCCCGAAGAGTACGAGATACCGGGCGGCGTCGACGAAATCTTGAACCTTCAGGTCTGGGGCGTTGCGCCTGAGTTTGCTCGCCATATTACGGAGCAGCTGCTCGAGCGCCTCGCTGCCGGCAGCAGCGTCGTCTTCGAAAACAGCGCCCGGCAGGCGCCCAGGCTCTTCGTTGTTGACGGCTACTACCGCCAGGGACAGGTGACGCTCCGTTTTGCCAATCGGGCCGGCCAGGTCGACGACGTCGTCATCCGTGGCACCTATGCCCGTACGGAAGAGGACGCCGACGCCCAGGTGCGCATCCCGTTCGAACAACGCGTATCCCTCGAGCCTACCTCGCTCGAAAACCCCTATTCTGCGGTCACGTTGGACCTCGGCGCCCTCTTCGATGTCACCCTTTTCGTCGAACATAAGGCCAGCAAGAGCTCTGATCAGCTGTACCACGCCGACGGAGTATGGAGCTATGCCTCCGGAAATCAGGCGCGCATCGACCGGTTTCAGGTGCGCGCGCACGAAGAGCGGTTCGCCACCAATACCTATGCGATTGAACGGTCGGGATCGCTCTCCGGCGCTGTTACCGACTGGGCAAGCCTGTTCAAATACCTCCGCCCCGGCGGTCAGCCCGTCGACCTGTCCGCCTATTCTCATCTCAGCTTCATGGCATCGGGCGCCGGCGAAGTGCGGCTCGTTGTCGAAAAGGTGGGCATCGATACCTGGGACCAATACGGCTATACCTTTTCACTCACGCCCGAACAGGCGTACTACCGGATCGATTTCGACGAACTGCGCAAAGAAACCCGTTTCGATGCGGACTTTACGGCCGAAGACGTGACGCTGCTCGCCTTCTACGCGCTCGGGGACGGGTCCGAGTCCACCCCGTTCGAGATGAACATCGACCAGCTAGCCTTCGGGGGTGCGACCCGTGAAGGCGAAGCGGAACTGCCGTACGGTTTTGCCCTCGAGCAAAATTTCCCGAACCCGTTCAATCCTACGACACAGCTTTCCTTCGACCTCGAAGCGCCTATGGACGTCCGTCTGGCGGTGTACGACATGCTGGGGCGGGAAGTGGCTGTGCTGCTGGACGGATTGCAGCCGGAAGGGCGGAGCACCGTAACCTTCGACGCCCAGGAGCTGCCGAGCGGTCTGTACCTCTACCGTATAGAAACCCCGCGGGGCAGCACAGCTCGCATGATGAGCCTCGTCAAATAACATTCCTGACGGCCGGCGCAACCGGCACACGGACTCAGCGAAGCGCCTCCAGGGGAATAAACGACTCAGCTTCTGTCGGCAGAGTGGCTATGCCTTCGGGCATAGCCACCTCCGGCAACGGATAGGCCGGCGCCTCATCCCGGATCGGGTTGGGTTCGGCCCACAGCCGGTCCTGGTACGTGTTCATGATCACGTAATCGCCGGCCCGCCCTACCACGTACGATCGATTCAGAGGCACTTTACCCATGGGGGTATCCAACACATACGTGGGTATGGCAAATCCGCTCGTACGCCCGCGAAGGGCCAGCATGATCTCCATACCGCGCTCGATCGTCGTGCGAAACGCAGCCGTTCCGCCGATGAGCTGCGCCTGGTACAGGTAATACGGCCGCACACGCATTGCGACGAGCCCCTCGAACAACGCCTTCAACGTCTCGACGTCGTCATTAATCCCTTTGAGCAAAACCGTCTGGTTGCCTACGGGAATGCCAGCCTGCACCAGCGAACGGCAGGCCTCAGCAGCATCTTTGGTCAATTCTCGGGGATGGTTGAAGTGGGTGTTGATCCAGACAGGGTGGTACTGCGCCAACATGTCGCACAGCTCCTGCGTAACTCGATACGGCAGCGTGACCGGGAGGCGCGTTCCGATTCGAATCACTCGAACGTGAGGTATCGTGTGAAGCCGGCTGACGATCCACTCCAGGTTTTTATCGTTGAAGGTCAAAGGATCCCCTCCGGTCAGCAATACGTCGCGGATCGCCGGGTGCTCGGCGATATAATCGATGGCAAGCTGTAGCTCTGTTTTGTTCATGAACTGAGCGGCATCGCCCACCATCCGCTTCCGGAGACAATACCGGCAGTATATCGCACATTCCGCGGTCACGCAAAATGCGACCCGATCTTCGTAGTTGTGGATCAGGTTCTTCACAGGGGAATGGGCTACTTCCTCGAGCGGATCGACGACACCCACGATATCGGGCTGCACCTCTGTGGGCTGAGGCACCACTTGCTTGCGAATCGGGCAGTCGGGGTCCTCTGGATCCATCAATGCCGCGTAATAAGGGGTGATGTTCCACCGAAATATCCCTTTTGTGCCCTCGATCGCGTCCCGCTCACCTTCAGTTGGCGCCAGATAACGGGACAAACGTTCGGCGTCGTCCACGCGATTTCGCATCTGCCAGCCCCAGTCGTACCACTCCGGAGGCCGGTCATGCGGGTCCGCTCCGGTTGTAAACACAGGATTGTATCGTGCAGGTTTATCTTGCATAGTTTATGGTACGAGACCTAATCGATCAAAGCTCTGCCGCAGTGTGTCGGCCAGCAGGTCAACATACGAAACGCCGGTCAACTCGGCGAGGATGGCGAAGGTGCCGTCAGGCGCAAAGGTGGGCAACGGGTTGATTTCGAGAAACCAGGGTACGTTTCGTTCATCCACCCGGAAATCCACCCGTCCGAAGTCTTTGCATTCCAGGATCTCGAATACGTCCAACGCGATGCGGGCCATCTCATCTTCCAGTTCCGGGGAGAGGCTCCCGCCCAGGTCGTAAGCGAGCGACGGGTTTTCGAACCCCCTGCGATCGAGCGCGTGGAGCCCGATGCGCGTTTCTCTCTCTACGGCCCGCTGCAAAGCAGGCATCGTTCGCGGAGGGTCGTGACCCACAATCGCAATCGTGAACTCGCCGCCACCCTCGATAAAGGCTTCGACGAGAGCATCCTGTCCGTAATCCCCGCATATACGCCCCACCTGTCCGACCAGCGCTTCCCCTGTTCGTACTTTACTCTGGGGGACGATACTTTTGGCCGATCCTTCGTATCTGGGCTTGACGAACAACGGAAAAGGCGCCGGCAACGTATGCTCGTCGACTTCTTCAGCGGTTCGATATACCCGGTACGACGGAGTTAACACTCCTCTTTTCTCGACCAGGTCTTTCGTCCAGGCTTTGTCGAGACTGAGCGACAGCGTAAGCGCATCGGATCCTACATAGGGTACCCCGAGCATCTCCAGCAGGATCGGTGCATATGCTTCTCGATTGCGCCCTTTTACCCCTTCCGCGATATTAACGGCGGCCTCAACATGAATCTGCCCCGCTTCGCGCAACAACGTGTGAGGAGAGCCCACACGAACGGGAACGTGACCCAACAGGCGTAATGCTTCTTCGAGGACCTCAACCGTAGCGAGCGGCTCGAATTCTGCGTCCGCATCGGGTGGATCATTCGGCGTCCAGGGGTAGTCTGAAAAGATATCATAGATGAGCCCGACTCTCATGCGCCCCCTACCCAGTCTTTTGATACGCCATGAATATTTTCATAGGAATACTCGGTCTGCTCGTTCGCATCGTAGCCTTGTACAAATCAGGAATGCTCATCCGCCATTCCCGAGACCGTCGGCTCGTAGTGCTCACGCTCCTTCTCGCGTTCTTCGTTGTTTACCCGCTGCTGGCCCTCGGCTTCTCGCCCGCCGCGTGGAATCTCCTTTCCGTTCAGCACATGCTTCTTTTTGTGGGAACGAGCGCCCTGACGATTGTATCCGCTCAGTTCGTCGGATATTACGTGAAGAGATACACACAAAACAGCCAGTCGCTGCAAAACCACCTGGACAACGTCGGTCGGCCGGAGAGCGGCCTGATCAAAGCCGAAGAGCGGCTCAGGCTCGCCCTCGAGGCAACCGAGCTGATCGTCTGGGAATTCGATACCACATCCCGAGACATTTCCTTCGAGACTGCCGATTCATTGCAGCTGTCCTCCACCTGCAGGGTTTCCTCCATCCCCTATGCCTCTTTCTTGCAATCCGTCCACGAGCCCGATAAAGACAAAGTCACCTCCCTCGTCGACGGCATCCTGAACGGTCTCCCGCTCGAAAAAGACCGGTTTCAACTCGAAGTGAGGATAATGACAGAAACCGCTCATGAGTGGTGGCGCATCGAGGGCAAACCGTACATCAACCGTGCCGCCCGAGTCGACCGCATCATCGGCACGGCCCGATGCATTCATGAGCAGAAGGAATTCGAGTTACGAATCAAAGAACAAGAGGAACGCCTTCGTTTGACCACCGAAGCGACGGAAATCGGGCTCTGGGAATGGGATGTAGACACCCAGCAAGTCACCCATGACGAAAATATACACATCAACACCTTACGGTTGATCTTCGATTTTGAGGATTTTCAAAACCGCATTCACCCGAGCTACAAGACGAAAGTACTGCAAGCCCTTGAACGTTCGAGGCAGGAAGGTACGTTATACAAAGAGGAATTTCCGATACGAAACGACGAGGGCCAATACACCTGGATTCTCGACATGGGCCGCATGGTCCAGGATAAACACCGGCCTTCGAGGCGCATGATCGGCGCCACGATCGACATTTCTGAACGCAAAGAGAAAGACGAGCTCATCCGCTTCCAGGCCAAACTGCTGGAATCGATCGGCGAGGCCGTCATCGCTCAGAATACGAAAGGAGAAATCGTGTTCCTCAACAAAGTCGCCAAAGAAATTTACGGCGACGTGCCCGACGAATCACTGCCCTTCGATGTGAGCGATTACATCCCCCCCGAGCACCGCATCATCAACCAGCCCGAAATTGTCGAGCTGCTCAAGTCCGGCAAAACATGGTCGGGGGAGTCGATTGCTTACAGCCTCGACCGAAGCGCTATCCCGGTGCACTTTACGGTATCCCCCTATCAAAACGAGAATGGAGAGTATGGGGGCTTTATTTCTGTAACGACCGACTTGACGGACTACAAGGAGATTCAGGCCGCTCTGCTGGCCAGCGAGGAACGGCTACGCCTCCGCATGGACCAGCTCCAGGCGATATACAACATGGCAGAGGTGCTCAAGGACGCTGAAGACCTGGATGCTATATACCAGGCTGCTGCGGACGGGCTCGAATCGGTTTCAGGCATAGATCGCATCGCCATTCTCTCCCTGCCACGAGGGGGCCTACCTACCATCGAGTATGTACGCGGGTTATCGGACGCATACCTCGGTATGCTTCGCAGCGACTGCGAGTGGCGCTGCGAAGAGCCTATCCCGAAGCCCTTGTGCATCCACGATGCACGCACTGATCGGACCGTCGCTCATGTGAGAGCGGTTTTAGAACGGGAAGACATCGGCGCACTGGCTGTCTATTCGCTGGTCTACCAGAATCAATTGATCGGCCGGCTCGTCGTTCACTGGGACTCCCCCGTCGAACCTGAGAGCATCAACAATGATTTGTTGGTCAACATCGCCGACCAGATTGCCGTCGCTATAGCCAAGAAAAAGGCGGAACTGGCTTTGAAGAACCGGACCGTCGAGCTCCAGACCATCACCGATCATATTCCCGATCAAATTATCCGCGTTAATCGTAATTTCCGCATTCTCTTCGACAACAAGTCCCCCTCGATGCAGAACCTGAAAAGCCAGGCGCAGAGCAGGAGTCTCGAACACGTATTTCCTACGCGTGAGGCCGTAAGCCTGTGGCGCAGACAAGTGTCCCAGGTATTCGCAAGAGGCGCGAAAGAGGAGTTCGAATACGACGTCGAGAGTGCAACGGGCGCCGGAGCGCCGATTCAAAACCGGTACTACCATGCCGTCATCGTTCCGGAGAGCCCTTTTTCTAACGCCGATGAGTATCCTCCAGACCAGATAGATTCGGCGGTGGCCATCATCCGCGACACGACAGAGCAGCGCCTCCTCCAAAAAGCGATCATCGACATGAGCACCCGTCAACAGCGGCGCATCGGCCAGGACCTGCACGACGAGCTCGGTCAGCTCCTGACGGCCATCGGCTTTTTACTCGCCGGCTTGAGCCAGGACCTCAAAAAGCACTGCAGCACTCAGGTCGAGCTCGTTTATGAAATAAACGAACTCGTCGAGAAAGCCATCGCACAAACTCGCATACTGGCGGAAGGCTTGAATCCTGTTACGCTGGAAATCCATGGTCTTCGAACCAGCCTGGAACGCCTGACCCTGCACACCGAGAAACTCTACGGTGTTTTATGTACGTTCCAGGCCAACAGCGAATTCGAGACGCTGCCGGACGACATGGCCTCTCAGATCTACCGCATTGCCCAGGAAGCGGTCAACAACTCCGTGAAACATAGCCAGGCGACCTACATCGAGGTGAAGCTCATGGCCTATGCAGACAATGGGAAACTGACGATCAGGGACAACGGGATGGGGTTCATGTCCGAGCAGCATCCCACAGAGGGGCAAGGGCTTCAGATCATGCGATACCGGGCTCAAATTCTGGGCGGCACACTCGACATCCAATCAGCCCCCGACAAGGGTACACTCATTACCTGTGACTTCGAATATGTGCCGGAAATCGTGACGGCCGACTAAATGGCTTCGCTCGACCGCACCGATACTGTCTTCTCCCCGCACATTCACGCATTCACGTGACAAGATATCCAGAGGCCAATTCGTTATATTAAGCGTTCTTTTAATTACCAATGGAAGTTACGCATCTGTGCGTTATCGTTTTGCCCGGACGGCTTTGAATGCGCTCAGATAGCTGAAAAACGGCTCCAAGGCTGTCATTCAAAGCCGGCAAAACGGGGTGCTGTGCACAACCTGCGTATCA
>CAZGHT010000148.1:0-8284 GCA_964525535.1 uncultured Rhodothermaceae bacterium
GCGCCCGGTTCCGGTCCGGATGCGGGATGTCTTCACTGTGGGGCTGGTATTCGAGATGCTCTGTCGTGGCGATGGCATCGAGGCCGTCGCGGGTGGCTTCCTGGACGCGGATGTCAGGCCATACGGCGCCATCCGAAAACACCGTGTGCATGTGCAGGTCGACCTTCAGGGTCTGGTAGCCAGGCACGTCCGGAAACTCGATCTCGCGCCCCATTTCGTGGAAATGCTGCGCCCACACCGGCGCCGATACCGGCAGTGCCAGTAGAAGAAAAACAAAGAGTGCGGTGGGATACGTTTTCATAGTCCTTTATGAGTCAGGTGGCAGGGTACAGATGTCAGGGGGGCGATCTCGATCACTCCGACACATCGATCTGCAGCGTGATGGTCGGGTGAGTATTCGGCGCGGTGACGGCGTTCATGACTTCAAACTCGAGCTCGAGCGACTCGAGCGCTTCGAGCGTCTTGACTTGCACTATCGTCGTTTTTTGGGCCTCGACAACGACGAGATCGTAATCCTGATGAAAGGTGAAGTCCGATCTATTGTTGAGCAGGAACGACACATCGGACGGATTTTCGATCAGGACAGAGAGCACGAGGCGTTCGTCTTGATAAGAGGCTTCGCTGACGTTTATCGAGGCCTCGAGGAGAGGAACCAGATGTTCCTCCTTACCTACGAGCATATTTTTCGCATAGGCGACCGTACGCCTGGCCTGCAGGGCTTCCAGCATTGCTTCCTGGGACCGCGTGGTTGCGAAGATCAGCGTTACCGGCCGATGGCCGCCGTGGTGCACTTCGTAGTCCCAATCTATCAGGCCGTGCACGTCGGACGTCCCGAGAATGGCGAGGTCGTGCTCCAGTGCAATGGCGAGCGCCTCTTCCGAGAATTCGTGGCCGTTAATGACTTCGATTCCGCTGAGCAGGCCTTCATCGATGAGCTGACGGTGCATGTCGCTGAGCCGGGGAATCTGGTCTGGCTTTTCCTGAGGCCAGTACGGGTGATCCCAGAAGGCAAAGCCGCCCTGGCGTTGCACTTCGCGAAACACCTCGATGGGATCGTCGATGAGCAGCTTATTGGCATCCTGGATGAAGACCGCGTTGTTGTGGCCGGGCGGCATAGACCGGGTAATCTCGGCGCCTGCGATAACCATCAAGTCGGTCTCTTCGGCTTCTGCCGAAGCGATCTCGTGCGCCCGGTTCCGGTCCGGATGCGGGATGTCTTCACTGTGGGGCTGGTATTCGAGGTGATCGGTCGTGGCGATGGCATCGAGGCCGTCTCGCAGGGCCTCCTCTACCCGAATACTCGGCCAGACCGATCCGTCCGAGAAGACCGAGTGGATGTGCAGATCGGCCTTCAACGTCAGGTACCCGGGCACGTTGGGAAATACGATCTCGCGCTCCAGTGCTGGCGTATCCTGGGCGAGGGCGGGCGCCGGTGCAAGTACGAGCGTGAACAGGACGGCGAACAATACCTTGAACGAAACAATGCGTGGGTATTTCATATCAGCAGGTATCCGTAATCTGTGTGCGGGGATCAAAGAGTATTATTTCAGTTTCCCATCGCTCCCGGCATTGAACACCCCCGATTCCCGGCACGCGGTCAACGTGTCCGCAAATCGATCCAGGAACGTATCGCAGGTCGACGCATCGTGCGCCAGCGAGAGGTACAGCTTCGTGCCCATCGGATTCAAGAAGATGCCGCGTTCGAAGAGGCCGAGCATCATGGCACGATTGGCCGCGGCATTTCCTCTTTTGGTAGACCGGTAGTCAACGACGGGGTCTGTCTCGCCGGTGAAGACCACCTGGGCGAGCGGCCCCTCACCGATCACCTGTCCGGCAATCTGCAACTCTTCCAGCACGCGCCCCATGCCTTGCCGCAGATAGTGCCCCGTCCGGTGCAGGTGTTCGTAGGCGCCGTCCTCGCGTAGTACCGCGAGGGCAGCGCGTGCTGCCGAGGCGGAAACAGGATTGCCGCCGAGGGTCGAAGCGGTCCATACATACGACGGGGACGCCATATCATCCTCTCGGACGAGTTTCATGATGCCGGCTCTTCCGCCGAAAACGCCGATGGGATACCCTCCTCCCAGCGCTTTTCCATAGGCCACGAGATCCGGCACAACGTCGTAATAGGCCTGGGCTCCGCCGTAAGCCAGGCGGAAACCCGTTACGACTTCGTCGAAGAGCAGCAGGACGTCATGGCGCTGTGTGAGGTCGCGCAGTTTCGAGAGAAATCCATCGACGGGCGGCAGGCAACGATGCAGCGGTTCGACGATGACGCCGGCGAGGTCGCGAGCCTGCTCAGCAACGATGGCCTCCGTACGTTCGATGTCGTTAAAGGGCGCCACGAGCACGTGATCCTGCACGCTGTGGGCGATGCCGGCCGAGGAAGGATCCGGCGTGGGGAAATCGACCAGCGTGCGCGGAAACAGGCTCGTTACCCCCGTTTCATTCGACCCATGGTAGGCCCCTTCGAATTTGAGGATTTTCGATCGCCCCGTATAGGCCCGGGCCAACCGGACGATATACATCGTCGCCTCTGTGCCGGAGGCACAGTACCGCAACTGGTCGCAGGCAGGGCTCACACGCGCGATCTCCTCGGCCAGGGCCAGCGAAACGTCGGTCGTATACGCGAAATTAGACCCCAGCGGCGCCTGCTTCACGACCGACTCGACAACGGCGGGGTGCGCGTGGCCGACGAGCGCAGACCCCCACCCCATGGAAAAGTCGAAAAAATGCCTGCCCTCGACATCCCATACCTCACACCCTTTGCCCCGACGCATCACGCGGGTCAGTTCGGGAGGCAGGTTGAACTCGCCGTTCGAACCCGCCGGAAAGACCGACAGCGAGCGCTGGACGGGATCCGAGGAACTCATCGCATCGACCGATACATCAACAGGTGGGGTAGTAGAAGCCATAGTCGTTCAGTTGCATCGCCTCAAGGATACGTCGCAATGCCCCACGACTCAAGCCACTTGTATTAACAAATAAGAAAGCCCGTACTCCCGCCTGCCTGAGGGGTCCTTCAGACGGCTCACATGACAGCTCACATAGACGGCTCACATAGACGGCTCACATAGACAACACGAGCCTTCTCTCCATAGCCCGCGACTTTTGCCTGAAATAGAAAAACGACAACAACATCAGGCTGCACCCTACCAGCGCCAGCGCGTAGCTGGCCTGGATGAAGAAGTCGAGCCAGCTCAGATCGGCGGCCCCGAAATTTTTGTAGAGCAAGACGAGGACGCTGCCCAGGTATCCGGTGGCATCGGCTACGTAAATGAGGAAACCCGCGTTCGCCTTTTGTTTGAACAATGCAATCATCCGCTCGAAAAGAATACATTGAAAGGGTACGTATCCCAGGTACAGGCCCATGCCGACCAGAATGAACCATACATACGGGTTCACCCATCCCATCTGGAAGCCGATGGTGCTGAAGCCGGCCAGCGAGACGCCGATGAACACCACGAGGTGAACCACATTAAAGGCCGCACGGTTGCTGCGAATCGCCATCAAGAAGCCCAGTGCGATCAGCACGCCGAAGGCAATCGGTATTTCAGAGAGGGCCAGATTCTCCGCGTCTGCGCCGTAGTTCGTTACTTCGCCCGTCGTACGGTCTACATATTCCAGTGCAGACAAAATGTTGATGGCAAAGTTATCCCTGAAATCGCGATACGCCGTGAGCAGCATATGCACGACAACGAGCAGGCTCAATCCCAGGGCAAACGTTTTGAAATACCGGGCGCGGTCCGCACCGCTCATGGGAACGCGCTCGGTGCGCATCGCCTTGTCCTCCTCGGTCGGCGGCGGCAGATGCCCGAGCAGCCACACGAAGAAGATCAGGGGACCGAAAAAGAGCAGGCCTGTCACAAAAGGCATCCACAACTCCGATACGCCCCAGTTATTGACGGTATAGACGCCAACGGCCTTGACCACGCCTGAGGAGACGATAAAACTGGAGGCTAACCCGGCCCCCAGGGCTTCCGTGAAGCGCCGGCCTTCCAGGAAACTGAATACGAGCCCCCAGATCATGCCCAGCGGCAAACCATTGAGGAACATAAAAACGAAGTTGTACGGAGGTGGAACGACGCCCAGGAAAAACAGCGCCGCTTCCGCGATGCCGATCAGCAGAATGATGCCGATGACGCGCTGATGGGGCTTGATCTCCGAAACCACCTTGATGCCTATAAACTTCGAAAGGGTGTATCCGAGAACCTGCGAGATGATCAGGACGATTTTGTAGTCGATGCCCCAGATGGGATCTACCTGCTCGAAGATGCCGGCGCTGAATGGCTTTCGGAACGCATACATACAGAAGTACGTGGAAAAAGCCGCGATGATGGCATACACTGAGAAGGAGGTGCCATTGGTCTGTTGAAGCCAGGTACGGATGCGTTGGCTATACATGAAGAAGGGGTTTGGTTGACTGGGTGCGGGGTAGATACGAATCCAGAGTCAATCCTGGTGACCGACTGCGTAAACGTTAGACGTCCGATCCTCGATTTGAATTATCGGAGTATTAACCTCCTGCAAAGAAACGATAATCGGGGGCCGACAGCCTTTTACCTGACAGCCTTTTACCTGACAGCCTTTTACCTGATGCGGTCCACGATTCCGGCGAGGTCGCTGGCCGCCAGAACCCTCGGGTTGTTGGCGAGGCGCTCGCGATTGACCCCGGTCACGATGCGGGAGACGTCGCTATCCGACTCGACGCCGTGATCCTGCAGCCGGTGACCGCCGGCGATTTCGTCGAGCAGATCCTGGACCTTTGTACAGGCTTCCTCGGGCGTCTGACACGCCAGCATCCGAAGCAGCTCTTTTAGATTCGCCGGCACGAACCCGCCCCCTTTCTCATCCCGGGCGTTGTGGACCAGCATCGGACCGAGCGTCAACGCAACAGCGATGCCGTGTGGGATGCCGAAATGCCGGGTCATCGTATACGACAGCGCGTGGCAGGCTGTCGTTTTCGTCGCGTTGATGGCACGGCCGGCCAGATAGGCCGCCTCGCTCATCGCGGAGCACGTTTCCTCGTCAGGAGCGCGAACGTGATCGGGCAAATAGCGCCAGGCCGCCTGTATTGCTTTCGCAGCCCAGGCCTGCGACGCATCCGTCGCCGAGGCTGCCCAGTACGACTCGATGCCCTGCGCCAGCACATCCAGGCCGGTTGCCGCGCGGTGAATGGCCGGCACCGTCCGCACAAAGCCGGAGTTGAGGTATACGATGTCGGGCAACAACGAGGCGTGGGTCAGGGACTGTTTCGTACTGCCGGCATACATCACGGCAAAATGGGTCGCCTCGCTGCCTGAACCGCTCGTCGTCGGTGCAGCCAGGAGTCTGGCATTCAGCGGGAGGACCTTACCGCTGTCGGCGCCCGTAATCCTCGTTGTCGTCGCAGCATATCCGTATCGCCGGACGGCCTTCGCCAGGTCGATCGTCGTTCCGCCGCCTACAGCGACGATCAGGTCGACCTCTTCAGAGGGCAGCCTGGTCCGTATGGCCTCCAGGGCATCCGTATCAGGCAACCGGCATCGAACCGGGATTCGGGTGACCCGGAACGGGTCGAGCACCCTTTCGAATACGGCGCCTGCCCCGCTCACCTCGTACGCCGCCTCGTCGGCCAGGAGAAAGACGTGCTGCGGGGACAGCGATTGCACCGTCTCTTCGAGGACAATGCCCCGGGGGTCGCTCTTGATGAGATGCTGTTCGATGCGCGCTCGCTCAGGATTTCGCCAGGGCGCCGAGGTACTGTCGAATTCGATCGACAAACGGCGAGATATCACGGAGGTTCAGGTCCGTCCGTTTGCCGGCGTCATCCCATTCTCGCATCTTGATGCACAGATCGAAGTAGGGGCCCTGCTCGAAGGCGGCTGCTTCCTGGCTCGCCATGGGGCCCCCTTGAAACCGAAGGGTTTCGAGGCTGGCCTCTGACAGCGAGCGCAGGTACTCGGGCTGCTTGAAAGTGAGATATCGTTTGGCTTCGACGTGCCCCTCGACCAGAGCCGCTATCTTTTCCGAAAACCCCCGTTGGCGAAGATAATCCGCACCAAGGTGCTCATGCCGGCGGGCGCCAAATCCGTCCATTTGCTCCACGTCCTCGTCGGATGCACAAATATGGCCGATATCGTGCAAAAAGGCGGCAACGACGACTTCATTATCGTATCCTTCCTCAGCGGCGAGCCATCCGGACTGGACCATGTGCTCGCGCTGGGTCACGTCTTCTCCGTACGACCGATCGCCTCTGGCCTCGAACATCGAGACAATATCGGCGATGATGGCATCAACGTTATTCATCGGGGGGCTTTTTTGCATTCGTGATTTTGCGTTGCTGTTTTTGCGTCACTGCACGTAGGTGTATCCGCTCGTGAATCGTTCTTCACTGTTCCGTTTGAGGATACGCCATTTGCTCAGCAGGCCATCCCGATCGGCGTAACAACCGACCAGGTGGCGTTTGCCTTCGGGGGCAAACCCGGTGCGTCCATGGAGGATGCGTTCGTTGTCAAACAGCAGGATGTCGCCCGGATCGAGCCGGAATCGAACCTGGTTTTCGCGCGTGTCGATCAACTCCAGCAAATGAAAATAGGCCCTGTAGAATTCATAGAGCCGGCTCATGTTGGTATCGAACGGCCGAATCGAGCGATTATTTACGCGCAGATGTTTCATGTACCCTGAGGCGTCTACGCCGAGGAGCGTGGTCGAGGCTTCCAGCCAGACGCGCTCGTTCCTGAACCGGAACGACACGGGCGTGTTCGCCAGCAGGTCGAACTGGGCCAGGGAGGCGTCATACAACCGGTCGGCGACTCGGAACCCATCGACGAGGATCGTTTCTCCGCCGGGGATCTCGTTCTCCAGGCACAGCAACAGCTGAAGGGTAGGAACGGGATCGCGATACGGGTTGTCCGTATGCGGGCTCAAAGGCAGAGCCGAATCGGCCAGGTTTTCCGGATCGGCGTCGACCCGGACGTGAAACTCTCTGCCGTAGTGCGTTTCTCGGACGTAGCCAAAACGTTTTACGGCCTCTCGCACGGTTTGAGGTTCGAGAGGCGCGTTCTTGAGTCTGACGAAGCCGTATGCGATGACGGAGGATAACGTCTCGAACAAGGCATTCTCATCCTGCATATAGTCGAGAAAGTCGGCCGAGCAAACGCCAAGATCGAGATCCGCCCCCCAGGTCGATACGTAGCCCGGTATGATGGATCGCCATTTTTCGGTGGGCTGGCTTTTTCGTTTGAGCACCTCGACATCGAAGAAGCTGACGTGATCTTCCTCCTTCCAGGCAATTTCGAGGACGCCCAGTTCATTTACGGAGACCTGCTCGGGCGTAGCAAGCAGCGACAGGGAGTTGGTCTCTATCGTCTTCTGACCGTTTTTGTGGCGCGAGGTCGGGCAGTTATCTCGGAGCCAGACGTAGAGAAAGGATCGCTGCGTTCCGTCGGGCCAAATCAACTCTATGTGCCGGGGAAAAGTCCGGTACTGAACAAGATCGGGTTCGCGCATACTGAATTATAAGGATCTATATATCGTAATGATACACACCGACTGTGAGGTCACTGTAAACAGGATATTATGAACAGGTTATGCCTTCACCAAAACTGTAGCGCCAGAACTGCGCGGATCCGGCGCCGCGATGCCGAAGCGCTTGTCCTCCAGGATTCCAGTTAAAACTCGACACGGATCTCGCTGTCTCCACGAACCATGTAATACATCGATTCGCGTTGAGAGGGATAGTGTGTGATGCGCATTACGTTTTGCTGATCTTCGAACACGTCTAATAATACCTGGTGATCGACCTGAAGCTCTTCGATGAGAACGGGCGATTCGTACGTCACGGTAAACCACCAGATCGGATACCCATACAACATCTCCTCTCCGCTGGTAGCAACCACACCCTGCAACCGATGGGAGCCCTGTCTGAGTATTAGCTTTTCGTTAATATACGCGGCAAACAGGGAGTCGGTGCGAGCGTTTGCTTTCAGCCGAAATGCGTCGTTGGCATGGTACTGCTGTAGCCCCAGTTCCAGGTCATCCGTAAACAAACGGATCTGAAGGATCGCCTGGTTGCCTTCCACAGCGAGCCGCCCGATCGTCACGTGGAAATCATGCGTCTCAGCCTGCATCGGAGCATGGGGCACCCCACGACTCGACAGGACACACATCGATGAGATACAGATCGATACAATACCGATCGATACGACCGGGAAAGACAGAATCGATGTCAATGGCTGTTCGGGCATTGGCTTGTGCAACTTTCACTTTCTAGGGCGTGTGGACATTTAGCGGCGGCCAGCGCTTT
>CAZGHT010000149.1:0-8045 GCA_964525535.1 uncultured Rhodothermaceae bacterium
GGTGTTTGACTCGCGTCCGAGCGGCCTCTGAGTTGAGGGGGAATACGGGATGAAACGACGATCGTGGTGGGCGCCCATCTCGCGAAAGGCGCACCGACAAACCGAATTGCTCCTCGGTTTCGACAAGGTTTCGATGAGGTTCCGATAAAGTTTCGTCAAACCCTGTCTCTTACGGCGAGATAACCCATATTTGGTATCTTTCTTGCTGTTCTTCTACGCGTTAGCGCTTGATCTCCTATTTGTTTTATGGATTCGAAGACGCCCGAACGGTTAAAAAAGACGCTTGCTGAGGTCGTGCGTGATGCTCTGATCCAGGGAGACGACGTGGCCGTGCCCGACTTTGGCGTTTTTCGAGTCGAAAACCAACCCAGCGAGATAACAAAAGATGAAAATGGACGGATCGTCATGCGTCCCCCCCGAGATACCGTCGTATTCGACCCCGACGAGTCCTGATCCTCACCTGTCGTCTGCTGCTCGCTCAAAACCTTGACCATCCTTTATGTCCGTTCAACTCATAGAGCACCTGGCCAAGCGGCTCGATCTGTCAGACGCAGAGGCACGCGCTGCGCTATCGGAATGCATTCAGGAAATCAAGGATCAACTCGAAACACAGCAGACAGCGACTCTTCCGGGCCTGGGGACGTTCCGGCGCTCGGCGGGCACGGTTCTTTTCGAGCCCGACGAGACGCTGTCGCAATCGGTCAACAATCGGTTTGGCGCTCTCGAGACCGAGCTGGTCGAGGTCAATGTTCCTTCCGAATCCGGAACGGAATCCGGAATATCTTCAGAAACCGCCTCCAAAAGGAACGAAAAGGATATAGATCAGGATATTTTAGATCAAATCCTGTCGCAGGACATCTCGGAGGACCTGTTTCGGCTCAGCGAGGACGACGCCTCCGAGCAAGCGATGACCGATACGGCGTCGTTTGACGAGGAACTACTGACTTCAAATCAAGACCATACACCCTTTTCTTCACCGATAACCGCCAACGATGCTCCACGATCAAATGGGGCGGTGGAAGCTGCATCTATGAAAGAAGACGATCCAAACACCAACCATTCAGACCCTAATTCCTCCGATTCCGATACCGAATGGAGTCCGTTCTTCGAAGAATTAGAGGGCGAAGAGTTCGATATCGACACGACGATCGACTTGAGCGCCGACGACTGGGAAACGGAATTCCCGACCCCTCCCTCCTCTCCGTTCTCTTCTTTTGACGATGAGCCATCTGACCAGGACGAACTGTACTTCGACGTCGATGCGGATCCCGACGACACGTTGTTCTCGCCGGCCTCGAGTATGGAGGCGGACAACGCGCCCCAGGACACCGAAGCCTGGGCCGCCAATCCGTTGGACGACTCGAACGAACTGTTCGACGACTCAGACGAACTGTTCGACGACCAGTTGCCGAACGAGGCCACCCAGGAGTACGACACGGCCACCTATCACTTCTCGGCCGAGGACGAATTCTTCTCTCCCGTATCGAGCTCCGCATCCAACGCCGACCCCGACGACACCCTCTTCGCGTCGGACACCATCTACTCCGAGGAGGCCACGACGGAAGCCGACGACACGATCTTCCTGGCTCCCGAACAGACCGTGCAGGCCCCGCCTTCCTCACCCGGCGCCACGGACAACCCCTACGCCCCTCACAAGGAGCGCGAACCCGTCCCTGCCGGCGACGACAAAGATCCCAACCCCTACGTCTATCGCCCCGAAACCCGCAAATCCGGTTCTTCTTCCTGGACCTGGGTTGCGGCTACCGCCCTCCTCCTGATTCTGGGCGGGGGCGCCGGGGCGTACATCATGGGCTGGCCCCCCTTCAATGCGAGCGACGGCCCCATCATCAACCTGCCTTCGTTCACGAGCCCGTCCGCCAATGATCCCGTGGCGACCACCCCGGACGGCGGGATTGCCGGCGGTGATAACGGCGGTGATAACAGCCTTGCAGAAAATCCGTCCGCCACGGATCCTTCAGCAACCTCTTCGGTTGGATTATCGCCCGACAGCGCGGCCAACGATCCCTCCGCAGCCCCTCCGGTTATTCCGGAGCCTGCGCCGGACGAGCAGCCTCCTGTCATTCAACGGATCGAAATCGACCGCGAGCGCGGCGGCTGGGCTATCATCGTCGCTTCTGAGACGCAACGCAACGAAGCCGAACGGATCGCCGATGTGTTCACCCAGCGATTTCAAGATCGCGGATTCCCGATCGGCATCCTCTTGACGAATCAGTATGTCACGCCGCGACACCGCGTTGCCGTCGGACAATTCGACACATATAACGAAGCCAGGGCGACCTTGGAAAATAATCGGTCCAGCGTTCCGGACGACGCCTGGTTACTAGAGATTGACTAGCTGTTGTATGATCCATAATCGTTTTAGTATCCTTCGAGACGTACATCTGGAACTATCATTTTTTCAAGATGCGGCAGCAATACCGCCAGACTCCCTGGTTGCTCCCAGTCCAGAAACCACCACATTGCTAGACATCGTACTTCAGGGCGGCTGGGTCATGATTCCCCTGGCCCTTCTGTCGTTTTTGATGTTCTATCTCTTCATCGAGCGCCTCAACACGCTGCGCAACGCGCAAACCGACCCCCGGTATATCACCGAGCGAACCAAACGGTACATCCAGGAGGGTAATATTGAGGGCGCCATCGGCTTCTGTGAGGCCGAGGACAACGCAGTCGCCCGTATTCTGAAACGGGGGCTCGAGCGCCTGGGCCGGCCTATCGCCGAAATCCAGGACGCCGTCCAGGCAGCCGGCAAATACGAGGCCTTCGAACTCGAAAAACGGACGGATATCCTGGCCAACATCGCCAGCATCGCCCCGATGCTGGGCTTCCTCGGCACAGTCATCGGCATGATCGAGGCGTTTCAGGAGATCCAGAGCCTGCAGGGCAACGTCAACCCGAGTGTGCTCGCCGGGGGGATCTGGGAAGCCCTGATCACGACGGCCACCGGCCTGCTGGTCGGCATCATCGCGGTCTTCTTCTATAACTTCCTGATTGGCCGTATCAACCGGATCATTAACGATATGGAACGTTCTGCGACGGATTTCATCGACCTGCTCCAGGAACCCGTCCACATGAGATAAACGCCCGGTATCTGTTATGTCCCTTCAGTTTTCCTCGTCCAAAAAACCGCTCAGCGTCTTCAGTGCAGCCGGACTGACGGATATCGTGCTCCTGCTGCTGATCTTCTTTCTGCTTACGTCCAGCTTCATCCCGCAGTTTGGGATCCGGGTCAACCTCCCGAACGCAGACGCTTCTGCGCCTTCCAATCCGAACCACGTGACCGTGGTTATCACCGACGACGGCCGCTTCTTCGTCGAACAAAGCGAAGTGTCACGCGAAGCCCTGCTGGACGCCGTCCGCAACATCAAAGCGGACCGCACGACGCTGCTGCTCCGCGCCGACGAAGAAGCGACGATCAATCAGGTGGTCGCCGTTCTCAACGTGGGCAAAGCGTTGAACATGACCCTTTCGATGGCCACCGAGCGCGGCAGACGGTAAGAACCGGCACCGTGTATCCCGGTACTCCGGCCTATCCCCTCCAGAATTTACTCTTCCGCATCGTCAAGCGACAACAACTCCTCCCTACAGGCTTCTGATGCGGATACAGGGTTGCAAAGCGCCTCCAGCGATTCCGGAAGCCGTACGATGTACCGGGTGCCGAACCGGTTCGGGAGCGTGTAGTAGTCCGTGCTGACGATGTGCGCCCCGCTGTGAAATGCAGCCGCACGCCTATCCACGTTTCCCGTACGGGCTTCGACCGTATTGGCATCGGCACGCGTCCGAACGATGTAACCGGAGCGGACGAGGTTGCGGATATACGCGCCGTCCTTCGTCGGATTGTTGACGATGCGGATAGCTGCTTCGGGCGTGCCTTCGGGGGCATTAACGAAGAACACGCGTCTCTGGAGAGCGGGATGACCGGCTATGTACGTAGCCTGCTTCTCTCCGCGCTCGTCAAGCACAAAAACGAACGTGCCCCGCACCTGCTCGAGCGGCGGCCAGCCATATTTCATGATGGCCGCATGGAGCGTTGGCTGATCTCTCCTCAAGTCGTCGGGCCGAAACACCCTGTCAGGCCCGAGATGCGTCAGAATCTCCCGATCCAGATCCTCAAAGGCCTTCGCATCGTAGGGCAAAGGCACAACCGCTTCGGGTACAGGCAAACGGCCGTCTTTCGCATTAAAGGTTACGAAAACAGGTATATGATCCGGATGTGCGTCCGACCACGTCCGGAGCTCGATGAGGCAGGCCTCCAGCGTGAGGCAATTGCTCCTGAAGTCGATGTCCTGTATGTGAAGGACTTTGTAGCCGGGTTTGTTCATCTCTCCTTCCGGATCGAACGGGAGGGGTTCCTCACCGCGCTGGGTGACGAGATCGATGCCGTACGGCGTCGCGTATCGACCACCTTCCGGGTCGTAAAACACGTCGAGTTCGAGCTTGCGAAGCCCCAGGTCCAACTGCTCGGTCAGTGAGATGTGTTCGTATTCGAGCCCCAGAAACCGGGTGCTGTCCTGTTCGGAAAGGATGTCGAACAGGGCCGGCTCGATGGATTCCTTGTAGCTGTTGTGGCTGCCAATGAATTGTATGTGATTCAATCGGATCGCGTGACCGTCCTCGCTTCCATCAGACTGGGCCCAGACACCCTCAGGAATGAAGATCGACAACAGCAGAAAAAGGATACACCGGTTCATGGAATGCCTCGTGGAATTTGTGTATACCCGGCCTGCAGGGCAGGCCGGGTCCGGTTTTATTTCTGAAGGATCATTCTGCCGATCAGCACGCGATCGTCCGTTTCCAGCTGGTAGATGTACATGCCGCTTGCAAGCGAACTGCCATCGAACTGGGCGTCGTGCCATCCTGCAGCCAGTTCATCATCGACAATCACATCGATGACACGCCCCAGCATGTCGTACAGGACGATGCGCGTTTGCATCGACGAAGGCAACCCGAAACGGATAGAGGTTGTCGGGTTGAAGGGATTCGGATAATTGCCGGCGAGCACGACCGTTTCCGGCACCTCGAGACGCGCGCTCTCCACCGTACTGCGTTCGAAGGACCCGCTCCGCAACGAGGCGCCGCCGCTCACCTGGATACGGGCCAGTAGAGGCGCTCCGGGGCCGGCTGACGTGTAGGGTGTCGCTCGAACTTCGAACGCTCCGGGCTGAACCAGCTCCTCGACCGCCGCGTAATCCCCGTTGACATCCCCTCCGAGCGCATAAGGCGCGACGCTTTCGGTGCGCACCGTTTCCCCGTCGATCTCGAAGAGCACCTGCTCTACCTCCTCGCCATTCACCTCGGCGCGCAGCGACAGGGAGGCGGTTTCATACGCCGCCGGATCAATCGCGGCATCGCCTCTGGGAAGGACCTCCAGGTCGGTGTCGGCAGCCGCATCGACGAGGACGAAGCCGGCGACGTATACGTCGGAGTCGATCACCTGAAAGAACACACGGCCGGCCTCGAGGAGATCCCCGCCTTCATCCAGCGCACGCGCTTCGAGGTAGAAGGCGCCCGGGCCGGCGAGGCCGTCGACCGGCTGGTAGTCCCCCAAAACGTCTCCACCGAGTGCATAAGGAGCTGCGCCTTCGGTGCGTGTCACGGCGCCATCGAGCAGGAACTGGACCGATGCCGGCGCCACATCGTTGAACTCGGCGCGCACCGACAATGCGTCCGTCGAGAGCGTTCTCAAATCGACCACCGCCCCCGGCTGGATTACCTGTATATCCGCATCGGCATCGGCATCGACCAGGACGAATGTGACCGCGCCGGCCGAACCCGCAGCGGCGACGTTCGAGTAGTCCGACTCGAATGCTTCGTTGACCGCTTTGATTCGATAACGTACGGCGTCGCTGTTCGCGCTCTCATCGACGAAGGATTCTGCGTCCTCCTCCGTCCGGCCGATTTCTTCGAACGCTCCTCCGTCTATCGAACGTTCGATGACGTACGCGTCTTCGGCGATCCCGTCCGTCCAGCTCAGAAGGAAGCCGCCTTGCGCAGACTGTTCCACGACGAGCATCGGTGCTGCCGGCCGGGGAGCGACGGGCGCAGCAGCATCCTGGGTCACCTTCGGAGCGCTCGGCCCATCCGCCGGCTGCAGGAAGTTGTCCCCGTTCCCCGTATACCAGCCTTCGTCAAACGCTTCCTGGTCGTTGCGGGTAAAGAGGTCGTCGGTGTAAAACCAGTCGGCCTGGGCCCGATCCGGGGTGATATCCAGAATGAAATACCCGTGCCGGTCCAGGTCGGTATACTTCATATGCGGGTTGGGATTGATACCGGCCACCGGCCCTGCATCGGCGGGTAATGGATTGTTGATCTGTGCCTCGAACCCGAAGGCGACAGGGGGAGGCAGGTTCTCGTCGAAATTGGCCGAGGTGATGCTGGGGGTGGCAAACTCGACAGCCACCGACCCTTCGCCGGTGGCCGGGTTATAGGTCGGCTGCACAGGAACCGGAGCGGTCTGCGCCTGAGCGATCGAAGGGTCGGAGCCCGACAGGGGCGCAGGGCGCAGGGCGACGTCGTAGCCGAAGGCCGAATGGAAGTCACCGGTCAGAATAACGACATTATCGATCGGATTTCCGGTTTCGGCGCCGGCAATGTAATTAATGATCTGATCCCGCTCCGAGGGGTACCCGTCCCAGATGTCGAGGAAGATGCTCTCGAGGGCGATGGCGGAGTTGAGCACCGGATCGGCCGGATTGGCCGCCCACCAGACGTTGAATTCGGAGAAGATGACCTGGTTGCCGATCACCTTCCACCGGGCATTCGACGAGGTGAGTTCGTTGAAGAACCAGTCTTTCTGAACCGGGCCGAGAATCGTGCGATCCGCGGAATAGAGCGCGGGATCCGTGACGTTGGCCAGCTGCCGTTCGCGGCCTTCGAGACGCGTATCCAGCATGATGAGATCGACCAGATCGCCGTAACGCACCGTGCGATAGAGGGGAAACTGATTGAGGTCGCTGCGAACAGGCATCCATTCGTCGTACACCTGTTTGGCGATGGCTTTGCGGTCGGTCCATTCGCCTTCGTCGGGCTGATGGTTCTCGGCGCCGTCCTGGTACGCATCGTTGGCCGACTCGTGGTCATCCCAGACCAGCACGAAGGGATGTTGTTGATGAACCCGCATGAGGTCTGGATCCTGGCGATACTGGGCGTATCGCGTACGATAATCGTCGAGGGACAGGATCTCTTTATCGGGCGTATGGAGGCGTTCGCCGTTGTCACGCAGGGAGGCGGCCCCGTAGAAATCGTCCCCCGTGGCCGAGATTTCGTAGATGTAGTCGCCCAGGTGAACGACGGCATCGAGGTCCGTACGGTCGGCGATGCGGGCGAATCCGTTGAAGTATCCGTGTTGATAATTGCTGCAGGATACGACGGCGAACTTGAGCTGATCGACCATGCCGGCCGGCGCCGTTTTCGTTTTACCGACCATAGAGGCCTTGCCGAGCGCGGAGAAACCGTAATAATACGTGGTTCCCGGATTCAGGCCGTCGACATCGACCTTCACGGTGTAATCGCGGAATGCATCGGTCACATAGAGCCCCGACCGCACTACGTCGGTCAAACCGGGATCTGTGGCAACCCGCCAGGACACTTCGACCATCCCCTCCTCGTCCGGAGACACGCGGGTCCATATGATCACCCGGTCTGTTAAAGGATCGCCGGACGCTACCCCGTGATAGAATGGAAAGAGCGATTCATCGATGCCCTGGGCAGAAGCAGTCGATGAAAACCCGATCAGGGCACACGTACAGGTCAGGCACCATAGAATACGCCGTAGACGGAAAGTAGAAAGATCCATAAGATATTGGAAGCCATTAAAGTTCAAAACGCCAGGAAGGGAGTTCGCCGGGTTTATCCCGGACAATATGTCCTGGATAGACACCGGCCCATTGAACTTAATGGTGATCGTCCTACGAAAAAGTTACCGCTACGTTATCAAACCTTTTGGGAATCGTGACCAGGGATCAGCCCCCTGTGCCTCCCCTCATTTGATAACAGACGTTACGCGCCGGATGCGCATACGCGCTGCC
>CAZGHT010000150.1:0-7963 GCA_964525535.1 uncultured Rhodothermaceae bacterium
ATGCAAAGCCGTTGTGGCAAAACGATAACGCACAGATGCGTACCATCCATTAATTAGACACACCCGGAAAGGCTTTCGTACCCTCCTCTGCCATAGTTTGCCGAAGACGTTTTGCCAGAGGGGGCATTCAGAGGGGGTAACTGTTGGCGAAGTCAAACGCTACATGAATAGAAAGCGTCATCCCGCACTTGATGCGGGATCCAGAGACCGTTTAGACCCATTTCTTCGTTTTCTGGGTTCCCAATCGAGTTAGGAATGACTGTAAAAAGGAACCCCGGACCCCTTCGGCCCTTCGATCTGTTAATATCTCAGCGGTCTCTGAGTCAGGTGGCTGATGAGAATATGCGTCATCAGAATAGCGGCGGGGGACATCGCAGCTTCGTCGATGTCGAAGTGGGCGTCGTGAAGCGGGTACGAAGTGCGTGCGTTGCAGGACGTACCCACGCGCAACAAGACACCGGGTACGTATTGCTGGTAGTTGGCGAAATCCTCGCCGCCCATGCTGGGCCGGTCGATCAGATGGATGGCATCCGGGCCGAGCACGTCTACGATGGTCTCCGACATCAGGTCAACCAGGCGGATATCGTTAAGGACGGGCGGGATCCCTTCGTCGAAGGAAATGTCGACGTTGGCGCCGGACTGATCGGCCTGTGCGCGCGCGATCGTCGTCATGAGCTTTTGAAGTTCGATACGTGTATCCAGGCTGATGCTGCGTAAGGTGCCTCCAAACTCGACGGACGCCGGAATCACGTTATACGCTTCTCCACCCAGGAAGCGGCAGATCGTGAGGATGGTTGCGTTGCGCGGATCGGAGAAGCGGCCGGCCAGCTGGTAGTACTGATTGGCAATCTGAACGCTGGTCCACAGGGTGTCGACCGCTTCGTGGGGGCGGGCCGAATGCCCCGTGCTGGCGCTGGAGACGACGACCTTGAACCGAACGGCGGCGGCGGTGGCCGGCCCTTTGATGAGGCCGTATTTACCCGTGGACAGCGTCGGGTCGACGTGGATGGCGTAGACCGCTTCCAGGTCATTGAGAACGCCTTCCTCGATCATTTTCGGGGCGCCGGAGGGTTGTCCTTCTTCGTTGGGCTGAAAGAAGACGCGCACCGTGCCCGGGAACGCGTCACGGTTCCGGTCGAGCATGAAAGCGATGCCGAGGGCGATCGTGGTGTGTACGTCGTGGCCGCAGAGGTGGGCGATGCCTTTGTTTCTGGATGCGTACGGCACGTGTTTGGCGTCCTGCGTGGGCAGGGCGTCGATATCGGCACGGTAACCGATGGCGGGTCCGGGCAGGTGGCCGTCGATATCTACGTATAACCCCGTGCCGGCGAGCGGGCCATGGACGTCGAATCCATGGGACTCCAGCATATTCCACAGGTATCGAGACGTCTCGAACTCTTGGAACCCGACTTCAGGGTGCTGGTGCAAATGCCGCCTGGATGCGATGAGGAGATCGTCGAAATTAGAAATGGTTTGCAGCGTTTCCTGAAATACATCCATGAGCCTCTCCCGTGCTGAATTCGACTACGCGCGCTCGGGAAACAGCGTTTGAAATCGCTGAATCATGTGAAGCGCTTCTTCCTTGATATGATGATGGGCTTCAGAGGTTTTCCCCATCTGAGAGATGAGCACGTCGATATGTTGCTCGATCTGGTCGCCCGGCGCGTGCGCGAGGTCCCAGTAGGCCTGGGCACGCATCATCGCTTCGTCGAGAAGGTCGGGATCTTCGTGGATGTGATCGTTCTCCAGCAGGGGGCGAGAAAAGAGAGCGAACGCGTCCGGGATATCGAGCTTTTCCGGGCCGTAATACGAGGAGCCGTTCCGGCGGTCCGGTGAGCGGGCGTTTGAGTCTTCGTCGTCGCTGCAGGGCATTCCATCGAAGGCCGCCGTAGTGGGGTTGGCAGAGAGCGTTTCCCACAGCGACTCCATCTTTCCGAGCAGGTGTATGAACTGGTTCATCTCATGCTGGTCGGGGCCGTGCCCGAGCAAGTTTTGCATGAGCACGTCGAACGAGATGGACTTTTCTTTTTTGTCGAGAGCGCAGTAATCCCAGATCATGCTGGCGGTTTCCAGGACGTCGAGCAGGAGCGTCATGTCGTCGACGTTGGCGGGCGTGACCTCGGTGTCGAAATCGACATCCAGGTCGAGCTGGTAGTGATCCAGGATAGGGCAGGCAAACTGCCAGAGTGTATTGAGCGGGACGCCGGCTTTTCCCGATCGATAGAGGTCGAGAGTAATCTGGATGGATTCTATGGCGACGCCTTCGAGAGGGGAGGAGTACTCGTTATTGCTTGAAGCTTCCGAATCATTCATAAGCATTACACCATCCCACTACGTTTTCTGAAAAACCATTCAGTGGTTAATAAAGCCAGAATAGTGAATAAGAAGATATAACGGTGCCAGAGCTCAGTTTCAATACGTTCCTCAAAAAAAATGGGGCGGAAGGTATCAGAGCCGGCTAAATGCGTCGACACGGTACTGAGGTTATCGGTATCGAACACTGCGCCGCCGGAGCGTTGAGCGAGGAGCCGCATGAGCTGTCCGTCAGCCCGGGTCTCCTTGAATTCGAGCGTCAATGACCCCACGGCAAAGGAGCCCTGATCAGCCCCCAGCTCCCGGTCGTTCTGCGTAGCGCGCGCTGCATACTGGTAAGTGCCTTCTGGCAGGGCGCCGATATCCAGCACATACCGGCCATTGCCGGCCGGCTTCATGGTGAATGGATACCTGATGCTGTCGGCGGCAATAACCTCGACTTCGATGGAGGCGCCGTCGACCGGATTCAGGCTCTCGTCGTATACCTGGCCGGTAAATTGAATCGGGGATCCTCCACCGAAGAGATCTTCCGTTGGTGCGACGCGCACCGGGCGGTCGTCCTCCAGCGTGGTGATCCATTGCAGCACATTGGAAAAGAGCGTCGGCCAGACGTTGGCGGCGGCATCGAGGTCTTCAGGTAAGTTGTTCCATCGCCAGGTTTCGGCGCCCAGCAACGCGGCCGACCGGCGCTGGTTGCGGCTCTGGATGACGAGGAGCGGGTCGTCCAGCGGAATCCCCCGGACGGTATGGGTGGCCAGGGTCCGCGCATCCGGGGCTGCCTGCCAGCGGCTGTCGTTAAAAACGAGCGGGGGGAGCATGTCCCAGTAGGCGGGAATCAGGTCGGGGATCTGAAGCAACGGGTGTTGCGCGCCCTGCGGGGTCGGCGTGAACATGCTTTCTATCAAGTTAACCCGAAAGACGCGAGGCTGGACGGGGAGGAGGTCGGCAAATAATTCGTTATACAGTCTCAGGTCGGTATGCGTGCTCAGGATGAAGAGGGCGGGTAAACCGGATTCGATTTGATCGGCAACCCGGCGTCCGACGTCGAGGCTGGATGCGCGCCCGGGGTACCCCACGAGCACCACGGCGTCATAGGAGTCCAGGCTGTCGAGGGTTTTGTTTCCGTAAAAGGCCGTGCGGCTTTTCTGGACGTACGGATCCACGTCGAGGTCGGTATCGTCAGCCAGCAGCTGGCGAATCGCGGAGACGTCGGGTTCCGGCGCTGCGGCCAGGAAAAGGATCCTCTTTTTATTCTCAATCACGCGGACGGCGAAGGATTGCGTATTGTTGCGCAGGGTTACTTCCCCGGGGAGGTTCGTCACGCTGATCGAGTATCGGTGCAGGCCGGGCGTCTCAGGAACGTGAAACAGGTCTACCGGAATCTCGGCCGTGCCGGCCGGCAGGTCGAGATTGATCGACTCGAGAAGGACGCCGTCCTCGAACAACGAGACGGTCACCCGTTCGCCGGCAAAATCTTCGCTGAGTACACTGGCCTGGATGGGTAGCTCGTCGCCTACGTAGGCGAGGTCGTTGGTTGTGATTCGCCGAATTTGAAGGTCACGCTGCCGCGTCGTGTCGCCGAGCACAACGGTATGGATGGGTACTGGATATCGCTCGGCGAGATACATCGGATTGCGGCCTGTATTAAACTGACCGTCGGAAAATATCAACACGCCTTGCAGGTTGTCCTCTCTGAGGTTTTCGCGCACGAAGTCGAGCGCCTGCGAAATATTGGTGCGATCGCCGGCAAAGGTCAGCGAGTCTGCCAGGCGGGAGGAGCCTGCGTCGACGGGGTGTGTCGCGTCGCTGAATCGATAATATCGTACCTCGCCGGGGATGGATTGCTCGGGGAATCCGCCCAGCGCCTGCCTGACTAACGAGGGCAGTGCGGCGGAATCGCCGGCAGCACCCCCGTCGTACACCGTAAGGCTCTGGCTGTCATCCACCAGAACGGCGAGCACGGGAGGACGTTCGGTACGCGCCATGTTCCGGATGATGGGCTCGAAAAGCAGAAACAGGACCAGGAACAGGCTGCTGAATCGCAAAAAGGCGAGGGCGTATTTCCTCGCGCCGGATACCCTGGGCACGGTGTTCGTGTATACCCAGAAGGCCAGAGCCGCAGCTGCGATCAGACAGGGAAGTAAAAAGAGAGGAGATATCCCAAACGACAGACTCATCTTCAGTATTTCGGTCCTCCGGTTTTGGTGGATCAACTCGGGTTGATCAGGTAGATCAGGTAGCCCATATACCCTATGAATCCCACGACGAGAATCGTTCCGTGTACGCGCGTGATCTTGCGTTGAAACCAGGCAAGGGGCAAAAGGATGGCGCTAAATCCCAACATTACGGGAAGATGGATATCGATGGACGCCGTATCTACGTGGAGTGGGCGGATCGTCGAGACTAATCCTACTACGAAGAGAACATTCAGCAGGTTGCTGCCAATCACATTGCCGACCGACATATCCGCCTGCTTGTTCAGCGCGCAGGCCAGTGACGCGGCGAGTTCGGGCAGGCTCGTGCCTATGGCTACTACGGTCAGACCGATGATGATCGGATCGATCGAAAGTTGTTCGGCGATATTCACTGCGGCGTACACCATGAGGCGAGCGCCGAGGGACAATCCCAGCATGCCCGCGAGAATATACAGGACTCGTTTGGTCATGCTGTCTGCTTCTTCCGCGTCCGCCACTTCCTCGGTCGCCATAGGAATGCTGTTTACTTTCAGGCTGTCTCGAATGAGGTACAGCAGGAAGCTGATTAATCCAGCGATCAACAGGATACCGTCGACCTGGCTGATCGTCCCATCGAGCGAGATTACGTAAAAGAATACCATGACCCCCATCATGATGGGGTACTCTTTGCGGAGCACGCTCCGGGCGACGGAGAGCGGGATCACCAGCGCGCTGACGCCGAGTATCAACCCGATATTGGAGATGTTGGATCCTACGATGTTGCCCAGCGCCAGGCTGTCTTCCCCTGTGATGGCCGCAACGAGGTTCACCACGAATTCGGGCATGGACGTGGCCAGCGCCACTATCGTAATACCGATGATGAGAGGGCGTACCCCGAAGCGAAGCGCCAGGCTGGACGCCCCCGTGACCAGCCACTTCGCGCCGAAATAGAGGGCGACCAGGCCGACAGCAAAAATCACCAGTTGTAGTGGAATCATACCAGCTGCAAAACCATCTTCATTCGGGCACACCTTGTTTCAGGATGCCTCCATTAAACCAGGCAGGTAATAAAGACTCAGGGGTAGCACGTTCTACCTGAATAGAGGCCTGGGTAGAACTTCGATCCATCCAAAGCACTGCATTCGGTGTTAGTTCCGCGAGGAGCTGCCGGCATGCCCCGCAGGGCGTGCACCTCGGGTCTCTCAAGCAGGTTAGATACAGAGCAGAAGCATCCCGGTTTCCGAACGTATAGGCGGTGCTCAATGCGTTGCGCTCTGCGCACAAAATGCGCGACCAGTCCGAATGCTCGACATTCACACCGGGTATCAATCGGCCTTCATTCGTTTCGAGGACGCAGGCCACCGGGAAATCGGACTCCGGGGCATGCGCATTCGCGGTCTGGGCCCGGGCCAGAGCAACGCCTTCTGCCGGCGACTCCGGGGAGGGTGCATCGAGATAGGGTGAAATCGGGGTCACGTTCCAGGGCGTGTCGAAGGGTTCGTCCAGAAACCAGATGCGGTCGTCGACTTCGTCGAGGCCGCCTCGCGCGATGGCTTCCGCGTACACCCGGTCGGCTGCTTCGAGGGGGTAATTAACGCAGAGCATCGCAGGAGGCTCTGCGGTCAGGGTACGCAGGGACGTGTACGCATTCAGGACGGCAGGGATGACCAGCGAATAGGAGGCGCTTTCGATCCGGACGCCCGGCATCCAGCGTCCATCGCGCAGGACGAGCAGGGCGCATTCCTGTCGGGACGAATACGGGGCGTAGGCGTTTTCGCTGTAGGCATCCAGCGCACGTCGTATCGATGCTGCCGTCTGCGGGGAGAGGTCCGGCATAAAGGGGTCGTTCTGCCAGCTTTGTTTTGAAACAATCCTGAATGGACTTCTACGCCCGGAGGTTCCATGGACAGTAGGCAGTAGGGGGGAGATCCCGGACTCAGTACCCCGGACTCAAGACAGCCGCCGGTCCGCGATGTAGGTGTTGATTTGTTCGTGCCGGGGGAAGCCTCGTTCTTTGGGCGTAGGCGGTACCCAGTCGGCCTGCCGGCCTTTGATCTCGACGACGCCGTCATCGTGCAGGTCGATGAACGCGAATAGCGGCTCCGTGTAATCCGCCATGCGGCCGTATGGCTCGCCCACCCAGCAATAGGAGGCGCTGTTGATCCAGACGAAGTGGATGCCGAATTTGTTGTAGTACCGATCGACGTGGGCGTGCCCGTTGAAAACGGAGTGCACTTTGGGCCGGCCGTCGTCGAACCGGGCGCCCTGCAACACGTGTTCGATGGCGCCACGGGCCGTATCCAGCGGGAGTTCTTCTTTTTCCTGGCCGAGTTCCTGGTGGACGAAGACGATTGCCGGCAGCGCGGTTTCCTGGAGGTCGGCGCGAAGCCATTCGAGCTGTTCGGGATCGGCGTGGGCGCGCAGGGTGCCGTCTACGTAGAAGTTGGACGCGTCGTAAGGGACGAACCCCTCGGGGGTGCGGAGGTTATTGCGGTCGAGGACGACGAAATGGAAGCCGGCGCGGTCGAACGAGTAGTAGCGGCCGGGCATTTCCCAGAGGTCCTGCATGTGTTCTTTGCCGAAGAAGTCCATATCGTGGTTGCCCAGGACGTGGTAGGTGGGCCCGTCGAACTGATTCCAGAGGTCCATGCATTCGTTGCTGTCGGGCCGGCCGTAGTTGAAGTCGCCGAGTTGGAAGAGGAGGTCCGGCTTGCGTTCGTCGACCGCTTCCATGAAGGCCTCGAGGCGGTCCATCGCGCTGGGGGCGAGGCCGTGGTGGAGGTCGGCGATGACGCCCATGGACAGGGCCGGCGGTTTCGACAGGGGGGGTGGGGTATTCAAAGCAGCCGGCAGGAGCAGGAGGGACGAAGCGGTCTGGAGAAACTGGCGGCGCGACGTATGAGTTCGGCATGCGGAGTCCGGCGCACAGGCGCCGGATTCAGCAGCGTAGCGATTCATGGGGCTCATTGGATTCGTGGGGACGTGGAACGGGGTGGTTTGAGGCATTGCTGGACTACAGGATACACCACGAGACCATAACAATAAACCATAGCGGACCGGTACCGTGAATTTAATGGTTCGTTTACAGTGGTCAGGAGTCAGCAGCCAGCTGACAGTAGTCAGTTTCTCGTAACTCCAGCTCTCCCGTACTTTTGAGGAAACCCGCGGGTATCAACGAAGTACATGGATATCGCATGAAACGAGCCGGGGTGGCGGAATAGGTAGACGCAACGGACTTAAAATCCGTTGGCCTTCGGGCCGTGCGGGTTCGAGTCCCGCCCTCGGTACATTTTAGGTATTTAGTGATGATACGCAGGTTGTGCACAGCATCCCGTTGTGCCGGCTTTAAATGACTGCCATGCAGCCGTTTTTAAGCTATATGCGCGCATTCAAAGCCGTCTGGGCAAAGCCATAACGCATAGATCATAGTACTCCACACTTAAGTCACCCCGAAAATAACTGGGCATTCTCACCGC
>CAZGHT010000151.1:0-7853 GCA_964525535.1 uncultured Rhodothermaceae bacterium
GGAGGTCTTCGCGTCCGGTGAAGTTGGGATTGCGGTTAAAGGGGACGTTCCAAACACTGGGCAACGTGCCTGGAAAGCGTTTAGACCAGTCTGAAGGAAAACGCACATGAGCAGGCCTTGGATTATTCGGGTCCACTCCTTTCAGGAGTGCTTTTCTGGCCTCTTCTTCAACCAGGTTAACCAGATCGATATAAACGATGGCTGTCAGAATTCCACGAGGTTTGCACTCTGCAATCCGAACCGGAAGCAGGGTGCTTTTTTCTCCAGTTGGATCTTGAGCGAAGGCGGCTGCCCATTCAGGATGGGTAAATGCAGCATTGAGATAGGCTTCAGATAGCACCGCAATAGTCCTTTTGCATTCTGAAGCAGCCCGTTGCATGTTAAGAACGAAGTTCGATCCCGGCCTGAAGTCCCACGCTTGTATGACAGTCGAATAGCCACCCTTTTCAAGCTCTCGAGCGATCCATTCTGCCCAGATGCAGTCTGCACTGGTATAGCTGATGAAGAAATCCTTGGGCTCGGACATAAAGGAAGACTGGCTGAGTATCAATAAAGGGCTTAATCAGTCGCTAAGATAAGTGTACAGGCCTGTGTTAAAAAGGGGAGACGGAATTTGTTTTGAGTATACCATTCGAGTCTATCTACTGTTCGCTCCTTTGTTAGCTAACACACGGACTCACGTACAATGGGGAGGGTGGAGCAAATCGAAAACGACCTTGTCGGGGTCGCGAGCCGCAAAAAGATGGCTTTCGGGACGCCCTCGGAGCCCTTCAATAACAACAAAAAAACGTGTAAAAAAAGGCAAAAACCAAAGGGGTTTCAGTACCGAACGTGGACGTACGCCGGCATCCGGCCGTAAAGGAAATTATCGAGCGTCACAACCGGATCCGCACCGATGTGCATCGGCTGCAGTCGATTGTATCGGAGCGAACGGAAGGCGTGATCGCTCGCCGACGTGCGTACCTCCCTGACCACCGTATTAACGCCGAATCGTACCCTGCGCGGTCTGGATTCGACGTTTTGCGTTTTTGCAGTTGCGGTTTTCGTCGCACATGTAAGGCGACTTTCAAAATATTGGGATCTCGTCCATATTGTACCTGTTGGCCCATCCCTTAATACGGCCGTTCCCAACTCGATTGGGAATGCAGAAATTTGTCTAAACCGGTTTCTGGATCCCGCATCAAGTGCGGGATGACGCTTTCTATAAGTAACAGATGTTGCGCGCCGGATGCGCATACGTACTGCCAGAGCAGCATTGCATGTATGCAATGCCGCGTAATCCAGCCTGCTGTGCACAGTTCGCGTAACATCCGTTCGTAACAGATGTTGCGCAAGTTGTGCGCAGCAGCTCGTTTTGCCGGCGTTGAAATGATGCAGTGCAGCCGGTTTCCGTCTGGTTCCGTCTTTTCAAAGCCGTTGTGGCTGAACGATGACGCACAGATGCCTAATTCTCTCAAGGTGGCCATATACAACGCACTATCGGCATTTCTACTCGTAACGCAGGCTATCGGCAGGATTGGCCCAGGCGGCTTTGATGGTATGCACACTCACGGTGAACCACGTAATCAAGAGGGTCGCAACAGCGGCGACCGCGAAAAACCATACCGATAACTCGATCCTGTACGCAAAGGCATTCAGCCAGCGGTTTGCAACGATGTAGCTGATGGGCAAAGCAATCAGAATGGCAATCACGACCATGCTCAGAAAACTGCGGGACAATAAATAGAGAATACCCCACTCACTGGATCCCAGGATCTTGCGTATGCCAATCTCTTTGGTGCGGCGCTCTACAACAAACATAGCAAGCCCCAACAAACCCAGACATGAGATTAAGATTGCAAGGATGCTGAAGTATTTTGAAAGGGTCGCTACCACATTCTCGGAGGCATACAGCGCCTGGTAATCATCATCCATAAACGAATATTCGAAGTCGTATCCAGGGAAGAATGACGCATACACCTCCTCCAGCTGGCTCAACGTACGCTCCTCAGTTCCTGCTCTTACTTTGACTATAAAATTCCCCCCAAACTCCCGAAACCTGAAGATGAGTGGTTCGATGGGTTGATGTAGAGAACCATAATTGAAATCCCGAACAACCCCTATGATCTGCCTTGTTTCCTCTCCATATTGAATCACAGATCCAACAGGATCTTCAAGACCCATCAATTCAAGCGCAGATTCATTGATTATTATCTTGGATGCATCGTCATTCATCTCTCTTGAGAAGGAACGGCCGGCTAACATCTCCATATCAAGCGTTTCGATGACGTCGTATCCAATACGGGGAGATTTAAACGCAATCCTCCGATCGTCTTCTTCGCCGCGCCAGGAATACCCGCTTTGATTGTCTTGCCCCCATTGAATCGTCCCCGCCATATTGGAGACCCTGAGCACACCGGGGATCTGCCGTATTTCAGCGAGTAATGCGTCGTTTTGCTGTTCGTTTTCCAGGGGTCCACGCCCAAAACTGATCACGTTGTCCCGTTCGTAGCCCAGGTTTTTTTCCTGGGTATATCGTAACTGGTTATGAATAACTAGAACTCCTACGATGAACATCACAGTCATAGTGAACTGAAAAATGACAAGCCCCTTACGAATCCATTGTTCACCGGGTGCATGGGGAATGCTCTTTTTCAACAAGGTCTGGGGAGTGAATCCTGAAAGGTACAGGGCCGGGTAACTCCCGGCGCCTAACCCGGTAACCAGTGCGATGCCGGTCAGCAGGAGCACAAAGTTCATGTTTATATCCAGCGCCAGCTGCTTGCCCATAATGGCATTGAAGTGCGGAGCCAACAGGTACACCAGTAAAAGAGCAACGCCCATACTTAACGACGCCAGGATGGTAGACTCTCCAAGGAATTGAAGGATCAATAAGCGCCGGCTCGCCCCGATTGTTTTTTTGACCCCTATTTCCTTTTTCTTGAGCGCAGCTCTCGCCGTCGATAGATTCATGAAGTTCACACAGGCAATCGCCAGGATAAACAAAGCGATAATCGAGAACAATCGAACGTAGGTGATCCGCCCTCCTACCAGCACACCCTCCTTATACGTGCCTTGCAAATATCGCTCAGAGTACCGCTGTACAAATAAGGTCGTGTTTTCTCTAGCAGGATGTTTATCTTTGAGGAAGTCGGCAATTTTCTCATTGAACCGCTCGATATTTGCCCCCTCTTTCATGACCAGATAAGTTTCTGCATACCCTCCCGGCCACAGAGCCGCATTGGGATCGCTGTCAGACATCCAGTCGTAGAGCACAACTGCATCAAACTGTTTTGTTGCATTGGTGGGTGGGGGTTCAAACACACCGCTGACCTGAAATACATCGTCAATATCCCATACAGGTACATTCCACATGAGCGTCTGCCCCATTGCATCACGGGTGGAGGGAAACAGCTTTTCCGCAAGGTCTCTAGATATGACTATGTTGTTTTTCCCTGACAACACCCGGCCCGGGTCCCCTTCGATGAGTTCGTAAGAAAGAATGTCAAACAGGTTTTCACTGGCAAAAAGGCCCCTGGCCAGCAACCTGGCTTCATCCCGGGTAATCATTCCCTCCGTATTGAAGAAGCTCACGTTGGTGTAGGCAGCCTCTTCTACCTCAGGCATCTCTTTTAGCAGTGCAGGTCCCAGGAGAGGAGGGGACCCTCCACTGGTCAATACCCCATTAGACGTCTGTAAGTTAACCACAGCCTGGTAGAGTTGACGGTCCTTTTCGTGGAAAGCATCCACGCTTAATTCGTCATTCACCCAGAGATAGATAAATAACACGCACGTTAGTGCCGTTGATAAACCGATAAGGTTGATTAAAAATGAACCTCTATTTTTCTGGTAACCCCGATATATGACTCGCAGAAGGTGGCTCAACATGATCGCTTGACTCAGGTGGGTGGATTATTTTGATTGCAGCGCGTATAAGTCAACTTCTATGCCATGGAATACATTGGCCCAATACTCCTTCCCAAAGCCCCTTCAGGCATTAAAAAGCACAATCCGGTGTTCGCATACATAACACGAAGTGTTCGGTATCGAACAACAAAAATTCGCATGTGCCTTGCCCGGGAAAAGGGGAGGCATGTCACAATTCCCCAGCGGAGTTGAACCTCCATGACAGATGGTACGCGCCGGATGCGCATACGGCCTGCCAGAGCGGCTTTGCAGCCGTGCAAAGCCGCGTCAATCCGCCTGCTGTGCACAGTTCGCGTACCATCACCGCCATGATTGGCTGGTGCTTCGAAGATGAAGATGATCCCCTTATGAACAGATTCACCCCCGGCATACGCCTGATCGCTGTGGCGGCGATCGGCCTCGTGGTGTTGAGCGTTGTCCTGTATTCCCGGCTGGGCTCGGAGGCCGATCACCAGGAGACGAATGACGCTTTTGCACCTCGTGATCCCTTCGTTTCCTCCGACTTCGTCTACGTCGATGCCGGATCCTTCCGGATGGGCTCCGACGATTCACTGGCCTATCCGGACGAGCAGCCCATCCGCACGATTACGATTTCGCAGGCTTTGTATCTCGGCAAAACGGAGGTGACGCAGGCCCAGTGGACGGCCGTGATGGGGAGCAACCCCAGCCAGTTTGCGGGCGAGGACCACCCGGTTGATAACGCCGGCTGGAACGATATCCAGGCGTTTCTGGACACGCTCAACGAGGCCGCCGCCTGCAACGGCTGTTACCGGCTGCCCACCGAGGCGGAATGGGAATACGCGGCCCGAGCCGGCGCCTCCTCTGTGTACAGCTTCGGCAACGACCCCGATTCCCTCGCCGAGTATGCCTGGTTTATTGGCAACGCCGGCTCCCGGACGCACCCCGTCGGCCGGAAAAAACCGAACGCCTGGGGGCTATTCGACATGCACGGCAACGTCTACGAGTGGGTGCAGGACCGGTACGGCCCGTACGACCCGTCGGTCACGACGGATCCGCAGGGGCCTGCTGAGGGCGCGCCCTTCGTCTTGCGGGGCGGGAGCTGGACCGACGCCGCGCGGGAGCTGCGCGTGACCTACCGCGACTACTACGCCCCCGATCACCGGCATAACTTCTTCGGCTTCCGCCTGGTGCGGACGCGGGCCTTCGAGTATACCTCCGAATGACGTCTCCGTGTGAGAAACGCCTGCTTTCTGTCTATTCGCTCTCACGCTTTGATCCTGTGCGAGGCATCGCAGCGCCCAGCGCTGCTCCTGAGGCAATTCCGATCGCCAGCCAGAGCCCCATGTCGTCCATGGCCGCTCCGAGGGCGGCCCCCACGCCGGCTCCCAGTGCGATTCCTATCCCGATTTTACTGCCTTTTCGTTGCATCATGCTGTTTACCCATCCTGGATTGGTTTTTTCAGTGATGTTGCGCGAACTGTGCACAGCAGGCCGGTTCACGCAGCTTTGTAAGTATGCAAAGCCGCTCTGGCAGGACCTATGCGCATCCGGCGCGTACCCTCTGTTTTTCAGTTGCTGCGCTCGTGTCCCGATCGATACGCAATTCAGTTGAGCCCGGGTATGACTGTTGTTTTGAAATCGGGCTTCATGTGTTATGTTAAAGCCGGCCATACGGACTGCTGTGCACAACCTGCGTATCATCACTTGATAACCAAACACCCGTGAAACGTCAAATGACACGTCTTCCATGAATTCCTTATCTCCTGTTCTAAGTACCGGATGCCGGCGCCTCCTGGTGTTATCACTGCTCCTTTTCTTGACGAAATTCGCCGCCGGGCAAACGGCGCCGCCAGGGTTTTCCGTAGACGTCGTCACCGACGCGCTGAACCAGGGCGTCGTCGGCTTCGACCGGCTCCCGGACGGGCGCTTCCTCGTTGTCCACCACCAGACGGGCCACGTCGAACTGGTCGTCGACACGACCGTCGTCGCTCCTCCGGTGCTGGTTGTGGACAGCCTCGTGGTTTCGTCCGAGCAGGGACTCCTCGGCATCGCCGTCGACCCCGATTTCCCGGATTCCAACTACGTCTACCTCTTTCATTCGATGGAGGACTCCACGAACCAGGTCGCCCGCTATACGGTGGAGGGGGACCTGTCCGATCCGGCTTCGTCCGAACTCACGATCGATCCCGCCACCAAACGAGAACGCTTCAGTGCGCCCGACACGACGCGCTTCCACAACGGGGGGACGGTGCGGTTCGGCCCCGACGAAAAGCTCTACATCAGCCTGGGCGACGACGCCCAGGCGAACCGCGTCCAGAACCTGTCCAACCTGTACGGCAAGATCCTGCGCCTCAACCGGGACGGGAGCATCCCCGACGATAACCCGGTGTTTCCGGACGAACCCGCTGATCGGCGGGGCGAGGTATTCGCGTTCGGCCTGCGTAACCCGTTTCGCTTCAGCATCGATCCGCTCTCCGGGGAGCTGTTCATCGGCGACGTGGGGACGGATTTGTACCAGGAATTGAACCTCGCGAGCGGGGGAGAAAACTTTGGCTACCCGCATTACGAAGGCCCCGCCCTGTTTCGCGACTTCGTTCCTCTGTTGCCTCCAGAGCCCCTGTTCCCCATTTATGCCTATCCCCAAACGACCACCGCCCGGTCCTCCATCGCCCTGGCCAGCTACAGGCTGCAGGGAATGCACGGAGCGCCTCGTTTTCCGGATGCCTACGACGGCGCATTGTTCTACGCGGACTATTTCGACACCACGCTGCGGTATCTCCTCAAAGAAGATGGTAATTCCGCGTACACGACCCATGTCTTTGGCACCGGGTATTTCCGACTCGTCGACGCCCTCGTCGCCGAAGACGGCAGCCTGTATCTCCTGTCCTATCGCGGCCAGTTGCTTCGCCTCCGCTACAACACACCGGTCCATACCGAAGCGGACAGGCCCGAGGCGGCCTTCACGCTGCATCCGAACTACCCCAACCCGTTTCGCGGATCGACGACGCTGTCTTACGAATTACGCGCTTCAGGGTCTATCACCCTCGAGGTATTCGACCTCCTGGGCCGGCGCGTCCGAACGGTGCACGAAGGCTGGCGTATGAGCGGCAGCCACACGACCGCGTTCGAGCCGGCCGGCCTCCCACCCGGCCTGTACCTCGTCCGCCTGACCACCGGAACCGAAAGCCAGATCCGGCGGATGACCTATCTCGGGGGATGAGTTCTCAGTTCGGATTTCTCAGTTCGTAGTTCGTAGTTCGTAGTTCGTGGTTCGTGGTTCACAGTTCACAGTTCACAGTTCTCAGTCCTCAGCTTCTCGCGGGGCGCCAAAACCTGGACGGCGGCCTTCGAAGACGCTGCGAAGCCCTCCTCCCAGAATTGACGCCCGTCCGTGCCGCTTCGAAGGCGTCCGACCGAATACAAACCCCTTCCGGGTAACTTCGTCGCCGCTCAGAGTGCTGCAGAACCTCTGCTGAAGAGCGTGAGCCGCTCTCAGACTGCTGCAGAACCTCTGCCGAGACGCTCCGACCTCTCTCGAAATCCGGCGGCCATCCCCCCGAGAAGTTATCGCCACGCCCAGACTGCTCCGGGACTCTCCCCGGCTTCACCGAGGGGCGCCCGAACGCTATCGATACCCCTCAGCGTAGCTCGGACCCTTCCCCGAGCGCAGCGCCACTCCGTCAGCGCAGCTCCGGGCTCGATGACGAGCCGGCCGGGAGGGGTCCGAGGCGCACTGAATACCTGCCGCAGGCCTGGGAGAGGAGCCCGAGACGCACTGCAGGCCCCCGGAGGAGTCTGGGACCGGTCGAGGGAGCTCGGCGGTGTATCGGCGCACTCTGGACGCGCACCGCGTGTCTTCGACCCCTTTCAGGAGCCGGCCGACTGTGCCCCGCGTGTCTTCGCCCTGCTTCAGGACCCCACCGATCATGCCCCGCGTGTCTTCGCCCTGCTTCAGGACCCCACCGATCATGCCCAGCGGAAGGCTG
>CAZGHT010000152.1:0-1535 GCA_964525535.1 uncultured Rhodothermaceae bacterium
GCCGGACTCGATCGCCTGCTTGATCGCCTCGATGATACGCAGGTCTTGCAACCCTTCCCGGGCGCTGACCGTCGGCGGCGTTCCCTGCCGGATGCTGGAGGCGAAGTCGTCCATATGGCTCGCCTGTTGATTCACCGAAGCGAAGTTCATCGGGCCGTCGCTCGTGGCGCCGCTCGTGCCGCGCCCCCCGAAGCTGGGCTGCAGCTCGAACCATCCCCGGTAACAACTCGCATACATCCGGTCTACGTACGACGAATAGGACGTCGTGCAGTTGGCCACGAGCCCGGAAGGGAATTCGAACTGCCAGAAGAAGGTTTCGTAAATGTCCTTGAAGCGGGACCGGTCGTGTACGAACGCCTGGGCGGTTACTGAAGACGGCTCCTCGCCGGATACGTACCGGCACGCCTGGATGGGGTACACCCCCAGATCCATGATGGCGCCGCCGCCGCCCAGGGCCTTATCCAGCCGCCACAACGTCGGGTCGCCCAGGTAGTAGGCCAGGCCGGCTTCGATGAAGTTGACCGGCCCGAACGGCTTCTCCCGCCCCAGACGCATGACCTCCTGGTGGTGCTTTTCGTAGTGCAAACGGTACCCGACCGACAGCAACCGACCCGCCTTTTCGCTGGCTTCGATCATGGCTTCACACTCGGCCACGTCCATTGCCATCGGTTTTTCGCAGATCACGTGTTTGCCCGCTTCGAGGGCCCGGATCGTGTACTCGGCGTGCATGAAGTTCGGGAGGACGATGTAGACGATGTCGATGGCTTCGTCGTCCGCGATGCGATCGAAGGTGTCGTAGTTGTAGACGTGGTCGGAGGAGAGGGCAAAGGCGTCGGACCATTCCTTTGCTTTCGCCGGCGTCCCCGTGACAATGCCCGTGAGTTTCACCTTCTCCGTCACCCCCAGGGCCGGCCGCAGGGCGCCATGGCTGTACCGGCCCAGGCCGACCAGGGCGATGCCCAGGCGTTCGTCCTCCGGAACGAATCCTTCGCGCCAGTCCCCCCCCGTCAACGGCAGCGTTGCGAGGCCGGCCGCTCCTGCCGTCAGCGCCTTTAACGTTTCTCGTCGTGTATACGTCATCGTAATGATGTAGATTATGAATGAATGCGGCTTGAGAACGATACCCCGGCAGGTGGTGGTTCGATATCGATTCCTGCATCCTCATCCCCATGCGGGATGCATCCCTCCAGTCAAGTATACAACCAGTCAACAACAAAGAAAAGCAGATATGGCTTACGAATCCATCGTCGGACTCCACGTCACAGACGAGTCTATGTATCAGCAATACCGCGACGCCATGCGGCCCATCCTCGAACAATACGGCGGCGGATTCCGGTACGACTTCCGGGTGTCGGACGTGCTGCAGACCTCCTCCGATCACGACATCAACCGCGTGTTCGCCATCTACTGCCGGGACAAAGAAGCGTACGACGCTTTCTTCGCCGATGAGGCCTACAAAGCGGTGCGGGCCCGGTATTTCGAGCCCTCCGTGGCCGGCGCCACCCGCATCGCAGCATACGATCGGGCCGGCTGAA
>CAZGHT010000152.1:1635-3674 GCA_964525535.1 uncultured Rhodothermaceae bacterium
ACCATGAAACGAATCATACCCGTTATGCCATCCCGCCTCCTGTCCGCCTCGATCTTCCTGCTGCTCGGTCTTGCCGTGAGTCCGATCGTTGCCTGGTCACAACCCCTTTCCCCGGGCGACATCGCAGTCGTCAGCCTCAATGCCGACAATCCCGACGAGTTTTCTTTCGTCGCGCTGACGGATATCGCAGCCGGCACGGAAATCAAGTTTACCGACAACGGCTGGTTCTCGAGCGGAGGCTTCAGAAGCGGCGAACAAACACTCATCTACACGGCTCCGAATACACTCTCCGCGGGTCAGGTCGTTACCGTCACCACGAGCGGGGTATCCGCCTTTTCCGTATCCGGCGATCAATTGCTGGCCTACCAGGGTGACGACGATACCCCCTCCTTTATTTATGCCCTCAACTTCGAAGGCAACGGGACGTGGCAGACCGATGCGACCAGCTCCAACACTTCGGCCCTGCCCAACGGGCTCACCAACGGAGCGACCGCCGTCGCTCTCGACGAATTCGACAACGTGGTGTATACGGGCCCTCTGACCGGTACGCGCGCTTCGCTCCTCGCCGCCATCAGCGATCGAGGAAACTGGTCCGGAGATAACGACGTCCGTCAGGTTTTCACGGGTACCTTTACCGTTGCGGCGTCAGGAGGGAATGTCTTCCCACAGTTTGTGAGTTCCCTCTCCGACCGGATCATCCCCCCCGGAACCGCCTTCGCGTTCTCCTACGAAGCCACCGATGCGGATGGGGATGCCCTGACTTTCAGCCTCGTCGATGCCCCCGATGGGGCGGCCATCGACGCATCGACGGGAGCGTTCTCCTGGACGCCTTCTGCCAGCCAGGCCGAGCAGGCCTTTATGTTGACCGTCAGGGTCTCTGATGGCACGGCAATTACGCAGACTACGGCGCTGATCAATGTCACCTCTTCTTCGATCAACCAGCGCCCCCTCATCACAGAGTTCTTGCCTGATATGTTGATCGATACCGGGACGCCGATCTCATTTACGTATCGGGGGTCCGACCCCGACGGAGACGTCACCACGTTTGCCCTCGTGAACCCACCGCCCGGCGCCACGATGGCCCTAACGACGGGGGACTTTTCCTGGACCCCGGCCGAGGCGGGGGTCTTCACCATCGAAGCGTCCATCTCGGACGGGACCTCTACGACCACCGTACGGACTACCGTCGGCGTACGAGGAACCCTCTTTCCCGGCCTGACCGGCAACGCACTCCGCACCAGCCTGCGCGACCGGTTTTCTCCCGACTCAACACTGGGGTACGACGTGGCCCGGGACACCATGTACGCGATCATCGACGCCACGCCGGACGGCTTCGTCAGAGGCGTGTACTCCGGTTTTACGGTAGAGCTGGCAGAAGGGGATCCGAGCAAGGTGGTCTTCGAACGGGGCATTAATGCCGAGCATACCTGGCCGCAATCCATGGGCGCCGGCGACGAGCCGGCGCGAAGCGACCTGCACAACCTCTTCCCCGCCAGGGCCAACGTGAATTCGTCACGCAGCAACAAACCTTTTGCGATGATTCCCGACCCCGACACGAACCGGTGGTTTTTCATGGACGATTCCGAAACGAACATTCCCACGACCCACATCGACGCCTACAGCGAGTCTTCCTCCGTCTCGTTCGAACCGCGGGAGGTGCATCAGGGCAACACGGCGAGAGCTGCCCTCTACTTCTACACCATCTACGAGAGCGTGGCGGAGCGCTCCTTCCTCACGACCCGGCGGCAGCTCGACTACCTGATCGCCTGGAACACGATCGACGATGCAGATACGGCGGAAATGATTCGCACCGTCAGGATTGCGGAGTATCAGGGCAACATCAATCCGTTCGTCATCGATCCTTCCCTGGCTCTGCGCGCCTTCTGCGACCTCATCCGCTGATCGTGCACGCAACGCATTCGTGCCCGATATGTACGTAATTCGCTCAACCGAAGACCGGGCTGCCGCCTTGACGATATTTTCGGTTCCTATGTGCTCCTGCTCTCCGCTGATGCTGATATGAACTCCCGCACACCCGT
>CAZGHT010000152.1:3774-7529 GCA_964525535.1 uncultured Rhodothermaceae bacterium
TAAGTCCCTCCCTGGGCAAAAACGAACTCCTGGGCGCTCTGCCGGATAAACATCCAGTGCGTATCGTTGAGTATTTTCAGCGTCGGCACTTCCGACTCGTCCTGCGTGTAAACCGAATCGGGGGTGGTGACAGTCATCGAGATCATTTCCCAGGACCCATTCAGATCCGTACACGTTTCCTGGCCCGGAAGCGCTTCCGAAGAGAGGTCTGGCTGAGCATGCACTGCCCCGATGACAGCGAGAGTGCAACATATTAGGCAGATTGCGGATTTCATGGTAGACTCGCTAGCGTAGTGGCAAAGGGGTTGTTAACTCAAAGTAGCCATTCACGGTATCTTCATCAAGTGCTGATTACGTTCGACTCGAACGACAGGTCGTAGAGGCGTTCAGAACAGCCCGTCCGTCACCGGAGCAGCACCATCGTTTTCGTCTCGCTGAATGCCCCGGCCGTTAATCGGTACACATACGTGCCGGTGGACACGTTCTGGCCGTCAAAACGAACCGAGTATGCGCCGGCGGCCTGCTCTTCGTGAACCAGGACCCGGACGCTCCGCCCGAGCAGGTCAAACACTTCCAGGGTCACGAGGCTGCTCACGGGGAGGGTATACCGGATGGTAGCCTGAGGGTTAAATGGATTGGGATAACTCTGGGCGAGGTGATACGCCGTTGCACCTACGGTAATGTCAATGACCTCGCTGTACGCAAAGGCGCCGTCGAAGTCGACCTGCTTCAAGCGAAGGGCATAGGTACCCGGAGAGACGTCTTGAAGGGTCGTCTCATATACCTGCTCCGTGTGGGTGGTGCCATGGCCTTCGACGAAGGATACCTTTTGGAACTCCATCTCCGCAGCACGCAGTTCGACGTCGAACCCTGCGTTGTTCAGTTCCGACGCCGTGATCCAACGGAGCTGTACGTCGTTACCCGCCACGAGCGCTTCAAAAGACGTGAGTTCTACGGGGAGGTTATCTTCGACCGTAACCTCGACGGTTCCACTGTAGTCGAAGCTGCCATCGAGGCCGGTTTTCTTCAGTCGAAGGAAGTGGGTACCCGGAGGTACGTTTTGAAGGGTTGTTTGATACACCTGTTCGACGTCCGAGGTGCCATGGCCTTCGACGAACATGACCTCTTCGAAATCGCTCTCCGGAGTGCGTTGTTCGACGGCAAACCCGGCATTATTCAGTTCTGACGCGGTGGTCCAACGGAGCTGTATATCTTGACCGGCTACCAGCGCTTCAAAAGACGTGAGTTCCACTCGATAGGGTACGTCAAAATATTCGAAAGCGCCAATATCGACCGGGCCGAGCGTTCTCGTCAAATAGTTGATATCCACCAGGGAAGCAATGTCGTCGCTGCCGGCGTCAATGGCCGGACTTTCCGACTTCAACGAGAAATCCAGGTTGGATGCATCCGTGAAATGGGGATTTACCCCGATGAGATTGTTCGCCATGAGGTACGCTTCTGTCGGCTCGGAATCGAGAAGAGTGATGGATTGTGTATAGTTGGAGTCCGTGCTGTAGGTGATGTTATTTTCGTATACGGCATCTTCTGCTTTGTGAGCGAAAATGGCCCGGTTATATTCGGTGATACCGCTCCCCGGATTCGCATAACCGATGTTATTGCGCCACACCGTATCCTTCGACCTATTGCTGTACAGTTCCCCTCGAAAGGTGCCGGTGACCCCCTCGTTATGGCGATTATGATACGAGGTGTTGTTAAAGACGTCGATATGGCTGCTCTTGTAGATGTGTACGCCAGACCCTCCGTTGTCGTAGGCCAGGTTGTTTTCTATGAGCGTTCGGTGCGGGTAGCGTTCACCGTCTTTCGATTCCCATAAATCGTCTATGATGATTCCACTCCCATCGGTGTTCACGTTTCTGGCATTCTTGGTGATGGTTGTGTTTCCGAAACTGCGGTTGTTGCGGATGACGATGTGATAACCGGGCGCGTCATCCACTGCCCACGCTCTCCATATCGAGATGCCGCTCGACTGGGTGGGGTTATATTTCGCGTTATTGTACACGGTATTGTTTTCGATCAATACGTGATCGCAATAGGCGCCCTGGATGCCACTGCCCCCGAAGTCGTGAATGTTGTTGTTAACCGCCTCGACGTGGTGGGATTCGTAAATGGTGATCCCGTTTCCTATGCGGCCGGCTCCTGGAGCCGGGTCGTATAACTCAAACCCATCTATTGTTATGTAATTGGCCACCACTTTGATGCCGTCTTGCGCCCCCTCCCCATCGATCACTTCGATCTTTGCGCCCCACTTGTTTATAGACTTGAGCGTTATGTAGGCGCCGGGTTCTCCGGATCGGGTCATGATTACGGGCCCTTCGTATACCCCATCTTCTGCGAAAATGAAATCGTGCGGTACGGCCTGATCGACAGCGCGCTGGATGGTTTGCAAGGGTAGTGCCCGGGTCCCCGGGTTATCGTCGTTTCCAGAAGGGCTCACGTAGAAGGCGCCGGGTTCTCTAGCCGTAGCGTACAGCGGAACACGCACTTCGCTGCCGTTAACGATCACGTCTATATGCGCCTCTATATAGGGAGTGGGGGTGGGGGTAGGCGTGGCGCGCACCTGGAACAGGGCGCTCGATCCGGGCGGAATGGGATCCGAGATCGAGCCGGACACGACGGCAAATTGGGCTGCATCTTGTCCGTGGATCTCCAGGGCGGATATCTGGAGCGGGCCGTCTGAGGTGTTTTCGAGGCGCAGTTCTCGAGTGATGCCTGACTGATAAATGGACATGTCACCAAAATAGATGACCTCTGGCGTTGCCGTCAGGTCCTGGGCGAATGAGGGTACAGGTACAACCAGCAGAAATACAGCGATAAGCCGCGCGCTATGTTTCATCGTGAAATCCCTCGTTGTGCTATCGTGTGTATGATGGAAGTGTTTGTACAGAACTGTTTTTGAAGGGAGGGCCGTGCGCTTGACGTATTGCCCCCGCGCAGTCGAGGGGATCTGAGGGGGGCGTACCTTCGACGTTCGTTTAATCGAGCCTGGACGGCCGCATCACGCGTGGGAAGAGACAAATAAAAGACCTCGCCTGTTCAGCACCAGAGGTCTAACTTAATTGAGGGGTATCACGGGGGCTGATAACAAAAGGATTAAATTAGTATGGAGTTTAGGAGGAAGGGGGCTGCGAGGGATACTGATCCCTAATTCACACGTAGCCCTCCTTTTTCCTTTCCGTTGATTAACACGCCGTGAATCTTTTGGGTGGAAACAAGATGTCTAAAAGCGAGAACAGTACCCTGAAATAGGCCTAGTTATACACAAAACCGACACCGATTCGGCTTACAGTTCCTGAGAAATTCTCCACTTCAAGAGAAAATCCTTGACTCCATTCTGTCAGATTAAAGTCGTCGCACCCGGTCGGTACCTGAATACCGTCGGTAACCGTTATGCGTGTTTGAGCAACATCCCCGGGCCCATTTGCATTGCTGGACACAACACGAGGGGTGCTGATGGGCTGAGTCAATGAGCAAATGCCGTCTTTGCAACATAGAACTCTCGAAGAGGACAAAATTGTGACCGACTTAACACCCTGAAGATCTTCACCAACCAGAAATATGGCCGTACTAAATCCCGGCGTTACTGGCACAGAGTCGTTATTTCCCTGTGGACTTGTCGACTCAATGGTTCTTTGCCCCAGGGTTGGATGTGTATAACTGATCCGTGCGGTCGGAGGCGTCGAATCGCTGTCAGGCACAACGACAGAATCCCCGTCTAGGGAATCGAAGAATTCCAC
>CAZGHT010000153.1:0-7305 GCA_964525535.1 uncultured Rhodothermaceae bacterium
CAGTGATGGTACGCAGGTTGTGCACAGCAGTCTGTATGGCCGGCTTTGAAATAAGGCCTCGCAGTCGATTTCCGTCTGTTTCCGCCTTTTCAAAGCCGACCGGGCAAAACGATAACGCACAGATGCGTACCATCCATTATTCAGTGATGGTACGCAGGTTGTGCACAGCAGGCTGCAAATCGAGAATCCTCGTATACGCTGGACTAACCTGAGAGGAGAGGACGTGCCTGGAAGCGCCTGCTCATCGTGGCGTGACCTGGTGCAGGGTATCGAAGAAGTCCTTCAAAATCAGCGAGGTGTTGAAGTTCTCCCAGACGGCAATGGTGCGATCGCTCCGAGGGGCTGACCTCCACGTTCCGCTCTCGAGCCGGGGGGCGTCAATGGACGCCTTTTCCGCCCAGTCGGGATTCTTGAGGACCGCCAGCGCGGCCATGTCGTACAGCGCCCGGGTTTCGTCCCCCATCTTCTCGAACAGGTCCGCGGCGTAATCGCCGAAGGTATAAAAGGCGCCCCCGTGCCGTCCGGTGATGGGGTCAGAGATGCGGATCCCGAGGCCGGGGAGGCGCTCGTTCACCTCCGACTCATGCAGTATAACCGCCGACGTCCCCGAAAATTCGTTGTAGCGGACCAGCGCCATCTCGAAGGGCGCCGCTGAGTGGATGACCGGGTTCACGGCCGACGTATCGTTGACCAGGTTGTACTCGCCGGGTTTGGGCCAGTTGGAGCCCAGCCAGAGGATACGTACGCGGGACGCGATCGATGGGTCTTTCTCCAGCGCCAGCGCAATGTTGGTCAGCTTGCCGATCGGGGCCAGCACGAGGGGGCGTGCGTCGCCGGCATGGGCGCGTTCGATGATGAAATCGACCGCCTCGTGCCCGTCGAAATCGTCCGCTTCGAGGGCTGGCGCAATCTCCGCATACGTACCCGACGCGCCCCTGAACAGGGGTATCTCTTCTCGGCCGCACAAGGTCAGGATGCGAGCCGCCTCGTCGTAATGCGCGTCGATGTCTCCCCCGTTGGAGGTACGATTCACTGTGATGCCCTCCAGGTCGAAGACGGATTCATTAAACAGCGCATAGGCCAGGGCATACTGGTCGTCCAGTTCGTTGTTGGCGTCGGTATCGATGATGAGCCTGATCCCGTCCTGAGCCTTCAAGGCTTCCGGAGCGAAACAGGCTGTCGTCAAGACCAAAAACCCCGTCAAAAGAAACGGCACGAAGGAGCGGATATTCGTTGCGATGAACGGGGCCCTGATGAGGAACGAGTAATTTGTGGATGCTCGCATTGTATTATACCTTTAGCTTCTGTAATCTCCGGGTAGCATACACATTTTTTTCGTTTTGATGCAAGATGAAACGCTTTAATTACGGTACCGGGATGGTCGTTTGTCTGGTCGGGATGCTCATGGTGCTTCTGGCGGGGTGCCGGCAGCAGGAAGGTGAGGACAAACCACGCGTCGCACTCATCATGAAGTCCCTGGCCAACGAGTTTTTCGTAACCATGGCCGATGGCGCGCGATCCCATCAGGAGGCCCATGCAGCGACGTACGAACTCATCGTCAATGGCATCAAGAACGAAAGCGACCTCAGCCAGCAAGTCTCCATGGTCGAAAACATGATAGCCACCGGGGTCGATGCTATCGTCATCGCGCCGGCGGATTCCAGGGCGCTGGTGCCCGTTCTCAAGCGAGCCGTCGACGGCGGGATCGTCGTGATCAACATCGACAACAAGCTCGACGACGAAGTGATGGAAGAGACCGGGGTATCGATCCCCTTCGTCGGGCCGGACAATCGACAGGGCGCCGAAAAAGTAGGAACGTACGTGGCCGGCCATCTGGAGGCCGGTGACCCGGTAGCCATCATTGGAGGGATTCCAACGGCGTTCAACGCGCAGCAACGCCAGCGGGGATTCGAAGACGCGATGTACGCCGCCGGGATGGAGATCGTGAGTATTCAGAGCGGGGGGTGGGAGCAGGCGCCGGCGCATTCGGTGGCCGCTGCTCTGCTCAACGAGCACCCCGACATAAGAGCGCTGCTCTGCAGCAACGACAACATGGCCCTCGGCGCGGCGGCCGCCGTAAAACAGGCCGGCCTCGAAGAGCAGGTTCTCGTCGCAGGATTCGACAACATTTCGGCCGTCCGGGAGCTCCTCGCCGAAGGGCGCATCCTCGCCACCGCCGACCAGTATGGCGATCAGCTGGCGGTGTTCGGCATCGAAGCGGCGCTTGACGCCCTCGAAGGCGAAACGGTCACGGGCGTACGGGAAACCCCGGTCGAATTAATCACCGCACCGGACGTTCAGTAGGTGAATCCTTCTACGTCCACCATAAAAACGACGAGTTATCTGAGCCTGCTGGCGGTTCTGGTATTGCTGGTCGTTTTTTTCGGGGCGGCGACAGACCACTTTTTCTCCCTGGGGACCTTCCGGACGATCGCCAACCAGTTGCCGGCGCTGGTCGTGGTCTCCGTGGGGATGACCTTTGTGCTCGCCATCGCCGGCATCGACTTGTCGGTAGGGTCTGTCCTCGCGCTCAGCGGCGCCGTGCTCGGCGTTTTGCTCGTCGACGGGGGCCTGCCGTTGTGGCTGTGCCTGCTGGGGGCCCTGGCAACGGGAATGGCCTGCGGCTTTTCGGCAGGCTATGTGGCGATCCGGTGGGCTGTCCCCTCGTTTATCGTCACGCTGGGACTGCTGGAGGCCGCGCGGGGAGGCACGTACCTGGTGACGGGGTCGCAAACGAAATACATCGGATCCGCGGTAACCGGGCTCGGAGAACCGATAGGCGGGGTCGGGCTGAGCCCGGCCTTTCTCATCGCCGTGCTCGTGACGGCGGGCGGTCAGCTCGCGCTCACGCGCACCCTGTTCGGGCGGTACGTGCTCGCTATTGGAGGGAACCGGGAGGCGGCCCGGCTGGCCGGCGTCGACATACGCCGCATACAAATCGCTGTTTTTGCGCTGGCCGGCCTGCTGAGTGGGCTGGGGGGCGTTTTCCAGACCGCCTACCTCGGATCGGCAGACCCCAATGCCGGCATCGGCATGGAACTCGCCGCGATAGCCGCGGTGGTCATCGGGGGTACGAGCCTCATGGGAGGGCGCGCCTCTGTGATGAACAGCTTCTTCGGAGTGGTCATTATCGCCGTATTGCAGACCGGCCTCGCGCAACTGGGCACGAGCGACCCGACGAAGCGCGTCATCACCGGTGCTGTGATCGTGGTCGCCGTCATCCTGGACATGTACCGGCAGCGCCGCCCCGTACGCCGTGGCCAGTCCGGGTCGGCGAGTTGATCCGCGAACGCGCAGTATGCTGATGCACGCTCCCGGCTACCGATCCCGATTCACTCGATCATCTCGCCCGGGAGCTCGGTCTCGACAATCTCCCCATCGACCAGATCGACGTAATACACGCTGGCCTCTTCGCGCGTCTTGACCACCCGGCGTACCTCGTTGTCGACGAAGTAGATCCCCGCGTCGTTATCGCAGGCGTACCCGGGTTTGAGCACGCCTGACTGGATCAACCGGTGGTACGTGGGCCGGCGCTCTTCTTCGCCGTCGTAATGCGGCGAGTGGCTGCCGCGGAGGAATCCCAGGCACTCGATCTTCGAGAGCTCTTGCGGCCGCGAGTCGGTCGTCCCTTCCTCGAACCAGCACAGAGAACCGGCGCTGGCTCCGCCCAGGATGACGCCATTGTCCCAGGCCGTCCTCAGCACCTCGTCGATGCCCTGCACCTTCCAGATGGCCTGCTGGTTCAACGTATTGCCGCCCGAGACGACGATCCCATCCATCGAGAGAAACCGTTCCTCCCAGCTCTCCTTCATGCGATAACTGCTGATGAAGCTCTCCTGCACCAGGGGCGTCACATTCAAGGGGGCGCAGTATTCGTACCACCGGATGATGCCAGATTCGCGGTCGGCCGAGGCCGTGGGAAGATAACACAGGCGAGGACGCTCCTTACCCGTGAGCTCCGCCATGTAGCGAATGAAGGAGGTCCTGAATCCGCCTCCGGCGATTAAGACCTGGCGAGGGATCCGTCGGGGTTCGTGCGGCATGTCGGGCTCGATGGAAGGTCGTGGGGCAGCCCCCAGAGCCAGGCCGGCCATAGAGGAGGTTGTTATGAAGTCTCTTCGTTTCATGGGTTGATCTAAAGGGGGGAGGGTAGGCAATGCGGTTTTAACGTGTGGCCACAGTAAGGTATGGAAGTCCATGCAAACAAGAAAAGGGATACGCTAGATGTATTGCATGATGTGTTACATCACCGGGTAGTTAACTCTTCCGCATTGGGAAGTTAACGATAATGGTTGACAAGCCATGAATGATTTAGTGATGTTACGCAGGTTGTGCACAGCACCCTGTTTTGCCGGCATTGAACGACTGACTTGCAGCCGTTTTTCAGCTATATGCGCGCATTCAATGTCGTCCGGGCAATACGATAACGCACAGATGCGTAACATCCGTAATTTATTGCAACTCAGGCTTTGGGGCTAAGTTGGAAGTTTAAGAAAGGCATTCTGCTAATAGGGCCGGTATTGCGCGAATCGCGAAACAAAACTGTCCGAAGTATTAAGTGATGTTACGCGAACTGTGCGCAGCAGCCTGGTTTACGCGGCTTTGCAACCGTGCAAAGCCGCTCTGGCAGCACGTATGCGCATCCGGCGCGTAACATCTGTTAAGTAAGTGATGTTACGCAGGTTGTGCGCAGCAGCTCGTTGAGCCGGCTTTGAAATGATGCATTGCAGCCGGTTTCCGTCTGTTTTAGCCATTTCAAAGCCGTTGTGGCTGAACGATGGCGCACAGATGCGTAACATCCAGTATTAAGGGTAAAAATCATGAGATCTATGGGTTCAATGAAACGATTATCTTTGTCGTTATTTCTTCTGACCATGGTCTTCCCCACGGCTCAAATTATTGCCCAAACGGGCGTCGAGGTACCCGAGCTTACCAGCATCGATGACGCTGTGCAAGCATTTATGGGCAAGTGGAGTGTGCCCGGTGGTTCTGTTGCGATTACGTATCAAGAGCGTCTCGTGTATGCGCGGGGTTTTGGGTTGGCTGATGTGGATGCTGAACTACCCGTCGATCCTTCTCACGTCTTCCGGATCGCGAGCGTATCTAAGTCGATCACAGGCATCGCTATCGCCAAACTGATCGAGGACGGGCTGCTCGAAAAAAACGACCTGGTGTTTGGCCCTTCGGGGATACTCAGCGAAGCACCTTACGACGTGCTAAACGATGCGCGCATGGAACGTGTTACCGTTGGCCAGTTACTGCACCATACCTCTGGTTTTAGCCGATTGGTCAGCAACAGAGATCCTGTATTCGCTGATGTTTTCGTTGCCGGCCAAACCGGTTGGCCGTTGCCACACGACCCAGCTACAAAAATCGAGTATTACCTGAAAAACGAATTACTAGGGCGAGATCCAGGTACGGGCTATGAGTATTCAAATCTCGGTTATTTGATTCTCGGGCGTGTGATCGAAGCCGTGACTGGATTGAGCTATGAGGAGTATTGCCGATCAGTACTTTTTGAACCGAATGACATCGAAACGATTCGGATGGGTCAATCTCTGCTCGAGAATACATATGATAACGAAGTCCGGTATTATGGATATCCCGGTGTAGGAACTGGACAGAGCGTCTACGGAACCGGAGAATTTGTACCCTGGCATTACGGCGGCATCAACGTCGAAACATTTGATTCACACGGAGGATGGACTGCCAGCGCCTCGGACCTGCTGCGCTTGCTCGTTTCAGTAGACGGATTTTCGAATAAGCCCGATATCCTCGCTGCAGCAACCATCCAAACCATGACAACGCCTTCTACAACAAGTGGAAACTACGCTTTTGGATTTGCTGTGAACAGTATAAACAATTGGTGGCATGTCGGCAGTATTGCCGGCGCCACGGCGGAATGGGTACGCTCGAGCAACGGATTGAACTGGACATTGCTATTTAATACACGTCCGAGCCCTTCACAAAACGATCAGTTTATCAGGGAGATGGATGCGCTCATCTGGAGTGTGTTGCCCGGCATTACCTCCTGGCCCGATCACGATTTATTTGAAGCTGAAAATCAAAAAACCGTCACTGGCATCCGCATCAACGAAGTGAGCCACGGCGAAGTAGACTTTATGGGTTTCACCAACTGGATTGAACTTTACAACGCAGGCGACAGTGAGGTTGATATCTCAAATCTTATTCTCTGCGACTCTCCAGAGTGTCCGTCGATCTCGTCGTTATCTGTCCTTTCTGGAAGCGTCATCCTGCCCGCTGGAGGGTACATAGTGCTTTACTGGAGCGAACTCGACGGTGATTCGGAGGTGGGCCTATATCAGGCTCATGCACAAGGGGATTTTGGCAATTCGGATCTGATCATCGACTACATGCAATACGCAAGTCCAGGTCATCAACGGGAAGGGACGGCCGTCGAGGCCGGCGTTTGGACTGCGCAAGGGTTCGTGGCGCTTGCCGGTACCAATGAATCTCTTCAGTTCTTCGATAACGCCATGGTAGGACCCGGCAACTGGGGGGCTGCACCGGCTACGCCTGGTGAAGCGAACAAATTGTTGCAGACCTCTAATGAAGTATTTGATGTACCCACACTGTTCCGACTCCATGGAAACTACCCGAATCCATTCAGTCGGAAGACAACTATTTCCTACGACCTATCCAATGCCGGCCAGGTAACGCTTAGCGTTTACAGTGTGCTTGGGCAAGAGATTGCATCACTGGTTGATGGCGTCCTACCTGCCGGCTCATATAAAGCGGTCTGGCTTGGAAGAGATAACCAGGGCAAAGCAGTTCCTTCGGGTACGTATCTGTACCGGCTTACGTATGACGATGGTGAAACCCAATCGCGTGTGATGACGCTTTTTAAATAACAGATGTTTCGCGCATCCGGCGCGTAACATCTGTTAAAAAACCTCGATTACTGTCTTGACATTGGGGTACATTATACGGGTTTGGGCAGCAATAATTTATCTTATTTCTCTGTCCAAAATCTGGGGTACATTATAATCAAACGCGGATGAACGCTGTTTTAAAAGCCTATGTGGAAGCGATGAAGGCCAGAGCGAATCCTGCGTCAGCGAAATGAAAAAGACACACTGGAATTACCGGATTTACAGGTATGGTGAGGAAGCCGGGGGAGGCCTCGGTCTTCATGAGGCTTAATACGAAGACGGGAAAATAGTACGCTATACGAAAGACCCGATCATCGTCGGTGATAACATCGACGAGTTGAAAGAAGCCCTTGCCATGATGGGCCGGGATATCGAGCGGTGCAAGGATGATATTCTCGACTATGATGGCTGA
>CAZGHT010000154.1:0-2574 GCA_964525535.1 uncultured Rhodothermaceae bacterium
GCCGGGGCGTTGCCCCGGCTTGGCCCAGGGTGCCCCTTCGGGGCGCTGCGCCTTAGAGGGCGCTGGGGGGGCCTGTTATGGTCCCGTGTCCGGAGTCCGGTATCTGGAATGGGGAGTGTAGGGCTCGGCGTGCCTGAAGGTGTGAGGCCTGTTATATAACGTCCCGTACCACGTCATCCCCGCGAAAGCGGGGATCCAGGGGCGGGTTGGCAGAGGCATCTTCCTGAAACGGTTACGCAAAAGGGAGCCGCTCCGGCAGCATGGGGTATCCCCGTATTAGAAAGATCCCACACGCCCATTCTCTGACGTTGCGTCTTAGCCAGATGCCTCCGCAAGGTCGGCATGACGAGTGTGGAGAGGGTATAGGAAGCCGAAAGTAGGAAGCCGAAAGCAGGCAGGAGCCTGTATGGTCCATTTCATCGAGCTGCGAGGGCCCTGGCCTCACCTGGATCCCCGATCGGAGTCGGGGATGACTCGCTGTACAGAAAAAAGCTTAGATTTCAACTCCTGATTCGCATTACTATGCACTTCGTACCCATCATCAGAACCCCATCCGCAGCGCACCGGACTCAGCGACATGGATGCGCGTGGCCCGGCTCTCCTGGCCCAGGCGGTCGACCGCGGAGACCGTTACCTCGTTGATGGGGGCACGGCCCACGTGCAGGGGAAGTTGATAGATCGAGGTGCTGCCCGGCACGATAGCCAGCTTCCAGCTTCCGCCGTAGCGGGCGCGCACCACCCATCGACGGACGTGCTCGCTGTTTTCTACATCGATATTCAGAATGGCGCGCTGTGTGGAAGTATCGACGATGATGGACGGCGTACCCGGCCTCGGAGTATGCAGCCAGGGCATCTCGGGCACCAGAGCGGGTTCGTTGTATACGTCTCGTACCAGCCGGTAGCCCAGGCGGTTGCTCCGGTTTGCCAGGATGCGCATGCTGAAGAGCACGTTGCCGGGATTGCTGCTGCCGCTCCGCGTGATGCGGATCTGGTCGAGAATTTCGTTTTCGGACCACCCGTGGTAGTCGACCCGGTAGATGGCGGTGCCCGGCCAGACGTGGCGCTTGTGCACGTTCTGCAGGTTCCACCACTTGTACAGCTGCGGAAAACTCTGGCGGGCGCTGCCGATGGACCAGTACAGCTGGGGGCTCATATAGTCGACCCAGCCATTCTGAAGCCAGAGCCTAGAGTTGGCATACAGGTTGGAGTAGGCATCCATGCCGCGCACCTCTTCCGGGTGGCCAGGCCGCCAGATCCCGAACGGGCTGATGCCTACCTTTACCCAGGGCTTCTCCTGCTTCACCGTGGCATACAGGCGTTCGATGAACCGGTTGATGTTGTCCCGCCGCCAGTCATCCCGGGATCGAAACGCACCTTCGTCCCTGGCCTTAGCCCAGCTGTTCTCGTCGGGGAAGGTGATACGCCGGCCCCGCTGATCCTTTTCAGGATACGGATAGAAATAGTCGTCGATATGGATGCCGTCGATGTCGTACCGCTTGACTACGTCTCGAATGACGCTGAGCGTATGGAACTGCGCTTCGGGATTGCCGGGGTCCAACCACAACTGCTCACCGTACTTGACGACCAGCTCCGGGTGCCTGACGCTGACGTGCCCCCGGGCCAGGGTTTCGTTTCCCGTCTTATGGCGAGCCCGGAAGGGGTTGAACCACGCGTGCAATTCCAGCCCTCTCTTGTGAGCCTCCTCCACCGCAAAGGCCAGGGGATCGTAATAGGGATAGGGCGCCTTGCCCATCACACCCGTCAGATACTCCGACCACGGTTCCAGATCCGACTCATACATGGCATCCGCAGCCGGCCGCACTTGAAAAATGACGGCGTTCATATTGAGCTGGACGAGATAGTCCAGAATCTCACGCAGCTCCTGCTTTTGCTGCTCCGTGGAAAGCCCCTGTTCCGAAGGCCAATCGATGTTCGCCACGGAGGCTACCCACACACCCCTGAATTCGCGAGCCGGCTGAGGAAAAGATTCACTCGCATAAGATACCGGTACGGTAGGTCGTACAGGCGCCGCCTGCCGCCCTCCCGTTAATGAGGAAGTACAGCCGGGAATGCTCGAAAGGATCAGCAAGAGCAAGAAAGCGATGCGCATCTCTCTAAACCAATGATGCCCTCCTGACAACCGAATCAGGAGATCCGTACAAACGAAAAGGACGAACGGACTGAAGGTATGAAAAAACATGGATTTGGAGAAACTAAAACACGTGCTTCATTGCAGAGATCCCACACCCCTTTATATCGCTCCTTCCTTCTCGACTGACAGAGAACCAGGGCGTCTTTCTTGAACTTCTTTTTGAAATACTCCCCGTGTAGATCGGGAACGGGATTCCTCTGTTCGCTTCTTGTGATGTGCCAATTCTTCGCCTATCCGGCAGAATAGCCGTTCCGGCTCGAGGCATCCAAGAGATATCACAAAAGATGTGCTACAATTTTGATGCTGCCAGCCGGTAGCTATATCATCGACCGGAATGGACTGTTATTAACAGATGTTACGCGCCGGATGTGCATACGTCCTGCCAGAGCGGCTTTGCGTACTTGCAAAGCCGCGTGAACCGG
>CAZGHT010000154.1:2674-7187 GCA_964525535.1 uncultured Rhodothermaceae bacterium
TCAAAGCCGGCTAAACCGGGTGCTGTGCACAACCTGCGTATCATCAATTATTAACGGATGATACGCATCTGTGCGTTATCGTTTTGCCCCGACGGCTTTGAAGGCGCTCAGATAGCTATATAACGGCTGCAAGGCCGTCATTCAAAGCCGGCTAAACCGGGTGCTGTGCACAACCTGCGTATCATCAATTATTAACTTGAGGTCGTACTTTGCCTGGTTGCCAGGAACCCGAAAAGGGTCTCCGTTTCAGAGATTCAGGTTCACAGGACCCACCCCGCGCGGTACGGTTCCTGGATGAAGGCGTTGGCATCCGGGTCGTTGGTGAACGCAGTCGCCTCGGCATCCCATTCCAATACGCGGCCGGTTCGAAGCGCGATGTTGCCCAGCAGCACGATTTCTGTGAGCGGAGCCCCCCATTCGAAGCGGCAGGGCGCCGGCTCTCCCCCTTTGCAGGCTTCGATCCATTCGTTGTAATGCCCGATCGAGGAAGGAAGCGTCTGCGGGGGCGGTTCGTAGTGCTGCATGTCCGACTCCGGGACGAGGCGGGGATCCTGGCCGGTAAAACCACACATGATCGTTCCTCGCTCCCCTTCGAAGAGGATGCCCTGGTAGTCGAGTTGGCGATGGGGCTCGAGCCCGTCCGGGCGCGGCGGCTTCAATCCGCCGTCGTACCAGGTCAAATGAACGGGGGGCTTCTCCCCTCTCGCCGGAAAGTGGTAATGAACGACCGAGGCGACCGGGTAGGTCTCCGTAGTCACTTCGGAAGAGCTCGCATAGATGGACACAGGGGCTTCGAGATCGAGCGCTCGAAAGATCGGGTCGAAGCCGTGGCACCCCATGTCGCCCAGCGCACCCGTCCCGAAGTCGATCCATCCGCGGTGCCGGAAAGGGTGGTACGCGGCGTGGTAGGGACGGTCGGGAGCCGGCCCGAGCCACAGCTCCCAGTTGAGCTTCTCGGGCACCGGCACGATTTCTTCCGGCCGGGCAACACCTTGCGGCCAAATCGGCCGATTGGACCAGATGTGGACGCGCGAGATCGGGCCGATGGCGCCGGCAGCGATCATTTCGCGCAAGCGCCGCGGCCCGTCGCCCGCCTGCCCCTGCGTGCTCATCTGCGTGGCGACCCCGCGTTCTCGGGCGGCCTCGAGGAGGCGACGGCTCTCGTAGATGGTACGTGTGAGCGGCTTGGCGCAATAGACGTGTTTACCGAGTTCGAAGGAAGCCATTGCAATAACGGCATGCGAGTGGTCCGGCGTCCCGATCACCACGCCGTCGATCCCCGGCTCGCGATCCAGCATCTGCCGGTAATCGGTGTACACCACCGCATCCGGGTATTGCTCATACGTCCGCGCAGCAAAACCGTGGTCAACGTCGCATAGAACGGCGATGTTTTCGCTGCGCAGGTTTTCCAGGTACACCCGCCCCATCCCCCCAACACCCACACCCGCCAACACGAGCTGGTCGCTCGGCGCGGTGAAGCCCGGCCCACCCAGCACGTGCCGGGGAATTACCATCGCAGCTGCGGCGACGGCTGATTGTTGTACGAATTGCCTTCTGGTGCTCCCGCCTGAGACGGAGGAGGAGGGGTAAGCTGGTGTCTTCATGGGTTTCCCGTTCGTGGTATAAAAGCGTACGCATGGATGGCCAGGGGTATGGCCCGTATTTCAGCATCATGACAGATGTTACGCGCCGGATGCGCATTCGTGCTGCCAGAGCGGCTTTGCACGGTTGCAAAGCCGCGTCAACCAGGCTGCTGTGCACTGTTCGCGTAACTTCACATCATTATCCAATATCGCAGAAACAAAAACAAGGGAATATATCGATAACCCACGGCGCCTTGCAAAAAAAGACGCTACTGGGTATCATGAGCCGTCTAACACGCATTACAATGATACACTGGAACGCAAATCCTGAATTGCTGGACCTCGGCTGGTTGTCCATCCGATGGTACGGGCTCCTGTTCGCAGCCGGGTTCTTCTGCGGGTTTTTGTACATGAAGCAGGTCTACCTCAGGGAGCAGAAGCCTGTCAACGACCTGGACACCCTGCTGCTCTACATGATGATCTCCGCCGTAGTGGGCGCCCGGCTGGGTCACTGCTTCTTCTACGAGCCCGCGTATTACCTGACCCACCCGCTCGAGATCTTGATGGTCTGGCAGGGCGGCCTCGCCAGCCACGGCGGCGCCATCGGCATCTGCCTCGGCCTGTGGCTCTACTCGAGCAAGCGGCCCGACCAGCCCTACCTCTGGCTCCTGGATCGCATTGCTATCCCGACGGCGCTGGCCGGCAGTTTCATCCGCCTCGGCAACCTGTTCAATTCGGAGATCCTCGGCACGCCCTCCAATCTCCCCTGGGCGTTCGTCTTTGAACGGTTCGACATGATTCCGAGACACCCTGTACAACTCTACGAGTCGATCGCGTATCTGGTCATCTTCGGCGTCCTGGCCACATTGTACCGCCGCTGGGGCGAAAATAGCCCGAAAGGTATGCTGCTGGGCCTGTTTCTGGTGCTTGTATTTACGGCCCGTTTCTTCCTCGAGTTCATGAAATTGCGCCAGGCCGACTACGGGCAGGATCTCCCCCTCAGCGTCGGCCAGCTCCTGAGCATCCCGGCCGTGCTTCTCGGGGTCTACCTGATCGTGCGACGGAAAGCGTGAGCATCGGAGTGCCGCACAGGAAAATCACCCCGTCAAAAAACCGTGAAACAAGCGTTTTTCTTGCCCCCTCTTTATACGGCCTCTGACATGCTCCTTTTCCCTATTGATTTGCACACGAGGAGTGTTCATCTTAAGAACAGATGTTACGCGCCGGATGCGCATACGTCCTGCCAGAGCGGCTTTGCACGGTTGCAATGCTGCGTCAACCAGGCTGCTGTGCACAACCTGCGTAACATCACTTACTTAATGGATGGTACGCATCTGTGCGCAAACGAGCTGCCGCGAAGGCATTTCGCTTCGCTCAACGCCTGTTTTATCGTATTGCTGCGCACAACCTGCGTACCATCACTTAAGAAGTCCTCAATCGGTTTTCACGGCCGGCCTGTCTTCTGAATACAGCCCCTCTCCAGGCCATATCCGTCTCTCATTCGTTGCTAGCTTCCAGGGCGCTCAGCGCCGTCGTTCTATCATTTCTAAGGGGTGATTCTATGGACATTGTAACTGCCTGGTTAGTTGTCACTATACCGTTGGCCCTGCACGGTCTCTTCTTAGCGTTCCGCCTCCGTCACAAGAACCGCAAACCTCGCCGACAAACGTGAGGGCACGTTTTTCTGGACAGGTCGCTAACGAACCGTGACGTAGTGGTTAAGCTCCATTTCCCCATCGCCCCCTTTCGACCATTGAGTCCCAAACACGATCGTGCGGCCTGTTCCAGAAAGACCGAACCCTCGATCTTCGTCCGACCCTTTTTTGCCGAAGTAGGCTTTCAGTTCCGTACCAGGAGATTCGCTCTGGATAATCGCATTGAGGCGAGGACCGCTGCCGACGATTCTGTAGGGCGTCTCTGTGTTGATAACGACCATATCCTCGTCTCCGAACACATAGGAAGCGAGAAAATTCACCACCGGGTCCGGTCCGTGGCTAACAATGGTAATTACATACTCTTCCTCTTCAGGTTGGCTTGAAAAGGGATCCAGTGACCTAAGATCCCCAAAACCTGGCAAAACGATAAAACCGACCAATAAAAGGGATACGAGGTGTTTCATTACTCACCGGGGTTTATGTGATGCGATACAGGTTCGCGCCCATCCGTAATATATGGATGGTACGCATCTGCGCGTTATCGTTTTGCCGGGACGGCTTTGAATGCGTGCATATAGCTGAAATACGGCTGCAAGGCAGTCATTCAAAGCCGGCAAAACGGGGTGCTGTGCACAACCTGCGTAACATCACTAATATAGTCATTTGTTAAGCACATAGCCAGATGAAAGGCGATGGGACGCAGCTCTCACTGAAAAACAATCGTTTTTCTCCCGTCCACCAGCACGCGATGTTCGACGTGGTAATGGAGTGCCCGGAAGTGCGAAATGCGAGAGACAAGCCCGTTGCGATCCAGGCAGGATAACAAGAGTACAGCCGTCAGACGCTCTTTGTTCATGGATTATCGTCTTGATCAGTTCTCGGGGTTAAGGGCCTGCCCGAATACCTCATTCGCGCTTCGCGCGCGCTTGGGCCTCAATGCGAGTTTCGGATAGGATCTTAGACTGAAAACGACGCTGGATGCAGGATACGCTGGTAGCAGCCATGTCGCTCATGACCCTGCATCCCCGTACAAATGCGCCTATCTTTCAAGCCTTGCGTACCAACACGCACACAAAACTTTGAAGATATGCATATTTGCACAGGGATGTAGGATGCAACGATCAACCGCATTAAACAAGGGGAACGTGAGGTGAATCCACTATTTTTTGGCCATCTTCACCACGCCGGTCTTCCCATGCCCCGTGGTCGCCTCCAGGAAATACACCCCCTCCGGCAATGCCGACGGCGTATTCCATTCGTACCGATGCTCCCCCG
>CAZGHT010000155.1:0-7005 GCA_964525535.1 uncultured Rhodothermaceae bacterium
GCGCGTAACATCTGTTCATTCATGGATTGCTGTAGAGATCCTGTCCCGAATAGGAACTCGCTCTCAGCCATTTCGTTTTGTTAATTGCTCTATTAGGCTGAGAACTACAGTTCTTTTGGCGAAAGTAGCTATTGGCGCTGTTTTTGAATGTGCTATTTTTGTAGACTGTTCCTATATATTAGATGATGTTACGCGAACTGTGCACAGCAGGCTGGTTTACCCGGCTTTGCAGACCTGCACAGCCGCTCTGGCAGGACCTCTGCGCATCCGGCGCGTAACATCCGATATTGAGTTAAGGAACACCCTCAAGGTCTTCTTCAGCAACGTAATACTGTAAACTTACCAGGTTAATATCATGGGCGGTTCACTCGGACCATTTGAGATTTTCATAATCTTCTTAGTCATTCTTCTCGTTTTTGGAGCCAAGCGTATCCCCGAAATCGCACGCGGCCTCGGTAAAGGCATCCGTGAGTTCAAAACGGCGACCAAGGAAATCAAAGACGAACTCTCCGTTGACGTCGATTCGACGCCGTCACGCACGATCCAACCACCAAGACATAACCCGGCTCCGCGCACCGACTCGTATCAGCAGAAAGCGGCTCCTGAGCCTGCTCCGCAACCGGCGCAGTCCGGCGATTCCGACAGTGCTGAAAAGAGCGACGCTGCGGCATGACCTGTACGACATTTAGCGAAGCACGCACTGCTTTGGCAAACGACGAGACCGATGTTGCCCATCTGGTCTCGTCGTTTTTTGATCAGATCGATCGCCAGAATTCCGAGCTGAATGTCTTTGTGTACCTGGATCGGGAAGGGGCGCTGGAGCGTGCGCAAGAGATCGACACGCGGCGCCAGGCGGGTGAGGACCTCCCGCTGGCCGGCATGATCATGGGGATCAAGGACGTCATCTGCATCAAAGGCAAGCCCGTGACGTGCGGTTCTCGTATCCTCGAGGGGTTCAGGTCGCTGTTCGACGCCACGGCCATCGAGCGATTGTACGAAGCCGGCGCCATTTTTCTCGGAAAAACCAACTGCGACGAATTTGCGATGGGGTCCTCCAACGAGAACTCCGTCTTTGGGCCGGTCCGGAATCCTGTCAATCCAGAATACGTTCCCGGGGGATCCTCGGGTGGGTCCGCAGCGGCTGTAGCCGCCCGCATGTGCCACACGACGCTGGGTTCCGATACAGGGGGATCGATCCGGCAGCCGGCCGCCTTCTGTGGTGTAGTCGGGCTGAAGCCGACCTACGGGCGTGTAAGCCGTTATGGGCTCGTGGCGTATGCCTCCTCGCTCGATTGTATCGGACCTATCGGGCACACCGTGGAGGATGTGGCTGACGTACTGCAGGTGATTGCCGGACCCGATACCAACGATTCGACCTCAGCGCACGTGCAGAATGGCGCCTACCGGGAAGCCCTGACGGGGTCGGTGGAGGGCCTTCGCATCGGATTGCCGGTCGAGTACTTCGGGGAGGGCCTGGACCCTGAGATTCACCAATTGATCGATACGCAAGTCCGCGTGCTGGAGCGATCGGGCGCAGCAGTGATCGAGGTCTCGCTCCCGTACACCGAATACGGCATAGCCACCTACTACATTATTGCGACGGCGGAGGCTTCGAGCAACCTGGCCCGGTATGACGGAGTTCGTTATGGCTACCGGGCTGATATGAACGCTATACGCCAAAAGGCTGAAGAAACACGAGCCGGATTGAAGCGGGCGCTCACCCAGGCCCGCCAGAAAGAGGATGCCGGCCGCATTGCCGCTCTGGAAGAAGAACTCAATACCTCGCCTTCTCTCCTTGAAGAATTATACGTGCAATCCAGGACAGAGGGTTTTGGCGACGAGGTAAAACGGCGTATTTTGCTGGGCACTTATGTGTTGTCTGCCGGCTACTACGATGCCTATTACGGCAAAGCCCAGCAGGTACGCTCTTTGATCCGAAACGATTTCCAAAACGTGTTTCAAGACGTCGATGTGTTGATTACTCCTGCCACGCCGACCCCCGCCTTTAAACTGGGCAGCAGGCTGGATGACCCCCTGGCCATGTACCTCGAAGATATTTATACTGTAACTGCAAATCTTGCGGGAATTCCAGGCCTCGTCGTTCCGCTGGGGAATCATTCGTCAGGACTTCCAGTTGGAGTGCAACTGTTGGGTAAACCGTTCGACGAAAGCATGTTGTTGAGAGTGGGCGACTTTATCATGAGACAAAGGCCTTAACTTCTTGAAACGCAAACCTCCCATGCCGTACCCGTTTGTAGGAATTTGCAGGAATGCCGTCAAACGGTCGTCGTTATACAGGTCGTACAGCGCATTTCGCCAGATACATTCGAAACTATAACCATTATTTCTCCGCACAATGAGCATTTTAGTAGGTAATGACACCCGTCTGGTGGTCCAGGGCTTCACGGGCAAAGAGGGTACTTTTCATTCGGAACAGATGATTGAATACGGGACAAACGTCGCCGCCGGCGTCACACCGGGCAAAGGTGGGCAACGGCATCTGGATCGGCCCGTGTTCAACACGGTCGTTGATGCGGTCAAGGAGGAAGGCGTCAACACATCCATCATCTTCGTACCCCCCCCTTTTGCCGCCGACGCGATCCTCGAGGCCGCCGATGCCGGGATCAAAGTCATCATCTGCATCACAGAAGGCATTCCCGTGCGCCAGATGATCCCGGTGTACGAGTTTGTCAATAAAAAGGGGGCCATTCTGATCGGACCGAACTGCCCCGGTGTCATCACGCCCGGCGAAGCCAAGGTGGGGATCATGCCGGCCATGATCTTTACGCCCGGCCCCGTTGGGGTAATCTCGAGATCCGGGACGTTGACCTACGAAGCGGTTGACCAGCTGACGCGCGAAGGACTGGGTCAGAGCACAGCGGTGGGCATTGGCGGAGACCCCATCATCGGCACCCGTCACGTGGATGCGCTTCGCCTGTTCCAGGCTGACGATAAGACCGAGGCCGTCGTGTTGATCGGCGAGATCGGGGGTACTGCCGAAGAGGAAGCGGCTGCGTACATGAAAGAGAACGTGACCAAGCCGGTATTTGCATTCATCGCAGGGCGAACGGCGCCTCCAGGACGCCGGATGGGGCACGCCGGCGCGATCATCTCGGGCGGTAAAGGCACCGCCGAGGATAAGTTTGCAGCGCTCGAAGAAGGCGGCGCCGTCATCATCAAAAATCCAGCCCTCATCGGCGAAACGGTTAAGAACCACCTGGCGACTGCCTGAAAGTACCGGGCGCGAACTGTCTTGTAAAGGAGGCAGTTCGGTGCGTTCACTCGGTTCCGTTCCTGCTTTCCGTCGACCCCCCGACCACCATGCTCATCAAAGACGCTCACTTCATCCGAGGCGCTGCTGGCTGGGAGGGCCTGTCGACCGATCGGATTCCTGAGGTAGCGTTCATCGGCCGGTCGAACGTGGGGAAAAGTTCGCTCATCAATCTGCTCGTCGGTCGTAAGATGCTGGCGCGAACCAGCGGTACGCCCGGCAAAACCCAGGAATTCAACTACTACCTGATCAACGACCGCCTGTATTTCGTCGACTTGCCCGGCCTGGGCTACGCCAGAGTCTCGAAAGCACAACGGGCGAAGTGGGACCAGTTCATCAGGCGTTATATGAGCGAACACGAAGCGCTCCGGCTTGTCGTTCACCTGATCGATAGCCGCCACGACCCGACCCGGCTGGATGAAGAAATCATGGCGTTCATGAAGGGGGGGTGGATGCCTTATCTCATCGTGCTCACCAAAATCGATAAGGTGCCCAAAACGAAACGGGCCGGCGCCGTAAAAAATGCAAAAAAATCCCTGGCCCGGTACGGCCTTGAAGTCCCGGTCGTTATGTCGTCGGCGTCAGAGAGGATCGGAATGGATGAGATCTTACAGTGGATCGAAGATATTGCAATGGTGTAAGTGCGAGGGTTGTAAGCCGTATTGTGACAAGCCAGACGTTTTTAGCGACAGCCGCTATTGCTGTGACAGCCTAACCATTAATCGATGAACCTATGAATGTACTCATTACAGATTCTGTAGCTCCTGTTTGTCTCGAAATGCTCGAAAACGAGGGACTCAAAGCCAATGTTCAGTTAAAGCGTTCCCCGGAGGAGCTCAAAGAACTGGCTAGAGACGCAGAAGGATGGATCATCCGAAGCGGGACGAAAATTACGGCGGATCTGATCGAGCAGGCCGACAAGCTGCAGGTAATCGGTAGAGCAGGCGTCGGGGTGGACAACGTAGATCTGGAAGCGGCTACCCGAAAAGGGATTCTGGTGATCAATGCACCTGACGGCAACACGATCTCAACAGCGGAGCACACCTGTGCGATGTTGCTTTCGTTGTCGCGCCGCATCCCACAGGCGTATGCCTCAGTATCGAGCGGCGCCTGGGAGAGGAAGGCGTTCACGGGCGCCGAGCTGGAAGGAAAAACGCTGGGTGTGGTAGGCATCGGTAAAATTGGCCGTGCTGTGGCGCAGCGTATGAAGAGTTTCGGCATGGAAGTGTTAGGATACGACCCGGTTTTATCGCGCGATACGGCTGAACGCCTGGGGATAGAACTGGTCCCACTCGATGAAATCTTCGAGAAGAGCGACTTCATCACCGTGCATACGCCCCTCAACGACCAGACGCGGGGCCTCATCGGTGAACGGACGCTGGCGAAGTGCAAGCGGGGGGTACGCATCGTCAACTGCGCCCGTGGGGGTATTGTCGACGAAAAGGCCTTGCTTCAGGCGTTGGAAAGTGGTCATGTCGCCGGGGCAGCTCTGGACGTATATTCGCAGGAACCGCCCCCCGAAGGGCTCGAAGAGCTGCTCAAACACGCCAACGTCGTGGCCACGCCGCATATTGCCGCTTCGACCGACGAGGCTCAGGAGAAGGTGGCGCGTCAGGTTACCGAACAGGTCATTCTCGCCTTACGGGGTAAGCCTGTGAGTACAGCCGTGAATGCCATGGCGATCAAGATGGCCGGCCAGCGCGAGGTGCAACCCTATTTACGTCTGGCTGAACGCCTGGGGGCGCTGGCCCGTCAACTTAGCGAAGGCAGCCTGAAACGCGTGACAATCAGTTGCCACGGCGACGTTCCCCATCGCTATGCAGAAGTGATCAGCATCGCGGCCCTGAAAGGGATGCTCAACGATGTCCTGAGTGAACCTGTAAATCTGATCAATGCCGGCCTGCTCGCCGACTCGATGGGGCTCGATGTCGTCGAACAACGCGGGACGCTGCTCGGGAGCTTCACCAACCTGGTGGAGATCCTTCTCGAGACCGACGAAGGGGAGCGGCTCGTCAGTGGGTCCGTCTTCGGCGCCGACGACCCCCGGCTGGTCGGGGTGGACGAGTACGGAGTCGAGGTAAAGCTCGAGGGCCGGCTCCTGTTCTATCGCAATGAAGACCGCCCCGGGATGGTGGCGGCCGTAGGAAGTGTGCTCGCCGATGCCGACATCAATATCGGGGTGCTGCAGCTCGGGCGAACCGGCGGCAGGGGCGGTATGGCTCTCACGGCGCTGAGCGTCGACGACGCCATCCCTTCGGAGGTGCTCGACGAGGTCGCTCGGCTTGACGGCGTCAAAGGCGTCAAGGTCGTAGAGCTGGGCGTGTAGGGTTTAGGCGCCTGTTTTTCAGGCATTGACGTTTTCCGCGATGGGATCGGGTATGGCGGCGGCGTTTCCCGCGATGCCTGTAGCGATGTATTTCATAATCAGCCTGGCGTGATGCCGGCCGTTTTCGATGAACCACCGGCTCGTGTGTAGCCCTCCGCAAACCGTTCCGGCCATGAAGAGGCCTTTGCGCTCCGTTTCGAACGTATCCGGGTTGTGGATCGGGCTCCGGTGTTGGTCGTCGGCAATGGTTACGCCGGCTTTTTCGAGGAACGAATAGTCAGGGCGATAGCCCGTCATCGCGAGAACCCAGTCGTTGGGCAACGTCCGCTCGCCGTCGGGCGTAAAGATCGTGATTGAATTCTCCGATATGGAGGTAACGATACTGTTGTAATATGCCGTAATCGCCCCCTCGTTGATGCGGTTGATCAGATCGGGTCGGATCCAGTACTTCACTTTTTCAGACACTTCGGGCCCACGAACCACCAGGGTCACCTCTGCGCCCGCCCGGTGGCAACGGAGCGCCGCCTTGGCGGCCGAGTTTTTGGCGCCTATGACAGCTACGCGCTGCCGGGCATACCGATACGGTTCCCTGAAATAATGGCTGACCCTGGGCAGGTCATCACCGGGTACGTCAAGGGAGTTAGGGATGTCGAAAAATCCAGTCACGAGAACGACTTTCCTGCACGCATAGACGCCCTTATCGGTGTCTACTTCGAATGCCTCGTCCTCCCCCCGGAGCTCATTCACCCGCTCGTAGAGATGGAGGTCCAACCGTTCTGCATCGGCTACTTTGCGGTAATAAGCGAGCGCCTCTTCGCGCGTCGGTTTAGCGCCCCGGGTCGGGAAGGGGTGGTCGCCGATCTCGAGCAGCTCGGCGGTGGAAAAGAACTCCATATTGAGTGGATATCCAGTCAACGAATTGACCAGGGCGCCTTTATCAATGATCTTAGCGGACAGCCCGGCTCTCCCGGCTTCTATACCACAGGCCAATCCTACCGGGCCGGCGCCGACGACAACAACATCTAGCATGAACTACTGGGTCTTACGAGATACACGAGGTTAGAACGTGTGTATGCGGATCATGTTGCTTCGTCAGAGAATGGAACAGGATATGAAAAGGGGGCTGTACCACCACATACAGCCCCCCACCAGATAGGAGATTCACACTCTAATTTCTTAAAGCATGAGCTCTTATATACTTAACTTAACCCTGTTAAGTTACACCTGGGGGTATTCTTTTAGTATTACCTTAGTGATGTTACGCGAACTGTGCACAGCAGGCTTGTTTACGGGGCTTTGCACGTGTGCAAAGCCGCTCCGGCAGGACGAATGCGCATCCGGCGCGTAACATCCGTTATCTTATTGCATCAAGGGCCTGTCCGGATACCTGTATTGGGGATCCGGCCGC
>CAZGHT010000156.1:0-1859 GCA_964525535.1 uncultured Rhodothermaceae bacterium
TACACCCAAAGGAAGCGTCATCCCGCACTTGATGCGGGATCCAGAGACCGTTATAAGGGGGTCGCGAGCGGTATTCAGGGCGTGAAATGCAAGAGGAGTCCTTTTACCGGCTGCCCTGTATCCCTATCCGGCAGCACGCCCGAAGAGTTTCTCCTCCATGAACGCATTTCTAAACGTGCCGTTCGGGTCGTATTCAGCAACCAGATTCCTGAAGTCATCGATCCGCTCGTAACGGGCTTCCAGTTCCTCGCGCCCCATGCGGAAATTTTTCCCCCAGTGCGGCCGCGCCTCGTACGGCGCTAGGGCCGCTTCCAGGTCCGGCAAGAGGGCCTGCAATCCCTCCCAGTCCTGTTCCCAGGTGCAATGGACGGCCACCGTTTCCTGGCCGTACGCCGTGCTCATCCAGAGGTCGTCGGCGGCAATGGTTCGGATCTCGGAGATCATCAGGATCGGCGCCAGCCGGTCGGCCATGTCCAGGTAGACCTGAAGGACGTCCCGAATCCGATCCCGGGCGACAAAAAACTCGGTTTGCAGCTCCTTGCCGCTGCTCGGCGTGAATGCCATCTTGAAATGGGGAAGCCGCTCGTACCAGGGACCGGGCACACCCTGTTGCGGGGTGCAGCTTTCGGCAGAGAGCCGCAACACCGGGTGCACGTCGCGGCCGGCCAGCTGCCCGCCGTAGAAGCCGGCGTCTGCCGCCGGCACGTTGCCGTCGACGACTTTGCGCTTCAGCCAGATCTGGTTGTGCTCCGGGTTTTTCCAGTCGGTGAAGAAGCTCACGCTGTATCCGCTCTCCATCACGGCGTCGAAATGCTCGACCATATCCGTCATCGGCTGGTTGAGGTAGACGTGCTGCACCATGTCGAAGGTCGGCTCGACGTCCAGCGTGACGCGCGTAACCACGCCGAGGCTGCCCAGCCCGACGACGGCGCCGGCAAAACGGTCGCCGTCGGCCGCACGGGAGAGTGTGATCAGGTTGCCCTGCGCGTCGATGAATTCGACAGCCGCTACGGCCGTGGCCAGGTTTCCGTTGGCAACGCCGGAGCCGTGGGTGGCGGTCGCGCAGGCGCCGGCCACGGAGATGTGCGGGAGCGAGGCGAGGTTGTGGAGGGCATACCCCCGCTCGTGCAGGTAGGGAGCGAGTTCGCCGTACCGGACGCCGGCCCCGACCGTCAACTGCTGCCGCTCTTCGTCCAGATGCATATCCACCTCCAGGTTCTCCATCGAGATCTGCCCCACCCGGCTGTCGGCAATGGTGTTAAAACAATGGCGGGAGCCGAGCGCACGCACCTTCTCTGCCTGTCGGACGATCTCCTGCGCCTCTTCGATCGAAGCCGGCGTGTAGAGCTGATCTGTACTGTACGTGAGGTTGCCGGCCCAGTTGGTGCGCGGGGCAGCCGCTGCGGATGGCCCGGAAACCGGCGATTGCTCGGGACGGGTCGCACAACCGGCCAGCGGAGCCAGGAGCCCGCCGGCAACGAGGGCCGAGGAGGTCTTGAGGAAAGAACGTTTGTTCATGGCGCGTCGGATAGGGTAACATAGAGGACGATATAAACTCTCGCTATAAAGACAGAAAAGCAAGAGGCCGGCCCGTTCGCCCCGAAGCCCTGTACCGACAACGACTGCGATCGTTACGAGCGAGGTCGACTCACTGGTTTACCCATTGCCCACGCGCCGCACTGTAATGGTGGGGATGATGGGATGGTAAGAAAACTGTGGCATGTAAGGGGCCTCATACTGGTTTTGATCGAGGTCGTTTTCTCTGTCGAAGGTGTAATAATAAATATTGATATTTTTGACCACGTTGTACTTGATGGCAAAGAATTTTCCTACAATCTTGTAGAAGCGTTCTTCACCAA
>CAZGHT010000156.1:1959-6953 GCA_964525535.1 uncultured Rhodothermaceae bacterium
CTGAATGGTGCCCAGGCGAAGCGGGCTGCGGCCAGGACCTTTTCGGTAATAAAACGAGGCAAGGATTCCGGGCAGAACCAGAAGGGTAATTACGAAGGCAGGAAGGGCAATGCTCATCCTGAGCTGCTGAACTTAAGGTCGGGGAGGTTTTTGCTCTTTTTGTGGGATCCCATATCCATCCAGACGCCGGGGATAAACCGATTTTCCGTTCAGTCGAACCCCTTTTTGTTTGTCGCCCAGCGCTTTCAAGAATTCCTCCGTCAACGAAGAATCAGCCAATATCTTTTTTATCGTACTCGATTTCGGCGCTCTCATGGTGGGTTGTGCTACGTTGTAATATTATGTATACAACTCTATTACGAATGGATGTCACGCATCTGTGCGTTATCGTTCAGCCACAACGGCTTTGAAATGGCAAAAACAGACGGAAAACGCCTGCAATGCATCATTTCAAAGCCGGCAAAACAGTGTGCTGTGCACAACCTGCGTAACATCACTTACGAAGATAATCACAGAAGGTTGTATTTACAACAATGGCATGTATCAATAATGCCGAAGGATACTTCAAGTATCGGCACATCCGATGCCCTTTTGAACCCACCGAAAAACACCGACGTTACGTCCGCCGGTCTATCCGACTACGCCCCGGGGACTTGATCGGGGGTATCTTCGGCCTTTATTATATACTGCAAAATTGAACGCATTATTTGAATAGTATGACCCATATACCCACAGAACAAGATACCAACGGAGCCGCGGGGCTCGACCCCGAACTTCAGAGCCGGTTGCACACCGCGCTTCGGGGAACCCTGATCGGTACAGAAGATCCTTCCTACGACGCGGAACGGCGCATCTGGAACGGCATGATCGACCGCCGGCCGGCGGCGATCGCGCAATGTCTCGGCGTCTCCGACGTGATCGAGGCGCTGGCCTTTGCCCGGGAGCACGCCCTGCCCGTGTCGATCCGCAGCGGGGGGCACAACATCGCCGGCCTCGCCGTAAATGAGGGCGGCCTGATGCTCGACCTGTCTCGGATGCGGGGCGTCCGGGTCGATCCGTCTTCCCGCACGGCCTGGGCCCAGCCCGGATGCACCCTCGGCGACGTGGACCGCGAAACGCAGGTGCACGGCCTCGCTGCGGTGCTCGGGTTCGTCTCTACCACCGGCATCGCCGGCCTCACGCTCGGCGGCGGGTTCGGGTACCTCACCCGCCAGTACGGGTGGACGTGCGACAACGTGCGCGCCATGGAAGTCGTGACCGCCGACGGCCGCGTCGTGCGGGCCAGCGAGACCGAAAACAGCGACCTGCTCTGGGGCCTCCGGGGCGGCGGCGGCAACTTCGGTGTGGTCACCCACATCGAATACCGGCTGTACCCGGTAGGACCTCAGATCCTCGGCGGCGCCCTGGCGTGGCGCGGTGAGGACGCCCGTGCCGTGCTCGAAGCCTACCACGCCCTCTTGCAGGACGCGCCCCCCGAAACGACCTGCGTAGCCGTGCTCCGCAAGGCGCCCCCGGCGCCCTGGATCGACGCCTCCGCCCACGGCAAATCCATCATCGCGGTCTTCGTATGCCACACTGGAGACCTCGATACCGGTCAGGCTTTGATCGAGCCGTTGAGGGCGACAGGCACGCTCATCGGCGACATCGTGCAGCCTCGCCCTTACGTCTCGCAGCAGTCCCTGCTGGACGCCACGCAGCCGAAGGGGCGCCGGTATTACTGGAAATCCGATTACCTCCCGGCCTTCGAGACCGACATGATCGACGTGCTCCTCGAACACGCCGGCCGCGTGGCATCCCCCCACGCCGCGATTCTGGTCTTCCCGCTCGGCGGAGCGCTCAACCTGCTGCCGGAGGACCATTCCGCCGTAGGCAACCGCGATGCCCGCCTCGTGTTCAACCTCGCCGCCGGCTGGGACGACGCCGGCCTGGACGACGCCAACATCGCGTGGGCCCGGGCCGCCTGGGAAGACCTGCACCGCTTCTCGACGGGGAAAGGGTACATCAACTTCCAGACGGCCGACGAAGGAGACGACCGCATTCAGGCTGTGTACGGAGCAAATTACGACCGCATCGTGCAGGTCAAGACGGACTGGGACCCCGACAACGTCTTCCAGATGAACAAGAATATTCCTCCGGCGCGCTGACGAAGGGGGCGCCTACTTGATCAATACCATCTTGTGCAGGTGCACGTCGCCGCCGGCGGTGAGGCGGGACAGGTACACGCCGCTGGCCAGCGACCCGGCGTCGAACGTGACCTCGTGGCGGCCGGCCGGCTGGGTGCGATCCACCAGCACGGCGACTTCTCGGCCGGACAGGTCGTACACGGCCAGGTGCACCGGCCCGGTGCGGCCCAGCGAATACGACAGGGTCGTGCTCGGGTTGAACGGGTTCGGGTAGTTGCCCTCCAGCGCAAAGCGCGCCGGCTGCTCGGCCTCCTCGGTCGCCGTCGGAATGTTGACCTGCTGCCCGTCGAGCAAGGCATCGACGGCATCGGCCAGCTCGATGTTGAACGTGTAGTGCTCGGTCTGGAAGTGCTCGAAGCCGGCGCGGGCCCGCGCCACGAAGTCCCGGTACTTCTCCAGGTCGTTCTCTTCAACGGGCGCCCCGTTCTGCTGGATATCTTCGGCCGTCATGAAGAGCCAGAACCGCCAGTTGTTTTCCCACATGAGGTGGTATCTCTCGCGGTGCACAGGGTCTCCCGGTTCGTTCTTGAGGTGCCATTCGTATCCGGCGAAGTTGCCGTATTGCACCCTGATCCGCCGCTCCTCTACCGCCTCGTTTTGAATGCCGAGCAGCAGGATCGGGCTGTAGTTCTGCACGATCTGCTTCCGCGTGTACATGTAGAGCGCATGCAGGCTGAAGCCGGCGGGGTTGTCCTCCGAATCGAAGTCGTTGCGGATAAACTTGCCGAAGTATTCGGCCGACTTCGTCGAGTTGCTGGCGCCGCTTTTCTGGAGGCTCTGGTCGAACGTCCACCCGATCCAGAACCAGGGCATGCGGAGTTTTACCTCTTCGGCTTCGAGGGTCTCTTTCCGGTCGCCCTGCGGCGTGATGCGGTCGAAGAGCTCCTCAGGCAACTCCATGTTGCCGTTAGCGAATTTGCGCATGAAATCGCCGATATTCCACCAGGGGTTGCTGCTGTACGTACCCCGCTCAGCCTGCCCTACCGGGTGAAGCACCAGCTCGGGCCGCTCTGCAAAGGGGGCCCCCGTCGCCGGCTGGCCGGCGACCTCGTTCCGGAAGAAGTGCTGGGCCAGGAGCACCGAGCGGAATTTTTTGTCGAACAGCTCAGTGCCGTTGCCGGCGAAGTCCTGGGCGGTCATGTCTTCGACCTGCTCGACCATGTCGATCAGGCGCGCATCGGTAGGATCCGCCAGGTACGCATCCTGGAGGGCGTACCACGCGTCGGCATCGACGGGCAGCCGCGGCAGATCGGGCAGCCAGTCGGCGATGGTCGCATGGAGCGGGCCGCGGTGCGGATCCTCGGACCACCGGTTCATCTCGATGCCGACGCGGATGTCTTTGGCGTCGGCCCGCTCGGACAGCATCTGGTCGCGCATCATCCGGGCGGCTTCAGGCGTCAGGATAGCCTGCTTTGCCAACAGGAAGTCCATGTCGACGAGCTGGTCGTAGAATGCGAGTTCCTTCTCCAGCACCGAAGCGCCGGGCATGAGCGGGTCGCCGCCGGGTTGAAACGGGCGGAATTCGAGCGGATCGACCGGTTCGTCGATGTTGTATTTCGACCGCAGCGCATCGACCAGCGCCACGATCTTGTCGACGTCCTCTTCGGTGAGCTGGTTGCCCACGTGCGGTTCCGCCCGGCGCCGGAGGGTTTCTTCGTTGAAGGCGATGTAGGCGAGGTCGAGCCCGTCGGGTGCATGGCAGTTCGCGCAAGCGGCGCCGTCCTGAATGAGACCCGGCTTGCGAAACGCCTGGATGCCCTCAACGATGACTCGATCGACGTCGTTCTGAGTTTGCGCCCGAAGGGGGCTGGAGGCAAACGCTACGACAAAGAGGGCGACGAACAGGGAATGGAGTATCAAAACGCGCATAGTTTCTATTCGATGATCGGTGGAATAAAACCTGCGGGGGCCGTAAGGAAGGGGGCAATGACGCTCGATCCGGCGGATACCGAAGACTGGATTGAGACGAATCAGAGGGGTAGGGAGCGTATCGAAGATGATATTGGATGTTGAAGCAAAAGATGTTCCACGACCGCTATTCCTCGGGCCGATTCCCCATGCCTGGAGCGTGTTTGTCGTTAGCACGGAAGTCGATTAAAATGGTTCTTCTACTGTGATCGAATCGAACGTTTCTGCATCGTAGCGTTCTTTCGCCCAGATAGAAAATACAGCCCAGGTCATGTATTCGTTAAACGTGTCGATCGCCGACTGATAATACCGGCCCTGGCCGTTCCACCTTCGGAAATCCCCGAATACTTCGTTGATCCGATCCATGTGCTGCTCTGAGACCGGATTGACGTAATTATGATCGATCTCCGTGAACAAGAGCCGGGCGAACAGCGCTTCGTCCATAGGATGCAGGACGGCCCGCTCAGGACCCGGGGCGACCCTGACGATGGTGCGATCCCCGTCGACCACGAATCGATCCGTGAAATGGCTGCCCCCGGTTAACGGCGAGAGGCCGATCAGATAAACCTCGTAGCGGGCGGGGAAATGGGCTTCGAGCCAGGTACGCATCGCGCCTGCAGGTACCCCGGCCTTGAAGAGGCGGGCCCGCTCGGCGTACCGCTCCGCCTGTTCGGAATAAAAGGCGTGAAAATCGCTCTCCCGGTAAAAGTCGTTGGCCAGAACGGCTAACCGGCGCTTATACGCGTTTAATTCGGAAGGCAGGGTCTGCCAGACGTAATCGGGGATCTGCATGTTATCAGCCACGATGTCGGCCTCCAGCCCGGTGAGTTTTAAGTTAGTGATGTTACGCGAACTGTGCACAGCAGCCTGGCTTACGCGGCTTTGAATGACTGCCTTGCAGCC
>CAZGHT010000157.1:0-6759 GCA_964525535.1 uncultured Rhodothermaceae bacterium
GTCCCAATCAATCGACAACCGGCCATGAAGAGCTCACGGTTCTCCGGCATAGGTCTGTTTCGAAGCCGTACGTGAAGTGGGGAAGGAACTGTTTCGCGTGAGGAACAGACTCGGGTGGCCTTCATTCTATTGGGCGTTACAAAGTACATGTCTTGCATCACAAGCCCCATCTGCGCCAGCGTCACGCATGAAGACGTGTGGGTCGCACGCGGGGGGTATTTACGAGGTACGATGGGATTTTTTGATCGCTTCAAGACCGAGGACAAGGAACGCCTCGAGGAAGGCCTGGAGAAGACGAGGAACAGTTTCCTCAACAAGATTGGTCGCGCCCTACGCGGAAAGGATACGGTAGACGACGACGTGCTGGACGAGCTCGAGGAAGCACTCGTAACGAGCGACGTAGGTGTGACGACAACGCTGGAGGTCATCAAACGCGTGCAGGAACGGGTAGCGAAAGACAAATACGTTTCCTCGAAAGAATTGATGCTGATGATCCGGGATGAAATAGCTGATCTCGTGATCCGGGGCTCCGAAGCGCATCCTGTCGACTTCGATGCCGAATTGGACCATCACCCGCACGTCATCATGGTCGTCGGGGTAAACGGGGTAGGCAAAACGACGACGATCGGCAAGCTCGCATTTCGGTACAAAGAAGCGGGTAAAAAGGTGATTCTTGGCGCCGCGGATACGTTTAGAGCCGCCGCCATCGAGCAGCTCGAGATCTGGGCCGACCGGGCTCAGGTCGAATTGATCAAGCAGGTTCATGGAGCGGACCCTGCGGCGGTGGCCTTCGACACGATTGCTTCGGCCAAAAGTCGCGAGTGTGACGTGGCCATCATCGATACGGCCGGCCGTCTCCACACCAAAGGAGGACTGATGGACGAATTGTCCAAGATCCGCCGCGTGATGGATCGGCAATCGAGCGGAGCTCCGCACGAGGTGCTGTTGGTTCTCGACGCATCCACGGGCCAGAATGCGATCCGCCAGGCGGAAGAATTTACGAAGAGTGTCGAAGTCACGGGGCTCGTACTCACGAAACTCGACGGAACGGCAAAAGGAGGCATCGTCATCGGCATTTCCCACGAGTTTCAGATCCCCGTCAAATACATTGGCGTCGGAGAAGGTATCGAAGACCTTCAGGTGTTCGACAGACATCAGTTCGTGCACGCCCTGTTCCATTGAGCTCCGTTTCCGATCGTCCGCATGCGGCCGGCCTCAGGTGACCCCGAAATGACTTGATCCTGTTACGATTTGTCCGGAATATGGCCCGTGCGGGTACCTGGAGCGGCCGTTTGATTTACGGAAATGATGTTACGCGAACTGTGCACAGCAGGCTTGTTTACGCGGCTTTGCACGTGTGCAAAGCCGCTCTGGCAGGACGTATGCGCATCCGGCGCGTAACATCTGTTACGGAAATGAGAAGTGCAACTCGGTACAGGCCTGGGACCATTCACCCTCAATATTGAACGGTCTGCTTATGAGTTATTGTTATAACTAATACTCGTGACCATATTGGCAGGCATATTGTAGGTGTTCACCGTAACTTACCTTAATTCTGCAGTAGCGGGACCTCGGTTTCACGGCCCGCTGACCAGCCAGGAGGAACAGCGTTACACGCCGGATGCGCATAGATCCAGCGCGGCTTGCAGGTAGGCACGGCCGCGTACACTATCCTGCTGCGCACTGTTCGCGAAATATCACTGAGGAGGACGAAGAGGCGAAGCCTAGTTCGCGTAACATCACATAATAAATTTAATCGAGCCGACGTTATTAGACATATGGAATTAATCTTGATGCTGTATACTCGCCGCTGATTGTATCCTCTTCGACTTCCCATCGCAATGGAAAGCTCATACAGTGGATAGTATCATAGTTGATGTCATATTGATGATTGCATTTTGATGATTGCATTGCTTTTGCCGCCACATGCCACCAAGATCGACATATCGCCTTTTTGCCATTCTTGTGCTGTTGCTGCTGTTCAGTAGCGATGGCTTCGGTCAGAGCCCTGACGCCCCATTTTCCATTGACGTAGTCAGCGTCCGAAGCGATCATTCCGAAGGGACGTCCCGGCTGGACGTATTCACGGCGGTGCCCCATACCAGCCTTCGATTCTTGAAAGAAGGGCAACGGTTTGAAGCCCAGTATGAGGTGGACGCTGAAATCTACGATCTCGAGAACGGGCGGCGAAAGAGAGAACTCGTCGAAAGAGAGTCCTGGCGGGAACGGGTGCGCGCTGACGACTTCGAGGCAACGCAGGCCCGTGTAGACCACCATTACTCCAGCCGCTCGTTCGATTTGCCGCCAGGCAGGTACCTCGTCAAATTGATTCTCCGGGATGGATTATCTCAAGAAGAGTATCGTAAGGAGCTGATTACTGATACGCGGAGTTTCGATACGTCGCCCAGCCTGAGCGATCTCATCCTGGTGAGCGACTTCGATGTGGCAACGGGATCCATTTCGCCCAGGGTAAGTGATCGCGTGTTTACTCATTCGGAGCACTTTAAGCTCTTTTACGAGGCGTATGCGGATTCGCCCATGCAGGTTCAGCTGCACAAAACGCTGATCCGAACTTCGAACAGCCGGGGCCTGCCGCTTTTCAGGTGGATATTTCAACGGTGGCAGTCTGGCGAAACCCAGGGCGAGGTCACGTTCAGCAACCAGGAGTTCGTGGAATTGAAAGAAGGGCGGAATCCCTCGTTGCTCCGCATTCCAATCACCGATTTCGAAGCCGGCGAATACCTGGTTCGCATCGAAGTCCTGGATGAGCGGGGAGAGGTGCTCGACGTGTCAGAGCGGCCCATCACGCTGGAATGGGCCGATCAACTCGACGATCAGGGCCGGGATATGGAGAGCGCCATCGCTCAAATACGATACATCGCAAAACCGAGCGAATACAAAGAAATCGTCAATGCAAAGACGAAGCAGGAACGCCTGGAACGATTCATGGCGTTCTGGAAGAAAAGGGATCCCACGCCCGGCACTCCGGAGAACGAGCGAATGCAAGAATATTATCTGCGCATTGACTACGCCAATCGTCACTACTCGGGTCGAGGCAGCGGGTGGGAGACGGATCAGGGGCGCACTATCGTCGAGTACGGAAAGCCCGACGAAATCGAGCGCACTTCGGCGGAACTGGATATCAAGCAACCCTACGAGGTCTGGTATTACCATCGCATCGGCCGCCATTTCATTTTCATCGACAGAAATGGTATGGGCCAGTTTCAGCTCATGGTGCCCAAATGGGACGAACGGTCCGTTATTCGTTGAGCGCTGGCTTCAGAATTATGCATGGATTACCCCTCTCCACATCGCTAGAAGTCCTTACCGGTTTGCTGTTAGAGCGGAATGGAAGCCGATAGAGCACCTCGCATCGTATTTATGGGGACTGCCTCGTTCGCAGTGCCTTCCCTGGAGCTTCTGGTAAAGCATCATCTCGAACCGGTCGCCGTCGTCACCGGGCCCGATCGGCCTAAGGGGCGAGGGCAGAAGGTTCGCATGACGCCCGTCAAAGAGGCAGCACTTCGTCTGGGCATCGGGCTGATTTTGCAGCCGGAGGATGTCAGGAGCCCCGGCTTCGCGCGGGAAATCGAATCCCTGGATGCGGATATCATCGTAGTCGTGGCATTCCGTATCCTCCCGCCGGATGTATACAGCCAGGCCAGGAAAGGCGCTTTTAACTTGCACGGATCCTTGCTTCCGCGGTATCGTGGCGCTGCCCCGATTCAGCGGGCGGTCATGGCCGGCGAGAGAACTACCGGAGTGACTACGTTCTTCCTGGAGCGGAAAGTAGATACCGGCCAGATGATTCTCCAGCGCGAGATGGAGATCGGCGAAAACGAAACCGCAGGAGACGTTCATGATCGCATGATGGAGCTGGGGGCGGAGGTCGTTCTCGAAACCGTCCGCCAGATCCTCGAGGACCGGGTGGCATTGCAACAGCAAGACGACAGCCTGGCGACGAAAGCCCCCAAGATCTTCAAAGAAGACTGCGAGATCGACTGGTCTCGAACCGCCCGAGAGGTCCACAACCATATTCGCGGGCTTTCTCCCAATCCGGGCGCGTGGACGACACACGACGGCGGCCAGTTAAAAATGTATCGAAGCCGGCTCGCTGATGGCGCTGGCGACCCCGGGGAAGTGCTCAAAGCGGACCACACGCTGATCGTCGCCTGTGGCGAAGGTGCAGTAGAAATTACGGAACTGCAGCAGGAAAGTCGTCGCCGGATGGATGCGGTGGAGTTTTTGAAAGGATATGCCATCGTGCCATCAGATCGATTGGGCGCGTCATAGGGGCGGCGCCTGGACGGTTCTCTCCGCGATATGGCGTTCGGCGATTCGGAAGGAACTAAGGCCGGCTTTTCAACTTTACGGTGGTATCCTGGCAAATTTTTGAGATAATGTCGATCTTCATCCTTCATGAGCCTGTCCGAGACGCTGCTTTGCAGCCGTGAGAGGTCCGAATGCGGTTTTCGGATTGGCGCTATTACCCATAAATTCAGAATCGGTGTATGGCTCATTTCGATCTTGCGGTCGTTAACGAACGAATCGCGAAAGAAAGTTCATTCATAGATGAACTCTTGAATGAGATTGGACGTGTGGTTGTCGGGCAACGCTACATGGTTGAACGTCTGTTGATAGGTCTGCTCGGAGACGGACACGTGTTGCTGGAGGGAGTGCCTGGCCTGGCCAAGACGCTCACTGTCAGCTCCCTGGCGATGGCCATCAACGCTCAGTTTCAGAGAATCCAGTTCACGCCCGATCTATTGCCGGCCGACCTGCTGGGGACGCTGATATTCAATCAACGAGAGGCCAGCTTTTCCATCAAAAAAGGGCCTATTTTTGCCAATATCATTCTGGCGGACGAGATCAACAGGTCGCCGGCTAAAGTCCAGAGCGCCCTGCTGGAGAGCATGCAGGAGCGCCAGGTGACCATCGGGGAAACGACGTTCAAGCTCGAGGAGCCGTTTCTGGTTCTGGCGACGCAAAACCCCATTGAGCAAGAAGGCACGTACCCGCTGCCTGAAGCGCAGGTGGATCGGTTCATGTTGAAGATCAAAGTGGGCTATCCCTCGCGAGATGAAGAGTTGGAGATCATGAGGCGTATGGCCCGGACCGGTGAGAAGGCGCAGGTCCGAACCATCGTGCAGCCGGAACACATTTTGTCTGCCCGCCGGGTGCTGAACGAGCTGTACATCGACGAACGCGTTGAACGATATATCGTAGATCTCGTGATGGCTACGCGGGATCCGAGGCAATATAAGCTGGCGAAGCTCGAACCCCTGATCGAGTTCGGGGCTTCACCCAGAGCGACCATCAACCTCAATCTGGCCGCGCGAGCCCATGCGTTCCTGCAGCACCGGGCCTACGTGACTCCGGAAGACGTGCGATCGATTGCCAGCGATGTCATGCGACATCGCATCGCACCGACGTATGAAGCCGAAGCGGAAGAGGTGACCAACGAAGATATCATCAAAAGCGTGCTCGAAACGGTCGAAGTTCCCTGAGGGTATCGAATACGCGGGGCGCCGGCAGGTCCCCTCCCCGCACGTCTCGCACGAAGCGTCTTAGTACGAAGCGTCTTAGCAAGAAGCGTCTTAGCAAGAAGATAGCATGCCACACCAGCCCAAAGCGTTCAAGAAAGATTATGTGACCGTCTCCTTCTTGATAGAACAACTCCGAACTACGGTGGGTGTGGAGCTTCAACAAGAGAACGAGGTCCCGGTAGACGCCTTGCACGTAACGGAAAGCGACCTGCACCGCCCGGGCCTCGCCCTTGCAGGATATGTCGATCTGTTCACCCATCAGCGCGTCCAGATCATGGGGAACACCGAGAACCAGTATCTGGCTCACCTCGATACCGAGCGCCGCAGGCAGGCCTTCCAAAACCTGGTTCAGTTTCCCATTCCCTGCATTTTCTTGACCGACAACAATGAGCTCGATGCCTCCTTGCTGGCCATGGCCACGGAGGCCGGCATTCCCATCTTCAAGACATCGATTCCGACGACCCGCTTCATGTTTGTCCTGGGGGATTTTCTGAGCGATCAATTCGCCATGCAACAGACCGTTCACGGTTCACTGGTCGCCGTATATGGGATCGGGTTGTTGATCGTCGGAAAAGCGGGCATTGGCAAAAGTGAAGTAGCGCTCGACCTGGTCGAGCGAGGGCATCGACTGGTGGCGGACGACGTGGTGATCGTGACCAGGCGGGGCGAAAAACTGTTGATTGGCGCGGGCACCGATCTGGTTCAACATTTTATGGAAGTGCGTGGGCTGGGGCTCGTCGACGTACGGGCCATGTTCGGCATCCGCGCCATTCGGTTCCAAAAGAGGATCGAGGTCGTTGTAAACATGCAGCTTTGGAATGCTGAAGAAGACTATACCCGGATCAGCGTTGTGGATGACTCCTATGGCATTCTTGGCGTCGATCTTCCTATGGTCAAGGTTCCAATCACTCCCGGCAAAAACATTACAGTGATCTGCGAAGTGATTGCCATGAATCACTTGCTCAAGCATTATGGTTACGATCCTGCAGAGGTGTTTTCGAAGCGTCTCGCGGAACAGATAAAGAGCAAGAAGACGGCCTATCCCGCTCGTGGGATTGAATATTTCGAGCACGATTACGAGTAAGGCGAATGCGTGGTGCGCGCGGAGGACGGGGATGCCCGGGTGATTTATGGATCAAAGAAGTGCGATGTGGGTATTTGGCAGAGATTTTGTTCTTTTACCGACAAATGCCTCCAAAATACGTTAGGGCGT
>CAZGHT010000158.1:0-6571 GCA_964525535.1 uncultured Rhodothermaceae bacterium
CGGGGAGGAGCATCCATCGACGCTGATTTCGGTGAACAACCTGGCCGGATTGCTCTCTCGTAAAGGGCAGTACGAGGCAGCGGAGCCCCTCTACCGACGGGCCCTTCAGGCCAGCGAACGCGTCCTCGGGGAGGAGCATCCTAACACGAACATTTTTAGAACCAATCTAGAACGGCTTTTGGACAAGATGAAAGATCAAAGCGAACAATAATCTTTCAGCACGTATTTTGTCAGCTCAATTTTTAGCGGACGAAACGAGTATCTGGCGAGTAAGCACAATAATCAACTTGCCATATTCTGCCCTGAGCCACTGGAAATAGAAGCAATTACGAGAAGTAGCGAGAACAGATGAGAATTCTGAAGCACTGACCGTCGAATTACAACGCACGTGCACGGATTACATCCCATCAAAAACAAAAACACCGAATAAAGCTCCCAAAGAGCGATATTCGGCGTTAATACGGTGGTCAGGGAGGGAATCGAACCCCCGACACAAGGATTTTCAGTCCTTTGCTCTACCAACTGAGCTACCTGACCGGCGGGGTCGAAAAATATTACGCTTATAGCCGTATTTTGGGCAAATGATCCGCAAAAAGAACGCGGGCCGGCAAAAAAGTGACGCCTGGAAGGCCGGCGGAGGACGGGAGGGAAAGTCTGGTTCTCGGCACAGTCATCCCGTTCAATCCCGTCAGCTCCGTACATCTGTTCATCCCAACTGCATCGCAATGCGCCGGTCAGAAAATGACCCCAATGTTGAAAACAATCTCTTGTGTCGTCCAATCGCTCAACCAGTTGTTCTCCTCGGCGACATTGAGGAGCCCGCGGCGGCGACAGAAACGGCCAGTGCTTCCTGCGTATCCAGCGCCGGAGGCGCCTTCGATTCAAGCAGCAGATGTTCCGGCGGGATCTTGTAGTGTGCCCGTTTCCCCTCCTGGATGCGTTCAATAGGATGATCCTGGACTAATTGCGCGATTAAGCGCCGGATATGGCGGGCACTGACGCCGAAGTCCTTCGCTGCCTCTTCAGAGGACATGGATTTTCCCTGATAGAGCGCATCCAGGAGTCGTTCTTTGATGTGGCCTTCCTGTTTCATTGAATCGACATGCAGCGGGCGGAGCTCCCCGATCGGGGAACAGGAAAATTGATACGCTTATACACAGATGTTAGGCGCCAGTCAGAGCGGCATTGCGCGTATGCAAAGCCGGGAAAACGGGGTGTCGTGCACAACCTGCGCAACATCACTTATAAATGCATGCAAGGTCAATGATCCGAGAGCAGCGCTACCAATAGCTGCAGATAGGGGTCACGCCTACCGGCCGCCCCAGCGGAGCTTGGACCGGAGGGTCTGGTAGTAGTCCTGCTCGGGCAGTTTGATCAGCTTGACCGTGTGTTGCGCCTTGCGGACGGTCACGAGGCTGCCGCCCCCCTCGAAGGTCGTGCTGCGCCCGTCGGAGGCGAGTACAAAAGGTGCTTTTTCAATTTTGATCGACACAACCCCGTCGGAAGGGATCACGATGGGCCGGACGGTGAGCGTGTGGGGGGCGATAGGCGTCAGAACGACTACGCCGCAGCCCGGGACGAGGATGGGGCCGCCGACGGACAGCGAGTAGGCCGTGGAGCCGGTCGGCGTCGACACGATGAGGCCGTCCGCCCAGTAGGTGGTCAAATAGGCGCTGTCGACGTGCACTTCGATAGAGATGAGCTGGGGCGTCGGGCTGCGTTCGATGACGAAGTCGTTCACGGCCCACTGCGTCTCGGTGCCCGCTGTCCCTTCGAAGCGCGCCTCCAGCACCATGCGCGGCTCGATGCGGTATTCGCCCCGCTCCAGGCGCAGGATCGTGTCCTGCAGCTGGCTCACCTCCGTATCGGCCAGGAACCCGAGCCGGCCCAGGTTGACCCCCATGATCGGGGTCTCTCGAGCGCCGACCTGGAACGCCGTCGACAGCAGCGTGCCGTCGCCGCCGAAGGAGAGGATGACTTCCGATTCGTGCGGCAGATTCGGCCGGCTGTGGAAGCTCGCTACCTCGTCCGGCACGAGCCCCCGCTCGACGAGCCCCCCCGCCACCGGCCCGTTCAACACGAACGGGATCGTACTCGACCGGAGCCACGAGACGAACGAGGCAATGGGCTCCCAGATCTCATCCTTGGTGACGTTCCCCGTGATGCCGTAAATCATGATACCCGCTTGATGGTTAACAGTGAGCCGGTTCTCTGAACCCCACCTCATTTGTAACGTTCCGGCTTCTCGGATTACCAAAAGGCGCGAATTAGAGCTATTCGGGACCCCCAATCAAAGGGGGAATGACGGGTTCAGTGAGAGTATACCCTTTTCTGAACCGCTCCGGGCGCGAATAAACGGAGAATCTGTGCGTTCGAATTACGGTTAAATTATGAGGGCCTGTTCGTTTTTAACAGGAAATATCCGTGTATATTGGGTACCAAGTATCGCGGCCTCCTCCAATCTTGTATACGGTATTCTTTTCATGAGTAAACGCGTTGTCATCATCGGAAACGGGATCTCCGGCATCACGGCCGCCCGATTCATCCGGAAGTGGAGCGACTATCACATCACCGTTATCTCCTCCGAAACCGATCATTTTTATTCGCGGACGGCCCTCATGTACGTGTACATGGGGCATATGCGGTATGAGGACATCAAGCCGTACGAAGACTTCTTCTGGCCGAAAAACCGCATCGAGCTGATTCGCGACTTCGTGCACACGATCCAGGCGGACGACAAGACGCTCCAGATGGCGTCGGGGCGGTCGATTTCATACGACGTGCTCGTGATCGCCGTCGGCTCCAAGTCGCGCTTCTTCGGCTGGCCCGGGCAAAACCTGCGGGGGGTCCAGGGCCTGTACGGCATCCCGGACCTGGAAAACATGGAGGAATACACGAAAGACGTCGACCGGGCCGTGGTCGTCGGCGGCGGGCTGATCGGGATCGAGATGGCCGAGATGCTGCACACGCGGCATATCCCCGTCACCTTTCTGGTCCGTGAAAAAAGCTACTTCAATCACGTGCTGCCGCCCGAAGAATCGGAGATGGTCAACCAGGATATCCGCGATCACCATATCGACCTGCGGCTCGGCGCCGAGATGAGCGAGGCCCTGGGCGACGAGAACGGCCGCGTGCGTGCCGTGAAGCTCAACGGCTCCGATAAAGAAATCCCCTGCCAGTTTCTCGGCCTCACGACGGGCGTGACGCCCAACATCGACGTCGTGGCCGCCTCGGAGATCGAAACGAACCGGGGTGTGCTCGTCAACGAATACTTCGAAACGAACATTCCTGACGTTTACGCCATCGGGGATTGCGCCGAATACCGGGAGGACGGCATCGGGTACCGCCGCATCGACCAGCTCTGGTACACGGGCCGGCACCACGGCAAGTCGGTCGCCCGCATCATCTGCGGCCACCGGCAGCCGTACCGTAAGAAACTCTTTTTCAACTCGGCCAAGTTCTTCACGATCGAGTACCAGACGTACGGCGACATAAAACCCCATCCTGACGACGACACGACGTCGATCGTGTGGAAAGACGACGACAAGAAGAAGCTGCTGCGCATCAACTACCGGACGTCCGACAACCGCGTGATCGGGTTCAACCTGCTCGGCATCCGTTTTCGCCACGCCGTGTGCGAAAAGTGGATCCTCGAAAACAGGAGCATCGACTACGTGCTCGATCACCTCTCCGAAGCCAACTTCGATCCTGAATTTTACAATCGATACGAAAAGAACCTGATCGCCAGATACCGCGAGGCCACCCATTCCGCGTAATAGAGGCGCTTTTCAACCATATATAGACATGAAGCAACACGACGTATCTTTTCAGCTTACCGCTCCGACGACCGATTTCGACAACCAGGAACGCGTCGGTATGGTGATCCTCGGCATCGGCCTGCTGGCCTGGCTCGTGGCCGCCTTCGGCGTCGGCATCCAGTATCCGGCCCTCGTGTTCTGGCTCGGCCTTGGCGGCATTACGATCGGGTCCCTGATCTATTTCCAGCGGTACTTGAAGAAGCCCGAGGGCATCAATAACGACGGCACGGTGTTCCATCGCGGCATGAAGGGTATGAGGAGCATGTTAGCCTGGATCCTCGGCATCGTATTTACCGGGTTTTACTGCATCCTCTACTGGAAGGGCGAATGGCTGCAAAACCTCGTCGAGGTGTTCGACCCGCTTGCGTATGTGCTGAAAGGACAGGAAGCGGACAAGTGGTTCCTGTACGGCGCCTTCTATACGATCGCCGTCCTCGTGATGGGCGTCCGGATGTTGTACAAGTACCGCCACAACCGGTACCAGATCCTGCGCACCTTCTCGGTCATGTTCTTCCAGCTCGGCTTCGCGTTTCTGCTGCCGTCCCTCCTCGTCATGCTGAACCAGCCCGAGTACTATTTCTCCTACTTCTGGCCGTTGAAATACGACTACCTGTGGCCCGGGACGGTCGACTGGCTCTCCGGCAGCGGCTCGCTGGGCGTCTTCATGGTTTTCTGGGGCGCGGTCATGTTTTTCCTCGCCACGCCGATCCTGACCTTTTTCTACGGCAAGCGGTGGTATTGCTCGTGGGTCTGCGGGTGCGGCGGTCTTGCCGAAACGGCCGGCGACCCGTACCGCCACCTGTCGGACAAGTCGCTCAAGGCCTGGCGGATCGAGCGATGGATGATCCACTCCGTGCTCGTGTTCGTCGTCGTCACGACGGGCCTGCTGTGGGTTAACGCCTCGACGCAGGGCGCGATTCTGGGCGGCCTCACCGGTACGTTTTCGCAGTGGTACGGCTTCCTGATCGGCCTCGTCTTCGCCGGCGTCGTCGGCGTCGGGTTCTACCCGATCCTGGGGAGCCGGGTCTGGTGCCGGTTCGGATGCCCGATGGCGGCTGTACTCGGTATCCTGCAGAAGTGGTTCTCCCGTTTCCGCATCACGACCAACGGCGGGCAATGCATCTCCTGCGGCAACTGCTCGACGTATTGTGAGATGGGCATCGACGTTCGCTGGTATGCGCAGCGCGGCCAAAATATCATACGCGCTTCCTGTGTCGGCTGCGGCATATGCGCGGCCGTGTGCCCCCGGGGCGTGTTGAAGCTCGAAAACGGACCGCGCGAAAACCGCTACAACGGCCCCATCCTGATCCACAACGACCAGGTGTCGGTGATGCTGGAAGACGACTGGCAACCGACCACGAACAACGGCCAGCTACTCAACGGGCGGAGCGGCCTCATGCCGGCGCATCAGGAAGACATCCCGGTGCTGACGGACGACAACTGGGATAAGTAAGTGATGTTACGCGAACGGTGCACTGCAGCCTGGTTTACGCGGCTTTGCAACCGTGCAATGCCGCTCTGGCAGGACGTATGCGCATCCGGCGCGTAACATCTGTAAGTAAGGTACTGGTGCAGCGTTCGGGGTTACGTTCATCCTTCTTCGATTGTCTATTCGGTAAAGGACCTTTATCAGACCATCGAAGAGCATGCTTTCGCGCATTTGGAGCAGTACGGTGCTGGGGGTGGACGCCCTGCCGGTCGAGGTGGAGACGCACACGCGGGGCGGCGTGCCGAAATTCCAGATCGTGGGCCTGCCCGACGGCGCGGTCAAAGAAAGCCGGGATCGCATTCTGGCGGCGCTTCGCGCCTCCGACCTCCCTCGTCCGCGCGGCAAGATTACCGTCAATCTCGCGCCGGCCGATCTTCGCAAAGAAGGGACGGCGTTCGACCTCCCGATCGCGCTGGGTTTGATCGCGGCCGCTTCGAACTGGTTCGAGGAACCCATGCTGGACGACTCCATGATCGTCGGTGAGCTGGCCTTGCACGGACAGATCCGACCGGTCAAGGGCATCCTCTCCATGACGCTGCGCGCCTTGCAGGACGGCAAAAAACGCGTCCTCGTGCCGGCGTCCAACGCGGAGGAGGCGGCCGTCGTCGGCGGCATCGACGTCATGCCGGTCTCTACCATCAAGGAGGCCTGCGACATCCTCCGGAAGAACAAACCTACCCCTTCTCCCCACCGCACGGACCTCGCGGGGCTCTTCGAAAAGGCCCAGCACTACGCCGTCGACTTTTCCGAGGTGCGGGGCCAGCAGAATGCGAAGCGCGCGCTGGAAGTGGCTGCTGCCGGCGGGCACAACGTGCTGATGGTGGGTCCACCTGGTTCGGGCAAAACCATGCTGGCCCGCCGGCTCTCCACCATCCTGCCGCCGCTGACCATGGCGGAGGCCCTGGAGACGACCAAGATTTTGTCGGTCGGCGGCAAGCTCAAAGAGCACGTGGGGCTCGTGGCGACCCGCCCTTTTCGCGCGCCGCACCACACGATTTCCGACGCCGGGTTGTGCGGCGGGGGCGCCAACCCGCGCCCGGGCGAGATCTCCTGCGCCCATAACGGCATCCTGTTTCTGGACGAGCTGCCCGAATTTAAACGGCAGGTCCTGGAGGTGCTGCGGCAGCCGCTGGAAGAGGGGCACATCACGATCAGCCGCGCCCGATTTTCGGTGCGGTATCCGGCGCGATTCATGCTGGTGGCTTCGATGAACCCCTGCATGTGCGGCTACCTGACCGATCCGTCGAAGCCCTGCTCGTGCTCG
>CAZGHT010000159.1:0-6264 GCA_964525535.1 uncultured Rhodothermaceae bacterium
CGATGGCGCACAGATGCGTAACATCCATTAGAAAGTGATGTTACGCAGGTTGTGCGAAGATCTTTAACCCGACCGCCTGTTCCCACTCTCCGTTTTCTTCTGAAATTTAACGCACTTTCTTGATCGTCTAACAGCGGCTTCACTAATTTCTGACCTCTTAACATCACTGTTTAACACTAGCCGCTTTTTCTATGAAAACTGTGCTCAAATGGGCTGGACTGATCATGGGGGGATTGGCCCTCATTCTCGTGTTGGGTGGGGTGATTCTCAACTCCGCTGGAGCGAGAAAGGCCAACACTACCTATGAAGTCACCACTTCGCTTCTTTCTTCGGCGCCCTCGGATTCCGCGTCGATCGCTCAAGGAGCGCACCTGGCAAAAATTCACGGGTGCGCGGAGTGCAATTAACCTTGCAATTGACACTGCAACTAACACTGCGCAGGTGTATGTACGCAGCGGTATTTGCAGTCCCTGTAATCTCCCTGTAGCCGCGATGCCTTGTAACCCATTACCTGGTTATGCGTTATGCAAGGCCCGGGCCGTTCTCCTACACTCCGGGCCCTTCGCTTTTTGACCAGCGAACGGGGTCTTGTGAGACTTCTCACCGACTCGCTAAACGATGTTATCTACCGGCCGCTCAGCAGATTACGCGTTGATTCGCAGAAGACGTCCACTGTACGTGTACCGCACGACGCTCCGAGTCCTGCTGAGCTACCTGCTCCTCAACGTCCTCGCCTTTTTTTTGGGCAAAAAATGGCGCAAACGGGTTATCGTGCGGTGGCACCGGAAAAATGCACGTCGCGTGCAGGATACGATACTCCGCCTGAAAGGCCTCTTCATAAAACTCGGGCAATTGATCAGCATTCTGACCAATTTTCTACCCGACGCTTTTCGAGAAGGCCTCGAAGAATTGCAGGATCGAGTACCACCCCGTCCTTACGAGGAGATCGTCCTTCGTATTCAGGATGAATTTGGCCGGGGGCCTGAGGATCTATTCGCCCAGTTCGACCCCCATCCCGTGGCGAGCGCATCTCTGGCGCAGGTGCACCGGGCACGACTCAAGGACGGCCGTGATGTCGCCGTGAAAGTCCAGCACCTCGATATCGAAGAAACGGCGCGGCTCGACCTCAAGGCGCTCCGCAATCTATTTTCGTTGATCGGCTTCCTGTTCCGTGTTCGCGGGCTCATCGGTCAGTATGAACAAATCCGGGCGATGATCCTCGAAGAGCTCGACTTCAACCTCGAAGCCAGCCACATCCGGAAGATCGCCGCAAACTTCGAGGGCAACGGGGCGGTGGGATTTCCCGACGTTGTGGAGGAGTACTCCGGCCAGCGCGTGCTGACGACGGTATTTATCGATGGCATCAAAGCAACCAACACCCAGGGGCTGGAACAGCTTCAGATTGATCGTGAACGCCTGGCCCACCGCATCGTCGAGACGTATTGTCAGATGATCTTTCGAGACGGTCTTTACCACGCAGATCCTCACCCGGGTAATATTTTCGTACGCCCGGATGGAGGCATCGTCTTTATCGACTTCGGAGCCGTAGCCCGCCTGTCGCCTTCGATGAAGGAAGGCATTCCCAATTTTCTGATCGGGGTGTTGCGCAGAGAGCCTTCGATGGTCCTGAGCGCTGTCAAACAAATGGGATTCATCGCCCACAATAACAGCGAGCAGACGGCCGCTGAGCTGGTCGACGTGTTCTATGAACGCTTTGTAGATCAAATTCCCATCGAGTCCATTCACCTCGGCGACATCAACGCAGAGGCGACGATGGCCTCTAAAATTGAAATGTGGAGCGATCTTCAGAAGCTCAACATCTCTTTTCAGGAGCTCATGAATGCTTTTCAGGTGCCGCGGGATTGGGTTCTGCTGGAACGAACGGTCCTGTTGTTACTCGGTCTCTGCACCCATCTCTACCCGGACATGAACCCGATGACCACAATTCGCCCCTATCTGGAGGAAACCGTGCTTGGCCCCGACCGGGATTGGCGGCGGTTCGTCGGCGAGGCGCTCCGGGATATGGCGAAATCGGCGATATCGATCCCGGACGAGATGCGCCGGTTTCTCGTGCGCGCCAATCAGGGGGAAATCGAGGTGCAAATCCATGGACTCCAGAAAACGACGTCAGTCCTGTATTTGCTCGGCCAGCAATTCCTCTTTGGTTTTCTTTCGCTCGGTGCAGGCTTCCTGGCTTATCTGGGTCGACAGAACCAGGATGATACGTTCGCACTCGCTGCAGCGCTGGGCGCCCTCGTTTTTCTGTTGTGCCTGTTGGGCTCCCTCTACGGCGCCCGCCGAACTCGACGTCGGCGATCGTAGCGGACGCCGACCGTCACATAGAATGGCGGGCCCTGTACGTGTCGATATCCTCCACGAGCTCATCGATCGTTTCGTATCCGCTGCCGTGATCCCGGCCCTGGCAACGGCGAACCAGGCGTTGCAGGTCCGCCGCAGGAGAGGAAGAGTTTACGGCCAGCTCGTTGGACGCTGCCCCGACACGGTCGTCTGCTAGGGCAGCGAGCAGATGCCCCAGGTTGTGCAGGTCCCATTCAACCGGAGACCGGTCCGCTATTGGCGCCATTTCCCCTGATGCAATCAAGAGCCTGGCAACCCCTGAGTGTATCAGCTTTACCGTTCCCGTACCCGTAACGAGGATCGTTTGAGGCGATACGCTCCCGTGTGTGATCAGATTGTTGTGGAGGGCCTGAATCGCCTTTGCCGCGTGCTCAAATAGGGCAAGGCATTGGTCCATCGAGAGTTCTTTCCTGGCGCAATAAGCTAGAATGGGCTCGCCGGAGACGTGCTCCATCGCAAAATACCGCGTCGACTCATGGGCGAGGCCTGTTTCGTAAAACGCAGCTACCGCTTTCGTCTGGAGCCGGTGAAGCACACGCTGCTCGAACACATACTGGTAGATCACGTCCTTGCTGAGCGAATCGTTGCGAAACATCTTGATCGCTGCCAGCCGCCTGGTATCCTTTCGCCTGGCGAGAACCATCGACGCTACGCCTCCATATTCCACCTGCTCCATGACCTGGTACGGTCCGATGTCCCGATTCATTACTGAAGGCGAGCCCGAGAACCAGTCGGCAAAAGACTCCAGATAATCGGGGTGCTCATCTTCAGCCTCCAGCATTCGTATGACAACATCGAACAGGGCCGCATCGCCCCGGCTCTCCTTTAGAACGAACGCTTCACGGGCTTCTCGTTCAGCGTCGAGCGCCTGGTGAAAGATACGCTGGGCCTGTTCCCAGGTTTGAGGATCCATGGCTATGAATGCTTATCGCTTGGGTTTATTCAGGTTTTTTGAGTTCACTGGCCAGCCAGGCGCGAGCCACGCGCCAGTCTCGATGAACAGTCCGCTCCGATATGTCGAGGATCTCGGCGATTTCTTCGACCGTCATGCCGGCAAAAAAACGAAGTTCGACGATATGGGCCTGGCGTTTGTGCATTCGCTCCAGCGTCTCGAGCGCTTGATTCAAGGCCAGCAGTTCACCTTCGTTCATGGACCCACCATGCACTTCCTCATTAAAGGTGGCGAGCACTTCTCCGCCGCCCCTTTTTATGGCGGATCGCCGTTCGGCTTCGTTAACGAGCACCTGACGCATGGCCCGCGCCGCCGTTCGAAAGAAATGCAGGCGGTTTTCCCAGACGGGAGCGTTCGACGCTGCAAGTTTGAGATAGGCTTCGTGAACCAGCGCGGTGGTGTTGATCGTCTCACTGGCACGCCCTGCTCGTACTTTCCGGGCCAGCCGCTGCAGCTCCCCATACAACCGGGGCACCAGTTCATCGAAGGCATCCGCACTTCCAGTTCGGACTTCCTGCAATAACGCAGTTATCTCGAGAACAGTCTGTTTCTCTTCCATGAAATTCTTTACCTGCCTGAATACACTGAACGAGCGGCCGGCACAAAATACGAATTGTATAGAATACAATAGTGGAATACCATGCACAGCAAGTGGTTATACGAAGCCTCTTACCGCTGACGATACAACAGCACCCGCCCTGACCAGAAACACGGCTCAGAGCGTGTGCTGTATCCCGAACCGATACGAATCGGGAAGCATCGTCAATCGTATATGGCGCCTATTTGATCCGAAAATTCACGGGCGTAATGAACGTCTTTTGTACCGGATGGCCTTCTTTGTCGACAACAGGGGCGAACAGTGCCTCGTTGATTATGCGTAAGGCTTCTTCATCACACCCATAGCCGATGCCACGCAGGACGAAAGAATCCGTTACCTTCCCGTTTTCGTTAATGGTGTACTTCACGATCACACGACCTTCGACCCCCATCTCCCGCGCTTTCTCGGGGTATTGGAGTTCGCTCAAGGGCGCCCGGAGCAGCGGCATCCCCTTATACCTGTACGTGTCCTGGGGCGAAACCGCCTCGGCGTCGGCTATTTCCACCTGCCCGGGCTCCTGAGCGAAGATCATCGGCGCAGTGCCGACCGTAAAGAGGCCCGTAAAGATGAGTACGACTGTTACTCCGAAAATACCGAGATCTGCGCTCCTGGCAGATACGTCTCTGAGATTAAAACCTTTCATAATATACTCGCAGGTCTGATTATTTTGACTGGTTTTGATGAATGTGCATCTTCCTTACATTTCCCCAGTACTGGAAAACCGTGAAAAACCTGACAAGCCATTTTATTTTTTTGTCTGACGCCCTCTTACGGCACCGGGAAATCGTTATACTTGAAGAACATCATGGGGGCGTTTCTGAGCACGGCCCCCCGCGTGTGCTTCGATCCGCCGCGAACCCCGAAACACCGCTATCGAGAATCTCGTATGTGAGTATGCTTTTGTTCACCATAACCCACTTACCTCTATGCGTAGTACAGGCGCAATTATAATAGTCATTCTTCTGGTCGTGGTCGGGCTGGGCGGATGTGCCAGCGTGAGCACGTACAACCGCCTCGTTGGTCTCGACGAAAACGTAGAGCGCTACTGGGGCGATGTGCAAACCCAGTATCAGCGCCGATCCGACCTCATCCCGAATCTCGTTGCAACAGTACGGGGCGCAGCCGACTTCGAGCAGGAGACTCTGGAAGCCGTCACCAATGCCCGAGCAAGAGCGACATCGATCAACTTGAGTGCAGAGGACCTGAACGACCCGGCCAAGTTACAGCAATTTCAGGAAGCGCAGAGCGAGCTGGGGCAGTCTCTGGGCCGCTTGCTCGTCGTCGCTGAAAATTACCCCCAGCTACAGGCTACACAGGCGTTCAGGGACCTTCAGGCCCAGCTGGAGGGTACCGAGAACCGCATCACCGTGGCACGCCGCGACTTCAACAGCAGCGTCCAGACCTACAACACAGCCGTTCGCAGCTTTCCGGCCAACATGCTGGCCGGGATGTTCGGCTTTGACCGAAGAGCCGCCTTCGAGGCAGACCCGGGAGCCGAACGCGCGCCGCAGGTACAGTTTTGACCTTCGGGCATTGTTTTTTAGACGGCTTTGGGAGACTGTACATACAGGCTCTCATGAATATCTGACGACGCATTTTGCTTAGAATCTTCTTTCTCTTCACCCTATTTGTCATTGCCTCTGAGCCCTCGCGGCAATCAGCGAGGGCTCAAGGAATCGAGGTCATCCCTTCCACAGGCCAGTGGGTTACCGACCGGGGCGAAATGCTCACGGACAGAGAGGAACGCGCGCTTTCCCAGAAGCTGGCTGCCTACGAAGACACGACATCGACTCAGATCGTCATCGTGACCCTTCAAACTCTGGACGGGGTGCCCGCAGCCGACTATGCCATCGAGCTGGGCCGGCAGTGGGGCGTCGGGCAGTCGGGCCAGGACAATGGCGTCGTCATCCTGGCTTCCAGAGTGGATCGCAAACTTTTTATCGCCACGGGATACGGCCTCGAAGGGGCCATCCCCGACATCATCGCCAATCGGATCGTTGAAGACGTCGTCGTTCCAAACTTCAGGCAGGGCCGCTTTTACGACGGATTTTCGCTGGCTACCGACGCGTTGATCGCGGCGGCACGCGGCGAGTACCGGGCTCCCCCTGGAAGCGGGTCCGGCGGCGGCGGCATCAACGTTGGCCTTATTCAAACGCTCTTCTGGATTGCGGTGATCATCTTCGTCCTTACCTCTCGAAGAGGCGGCGGAGGCGGTGGACGCCGATACAAAGGGCGTGGTGGGTTTCCCGTCATCCTGTGGGGGCCTTCTTTCGGTGGGGGCAACTACGGCGGAGGAGGCATCGGCGGCAGCGGTGGATTTGGAGGACGCGGCTTTGGCGGCGGCTGCGGCCGCTTC
>CAZGHT010000160.1:0-5921 GCA_964525535.1 uncultured Rhodothermaceae bacterium
TTCGCACAGATGCGTAACATCCATCATTACGTGATGATACGCAGGTTGTGCACAGATGCGTAACATCCATCATTAACAGAGGTAACGCGCCGGATGCGCATAGGCGCAAAGCCGCTCGGCAGGACCTATGCGCATCCGGCGCATAACATCCGTAATTAACGTATGAGGTAACCAGGCATCGTCTCTCGAAAACATTCATTTGATCGATATAGAACGCACTTCAGCTACCGATAATTATTCAGGTGACTCTTCATATGAATCAGTTCCTCATATGCCTGAATTTTTGCATAACCTTTTCTCATCAGAATTTATGCCACATGGACATTGTTACATGTGGAAACCCGAAATTCTCTGGCTTCATGTCATATCTGACGCGATTATAACTATATCTTATTATTCTATTCCATTTGCTTTGATAGTCTTAGTCAGAAAAAGGCAAGACCTGGCTTTCGAGAAGCTATTTCTGCTATTTGGTGGCTTTATTCTCTTATGCGGCACAACTCATCTGCTAGGCATATGGGCTGTTTGGGATGGTATTTATCGTCTTACAGGCATTGTAAAGCTCATTACCGCTTTATTCTCGCTAGGTACGGCTATCGTGCTCTGGCCAACTATTCCAAGGATTCTCAGAATTCCTAGCCACCAGCAGTTGTATCGTGAAATTGAACAGCGCAAAGAAGTGGAAATTCAACTCCGTGAGCAAGAAAAAAACCTTAAAGCCGCTCAAGAGATAGCGCAGCTCGGAAGCTGGGAATGGGATGCTAAAACAGATGCATTGAGCCTGTCGGATAAAATGCAAGAGATATTGGGAGTCAATGATGACGGAGGTAAAAGAGGATTTAAAACCATAACTGAGTCTATCCATCCAGCCGATTCAGGAGCTATATGGACTGCATTGGAAGTTAATACAGAGAAGCATCCACGATTGCCGTTTGAGTACCGTATTATTCGCCCTGATAAAAGCGTACGATATGTGTGGGCAGATATACACCATATTCTAGACCAGGATTGTGGACTCGTTCGAATTGTCGGTGTAGCTCAAGACGTAACGGAACGGAAGCAACTGGAGAACCAACTGATGCATGCCCAGAAGATGGAATCGGTCGGGCAGTTGGCAGCCGGGGTGGCGCATGAAATTAACACTCCCATGCAGTATGTGGGAAATAACACCCAGTTTTTGAAGGATTCCGTTCAAGATGTCTTTGAGGCAATAACCGCCTTGCAACGCGTTCTTGAGGAAGTCCGAGATCAGGGTAGTGCCCCCGAGTTGGTTGAGGATGTTGAATCTTTGCTCGAAGAAACCGACCTGAATTACCTGACCGAGGAAATACCCCGGTCGATTGAGGAATCTCTTGAAGGCATCACTCGTGTATCTCGCCTGGTTAAAGCAATGAAGGAGTTCTCTCATCCAGGACACGAAGAGAAGACACTCGTTGATATTAATCACGCTCTTGAAACCACGGTGACAGTCGCTAGAAACGAGTGGAAATATGTAGCAGACATTGCCTGGGATCTAGATTCTTCTCTGGAAAAAATCCCCGCATTCGCAGCAGACATCAATCAAGTCTTTTTGAACATAATCGTCAACGCCGCTCATGCCATCGAAGCCGTTCTAGAGAAAAGCGAGCAGGAAAAGGGCCTCATTACCATTCAGACACGGGCAGAAAAAGAGGCGGTAGTAATCCGCATTCAGGATACGGGAAGCGGCATTCCGAAGCCTATCCAAACTCGAATCTTCGATCACTTCTTCACAACTAAGGAAGTAGGCAAAGGGACCGGGCAAGGGTTATCAATTGCCTATTCGGTGGTGGTTGATAAACACGGCGGGCACATTGGCGTGGAGTCTGAGGAGGGGCAAGGAACCACCTTCAGTATTCGTCTGCCGTGCGCAGTGGATTCATATGTACCCGAAAAGTCTACGGGGTCTTTATGAGCGGACGCTGACAACCCATTACATTATTCAGGATAAAGCAAACAATGAATTACGGTTCATAAGCCCCCCCTTGAAGCTCGTAACCAAATTGAAACTCGGAGGGATTAAGAATCACACTTTTCGTCAGGGGATGACTCCCCTGGAGGCTCCACAATGAGTCTCCCCTGCATTGCTGAATACGGTGTCCGGCGAAAGCTATACGCACTACGCTTTTCACTGGTGATGATTGCGGTGGATAAATGGCCTGCATTCCTGCTGTCCCTTCTCCTCCAGCAATCGGACCAGTGGGCTTGCATTCAACCACCACTTTCAGCCCATGGACATCTATGTTTCCCTGCCACGTTCCTTGGTTGTTTTTACTGAGTGCCACGTTCCCATACGAAGCATAATGCCCCTTTGCACGAATATCTGCAACATACATGCTATCAGGAATCCAGAACTCAAGGGACAAAAACGGTTGCCCTGGTCCCAGGTCTGTATCCGGATCTGCAGGGGCCACACGAGCAAACCATAATCCAATAGCACCATGTTGGGGCCAAGCAGGTGCATGACCATCAATTGTAAAGGTCTGCATGCGAACGATCTCAAGAAACGATATACCCCATTTCTCCCGGGCCGGGTATATTGACAGGTAATCCGTTGCCCAGCTGATCCCACCAGAAGCTAGTTCTCCAACCGTAGTAAATCGTAAAGTGGGTGGCAGCATGTCTTCAATCGTCGCAGGATCAAATAAGGCCCATCCGACTACCTCTTGGGGTTGATCCACAATCCAGAGCGTATTTGCACCCTCAGGTAGAGCAGGAATCTGGGCATCAGTGTGCATACTCAACAGCGTGTTGCTGGCAAGTGTGAGCGCGAATAAAAGTGGTCTCATTACTTCAGGCGCCCATGTTCGGGAATCGTACATGATTCTAAAGTCAGTAAACCAAATAATATTTCTGGATCTACACCTATCTAGCTGAAGGGTAGATCGGCATTGTTGGCTCTCCGGCTTTTTTGAATATGTTTTGCCGTTTGACCGACCCATAGAGGTACGAAGCTAAACAGTGTGATAACTCCCCAGCCGGCGCCGTTGGGTGGATGAATATCGAGTACATCTGCTAAAAGTGGGACATAAACCGCGGCAAAGACCAGACACAAACAAAGCAGAACAGCTCCCCACACGTAAGGATTGCGTGTAATTTCGTTTCTGAATAGCTTCGAAGAAACGCCGCGCATGTTGAAAACGTGCCATAATTGAGACAACGCTAGCGTCAAGAAGGAAATGGAGACGGCCTCCTCTGTGGATACATGCAGTAGACCCAGGGCCACCCACAGCGCTCCAAGCACAGAGACGGAAAACGTAACTCCGTAGGCTAAAATACCTATCCAATGTTCTCGGCCTAGAATTGGCTCCTCAGGATCTCTAGGTGGAAAACGAAGCACATTCCGGTCGCCTTTACCTACTCCCAGAGCTAATGCTGGAAAAACATCTGTAACCAGATTGAGAAACAATATTTGCAAAGGCAATATAGGAAGCGTAGACCCTATCAGGGCCGCGACCCCAACTACCATTACTTCGCTCACATTACATGACATGAGATAGAAAGCGAATTTGCGGATATTTCCAAAGATAACCCGGCCCTGCGATACTGCTTCAACGATGGTCTTGAACGAATCGTCTTGCAACACTAAATCCGCCGCCTCACGCGCCACCTCGGTGCCACGCTGCCCCATAGCAATTCCGATATCCGCCTTTTTAAGCCCAGGCGCGTCGTTCACGCCGTCCCCGGTCATGGCGACAATCCGGCCGTTCTTTTGGTGCAGCTCGATGAGATCGAACTTCTGTTTTGGGCTCACGCGAGCAAAAATAGAGGTTCTTAATAGCCGATTCAGGTCTTCGGTGTTTTGGACCTCTAAAGCACCCAGGCTTTTGCCTTCAATTACGGGCGCATTTTCTTGATCTACTACGCCTGTGAGGCATGCGATCCGGCGAGCGGTTGCAGGTTGATCTCCTGTGACCATAACAACTTGAATACCAGCCGCTCTACACTGTTCAACAGATGCGCGTACATCCTGACGCGGTGGGTCTGACAATCCTACGAGACCGGCCAGCGTCAGTTTGCTGTAAGGATCTGCCTGGATATCGGCGACCTTCTTTTCTGCAATTGCAATAACACGTGCGCCCTGGGCTGCGAGTACATCATTCAACTCAACCCACTTCTCACGCTCTTGTGGTGTGAGCCGAACGGGGCCCAACACCGTCATCAGAGAATCTGAGGCGTGAAGCACAACTTCTGGAGCCCCTTTCACAGCAACGAGAAATCCATCAGCGTTTTCATGAAAGGTCGCCATGAGTTTGAGTTCAGGATCAAAGGCTTCTTCTCGAACGGTGGGCGATGAATTTTTTAACCCTTTGATATCAAGTCCTGCCCGGCTAGCTCCTTCAAGGAGAGCTACTTCGAGAGGATCACCAAGAGAACGATCGGCATCAAATTGTGCTGTATTGCATAAGGCGCCTAACTCACAAACCCTGCGTATGACACCCTGCTGCTCTTCAGTAAGTTCTTTTTTACTCGCCTGTTCATGCCACAGAGATATACTGGCCTGGTTCGTATCTACGACCGCTTGTGATACCGCAATATGTGATACGGTCATCTTGTTTTCTGTGAGCGTCCCCGTTTTATCAGTAAAGATGGTATTTGTAGCGCCAAGCGTTTCGACAGATGCCAGTCGGTTGACGAGCGCGTGGCGTTGCGCCATAATATGCACACCCCGCGCAAGAGCGATCGTTGCGACAATCGGTAACCCTTCAGGTATGGCAGCTACGGCAAGAGAAATCCCGGTTTGAATCATCAGCATGATTTCCTTGCCGGTAAGGATGCCACTCAGCGTCACAAACGATACGATGCCCAGTGCGGCTAATATGAGTTTGCGTCCGAGCTGCTCGAGCCTTTTTTCAAGCGGGGTGGACTCGTCTTCCTCCTCGAAAACGAGATTTGTTATCGTTCCTAGCTCAGTGTTCATCCCCGTAGAGACTACAACGCCTTCCCCTACCCCTCGGCTTATAAATGTGCCTTTGTATAGCATGCTTTTTCGTTCTGCTAGAAGAGCCGAGGCATCGACTGGTTCTTCGCTCTTCCCCACCGGCAGACTTTCGCCTGTCAGAACCGATTCGTCTGCCTGGAGCCTGGAGGCCTTTAACAAACGCATATCCGCTGTTATCATATCGCCTCCTTCAACATGGACGATGTCGCCCGGAACGAGATCTTGCGCAGGAACCAACACGACATTCCCATCCCTTCGCACCCTTGTGGTGGTTCGGGTGAATGTGTGCAACGCTTCCATCGACCGAACTGCACGGTACTCTACCAGGAAACCGATGCCTGCATTTAGCACAATGACTCCAATGATAGCCCATCCTTCTATGACATCGCCAAATACGAAAGCAATTGCAGACGCAGCAACCAGTAATGCAACGATCAAGCTTTTAAACTGCTGGGCCAGGATGCTCCACACACTACGTGGCTGGTACGCTCTAAGCTGGTTGATGCCATACTGATTTAACCGCCGCCTTGCCTCTTCGGAGCCTAGCCCACGTTCCGGGTCTACACGTAGACCTGAAATGACCTCTTCATGAGCAAGTGACCATGCGGCCATCTCGGGCTCCTGGGGACTATCTTCTACGGTACCTGAATTAGCGTTAGAGTGAGAAGCATAAGCTACTTCGGTCTTCTTACTATCCGTTTTTTGATTCATCCGGCGGTCCCCTCAAAGTAAAAAACCCGTACCAACTCCCTTTCAGTGATAGACGGATGATACGCATCTGTGCGGTATCGTTTTGCCCGGACGGCTTTGAAATGGCAAAAACAGACGGAAACCGGCTGCAGGGCAGTCATTCAAAGCCGCCTAAACCGGGTGCTGTGCACAACCTGCGTATCATCACTTAATGACGGATGATACGCATCTGTGCGGTATCGTTTTGCCCGGACGGCTTTGAAATGGCAAA
>CAZGHT010000161.1:0-5876 GCA_964525535.1 uncultured Rhodothermaceae bacterium
CGTTGCCCCGGCTGGACAGGGACGCCCTTGCAGGGCTCTGGGTGGACGTCTTCGCGCGCCGGGGCGTTGCCCTGAAAGCACGTCCGTGAGGGGCTTCTGGGACCCCGGACCCCGTCAATCGATGCTCGAGGCGGGCAAGAGCTGCGAGGTCGTGGTACCGCTGCTTCAGCCAACGAGATCCATCCAAATGGTGCCGGAGCCGGGTAAGAAATGCCAGACAGACGGTTCACTGCCCGGGGCAACGACATCCATCCAATCGATCCCGGAGCCGGGTAAGAAATGCCAGACAGACGGTTCACTGCCCGGGGCAACGACATCCATCCAATCGATCCCGGAGCCGGGTAAGAAATGCCAGACTTCAGCAGCCAGTTCGGTCGAAACCACTTCCATCCTCAACATCGAACTCGACGAGCTATTCGCGACGGCGTTTTCCCGGGCCTGGCGCAACACAACGATGCGAATCTCATCCCCCTCTAGAGACCTTCCAGCCCACTGCATTAAAACGTTGTTGGCGAAACGATACGATCTGATCGCTCTCTCCAGCGAATAACTCACCTCGACCAGTTCGATGCCCTGGTTGAGATTCCGAATCTCCAGGCCGGGATTCGTACTTACTGCCAGCAAGGTGTCGACCGGTTCGCCCCCATCAAACACCTGACTGACCAGGACCGACCCTGGACCGTTCAACGACGTCTCCAGGGTTAAAATCCCGCCCTGATTGTGAAGGCGCCAGCCTCGTTTGAGGTTTGTTAGCTCATCACTGAAAGAAGGGGAAAAGCTCCATGTGATCTGCGCACCCGGGCCGCCGAGGTCGATCGGCTCGAAGGTGCGTCGTATACCCTGGACATCGCGAACCTCCGCCTGAAACCCATCCAGGCCGCTATTACTGATGTGGGTAACCCACAGATCCCCTGTAGCCGGCTCTACCTGGAGGACGGCTTCGCCCACCGACTGATGTACGTTGTCTTTGAAAAGAACCCCTTCCTCTATAGACGCTGCATTTTCTCCCATCGAAAGGGAACGTTCAGCATCGATTCCCTGGAAGGAAGATGCCGTATCGCAGGCAGAAAGAACCATACATGCAGCAAAAACAGTAGAAATGGCGGCCTTAGTCCGCCGAGGTGTTGTGTTGATTGATGTATTCATGATCATCCATTGATTAATGTGATACGCGATAACGTGGCACCGAGCAGGATTTTGCACTCTCGCGTGAGTGATTTCCTGTCGTTTGTTTACCATGGCGAGATATACATGCGATTTCGGCCATCAGCAGAAAATTTGCATTTTGTCTTCTATCCGGAATGCCTATTTTGATGGATAAGTGTTGTATGCCTTTCGAGACGGGCCAGACATCATGCCGGAACAGGGACAAGTCACCCAATTGATCATGCAGCTTCAGGGCGGTGACGCAGCAGCACTGGAACAGCTAGTACCCTTGCTGTATGACGAACTGCGTGTTTTAGCTCGCAAGCAGTTGCGCAATGAACGTTCAGGACATACGCTATCGACGACGGGATTAGTCAACGAAGCGTACCTCAAACTCGTCCAGCAACACCAGTTGCGTGTCGAGGATCGCACCCATTTCTTCGCGATCGCTGCGACGACCATGCGCCGTATTCTCGTCGATTATGCGCGAGCACGAAAACGCGAGAAACGAGGCGGCGGCGGTATCCCCATACCTATCGAGGAAGCCGAACGATTTCTGACCGATCAAGAAGCGGATGAAGTGCTGGCGCTCGACGAAGCTCTGGACCGGCTTGCCCGACTAGAGCCGCGCGCTGCCCAGATTGTCCAGTGCCGGTTTTACAGCGGGTTAACGCTGGAGGAGACGGCTGAGGCGCTGGGAATCTCTGTTCGCACCGTGCAGCGTCATTGGATTACGGCGCGCGCCTGGCTACGTAAGGAAATTGCATTCGACCTTTGATCGTTCGTTCACAACCGCATTGACTGGTTTTATGCAGACTTGTCGCCATGTGTAGGAAAGGCAATGCCGCGCATCCTTGTCCAAACTACATCCCTGCAACCGGAACAGGCCATGGAAAAACCCGAACACTGGGAAAAGATGGAAGCGCTCTTCTGGGGAGCGCTCGAGTGCGAGCATGAGGAACGCAACTCCTTTCTGGACACGGCATGCAGCGGCGACGCGGCGTTACGCGAAGAAATCGAAGCCATGCTGAACGCTCACGAACACAGCCAGGGGTTGTTGCTCGAAAACAGGTTGTTGACAGGAAGCGCCGGGGAGGTGCCGGATCACAGGTCGCTCCCGGGTACGGAGATCGGTTCATATCAGATCAAGCGTTTGCTCGGAGAAGGCGGGATGGGAGCGGTTTACCTGGCCGAACGCAATGATGGCCAGTATGAAAAAGAAGTTGCCCTGAAAATCATACGCCCGGGTCGGCAGACCGATGAGATTATTTCGCGGTTTCGTATCGAACGACAGATTCTCGCCCGGCTCGACCACCCGAACATTGCACAGCTGCTCGATGGGGGAATGACGGCGGAAGGGTACCCGTACCTTGTCATGGAATACGTGAAGGGGGCCCCTCTCCTGCAGTACTGCGACGCCCATCGGCTTACTGTGCAGCAACGGCTGATCTTCTTTCAGGCGGTCTGCGAAGCGGTTCAGTTTGCCCATCGGAATCTCGTGGTCCATCGCGACCTCAAGCCGTCGAACATTCTGGTGACTCGAGACGGCCTGGTCAAGTTGCTCGACTTCGGTATAGCCAAGCTGCTCGATCCGGGGATAACGGATTTGTCCGTTTGGGAGACCCGGCCGGAATTACGCATCATGACTCCTGAATACGCGGCCCCAGAACAGGTTTGCGGCAACCCCATTACCACGGCGACAGACGTGTACGCCCTGGGGGTGCTTTTGTATGAGTTGCTCACGGGGCATCGCCCCTATCGATTACAAGAGAAACGACAGGCTGAAGTCGAACGCATCATCTGTGAGGAAGACCCCACGCGACCGAGCAGCGCGATCGATACCGTCGAGCCTGTTTTCAAATCGGACGGAGAAACGGAGGTCATGACCCCTGAGAAGATAAGCGCTTCTCGGAGCACCCTGCATGGCCGATTGAGGCGAATGCTGCAGGGAGACCTGGATAATATCATTATGATGGCGCTTCGCAAGGAGCCCGAGCGCAGGTATCTCTCTGCCGGTCAGATCTCTGAAGACATCAGCCGGTATTTTGAAGGCCTTCCGATTGTTGCGCAGAAAGACACCTATTCGTACCGGATCCGCAAGTTTATGAAGCGCAACCGCCTGGCGGTCATCGTCCTGACAGGTTTGTTCCTCCTCCTCCTGGGATTCAGCCTGCTTTTGACCCTGCAGGCACACCGTATTGCCCGTGAACGCGATAAAGCAGAAGAGATCGCCGGATTTCTATCGAGCATTTTTGCGGCTGCTGATCCGGTAGCCTCGCGCGGAGATACACTGACCGCTATTGAATTGCTCGACCGCGGCGCCGTGCGTATCGAAAAGGAACTGGTAGATCAACCGGCCATTCAGGCTGATCTTCTCGATCTCATGAGCCGGGCGTACTTCAACCGCGGAGCCTATGCCAGCGCTGAAAGCCTCGCCCGGCAAGCCGCCGCACTTCGTTCCGATGAGGTTTCTGCGGCAACCATCCACTCGTTGAATCGACTGGCTGATGCACTGGAGGCCCAGAACCGTTTTCACGAAGCCGATTCGCTATTTCGCAAGATTGTCGCTCTAAGCCGCTCGATGGGTGATGAAGAGCAAACCATTGCGGGTCTGGAGCGCCGGGGAGAATTCCTGATCGATAGACTCTATCCCATTGATACGGTGAAGGCTATTTTTGAGGAGACTTTGTCCCTGCGCAAACGGTACTACGGTACGGAGGACCCTGGCCGAGGCCACACACTGTTTTTATATGCGGACGCCTTCCACGTGATCGGGGATTATGACACGGCCGAGCGGCTCTTTCGCGAAGCGCTGCAAGAGCAACGCCGTTTCGATCACGATCCAGCGGAAACGGCAGACATACTCCATCAACTCGGCGTCATCCTGAGCTTCAGGCGTCAACATGTTGACGCCGATTCACTCTTCCAGGAGGCCTTACCGCTTTACCAGCAGGTTTACGGATTCGATCACCCTGTTGTTGCCAGGCTGCTTGTGGTGCATGCTGAGAATCTGGTCGAGATGAAGCGCTACGAGGAAGCCGAATATTACGCGCACGAGGCTTCAGGCATCTACGAGCGTCATCTAGGCTTGCAAAGTGATGAATACCGTTCCGTACTCCGAACCCTGAGCCTGTTATATTCCGACACGGGTCGAACCGAGGAAGCGATTCAAACGGCCCGGGAAGTCGTCGATCTGACAGAGGTGCTCTATGGAGTTTCAAGCCGTTCGTACGCTGTCAACCTGGGTAGGTACGCTCAGACTCTGGCTGATGCAGAACAGTACGACGAGGCGTTGCGCGTTTATCACCGCGCCCTTTCCCGGGAAGCAGAAACCCTGGGTGAAGATACGCCCACCTATGCCATCACCCTGGCTCAAACGGGCATCACACTCGATTCTCTGGCAAGACCTGTAGAAGCAGAGCGTATGTATGAAAAGTCCTACCAGATCCTGAAAAAGAAGCTGCGGCCGGACAATTTTCAGCGCTGCCGCATCGCATTCAAGCTCGGCCTCCGGCATGCACAGCGAAACCAGTATGAAGAAGCCCTCCTCTTATTTCAGGAAGCGGCCTCCGTGCGAGCGGCTGGTGCCGAATACGCGGCATTGTTAGCCGCCCGTGCGGCTTACGAACAAGGCCGAACGCTGCTCGCACTGGGCCGTCGATCCGAAGCGGTAACGTCGTTGCATGCTGCGCACAAACGATTCATGACACTCCGGGGTGAACAGCACGAAGAAACCCTGGCTGTAAAAAACACCCTGGAACGAATCCAGGCCAGTCTGTGAGGCGGCTTTTCTTTTCTCGTGTGTAGGGCAACGGCCGCTTTGGGGGCCTGCAGAATTTCAAGATTCTCTACTACAGTTTCCTCTGCGTTTATCGATCCGATTACTTGCGATTCCTCTATCGCTCGTGCGGTACCATGCAATTACCTGGCGACTGGCAACACCCACAGGTACGTAATGCAGATGGGGTACCTGTTGCGGGCGAATCGGGATGGGGGCGCTAGAGAAATGCCCCCCGACTGGGTGATCGGTATCCGAACCACCCACGTTCTGCGATTTGACGTGTGCCACTGTATATTTTTGGCGTGCCCAGGCAAAATCGCGTATTTACAGGATAGCCTTTCATGGGTGGATGTGTTACCTATTTATGAGAATCAGAGGTTGAGATCTCAGCATTCGGCTGTACAACGCGTCATCCCCGCGCAGGCGGGGATCCAGGGGTTCGGCCGGGTCGCTCCTTTAACCGGGCAGTCTGGCTACTGAGATCTGCCTACTGTTAGCTGGATCGCACCCAGAAAGACACGAAGAAAGGTATTGCAACTCCTGATTCGCATTAATGGCTGGTGGATGAGGAATTGTGAGTCAGGTGTACCGTTACTCAGGAGGGTAGACAGATGAAAAAGTTACTTCTTCCAGAGCTCGCGATTTTCAGTATTGTTTTCCTGTCAAGTCATTCAGTATTAACCCCGGCCCACGCGCAATCGTGTTCCTGGGTGGGCGTGGAAAACGCGGGCATCAACAGTCACCAGCCGGGCCAGCCCTGGTGCTCGCCTGGTTCCTTTCTGGTTGCACTGGATTTAGACGGACCGCGAAACTTATCGCCCTACGATTCTCCTGTTGTCGGTCAGGCGCAATGCTGCCAGGCCGTGCCGGGGAGTCCTTTGTGGGGCGGTTTTACCTGGGTGGGCGTGGAAAACGCGGGCATCAACAGTCACCAGCCGGGCCAGCCCTG
>CAZGHT010000162.1:0-5868 GCA_964525535.1 uncultured Rhodothermaceae bacterium
TTCTGCGTTTTCTGGATTCCCAATCGAGTGGGGAATGATTGTAATAAGGGATTCGAATAAGGGGTTCGCCAACAGTTACCGCTATCCGGTCGGAATACACACTTATCACTTCGAAGTAACGGATCCGGACGAAATCAGGGTTTTTTGGGGACTATGGCGGCATCGATGCACTCGGAGGGCTGGTAACTATCGTTTTCAAGCATGGCGGCAACGGGACGAAACAGGAAGCGTCCGCACCACTGTTCCAGTTCGTCCCGGGCACCCAGGAGCTGAACTGAGCGGGATCGTTTTTGGACACTGTGTGTTTTATGTGTAGACGTTTTCAACACGCCCTAAACGCCTGCACAATACATGGAATCTACCCCACGCCGCCAGGGACGCGGAGCAGCCTCGAACCCGGCCAACGCCTTTGATGCCCTGCATTACGTAGAAGACCCGGCTGAGCTGGAGGAGCACGAACTCCGGCAGGTGCAGACGGAATTCATCGTAGACACCTCCCGTTCCGCTCTTGCCAGGAACAACAGCCCGGATATCCCCTTTACCTACGGCATCAATCCGTACCGGGGGTGCGAACACGGCTGCATCTATTGTTATGCGCGCCCGTCTCACGAATTTCTTGGCTTTTCGGCCGGGCTGGACTTCGAGACGAAGATTGTCGTCAAGAAAGACCTGCCCCTGTTGCTCGAGAAGACCTTTCTAAAGGCATCCTGGGAGCCGCAGGTAATCGCGCTTTCGGGCAATACCGATCCCTATCAGCCGGCGGAGCGGCGCTTCAAACTCACGCGTGCCTGCCTCGAAGTGATGGCCTGGCATCGCAACCCGACCTCGATCATTACGAAAAACTACCTCGTTACGCGGGACCTGGACCTGCTGCAAGACATGGCGTCGATGAACCTCGTCAGCGTTTCTCTCTCGATTACAAGTTTGAATCCGGACATCACGGGCGTGATGGAACCGCGGACATCACGCCCCGAACGACGCCTGCAGGCCGTCGAGAAGCTCGCCGCTAAGGGCATTCCCGTCGGTGTGATGATTGCTCCTGTAGTGCCGGGGCTGACCGACGAAGAGATGCCGGACATCATGAAGGCTGCCGCCGATCACGGCGCACGTTGGGTGCACTATACCATGCTCCGGCTGCCCGGAGCGGTCCGGGAACTGTTTGTCGAGTGGTTAAGCAACGAGTTTCCCAATCGAAAACAGCGGGTGGTCAACCGCCTCAAAGATCTCAGGGGGGAAGCGTTGACCGATAAACGGTTCGGCATCCGTATGCGCGGAGAAGGGCGTTGGGCGGACATCGTCAGCCAGCTGCACAAACAGACGTGTAAGCGCCTGGGGCTGAATCGGCCGGCTGATCCGCTCTCGACCCACCACTTCAGGCGGAATGGGCAACAGGAGCTGTTCGGGTCAACGCTTTAGACAGGCCTTGCAATGTGCCCGGAAACACAGGATATCACGTATATCTGTGACGAAGGCATCAAAGGCATGTTTCCCGGTGGGATTCGTCAGCTGGGCATCCCGCCCGAGCTCGCCGTTGGCGAGCAGGAGGCGCAAACCATACTGCCAAACGCAACGGTCATCTTCGAGATAGGGTACAGGGGACGTAGACTCGTCGATCTGGGCGGTTAGCGGGTAGCCTCTCGAAGTACTTCTGTTTCGTAAATGAAGAGCCGGCTCGTATTGTCTTCGGGCATCGCATACAGTCTCAGGGTTGTGCCGTCGAGTTCCAGCACAACCGGATTTTGCGTGAGAGGCTGACCGCGTTCCGTCCAGAACGGAAACGGCGCCTGGTGTACAGGACGTGAGGTTTCGAGGTCGATGAGGTCCAGGCCCCCTATGCCGAAATACGTCTCGTTGTGGGGTTGATAGTAGCCGGCCAGGCCGGCGCATATTGCATAACGATGGCCTGTGTGCTGGCAGTCCTGGTAGTCGATATAGTGCGAGGGATTCGTGACACGAAGTGATTCGGGCGGGGTATCTCCGTCGATGACCTCGAGTTGATCGTCGAGCGTCCACCGGTAATACCGCCGTGAACCCCAGCTGACTCCGTGAAGCGTACCAGCGTCCACGTTGTGGACAATGCCGCCGATGTGGTCCGGGTAAGCAAATACGCGTACGGATTCCAGCGTCACGGGATCGACCCGGTACACGACCGACCTGGAGTCGGGGCGGTACTCGGCGACCGGTACCCAGATGAACGATCCATCGAAGTCGATGCCACCCGGGTGATACATGGTTCCCTCGTCGAGTCGCAGGCTATCTAAGAGCTGGCCCCTCAAATCCATCGTAAAAAGCCATCCTTTGCCCGTGCCTGCGGTCCGGTCGAGCCCGTCGACCGGTTCGGCAAGCCGCTGTGTTGGCCGGGTAACCTCGACCGAAGACACGAAGAGAAGATCGTCTACCAGAGCAAAGCCCTGAGGATGGTGCGTGTCGAAATCGACAGGGATCGCGGCGACTTTCTCCCAGGGCGTAGATCGGGTCAGTTGTTTAAACGCCTCGACGAGGGGAGGGGCAGGCTGCCCAGCGGCGAGCGCCGGGACGAGTAGCAGGACGGCGCAAAACGCAGTACTGACAGAGACGAAGCGCAGCATGCTTTCAGAGGTTCTCCTTTTCCATGGCCAGGAGGCGCTGGATGCGTTCTTCGGCCGGGGGGTGCGTCCTGAACAGGCTCTTCAAGCCGCCCATCGAGCCGAACAGCGGGCTTATGATGAACATATGTGCGGTTGAGGCATCCGCATCCATGGGAATATGTTCTACGCCTTGTTGCAAACGAGCGAGTGCATTGGCCAGCGCCCGTGGATTTTCTGAAATGAGGGCGCCGTCCCGATCAGCCACATACTCACGCGACCGAGAGATCGCCATCTGTATGAGGAAGGCGGCCACAGGAGCCAGAAACAACATGAGTAAGTCGACCAGGGCATTGCGATCCCGACCTCCTCCGAAGAATATGGCAAACCGCGACAAGAGGGTGATGGCCGAAGCCATGGTGGCCGCAATCGAAGACGTCAGGATATCCCGGTTCTTAATATGCGCGAGTTCGTGGCCGATTACGCCTTCCAACTCGGCGCGGTTCAGCAGGCGAACAATCCCATCGGTTACCGCCACGGCTGAATTTTGAGGATTGCGGCCGGTTGCAAAGGCATTGGGCTGCTCGGACGGAATGATGTACACTTTGGGCATGGGGAGGTCGGCTCGTTGACGCAGCCGATCGACCATCGTGTAGAGATCGGGCGCATCATCGGGACCGACTTCCGTAGCCCGGTACATGTTCAAGACAATTTTGTCGCTGAACCAGTAACTCCCGAAGTTCATAACAACGGCGATGACGAAAGCGATGGCGAGTCCCTGAGAGCCGCCTATCGAGTTCCCGATGAGCGCAAAGAGCACAATCATGAATGCCATGAGGGCACCCGTGCGAAACATGTTATACATAAGTCGTGTGCGCGTTTATGGAGCTTATACCGATAACAGGGGTGAATATGCCAGGAGGATTCATCCGAAGAAGTCTGTCACTACCATGATGTCATACAGCGCGTGGGTCCATGCTGCTACGCCGAATCCTCGAAGTAGATACAGCACGTTCAAAGCCAGGCCGAAGAAAAATCGGAACAGGAAAGATTGGAGCGTAAAGACGTCACCCAGTTCCCCCATGTAATGGATGGCGCTGAACAGAAGGGCGCCGACCACCGCCGCAATGATGTAGCTGAGCGACTTGCTTCTGAAGAGGATGCGCAGCAGCCAGTACATACCGCCTACGAGGATGACCCGAAACAATAGCTCTTCGTAGATACCGGCCCCGATCGACAAAGCAATTCGGGTGGCCAGGTCTTGCTCGGCGACCTGGAGGGCCGGGGAAGCGACCGCAGCCATGAGAGTCGGAGCAATAAGGGTCGGAGCAAAAATAATCGAAATGATCTGCGTCACCAGGATCGCAACCAGGACCGCGTAAAAACTGCTTTCGATTATGATACCCAGAAAGTAAGACGGTCGAATCGCAATGCGCTTCTTCCGTTCTGCGACTACGATGGCGATACCCACGAGAATTAACACGCCTCCGAGGATCAGCAAGGCCGGCCCTTCGACGTACTGGGTCCACTGTTTGAGCCACACCTCCGAGCTGATCCTGATCTGACCTTCGCGCCCCTGATTGGTCACGATAATCAACACCTCGTACAGGAGAATAAGCGGCAATGCGCTCAAAAAACCATACGTTCCCGTACGGGTCAGGTGAAAGTACGACTTCGTCGCCGGAGGCGGAATGGCAGTCGATTCTGCGGTAGAAGGCATCCTCGTATATTACAGGATCAGATAACCGGTGTGAGGTTAAATTCGTGAAGCAGGGCAATTCATGGTTTCTGGTGCAGGCGCCACGTCCGATCATTCGATCACACGAATATCGACCGTTTCGTCGCGTCCGGGCGTTAACCGCAGGTCACGGGCGATGACTTCCGAGACGTCCATGGCGTACCGGGTGTCGAGAGGCCCTCGGTCGGTCACCACCGCAAAGGTCATATGCCCACTTTCAGGGTTGGTAAGAAGGACAATCGTTTCGAGAGCCAGCTCGGGATGGCTCACCGTATAACGTTCCGGGTCATACGGTTCGCCGCTGGCGGTAATGCGGCCGGCGAAGGTTTCGGGGTACATGGAAACAGGCCCTGACTCGTAAAGCGGGGGGAGCGGTTGTTCCCTCGGCCGTCGCGATGTTTGCGGACTCGGGATGACGAGCGCTTGACCGACTCTCAACGTATTGTCAGTGAGGCCGTTGGCTCTTTTGAGGGCCTGCACGGTAATCCCTGTTTTACGGGCGATACCGTACAGGGTGTCCCCTGGCTTGACTGAATAAGTTTGTGGATCATCCGAATCGCTGAACGAAGCGATCGGATCGGTATCAGGGATCCAGATCGATGAATAAGGTTCCAGAGGGGCTGTTTTGCCTCCGTTCATCGCGAAGATGGCGTAGGCGGGGACGCCGTGTTCGATGGCGATACTGTAGTAGGTGTCGCCGGGTTGTATCGTGTAGCTGCGCTTGGCCCTGGTTATGGGTTGGAAGTTGGATCGATCCGGGCCGGCGGGGGCCTCGCGTGCTGAGGCCGGCGTATCGGGGTCCTCGTCTTCCATATTTACCTCGGTGGTGACCCCTTCCGGGGGGGGCGGTTCGGAGGCCGGTTCGAACACCGGTGCAGGCAATTCGGACGTGGGCGGCGAGTCAGAGGCGATGGCCGACACGATCAGGACCTGCCCCGGTCGAATGGTATTGGTCGTCAGGTCGTTGAGCTGTTTGAGGTCGTTTACCGTCAGGCCGTGTTGCCGCGCGATGCGAAAGAGGGTGTCCCCTTGTTTGACCGTATACCGCTCGTTCTCCTGTGCAAACGACAGAGGAACGAGGCAGATGAACAAGAGCACCAGTATTGGAAGGATTTTTTTCGTCATCGTATCAGTGGACAGACATTCCGGGTTTAATCGTCGTCGAAGCCGATTCCTCGAGCGAGCATGAGGGCATCCTGGAGTTCGGCCCGCGCGTGGGTATCGCGTTGCTCACTGGCAACCTGGATCCCCTGTTGATACGTCGTAATCGCGTCGGCGTTGCGACCGAGCGCTTCGTACAGTTTACCCAGGTGGTAATAGGTACCTACATAGGCCGGCATATCCTGTACGAGCGCTTCAAAAAAGGAAAGGGCGCTGTCGGTATTGTTGCGTTTGAGATATTCATGAGCCAGGGCAAATCGGGTGAAGGCATCGGAAGGGTCCTCAGCGTAATAGGTAAGTAGGGCTTTGAGTCGATCCATAACGATTGGGGGCCATAACGATTGGGGGCCATAACGATTGGGGGCCTATAGGATTGAGGGTCCGAGTTACCAGCTGACTCCAGCG
>CAZGHT010000163.1:0-5639 GCA_964525535.1 uncultured Rhodothermaceae bacterium
AAGATGCCTCGGCAAGCTCGGCATGACAAGGCGCTTCCCCATCGTCATCCCGACCCTGCTGAGGCTATGCACTTCCTTCTGAACCGGATACTATCCCCACGTACGGATCAGACCGGCAGATAGTCACTGCCTGTATTCACCACTAACTCAGCAGGCTGACATCAGAGCACGTCAGGTATCACGGGGGCTCTCTTCTCAGCCACCAGTTCGCACAGGTCAGCGGCGCGCTGAACACCGCCCGACGCGTCGATGGCCGCTTGTAGCCGGCGCGCTTGCTTGAGATACCGTCCATCATCGAATACCTGCAGAATCGCCTTGCGCAGCCGTGATACGCTGAGGTGATCGACCGGGATAAACTCTCCGGCACCCGACCAGGCAATGCGGGCGGCGACCCCGGGCTGATCGTTGGTTACTGGAATCGCAACCAGAGGTACACCAAACGACAGAGACTCGAGCGTGGTATTCATGCCGGCGTGGGTGATCGTGAGGCGGGCACGGCTCAGCAACTCCAACTGGGGTGCATAATTCACGACAATGGGATGACCGTCGAGATCCGGCAGTTCGTCCCGGGTTCGGCCCCCGCCCAGCGAAATCACCAGCTGCGCATTGAGGCCGACACACGCTTTAGCGATCATCTGATAGATATCGAGCACCCGATTCTGCAGCGTTCCCAGGGAAGCATAGATCAACGGCCTCCCATCCAGTTGTTCGTAGGGGAACGGCACGGGTTCACGAGCTTCCGCATTAAAGAAGGGCCCCGTGAAGTGAAACGTGTCCGGCAGGGACGTGCGCGGAAACTCCAGCGCTGCGACTTGCTGACTGATCTGGGCGTAGGGAGAGAAAAGGTCCTCAAACTTGCGCAGCGGCGGCAGCCCGTTCTTCTTTCTAAACCGAAATACGTCGTATGCGATCGGCCAGCCCACCATGTTTGCCATGGCCCTGGCTGTTACATTTCGGACCGACGCCCACCACGCAGGATCGTAGGACCAGTGCGTAACATAAGGGGGTATGGAGGGTTCGGCGTTCAACGGGAGTGCATTACATATAGTCACGAAAGGGATCTGTACGAAATCGGCGATAGAGCCGCCCCCCGTAGAGACCTGGTCGTTGAGGAGCACGTCGACGTTAGCTTCCCGGATCGCTTCGGGGGCGTGTGCAAAGAGGATCTGCTGAAATCGCTGCATCAGATACGCCGTATGCCGCACCGCCGCCATGCCCTGCAAATCACCGAGCTCTTGCCAGAATCGACCGATAGATCCGGCTTCGAGCACATCTGCCCCGATGACTTTGAACTCCAACCCCGCCGCCTGTGCAGCATGAGCTACGTCGGGCACATTGAACAACGTCACTCTGTGGCCTCGCTGCTTCAGCGCGTGACCTAGCGAGATCATAGGATTTAAATGCCCTTTTCCGGGCGGGCAAAGTAATCCGAAGTGCATCATGCCGGCGGGTACTACGTTTGTCGCGATGTCGGTGTTTGTCGCGATAGGGTTGTCGCACTATGCGTTTTTAGTGCATTGCGAACGGTTCAGGGATTGATCAGTTGCTTGATTGGGTCAGGTTTTATTATATGATCATCCACGTGGCCCAGTTGCCCGAGAACAAATCCTATGATCCATGAACGACCTGATCCAGCGGGCCCGATCCCTCGTCGGCGAGTTTCAGTTGAGCCATGAATGGACGGTGGCCGGCGGCGTAGGCTGCGCGCTCCGAACGGAATCCGGCCGCATCTATACCGGCATCTGCGTCGAATTAATGTGCGGCATCGGGTTCTGTGCAGAACATGCTGCGGTTGCATCGATGCTGCAGCAACGGGAAACCCGCATCGAGATGATCGTAGCCGTAGCCGAACGAGGCATCCTCCCGCCCTGTGGCCGATGCAGAGAGATGCTGATTCAGATCGATCGTGCGAATGCACAGACCAGAGTCGTCGTTGGCGAAAGCGACTGGGTCGAGCTGGCAGAACTCTTGCCGCGGCACTGGTTGTGAACCCTGCCAGAAGGAAGCACCTGCCCCCATTATGCCTTTATAAAGCCTGCACTTAATGTTCTCATTATTCTGTGGGCTTTGAGCCTTCCTATCTTACAAAGCATATCAATCGCTACTGTCCCTATCCCAGCTCTATGACTTTAGATAAAGGCGTGATTCGCCTGGTCGTTTTCGATATGGCGGGTACGACCGTACATGACGAAGATTTCGTTCACCAAGCCCTCGCAGACGCCCTGGAAGCCGCTGGGGTTGCCGTTTCCCGCGAAGACATCAACGCTGTGATGGGATACCCCAAGCCCGTAGCGATACGGACGTTATTGGAGACCGAGACCGACCCGGAGAACCAGCTGCCGGAACGTACGGACGCCATCCACGCTGATTTTCTGGAGCGTATCAATACCTTTTATCGAACCGCCCCCGGAGTCCGAGAAGTCGAAGGGACAAAAGACACCTTTTCTGCGCTCAAAGCCTCCGCGATCAAAGTCGCACTCGATACAGGATTCAGCCGGCCCACGGCAGACATCATCATCGACCGGCTGGGGTGGACCGAAGACGGCCTCGTCGATCTTTCCATCACGAGCGATGAAGTCGACCGTGGGCGCCCCTATCCAGACATGATCCATCGGGCTATGCACCTGCTCGATATCGAAGACAGTGCATCGGTGGCCAAAGTGGGAGACACACCTTCCGACCTGCAGGAGGGACGGCAGGCGAGGTGCGGCGCCATCATCGGCGTCACGTACGGTTCGCATAGCCGGGACGAGTTGGCGACCTACCCCCATACGCATCTGGTATCCGATATCCGAGAGATCCCCGCACTTCTTGGCCTCAATCCATAAATCATCATGCAGCATCTTATCATCATAGGCAGCGGCATCGTAGGCCTGGCCCATGCACTGGCCGCCATCGAACGCGGATGGCGCGTTACCGTTTTCGAGAAAGACGGGAAACCATTGGGAGCGACAACCCGGAATTTCGGCACGATCTGGCCGGTCGGACAACCCGCCGGCGCCCTTCGCCAACGAGCGCTCCGGTCGGCCGCCCGCTGGCGCGAACTGAGCCAGCTCGCGCGATTCTCCTGCCAGCAAAACGGGTCCCTCCACGTCGTTTATAATGACGACGCAATGAAAGTATTGCTGGAGTTCGATGCTCTCGAAGACAACGACCCCTCCACGCACTCCATCCTCTCCCCCGAAGACATCGCCCGCGTCGCCCCCCACGTGCGGCAGGACAACCTGCGCGGCGGGCTGCTGAGCACGACCGAGCTGACTATCATCCCGAATAAGGCTACGATGGCCCTGATCAAGTGGCTGGAATCATCAGGGGTCACCTTTCATTTCCAGACCCCCGTCGTCCAGGTGGAACCGGACCGCATACGGACAAGCTCAGGGGACCGGGTCTCCTTCGACCGGCTGGTCATTTGCAGCGGCGATGAAGTCCGGCTGCTCTTCCCCCGGGAGCTTCAGCAGGCAAACGTGATCCGGTGTAAGCTCCAGATGATGAAATCCGCCCCCCAGCCCGAGGCGTGGCACCTCAAGCCGATCGTTGCCTCCGAGCTGACCCTGCGGCATTACGAAAGCTTCCAGTCCTGCCCCACACTCCCGGATCTCCAGAGGCGGCTGGCCGAGACCTGGAAGACGCACGAAGAATGGGGCATCCACGTGCTTGCCGTCCAACGGCCCAGCGGCGAGTTGATTCTCGGCGATTCGCACGAATACGCCATGGATTTTTCGCCCCTCCACAAAGAATCGATCGACCGTCTCATTCTGGACTACCTGGACACCTTTCTCGAGGTGGGCAACCCGCAGATCGTAGATCGCTGGAACGGGTATTACCTCAAAACGACCCATGGAAGCCCGGAAGTCATTCTGGAGCCTCAGGAACACGTTCAAATTGTAACCGGCCTCGGAGGCGCCGGCCTCACCCTCGCGTTCGGACTCGCCGAAGAAGTTGTCTCAGCCTGGGAGCAAGGTGATAATGAACCCGTGAGGAAGACACTTCTTCCGAATTAACGCCTGCGCTGGACGCCCTCCCGTCTAAAGGTCAGTTTTTCTTCGTACCCTCCTGCACGCCCCCCAACCCCTGATTTTGATAAAGATTCTGTGCAGACTCGACGTAATCCCCGCCAACTCCGCTTGCATGGTATGGACCTTGCTGAGGGAAATGTTGCAATTCTGACAAGAGCGAGTGTTGTTCAACTTTGTCCAATGATGCATCCATATGGATATCGAGTATGTATCTTTCGGCTTGACTACATGCCCGTCAAACATTTATGACAAATTGAACACATTAAATAACGGGGACATGCTATATTGGGGACTCCCCATCTCCCCACTCGCTATTCATTCAGCAAAACCTCTTTTCTTTGTATGAGACCAACTAGTACAAGATCTTGGGGCAACTCAATTAGCCTGGCTTTGGCCGTTTTAGTTTTTGTATTTATTTTCCTCTCTTTAGCCATGTTAGGCTTTGGGGGTTGATCGGTTCATCAGAGTAAGAAACCAACAAATCCGTGGCGCAGACTTCAGCCCAGTGCAAAACGAAGTTCGGGTCTGCACCACGGATTTCATCGTTTGGGGCGAAGGCGGGGTCTATGCCCTCAAAGCCCGACCAAAACTCAGGCATCTGAATTCCGCACTCGTACTTCGCGGGGGGGTTTCTTCTTGGCCGTTGGTTTTGTCTCCGAGCTCCGGCGTTTTACGGCGGGCTTGGATTCCGACTCCTGAGGCATCGTTCCTCCCAGGTCTCGGATGCGCTTTTCAATCGTTTTGACCTGGTTCTCGTATTCGGGATTTGCTGTCCCGTCGGACCTGAGTATGTCCAGCGCCTCCAGGTATTGATCTATCGCCCGGTCCTTCTCCTTCTGCCTGGCGCTCTGCTCATCGCTGGCATCAACCGCAGCATCAACCGCAGCATCGACGGGGGAGGCTGCTTCGGCCGCGAGCTGTGCGTCGATTTTCCTTTTCCAAAGCAGGGTGAGTGATTTCCCGAGGTGCGCCTCATACTTCTCTATAGCCAGTGCCACTTGATTCATTAGAGTGATCTGGCGCCCGGAATTATCGAGCGTAGGCTCAACCACCAGCGCTTCCTCGAATATCTTTTCGATATACGCATTCACCATGTTGCGCTCAGCACGGTGTATGTGCAAAAACCACTCTTGAGGGGTAGGGGTCAACGTGACCAGCCCCTTTTCATGAAAAGGAACCAGTTCTCTTATTTTTTGGACAGCGAGCTGACTGCTTGCGAGTCGTTGATCCAGGTTCTTTGATTGACGCATTTGTACGATGCTCTCGTTGAGCACCTGCATGGCGTCCCTTACTGTAGTCTTGACACTGGTATCGCACGACTGACAAAGACCTTCCTTAGACACAGAAAGAAACCAGCCCGACTTGCCGCACCATTTGCATGTTCGCATAAGGTCTGGAGTGAGTTCAGGCTATAGCCGGATAGAGTACGCGATGGAATACGCGATATTGCTAAGTGATATTACTATGCGATATTACTATGCGATATTACAGAGGGTAACGCGTATTCAGGCAGCCTGTTGCAAGGGAACAGAGGGAGTGAGGTTATGTGCGACGACCTCAACAAACGAACGTAATGATGGATGGTACGCATCTGTGCGGTATCGTTTTGCCCGGTCGGCTTTG
>CAZGHT010000164.1:0-1279 GCA_964525535.1 uncultured Rhodothermaceae bacterium
GCCGGATGCGCATTCGTCCTGCCAGAGCGGCTTTGCACGGTTGCAAAGCCGCGTAACATCACTATATAAAAATTGTGCATCTCGGTGTTGTCGTTACTGCACCTGGTACGCGATCAATAGACCGTCCTGCATGACGGGGACGTACAACATCCCGGTCTCCGAAATGTAATCGACATCGGCAGCACCCTGTCCCAGCTGCTCCAGGAGCATGAGTCCCTGCTCTTCATTGAAGTACATGAGTCGCCCGCCGGCCCAATCCGTGACGAATATCCCCCCCTTCTCATCCGGTTCAACGGCGTCGAGGGCGCCTTCAGGATCAGTGCCTCTGACAGGACGGACGCTTTTGTCCTGCATAGAGATCGCTTTCAGATAGCGGGCTGTGCCGGGATTTTCCGAAGCGGCATCGCCGGCGACGATCCACAATTCGTCTCCGACGACGTGGATGCCGTTCGGCATTTGAACGGCATCGTCGTTCTCCATCCAAACGGAGAATGCCCCGTCCTGCAGCTGATAAATTTTGCTGTACCGGGAATCGGTCACGTACACACTGCCGTCAGGGTGTCCAGCCACGTCGTTCAGGTATACGTCTCCTTCGACTTCGTAGCGATTCAAGATTTCTCCGGTCTCAGGGTCGATCTCCAGCAACGCGTTCACGTCCGTGCTGTACAGGAGACCGTTTTGAAGGGTGAGCCCCTTGGGCGCGTTCAGGCCTGAGACCCAGTTCTGATCGATCATGCTCCCGTCGAGGCCTACCCGGGCGATATATCCGACGCCGTCCATGGCGTCTCCCTCACCGACGAGGTTGGATATATAAATCACCTCCCGTTGGCCGTCGTATATGGCAGATTCGGGGCGATCCAGCCCATCGGCCAACATCCAGGCCTGGGTGAGTTGAACGGCCGGCTCCGCCGCCGTTTCTTCGCTTATTTCTTCTTCGATCATTTCACCGGCCTCGGCATCCTGAGGCGTGGCCGGCTCCTGTTCGCAACCGGCAAACAGGCAGAGCACGAGTCCGAAGAACAGAAGCATTCGATTCGAATAGGTCAAGTAATTCATGATGTAATGTCAATAAGAATCCGTTTGTAATGTGGGGCATTGTGCTTTAAATGCATAAATACTATACCCTTTTTTTACCTGAGCCGCAAAGGGCTGTATTCGTTCCCATCGTGTTTTCACAATGGCTCTCGCTGTGGCCTGAGACCCAATAATGCGTTATATCGTATATTGAGACGTGCCATTTATCGATCCAACATTTATCCCAACATTCGTCTCATCCCAA
>CAZGHT010000164.1:1379-5444 GCA_964525535.1 uncultured Rhodothermaceae bacterium
TCATCCCAATATTCGTCGCTGCATGAAAGTCGTACTCCTCGAAGAACCGGGTCCCCCCGAAGTGCTTAAGATTGTCGAAAGGCCCAAACCCGAGCCTGAGATGGGGTGGACCCGCATTGACGTCAAAGCATTCGGGTTGAATCGCTCGGAGATGTTTACCCGGCAAGGGCATACGCCGGCCTTCGATTACCCTCGGGTTCTCGGCATCGAATGCGTCGGCCTCGTCGATGCATGCCCGTCCGGACTGTTCGAGGCCGGCCAGCAGGTAGCGGCCATCATGGGCGGCATGGGGCGCGAATTCGACGGAGGGTACGCTGAATTCACCTGCGTGCCCGACTCCTGTATTACGCCGTTCACGTCCGAGTTATCGTGGGATATCCTCGGCGCCATCCCGGAAATGTTCCAGACCGCGAATGGATCGCTGGAGCTGGGGCTCGAGCTCCAGGAAGGAGAAATCCTGCTGATCCGAGGCGGCTCCTCTTCGGTCGGGATGATGGCCACGCAGATCGCCCGGATGATGGGCGCGTACGTGATCGCCACTACACGCAACCCGGACAAACGCGAGGCGCTCCTGGAAAACGGCGCCCACGAAGTGCTGATCGATGACGGCCGGCTCGCCCGCATCATACTGGAGACGTACGACGGAGGCATCGACAAAGTGCTGGAACTCGTTGGCACAAAAACACTGCGCGACTCCCTTTATTGCGCCCGCCCCCTGGGCATCGTATGCCAGACCGGCATTCTCGGCAACGAGTGGGTGCTCAAGGATTTCGAGCCCTTCGTAGATATCCCCTCCACGGTGCGGCTGACCTGCTACGGCGGGGACGCCGAGAACCTGTCCGAGGAGGCGCTGCAAGATTTTCTCGACAGCGTACAGGCCGAACATATCAAGGTAAACGTCGCCCGCGTCTTTTCCATCGACGACATCGTCGAGGCCCACCGCCATATGGAATCCAACCGGGCCAATGGAAAGCTCGTCGTTGTCATTTGAGGTCCGAGTTAAAACCCGGCCCGTTCCAATCTTCTCAACGCCGTTCCCAGGAATGAATTCGGCTGACCCCGGACGAACTCCTGCCTGTCGATCCATCGATAGGACGATACCTCTTCAAGTTGAACGAAGATCTTTTCATCCAGGGTCCGGAAGACATACATGAAGTCGTGGTGATCGTGATCCTCCTCGCCCTTCTTGGAATTGGCGGGCACGCTATGCGATTCGATGAAGATGGGGATATCTATGTCGGAGGTCCATGCCTCCAGATCGACACGAGTCAAACCGGTCTCTTCTTTCAATTCTCGCTGCGCGGCCTCCCAAACGGTCGCGTCCTCTGCCTCGACATGGCCTCCCGGTTGGATATACATCTTCAACTGGTTGTGGAAGACGGTCAATATCTGATCTTTTGCGTTGATGACCAGCGCGTTTGCCACGATGTGGCCCGAGAAATTTCTCCGATCGAAGAGGTCCTCCCCGTTTTGCACTTGCTTCATCAACCCTTCCAGACGCCTCTGGTCGGAGGGGAAAAGCTCGAAATAGTTCTGCAGTATATCGACAATTTGTTTCATACGGACCGCGATTCGTGTATAGACATACGAGCGGGGTTCACTCTGCGGGAACGGCGGCGATACGAAACCCGACCTGCCTGTAGTTTTTGTCCGGCTCGAAAGCCAGCCGCCTCGCACTCCGGCAATTATCGGGGTTGCCTCCGAAAGACCCTCCTCGCACCACGCGAAGGGTCCCGTCGCGAGGTCCGCGGGGATCGACGGCGTCGCCGGCTTCGTACGGCCCGGCCCAGTCCGCGGTCCATTCCCATACGTTTCCGAGCACGTCGTAGACTCCGTGCCGGGTCGGCGCTCTACTGCCTACAGGAAACGAGACGGACCCTTCGCAGACCGCAAAATCGTCCATCCGGCTCTGGTCTCCGCCCCAGAAGTACGTCGTATCCGAACCGGCCCGGGCCACGTATTCCCATTCCGCCTCCGTCGGCAGCCGGTACCGGTAGGCCCGGTCGTTCTCGTTGAGCGAATCCAGAAAGACCTGGACCTCCTCCCAGGAGATGTTCGACACCGGATGGAGAGCTCCTGCCAGAGGATTGGCCGGAACGGTATCCATGACGGTCTCCCATTCTCCTCGCGTCACCTCGTATCGCCCGATATAATAAGGGCGGGTAAGCTCTACAGCGCGAGCGGGCTGCTCATTATCCTCTCCGTACGCCGACCCCATCCGAAAGGAGCCGGGCAGCACGAGGACGAACTCGATGCTGTCGGCCGTCGTAATCTGGGTAGGCCAGTCGCTCCAGGGCGGGATATCGCCAGAAGATTTCGACAGGCTGAACAGCACAACGGCAAGAACGCTGGCAACCACAGCGCCGGCGGCCACGCTGGGTACGTGCACCTGCCCGAGCCGCCGCTTCAACGCGGCCCTCCAATCTCCCGGTGCTGGATCTGCATCAGGCTTACCTTTCTCCTTCAGGGTCGCCACCTCTTCTTCGAATGCGGCGATTTCGTCTCTCAAACGGACATTCTCTTGCTCTACGCCGCCGACCCGACCTCCGAGGCGTTTGATCAGTCGTGAGCGATCTTCCTCTTGAACCAGGAAATAACTTTGAATCTGGCGCAAGAAGACGGGCAGCGACTTTTCCGTGACCCCGGGCCCTAAAACGGGGATCAGCAATCGATCGGGCGGATGGGCGCATTCGCTGTCGAACACCTGATATTCACGCCGTACAAATCGGGATTTCTTCGCCTCGTCCGTCCATAATAAGATACAGTGCCGGCTACGGAGCAGCGATTCCTGGATGATGGCGTACCAGGACTCACCCACTTTGTCTTTCAGCGTCGAGTCGGCCCAGAACACCCTCAGTCCGGCAAGGGTGAGCTGCTCCCACAACTGACGAGCCGTCGACTCGTCAGGGGTCGCGAAGCTGAGGAATACGTCGTATTCGAATTCCTGTGGCATAAGGTAGATGGCGTACTCCAGGGCTGGGGTGACGGGTGAGGCAGGGGCCGGAACCGGGGATGACCCCCTCTATGCTCCAAAGGCATCTCGTAACAGGGCCAGGCTTTTCGGAATCGCCGTTTCGGCCTCCTCGGTGCCCTCAAACTCCAGGGATACGTACCCCCTGTAATTATGCTTCTGCATGATCGCAGCAATGCGATCGTAATCCAGATCCAGAGAATACCATTTCCCTCCGCCGTAATACGTTTTCGCCTGCATCAAGATGGTACGGCCGGCGAGCAGGTCGAGACGATCGTAGGGATCCTCCAGGAAGTTGCCCGTATCGAGCGTTACTTGAAGCCAGGGAGAATCGATGGCATCGACGATGCGCTGCACTCCTTCTGCCGTCCGCCCGAGCCCCCAGTGGTTCTCCAAACCGAGCACGACGCCGCAGGTCTCAGCCCGGGGAATACACCGCTCAATAGAATCGATGACCCATTCGAAACCGTCTTCGTCGGTATATCCTTCGATCGGCGGTTCGACCCCGCGATTGGCCATGAGGGCGTCGAAGGAGGCCGAAGTGCCCCATCGGCCGGTGTTGATGCGCATCGTCGGAATCCCCAGCTTGTAGGCCAGTTCGATCTGATGGATCGTCTTGTTGATGTTGTCCTGCCGGTAGGCTTTGTCGGGGCGCAGGAATCCCTGATGGGTGGAGAATCCGCACAAATCGAGGCCCAGCGAAAACGCCTGCCGCTTGAGCCGTTGCAGATAGCTATTCTCTTCGGAGGCCATCTGAACGTGCAGGATCTCGACGCCGTCGAAGCCCATTTCCGCGGCTTTGTCGATGCAGTATTCGATCGGCGTCTCTTCCTTCGGGCCATTAAATCGCCAGAAAGAGTAGGTCGATACGCCAATGGGGTTCGATGGCGAAGCCGGCCTCGGACGCGGCCGGCTGTGCAGCACGCCGGGCTGCAGGACGGCCGCCCCACTCGCCAGGGCGGTTGTCTTCAAAAAGGTGCGACGGGTCTTGGACATCGTTTCAGGAGGGTGATTGATCCACGTTCATAACAGATGTTACGCAGGGTGCTGTGCACAACCTGCATAACATCACTAGATAATGGATGTTACGCATC
>CAZGHT010000165.1:0-5402 GCA_964525535.1 uncultured Rhodothermaceae bacterium
CTGGATCCCCAATCGAGTTGGGGATGACTTATGGGGAAGGCCATAGGAAGGTTATACATTGCGCTGAACACCATTGTGCTGAACACTGAGAACTACGAACTGAGAACCCCGAACTGAGAACGGAGAACTGAGAACCCCGAACCCTGTACACTACACATCGAACTCTGCACTCCGACCGCTATGCGCCTGAAAACCCTCCAGGTCATTTCTTTCCGGGCCCACCGCGATTCGACGGTGGCGTTTGCGCCGCGGATCAACCTGATCCACGGCCCCAACGGCGCCGGCAAGACGAACCTGCTGGAGGCGATCCATTTCCTGGCGCTCTCGAAAAGTTTCCTGGCCTCGAACGACCGGTACGCGCTACGCAAAGGGGCGCGTTTCTTCGAGGTGCACGCGGTGCTGGAGAGCCCCCACCGGTCCGAGATGAAGATGCGGCTGGTCTACGTACCCGACGAAGGCAAAAAGATCTTCCTGAACCAGGCCCCCCTCGAGCGGCTGTCGGACGTCGTGGGGCTCGTCCCCGTAGTGATCGTCTCGCCTGCCGACGTGGCGCTGACGTCGGACGGCCCCGAGGTCCGGCGTCGTTTCTTGAACAACATTCTCAGCCAGGCCCGCCCCCGGTATCTGGACGACATCCTGCAGTTCCGCCGCGCCCTCAAGCAGCGAAATACATTGCTGCACACCTACAGGCGTTCACGCCGCGTACCCCCCGATGTGTTGGAGTCCTGGAACGAGGAGCTCGTGCAGCTCGGCAGCCGCGTCATCGCGCATCGGTTGCGCTTCATCGAGGCGTTCAAGCAGCACTTGCAAGAGGCTTACGCCCGCATCGACTCGATCGGGGAAATCCCCAGCATGGAATATCGTACCATCGGAAAGCTGGGCGAGCGCCCGGAGGAGACGGCCATACAGGCGTGCTTCAGAGAGCAGCTCCAGCACAACGAACAGCGGGAGGTGGAACTGGGCCGAACGCTCATCGGCCCGCACCGCGACGAGCTCGTGTTCAGGCTCAACAACCTCGACGTGCGCCGGTACGCGTCCCAGGGCCAGCACAGGACGTTCGGCATGGCGCTCAAGCTGGCCCAGTTCTTTTATTTGTACGAAGAACGCGACGAATGCCCCATCCTTCTGCTGGATGACGTCTTCGGCAACCTGGATCCGAAACGGACCCGCGTATTTCTGGAGATGCTGCAGACTGACGCAGTGGGACAATGCATCGTTACGTCCACCGACGCAGCCCCCTTTCGGAGCCAGGTCGACTTCGGCGACCCGGTTCATCGCGCGATCGGTGTGGAAGCGGGCGTTATTCTCGCCCCACCGCCGAATTGAGTGCCGTATTATACGGCTCGAAGAAACTACATTTTAATCACAGGTCGAGTATCTTGTATTTCCTATTTTGCTTACCGATCTCAAACCGCGTCGAGAGGCCAGCCGGCTAGAGGAGACATACGTTTACATATATTACACATAAGGCGCGGCATTCAACGTGCGGGCTGGCCTCCCCCGGTCCTGAACGCCTGGTATCCGGCAGGTCTGAGTTCGGGGCGTAACCTTCCGGCGGGCCGGTTCGTTCTCTAGCATTACATCAAAGGATCTCTTTCTGAACATGATATCACCGATTAAAGCCATGCGGCTCAAGCAATTCGCAAAATTATATCTTTCCCTGTTCCTGATCGCCCTGTTCGGCGTTTCGCAGTCGGGATGTGTGAGTTACGAAAGGAGCCTGGTCTCTGGCCGGAAGCGTGCATACGGATACACCTGGCAGCAGGAGGTAGAGCTGGGGCGGGAAGCCGACCAGTCCATCATCGCTCAATATGGGCTCTACGACGATGACGAGCTCGAAGCGTACGTCGACGAGCTGGGGCAGGAGCTCCTCCAGGTCAGTCACTTGCGGCGTGAGGAGACGCCGGCTGAGATGAGGAATACACCCTTCACGTTTCGCCTGCTCGACAGCCCGGTCGTTAATGCGTTCGCGTTGCCGGGAGGCTACGTGTACATCACGCGGGGCCTGTTGTCGCACCTCAACAATGAAGCGCAGCTCGCCGTTGTGCTGGGGCACGAGATCGGCCACGTGGTAGGCCGGCACGCGTCGAAGCGGGCAGCCGCCCAGCAGTTCGGCCAGCTCGGCGTCATCGCTGTGGCGGTCGGGGCGCAAGGGGTATTCGGCGGGACAGCCGGCGAGGACGTCCTCAACACGGCCGGCACAGCCGCGGGCCTGCTCTTCCTGAGCTACGGCCGTGACGACGAGAGGGAGTCGGACCGCCTCGGGGTCGAATACAGCGCCCTCGAAGGGTATGAAGCCGGGGAGGGTTCCGAATTCTTCCGCTCGCTCAAGCGACTCAGCGAGCGGTCGGGGAGTAGCCTCCCCTCGTTTCTGTCAACCCACCCGGACCCGGGCGAGCGCGAAATTACGATTCAGCGCATGGCGGCCGAATGGAAGCGACGCGTCGACATGAACATCGTCGACCAGGAAGAATACCTGTCCAGGGTCGATGGCATCGTCGTGGGCGACGACCCCCGGCAGGGGTACACCGAGGGCAACGTCTTTTACCATCCCACGTTGCGCTTTCAATTCCCGGTGCCGGCCGGATACCAGGTGATCAACCAGCCGACGCAGGTCGCGATCGTTGAGTCCAACCAGAATGCCATCATGGTGTTCAGCATCGCTTCGGACGCGAACAGCGCACAGGCGGCGGGAACCAGTTTTGCCGCCCAGGAAGGCGTCACCGTGATCGAACAGGGGGCTACACGCGTTAACGGGCTTCAGGCGTATGACGTGCAGGCTACCGCTGCGGATAACCAGGGAACGACATTTCGCCTCGTGGTACGGTACATCGAATACAGCGGGACGGTCTACTCGTTTCTGTCCTATGCGAACCAATCGGCGTACGACACCTACAGCTCCGTCTTTTACCAGTCGCTGGACGGCTTCCGGTCACTCACGGATAACAGCAAGATCAACGTAGAGCCCAAGCGGCTCGATGTGGTGACGACCAGCCGGAGCGGTACCTTCCGGTCGTTTCTGCCCGACCCGATTCCCAGCGGATTCACGGCCGAGGAAATCGCCATCATCAACCAGGTCAACCTGGACGAGACCATCGCCAGCGGCCGGCGCATCAAACTCCCTCGATGATGAGATCGCCTCACTTTGACAGCCACCGCCCACGTCTATGAGCAACACCCACGCCCTGATGCAGGTCGATGCTTTCACCGATCGCCCCCTGGGGGGCAATCCCTGCGCCGTCGTGTTCGATGCCGGCGACCTGGACGTCGATACGATGCAGGCCATCGCTCGCGAGATGAACCTCTCCGAGACGTCTTTCCTGATGGAGTCCGACCTGGCGGATTTCAGAGCCCGCTATTTTACGCCGGCCAAAGAGATTCCGATGGCCGGTCACCCGACGATTGCGACGGTATATGCGCTGGTCCTGGACGGGCAGGTGCCGCTCGACGCCAACCCGACTCAGATCTCGCTCGAGCTTCAGGTCGGACCGATTCAGGTCGATATCTACCACGATCGGGGGGACCTGGAGCGGATCGTGATGTTTCAGCAAAAGCCGCGTTTCCTTTCGACGCTCGATGGCGACGACGTGTTGCCCCTGTTTGGCCTGTCTGCGGTCGACGCGCTGGCCGGCGCCCCGATTCAAGTCGTCAGCACCGGGACCCCACAGCTCATGGTGCCGTTGAAGAATCATGAATCGCTGGAACGAATCAACGTCCGGGTAGCCGGCTACGTGGCTCTCCAGGAGCGTGCCGGCTTCTTCAGCACCCACCTGTTCTGCCTCCAAGGCGCGACGCCCGAGGGACACACCTTCGCCCGGCACTTTGTCTCGCCGCCCGACGTGTTCGAGGATCCGTTTACGGGGTCTGCGACGGGCGGGATGGCGGCCTACCTCTGGCATCACGGGCTTCTCGACCGTCCCGAGTTTGTGGCAGAGCAAGGCCACTGGATGGGACGTCCCGGTAAAGCTTTCGTCGAGGTGACGGGGCCCCGGGATGATATCGAAAGTGTGTCCGTGGGCGGCCAGGCCGCTCTGGTGATGAAAGGGGAGCTGATGGTTTGACGCGGCAGCGTACCGAGATCCCGGCTCTCCGGGCGTGCTGTTCGTTTCGATTTTCAGCAGAACGGATATTCCTCATGCAAACGTACGCCAACGCGCTGCTCGTCGCCATTCCCCTGTTCATGGTTTTGATCCTGTTCGAATCGCTCTACGGAGTGGTCAAGGGCAAACAAACGTTCAGCCATCTCGATACGATTTCGAGCCTGAGCTCCGGGGTGACTAACGTGATCAAGGATTCGCTGGGCCTCGCTATCGTCATCGTGTCCTACCCCTTCTTGTTCGAATGGCTGTCCATTATCGAGCTGAAGACGACCTGGTGGGTCTTCCTGGTCGGTTTCGTAACGCTCGACTTTGCCGGCTACTGGTCGCACCGGCTCAACCACAGCGTGAATCTGTTTTGGAACAACCACGTCATCCATCACAGCAGCGAGGCCTTCAACCTTGCCTGTGCGCTGCGGCAATCCATTTCCAACGTCATCAGCATCTACAGCATCTTCCTGGTGCCGGCGGCCGTGATCGGCGTCGCGCCCGACGTGATCAACATCATCGCCCCCGTGCATCTCTTTCTTCAGTTCTGGTATCATACCCAGCACGTTCCCAAGCTGGGCCCGCTCGAGTACGTGATCATCACGCCCTCCCAGCACCGCGTTCACCATGCGATCAACCCGGAATATCTGGACAAAAACCTCGGTCAGATTTTTCCCTGGTGGGATCGGATGTTCGGCACATTCCAGGAAGAGCTCGACGACGTGCCCCCGGTGTATGGCATCACCCGGCCGGCGCACACCTGGAACCCGATCAAGATCAACTTCCAGCATCTGTGGCTCCTTTTAAACGATGCCTGGCGTACCCGGCGCTGGTGGGACAAGGTGCGCATCTGGTTTATGCCGACCGGTTGGCGACCGCCGGACGTGGAGCGCGCCTATCCCGTACATAAAATCGATGATGTCTACAACTTCGATCGGTATCAGACCAGCGCCTCCGGCGTCTTGATCGGCTGGTCCTGGACTCAGTTTGTCATGATCACGCTGTTGTTGCTGTTCATGCTGTATAGCCTGTCGGACATTGGCTTCCCGGCGCTCTTCCTCTACGGCGCCTTCGTTTTCGCCGGGATATACGGATGTACGACCGTCATGGATCGTTTACCGAGCGGCGTATGGATCTGTGTGCTCTGGAGTCTGTCTGCACTGGTCTACATCGGGATTTCGGGAGACTGGTTCGGGATGAAGACGTGGATCCCCTACGGCCACTACACCGTTGCTGCGTTCTTCATCGCAACAGCGATCGGCACCCCGATCGTCGATCGCATGACCGGCCAAGATCTGATGCACGTTCCCGAACTGA
>CAZGHT010000166.1:0-4944 GCA_964525535.1 uncultured Rhodothermaceae bacterium
CCTTATTTCAAAGCCGGCTCAACGAGCTGCTGTGCACAACCTGCGTAACATCACTTAGAAAGATAAAAAGAGCCGGCATGCATCTGACCAGGGTTATAGGGTTTCTGCTTTTCGCGATCGGTTTTGCCGGCGGCACGATGGCTTACGCCCAGGAGGATGCGCAACTGAAACATTACCGGCGCACGATACGGCCCATTCTGGACCAGCATTGTTTTTCCTGCCACAACGAACCCGATAAAAAAGGAGGGCTCAACCTCGAGAAATACGACTTCATCGTAGCCATCGTTCGAGATGGACCGGTATGGGTAAAAGTCATGGAGCAGATCCGGCAAGGCGAAATGCCGCCCCAGACCAAACCTCCCATCCCCGAGGACGATAAGGAAACGCTGGTCGAAGGCATAGAAGCAATACTCGACAGCGCATTGAGTGTACCTGACCCTGGCCAGGTCGTGATGCGCCGGCTCAGCAACCGGGAATACCGGTACACCGTATTGGATCTACTGGGGGTCGATTTCGACAGCCGTTCCTTCTTTCCCGCCGATGCTTCGGGCGGCGAAGGCTTCGACAACCAGGGAAAAGTGCTGTACATCACACCGCTCCAGATGGAGCGCTACCTGTCGGCCGCGGACTCCATCGTAACCCGGGCCTACGAAGACGCCACCCTGTGGAGACGTATTGTACCCGAGCCGTTTCCCCGTAGCCGCTTCCATCGCACACTGCTCGACGTACACGATTACTGGCGCGCGGACGACGTATGGGAGGAAGCTGCTGTGGATGCAGCCGGCCAGGCGCTGTTGCCGCTGGCCGTCCGCGCCTATCGGAGACCCCTCACGAAAGAAGACCGGGATCGGTTGCTGGGCGTTTTTTCGAACGTGTATGCGCAGTCTGAAGGCGCCCGGCAGCACCGCTTCGACCGAGGCATCCAGGAAAGCCTCAAGTACATGCTGCTCTCGCCCAACTTCTTGTATCGCCGCGAGCTCGAACTGCCGGACCAGCGACCCTATCTAATCACCCGTTTCGAACTGGCCTCGAGGCTCTCCTATTTCTTATGGTCCAGTGCCCCCGACGATGAACTGCTGGACGCCGCCTACCGGGAAGACCTGCACGACCCGGAGGTGATGTTCCGCCAGGTTGAACGGATGCTGGCCGACCCCCGCTCGATGCGTTTCGCCGAAAGTTTCGCCGGGCAGTGGCTCGAAATCGACGATTTGTTGGATACCCACGAGGTGGATCCCGCTTTGTATCCGGGGTATACATCGACGCTCAGAGAGGCGATGCACCGGGAATCGGTTCTTTTCTTCCACCACGTGCTTACCGGGTCGCGAAATTTCCTCGACCTCCTCGACAGCGATTATACGTTCTTGAACGAGACGATGGCGTCCCATTACGCGTTCGACGCCGTCGAGGGATCGGCTTTCCGTAAAATCGGGCTGCCCGACCCGAACCGGGGCGGCGTCCTGGGCATGGCCAGCGTGCTTACCGTGACCTCATTGCCTACCCGGACCAGTCCCGTGCTCCGCGGTAAATGGGTGCTCGAGCAATTGCTCGGAACGCCGCCGCCTCCCCCGCCGGCCGATGTGCCGGAGCTCGAAGAGCAGGGTGCCGCCGATAACGATGCCGTGCCCGGAGAGCTCGACATCCGCACCCTGTTGCGCAGGCATCGCGAGCCCACGGCGTGTTTCAACTGCCATCAAAAGATGGATCCGCTCGGGTTGGGGCTCGAAAACTTCGATGCGATCGGGCGCTGGCGAGATGCCTACGGCGCTACGCCGATCGAGGCCTCGGGGGTATTGCCCCGGGGCGATACCTTTGACGGGCCGGCGGCCCTGAGAACGGTGCTCCTGTCCAGAAAGGATCTCTTTGCCCGCAATCTGTCCCGCAAAGTGTTGTCGTATGCTCTCGGACGAGGCGTACGCTTTCAAGACAAACGAACGGTCGACGCGTTGACCGCAACGTTGCTCGATAACGACTTCGAGACGGTATCGTTCATGCATGCAGTAGTTATGAGTTATCCTTTTCGCTATAAGAAAAGCGATCCACCCATCCAAGAATCAGCCCCATGAGTTACTTCCGACCCATGTCTCGTCGCAGCGCCCTGAAAGGAATGGGCGCTACGATCGCCCTCCCCTTCCTGGAGAGCCTCTCACCCTTGCGGACACAATCGCCGCGTACCGCTCCGAAACGGGCCGCCTTTCTCTTCATGCCCAACGGGGTGCATCCCGATAAGTGGACGCCCGCCCAGGCCGGACCCTCCTTCGAGTTATCCCCGATTCTGTCGCCGCTGGCTCCCCTGAAAGACGACCTGCTGGTGCTCACCCACCTGATGAATAAGAATTCCGACACCCGCCAGGAAGGGCACTATACAAAAACCGCTAACTTCTTGACCAGCATGCCCATACAGCGGACCACCGGTGCGGATGTCAACAGCGGCGGCGTATCGCTCGACCAGATCCTGGCCCGGCGCGCCGGGCGCCAGACCATCTTCCCTTCTCTCGTGTACGGCATCGATCGCATTACCTCCGGAGTGGATAAAAACGTCGGTTTTACGCGCCTTTACGGGTCGGCGATATCCTGGAAGACCCCTACGCAGCCCTGCGCGAAAGAGATCGATCCGAGGATGGCGTTCGACCGGCTCTTTCAGCGTTTCGTCCCTGGCAAACCCCAGCCGGACGAATCCCCCTGGAAGACGAGCATTATCGATCAGGTACTGGAAGATGCACATTCCCTCAATCGGTCGTTGGGGGTCGAGGATCAGAACAAGCTGGCCGAATACCTGGAGGCGATACGATCCGTGGAACAGCGTATCGAAAGCCACGAACGGGTCGACGCCTTCAAAGATCACATCACGCCGGCCATTCAGCGCGAGTTGGTCCGCCTCGATCACCGGATCGACGAGTACGTCGAATACAAGGCCGGCCTGGACGTGACCGAAAAGGCCCGACTCATGCTCGATATCATCGTCCTCGCTTTCTGGAGCGACGCGACCCGCCTCGCCACCTTTATGTTCGGCAACTCGGTCAGCAACCGGAATTTCTCATTCCTCGAAGGGGTGTCGGGCAATCACCATTCGATCTCGCACCACAAAAACGATCCTCGCCAGATGGCACAGTACGAACGGATCAACACCTGGCACGTGGAGCAATATGCGTATTTGTTAGAACGCTTAAAAGCCATCCCCGAAGGCGACGGGACGCTGCTCGACAACAGCGTCGTCATCTTCGGTTCGGGCCTTCGAGACGGTAACCGCCATTCCCCGGTCAACCTGCCGATCCTGGTTGGCGGCCGCGCCGGCGGCGCTCTGAAAACGGGCCGGCACATTCAGTTCGCGCCAAAGACCCCGCTGGCGAATCTGTATCAGTCGGTGCTCCAGACGTGGGGCGTCCGAGATGTCCGGTTCGGGGACAGCACCGGGGTTTTGAACGAAATCTACGCATGAACGCGTTATCGTCCAGGCTGCGGGATAAGGCGACGATGTTTGTAACCCTGGCTGTACTGATAGCCGGTGCTGCAGCCTTGCCGTTTCTGCCTGCTGCCTCCATCGACTCGCCCGGTTTGCTGGCTTTCGCGGGCCGGCTCCACCCTATTCTGGTTCATTTCCCGGTCGTCCTGATACCGCTCGTCAGTATCCTGGATGTGTTCGCGCGGTGGAAACGACGAAACGAGCTCCTTTCCCTCGTCAACTGGCTCTGGATAGCTGCAGTAGCGGCCATGACAGGAGCCGTGCTGGCGGGATATCTCTTGTATGCTTCCGGGGAATATAGCGGCGATCTGGTACGCGAACACCTGATTGGCGCCAGCGTCACCGGCGTTTTACTGGGTCTGGCCGCTGCCGTTGCGCTGGGGTTCGAGGCCATTCCCTTTTTGAATCAGAGGCATGGCTACCTACCGCTGCTGGCGCTCACCAACCTGGCCCTGCTGTATACCGGGCACCACGGTGGGTCATTGACGCATGGCGAGACCTACCTGGCCGATGCCTGGCCTTCTTTCTCACTTCGAGCGATCGACGACAGACCGTTGGAAACGTTGAACGTGTACAGCGATCTCGTGCAGCCGGCCCTCGATGCCCGCTGCGTCAATTGCCACAATACCCATAAAACGAAAGGCGACTTGCTTCTTTCTTCGTACGAACCGATGCTCGAAGGGGGGGAGAGCGGCAAAGCGACTATTCGGCCGGGAGTTCCCCAAAGGAGCGAACTGCTCCGCCGCGTATCGTTGCCGTACGACCATGACGATGCGATGCCGCCCGAAGGACGATCGCCATTAAAGCCGGTGGAGATTGCGCTCATCGAATGGTGGATTGCCGAAGGGGCTTCGCCCGACATGAGCTATGGCCGGGGGCCAGAAGATTCCTCGCTCGCCCTGGACCTCGAACGGTATATCCCTTCGCTGAGGCGCAGCCATGCACGCCGAAAAAGAGAACGGTCCGAGTTTCGTCGACGCGCGGCCGAATTCCGCGCCACCGCGTCTGCGCTCGGCCTCGCCGTCGGTGTTAATGTCGACTCCGACTCGACGCTCTTCGACGTGTCTATGCAATTTCCCCCCGACCGTCTCGTCGACGACAACACCCTCGCCGAGTTAACGCCTTATTTCGACGATATCGCAACCCTTTCGTTGGCCGGCAGCGAGATTACCGATGATGCCCTGTATTACATAGGCCGCATGAGCAACCTGAGGGCTCTGTTTCTGCCGAACTGCGCTATCGAAGGAGAGGGATTGGTGTACCTGAAGGCCTTGCCGTCTCTCGAAGTGCTGAACCTTTCACATACGGAGGCGACGGGTGCCAGTTTGCTCCATCTCCTATCCATGACCGCACTCGAGACGGTGTATGTGTATAATACGGAAGCTTCAGCAGAAGTCATCGAGGCATTGAGGGCCCATCGTACTGACGTTGTTTTCCACTTGAAAGAAGGCCCTTTAACGACGATGGAGTGATCCCCTAGAGCT
>CAZGHT010000167.1:0-4869 GCA_964525535.1 uncultured Rhodothermaceae bacterium
AACTACGAACTGAAAACTGAGAACTGAAAACCCCGAACACCCCATGGAATGGTTTGACGTAATACTCCTGGCCGCCACCTTCGTTACCCTGCTCGCTCTGGGGGTGCCCATTGCGTATTCCATCGGGGTGGCCACCGTCGTGACGATGTTCGCCAGCATCCAGCCGGCCCCGGCGCTGACGACCACGGCACAGCGCATGGCGACCGGCCTCAACAGTTTTGCCCTCCTCGCCATCCCGTTTTTTATCCTGGCCGGACAGCTCATGAACAAGGGCGGCCTCGCCCGGAGGCTGATCGATTTCGCCAAGTCGTTGCTGGGCATGTTGCCGGGCGGGCTGGCCCACGTCAACATCGTCGCCTCTATGTTGTTCGGGGCGATATCCGGATCTGCGGTGGCCGCTGCGTCGGCCATCGGCGGCGTGATGGGCCCCCGCATGGAAACGGAAGGGTACGACAAAAACTTCAGCGCCGCCGTGAACATCACGTCGGCGACAACCGGGCTGCTGATCCCCCCGAGCAACGTCCTCATCGTGTATTCGCTGGCTAGCGGAGGCGTGTCCATTGCCGCTCTGTTCCTGGCCGGGTACCTGCCGGGCATCCTTGTGGGGCTCATGCTGATGCTCGTCTCGGCCGGGTTTGCGATACGAAACAAATACCCGATCTCGGACCGCGTGCCGCTGAAAGAGATCGTTGGCAAATTCACGGCGGCCCTGCCGAGCCTCTTCCTGATCGTGGTCGTGATCGGCGGCATCATCGGGGGCATCTTCACGGCCACCGAAGCGGCGGCCGTCGCGGTGCTCTACGCCCTGGTACTCGGCTTCATCTATCGGGAGGTGACCGTCCGGGATCTTCCGAAGATCATCCTCGATGCCTGCGCGACGACCGGGATCGTCATGTTTCTCATCGCGACCTCGGTGGGTATGTCCTGGATTATGGCGTACGAGAACATCCCCCAGAACGTCACGGCGGCCCTCGTCGCGCTTTCGGAAAACCCGATCGTCATCCTGCTGATCATCAACGTCATCCTCCTGGCCGTCGGCACGTTCATGGACATGACGCCGGCCGTCTTGATCTTCACCCCGATTTTCCTGCCGATCGCCATCGAACTGGGCATCGACCCGATCCACTTCGGCATCATTCTGGTGCTGAATTTATGTGTCGGGTTGTGCACGCCTCCCGTGGGAAGCGTCTTGTTCGTGGGAGTCGGCGTCGCCAAAACCAGTATCGCCGATGTCATCCGCCCCCTGTTGCCGTTGTTTTTCGCGATGATCCTTGCTCTCATCATCGTGACCTACACCCCGTGGCTCAGCATGTGGCTCCCCGACGTATTCGGGTACTGAAAACTGAGAACTGAAACCCCCGAATGGCCCTGCCTGTACTGACACCTTCCTTAATTCTCGAGGACGCTTACCAGGAGCGCGAAGATCTCACGGTGCCTACGCCAGAGATGCTGGCTTACCCGGAAAAGGTGCTCCAATTCGGCACCGGGGGGTTTCTGCGTGCCTTTACCGATTTTTTTATCGACGAAGCGAATCGGGTGGGGCAGTTTGGCGGGCGGGCCGTCATGGTCGGATCCACCGGCAGCGGCCGGGCGAACATCGTCAACAAACAGGGGGGGCTCTATACGCTGCAGGTCCAGGGCCTGAAAAAAGGGGAGACCATAGAGACGTATCGGGTGATCGGGGCGGTAAGCCGGGCGATATCGGCGGTGCAGGACTGGGACGAGGTGCTCAGGCTGGCTGCGAGCCCGGAGCTCGAGATCGTGGTGTCGAATACCACCGAAGTGGGCATCACCTTCGACGAAGAGGATGCGATGGGAAACGGAGCGCCCCGCTCTTTTCCCGGCAAGCTGACCGCAGCGCTGTACGAACGGGGGCGCGCTTTTTCGTACGACGCCGGCAAAGGTCTCGTGGTGCTGCCCTGCGAGTTGATCAGTGACAACGGCGATGCTCTCAGATCGATCGTACTCCAGCTGGCTTCGCTGTGGAAGCTCGAGGCCGGCTTCGTCGACTGGGTCAACGACCATGTCTATTTTTGCAATACGCTGGTCGACCGCATCGTACCCGGGACGCCGCCCGCCTCCGTGCTCGAAGACGTGTATGCGACGCTCGGGTATCGCGACGAGCTGCTCACGACGGCCGAGGTGTACCGGCTCTGGCCGATCGAAGGAGAGCCGGCCGCCCTGGATCGCATCGGCTTTGCCCGGGCCGACCCCGGCATCGTGCTCACCGAGGACGTCCGGCCGTACAAAGAACGCAAAGTGCGTATCTTGAACGGCACACATACGGCGTGTGTCCCGATCGCCTTCCTGGCGGGTGAGGAAACGGTCCTTTCGATGATGCGGAATCCAGCCACGAGCGCTTTCGTGGAGCGCATCATGATGGAGGAGATCGTGCCAAGCCTGGACGTGCCGGGCGGCGAACGATTCGCGCGAGAGGTGCTCGATCGGTTCAACAACCCCTTTTTGCGACACCGGCTGATCGACATCACGCTGCAGTCGACCTCCAAATGGAAGTTACGCCTGTTGCCCTCCATCCAGCAGTACGTAGAGAAAGAAGGCGCCTTGCCCCATCGGATTTGCGCGGGTTTTGCCGCTTATCTCGTGTTTATGCGGGGCGTTACTGAAAAAGACGGGACGATCTTTGGCGAGCGCGATGGGGCTCCTTACCCCATTCGAGACGACCAGGCTGCCTTTTTCGTGGAGGCCTGGCGTGAGGTAGACGTCGGAGATCGAGCTTCTGTCGATGCGTTCGTCAAACAGGTGTGCGGGCACGAGCCGTTCTGGGGAGATATCCTGGCGCGTATACCCGGGTTCGCCGATCGGGTCAGCGAGTTCTGCTGGCTCCTCCTGCATCACGGGGCCCAGAAAGTATTGGATAGTTTCAGGGTATAGGATGTTAGTAGGGGGATAGGGGCGAAGGACTAGTGCAGATGGGGCGGAGTGAAGCACTCCAGTCCTCCGGTACTCCAAAACGCTGAATCAATGACCAAAACAGAGATAGTACAACAAATAACCAGCCTGGGAGCGGTGGCCGTGATCCGGGCGGACGACCCCGACCGGCTGAAACACATCGTCGGCGCCCTCCATCAGGGTGGGGTATCGGCGATCGAAATCACCATGACGGTGCCCCGGGCGCTCGACCTGATCGAGGAGACGGCGCAAACGATGGGGGAAGAGGTGTTGCTGGGGGCCGGCTCGATCCTGGACGCCGAGACGGCTCGCCTGGCCATCAACGCGGGTGCCCGTTATATTGTGAGCCCGATATACAAACCGTCGATCATTCAGATGGCGCACCGGTACAACGTCCCGGCCATGCCGGGCTGTTTTACCCCGACCGAGATTCTCGAAGCGCACGAAGCGGGGGCGGATGTCGTCAAGGTGTTTCCGGCCGATATCCTGGGGATGAAGTTCTTCAAGGCGATTAAGGCGCCGATGCCGCATCTTCAGCTGATGCCCACGGGCGGCGTGTCGTTGACCAATGCGGGGGACTGGCTCGCGGCCGGCGCCTGCGCCGTCGGCATCGGCAGCGCGCTGCTGGATAAAAAGGCCATCGCCGAGGCGCGCTACGAACAACTGACCGAAAACGCAAAAACCCTCGTACAGACCATCGCCAGCTATCGCGCCGGCCTGTCCTCGTCGTAGAGCGGTCCCGCCGGGACGACACCAAACCCAGAACCCGTATGAAAGTAGTCACCTTCGGAGAAATCATGGCCCGGCTGAGCACGCCGGGATACACCCGCTTCGTCCAGGCCGACCGGTTTGATGTGGTCTACGGCGGCGGCGAGGCGAACGTCGCGGTCGCCCTGGCCAACTATGGGCTGGACAGTTATTTCGTGACCCGGCTGCCGGCCCACGAGATCGGCCAGGCAGCGGTCAACCACCTGCGCCGGTTCGGCGTGCACGACGACTACATCCTCCGCGGCGGGGACCGCATCGGCCTTTATTACCTGGAGACCGGCGCCAGCCAGCGGCCGTCCAAGGTCATCTACGACCGGGCGGGCTCGGCCGTCAGCGAGATGGAAGCCGGCGAGGTCGACTGGGGCCGCGTCTTCGATGGTGCGCGCTGGTTTCACTGGACCGGGATCACGCCGGCGCTCGGCGAGAAGGCGCAGGGAGCCGTCGTCGCGGCCTGCAAGGCCGCCCGCGACGCCGGGGCGACGATCAGCTGCGACCTCAACTTCCGCGGCAAGCTGTGGACGACGCAGGAAGCGCAGGCCGTCATGGTGCCCCTCATGGAATACGTCGATGTCTGCATCGCCAACGAGGAGGACGCCGAACGCAGCCTGGGCCTGAAGGCCGGCGCCACCGACATCGAAACGGGGAAAATCGACGAGGAAGGATACGTGCGGGTCGCGAAGACGCTCAAATCCACCTACGGCTTCCAGGCGGTGGCCATCACCCTGCGCGAAAGCTTCTCGGCCTCGCTCAACGGGTGGAGCGCCATGCTGTACGACGACAAAGACTGCTCGATTCCCATGCGGTCGACCCGGTATGAAATAACGCTGGTCGACCGGGTCGGCGGGGGCGACAGCTTTGCGAGCGGGCTCATCTACGGGCTGCTCGCCGAGCCGACGACCAAGGACGCGCTCGAGTTCGCCGTCGCAGCGTCCTGCCTCAAACAAACGATTCCCGGGGACTTTAACCTCGTCAGCGCCGACGAGGTGCGCAAGCTGGCGCAGGGCAGCGGCTCCGGCCGCGTCGAGCGGTGAACGGGGTTCTCAGTTCGGGGTTCTCAGTTCGTAGTTCTCAGTTCGGGGTTCTCAGTTCGTAGTTCTCAGTTCGTAGTTCTCAGTTCGGGGTTCTCAGTTCGTAGTTTATAGTTCGTAGTTCGTGAAAAGGATATTGTTTTGTTTAGCTCGTACCTTAAGG
>CAZGHT010000168.1:0-4833 GCA_964525535.1 uncultured Rhodothermaceae bacterium
TGTTTACGCTGAAATGTTTACACTTCAGAAGGTTTAGACTGCGCATGTTTAGACTGCGCATGTTTAGACTGCGCATGTTTAGACTGCGCAAACCCCCGGTCGTTTCGTTTTTCGAATGCAATAAATAGCAGATGTTACGCGCTTGATGCGCGTAGGTCCTGCCAGAGCGGCTTTGCATGGTTGCAAAGCCGCGTAAACCAGGCTGCTGTTCGCGTAACATCACTAGATAGTTAATCCGAAAGAGGTGACCTGCCATGAAAACAGATCCGTTTAGCCATTCAACACATTCTCTACACAGCGGTTTGCAAATCGAGTCCTACGTCATATTCGTCCTACAGATTATCGTCATCGTAAGCGCCCTACTGTTGATAGGAGCCAGGCAGGGGCGTGCGCAGGGCGCCCAGGTCTATTACACGGATCAAGAAAATGCAGCGGTTTTCCGCGCCCTGCTCGACGGCTCCGATCAGGACGCATTGTTCGAAGGGCGGCGGTATGCGCCGCAGGGGATCGCCGTCGACGAGGACGCCGGTAAGCTGTACTGGACAGACAATGTCCGTACGTCCACCCCCTTTATCCCCAACGGGGCGATTTTCCGGTCCGATCTCGATGGCACGAACCGCGAAGCGCTGCTGGAAGGCCGGGAGCGACTCACCGACATCGAACTCGACGGGATGGGCCACTTGTACTGGATCGAAGGAGGCACGATCTACAAAGCCGATCTGGACGGCTCCGGTGCAGCCCCGGTGGTGAATGCCCGGGCGACCAATGGGTTGGAGCTCGACGTAGCGAACGGTAAGATATACTGGGAAAACCGGTTCAAGATCAGCCGATCCAACCTGGATGGCACCGAGGTCGAAGACGTCATCCCCGATACCAACCATCCGAATATGGCGCTCGCTCTCGATACAACCGCCGGCATGATCTACTGGGCCGATCCCTACGTGGCAACGATCGAACGAGCCAGCGTTGACGGGTCCGGTAGAGAAGAGGTGGTTGCCTTGCCGGAAGGAGAACTCTTTGGACTGCAGCTCGACCCCGATGCCGGCAAGATGTACTGGGCGAACAACAAACTCGAACGCTTCCAGCGTGCCAACCTGGATGGATCCGGCATCGAAGAAGTGGCCCCGGGCAGCGATGCGGTGCGGTATTTTACGCTGGATGGCGACCGTGGAGGGGTACTGTGGTTCGAATGGGATCGGATCCGGAGCGCACGTTTCGATGACACCACGATCGAAAACGTCGTCTTATCAAACCGGCTCACAATCATTCGACTCGATCCCGATGAAGAGAAGGTATACTGGATCGATGAAGGGCACAACGTAATTCGTCGCGCCGGCCTCGACGGCGCCAACCTGGAGGATGTCGTCTACGAAGAAGGGATCGGCACGTTTGTCCTGGAACCGGTAGAGCGGAAAATATACTGGGCCAGCTTCGAGAGAGGGACGGTGCACAGGGCCAACACGGACGGGACGTTCGTCGAAGATCTGATCGACCTGGGCCCGGAACGGATCAATGGATTTGCCATCGATCCGGCCGGCGGTAAGCTGTACTGGACCGACGCCCAGTTCAGCGCGGTCAGGCGGTCCAACCTCGACGGGAGCAATCACGAAACGTTCTTCGGCGGCGACCCGACGAGCGACGATTCATTCGGGGGGACGCTGGAGATCGATCCGGTGCAGGGGCGCCTCTACTGGTTCGAAGAGTTCTCGGGTGAAATTCACCTCCTGTCTGCCAATTTTGACGGCACCGATAGGCTCGACATCACCCAGCGGGGGTACAAGACGGGCTTCAGCGACCTGGATATAGCCCCCGAGGGCGACTTCGTGTATGTATTGAACTGGTTGGTGAACCCACCGGTCTTTCACGACTGGTTCACGGTGTTCGACATCGAGGGCAACGAACCTGCGCCGTTCCTCACGCTGGAGGCGCGGAGCCCCGATCGTATCACCTCAGCGGCTTTCGATTGGCGGAATATCCAGCCGCCGGCCGTTGCCGAAAGCGGAACGTTTACGTTGATGGACGCTGACGCCAACGAGCCTGTTGCCGGCTTCGACCCGATTCCGGACGGAGCTATTCTCGATCTCAACGTGCTGCCTGCCGGCTTGAATGTCAGGGCCAACGTCGGAGAAGGGGTGGAAAGTGTGCGATTCGGATTTAACGGCAACACAGGGTATCGCACCGAAAATGCGGCTCCGTATGCGCTCTTCGGGGATGTGTCCGGAGACTACGCGCCTAATACGGCGGCCTTCGGGGAAGGGGAGGTTACGTTGACGGCGACGCCGTACAGTGAGGACTTTGCCGGCGGCGAGGTCGGCGAAGAAGCTGCCGTCTCGTTCTTCGTGTACCACGGAACGAACGTCGTCGGGCTGACCCTGATCGACAGCGACACGGGCGATGAGCTGATGCAGCTGGATGAAGGGGCCACAGTGGATCTCGATGCGCTGCCGATGAACCTGAATGTGCGTGCCGATGTGTTGTCCAACGTCAATCACGTTCATTTCGAACGGGCCGGGCATACGCACACCGAGTACTGGGCGCCTTTCGCCCTCTTTGGAGATATCGACGGGGTATACCATTCAGGCACGTTTGCTCCGGGTATCCACACGCTGCGGGCGACGCCGTATGCCGGGGACCTGTTCGGCGAACAACCCGGGCCTGCGTACGAGGTCCAGCTTACCGTCACCGGGAGTATGACCGGGAAAACCTCGGCGAGAGTTGCGGAGACCGCGGCTGCTATTGCGCCGGCCGAATTTGCGTTGAAGGGCAACTATCCCGACCCGTTTAACCCGGTAACGACCATCGCCTACGTACTGCCGGAATCAGCGCCGGTTGTCCTCACCGTGTACGATGCGTACGGGCGGCGGGTACAGACGCTGGTGAACAGGACGCAGCCGGCGGGGCGCTACGACGTGCGGTTCGACGCCGGCGACCTCGCGAGCGGGACCTACCTGTATCGACTGGAGGCCGGCGGGTTCAGCGCGAGCGGGTTGATGCTGCTGGTGAAATGATAGGGGCCATGTAGGCAAAGTGTAGGGGATAAAAGTACAACACATGTAGTGTATTGCTGGCTGCGGAATTCCGTATTTATAGTCAGTTTGAGTACAACCTCATTACAGCGAATACAACGGAAACGAGGTGACCTGTCATGAACACACATCCATTAGGCCATACAAAACACGCCCACGGGGGGTTACGCGTCGAAGCGTATGTCATCTTCATCTTGCAGATCATCGTGATTCTTTGCGCGCTCTTGTTGATCGGGGCATGTACCGTTATCGCCTAGAGGCGCATAACAGAGGGCGATGCGAAAAACCGACCTGTCTGATTGGATCGAAGGAAGGGCGCTTTTTCCCGGGGCTGGGATCCTGGAGCCGGTTCGAGAGTCTCAAGAGGCTCAAAAGAAACGGCACGTGCCCGTAGCTCAGCTGGATAGAGCGTCTGACTACGGATCAGAAGGTCGGGAGTTCGAATCTTCCCGGGCACGCATAAACAAAAGGGATTCACGCGAAGTGTGGATCCCCTTTTGCTTTTCGCCCGATGAGGTACAGCACTTCCGCAGGGAGTTCGACACGAGCCCGTGAGCCATCATGGGCGACTGATGGAGCGGCGCAGCCGCGTAACTAATCTTCCCGGGCACGCGATGAGAGAAGTCTCGGTATTGCCTGCACCAGGTAAATGCTGAGACTTTTTATTTTGGATCTCATCGAAGGAATTTTTGTTCTTTTGCGACTGAAACATTCGCCAGGTAATATTCCTGGACAATATATGCACCTGCTGGCGGGTGTGAAACCTGCTTTTCATTGGGTCAGTTAGACTAACATGAACACCCATCTGTCGATATGAAAACATTAACCATTTCATTTCCAGAAAAAACGTTGCATCGCATCGCCGAAGTAGCACGCCGTCTTGGGGTGTCCGTAGAGGCGCTTGTGCAGGCAAGCGTAGAAGAAAAGCTTGAGCGCATGGAGCCTGGTTTCGAGGAGGCTGCTGATCACGTTTTGAAAAAGAATGCTGAGCTATATCGACGCTTAGCATGATGAGGTATTTATCTGCTGCTGAGGTAAAACATTTGCATCGCCGTATTATCGAGCAGTCGGGTGGGACTTCAGGAATTCGGGATGAAGGAGTACTTGAGTCTGCTCTCGCACAACCCCAAATGACGTTTGGTGGTAAAGACTTATATGTTTCCCTGGTAGAAAAAGCAGCCGCTCTGGGATTCAGTCTGATACAGAACCATGCATTTCTTGATGGCAACAAAAGAATTGGGCACGCTGCCATGGAGGTTTTTTTGTTCATGAACGGATATGAGATTATTTCTACCGCTGATGAACAAGAAGAAATTATTTTGTCCATTGCCTCTGGAGATCTGGGGAGAGAAAACGTTACAGAGTGGTTGAAAGCCAATGTCGAACCCTTGAAAAAGGATCGAGAGGTTTGAATCACCGGTAAACTGAGATGTAGCCCGGATTAGGAAAGCAATGGTGGATCGGGGCCGATTATTTTTACATTTATGAGGTAACTCAGCTTATACAGATCTCGAAAACCGTCCAGAACCGAGTTCGACAATTTGGCACTAAGGCACGCATAAACAAAAGGGATTCACGCGAAGTGTGGATCCCCTTTTGCTTTTCGCCCGATGAGGTACAGCACTTCCGCAGGGAGTTCGACACGAGCCCGTGAGCCATCATGGGCGACTGATGGAGCGGCGCAGCCGCGTAACTAATCTTCCCGGGCACGCGATGAAAAGGCCTCGGAATTGACCTATAATGGTTGTTCTGAGAGACTGTTGAGATTTTTCTTCACAAATAAAAAGAGTCCGTCGTAATCTGGTTG
>CAZGHT010000169.1:0-4825 GCA_964525535.1 uncultured Rhodothermaceae bacterium
TGAAAACGGCTGCAAGGCAGTCATTCAAAGCCGGCACAACGGGGTGCTGTGCACAGTTCGGGTAACATCACTTAATCAAAAGCGGTTAAGCAAGTTCTCCAGCCCGTAGTACCATGCTCCATCGATCCATTCTGTTCTCCCTTCTGATCGTCATCGCTCTCCCAGCCTGCAAAGAGCCTGTCTCAGAGGATGGCGACGTACTCGCCCGGCTGCCCGACGAGGTGGATTTCAACTACCACATCCGGCCCATCCTGTCCGATCGCTGTTATCCGTGCCACGGCCCGGACTCGAATACGCGAGAAGCAGATTTCCGCATCGATACGGAAGAGGGCGCTTTTGCGAGGCTCAACGAGTCGAGCCGGAACAGAGCCATCGTCCGCGGCAGCCTGCGCCGGAGCGAACTGGCGCATCGCATCGCATCGGGGGACGCCGACTACATGATGCCGCCTCCGGAGTCGAACCTCAAACTCAGTGAAGACGAAGTAGCCCTGCTCCGAAAGTGGATCGATCAGGGAGCAGAGTGGAAGCCTCACTGGGCATTCGTAGCCCCGGAGTCGCCCTCGCTGCCTGAAGTCGAGGACGAATCCTGGGTGCGCAACCCGATCGATCGCTTCGTGCTCTCCAGACTCGAGCGAGATACCGTTTCACCCGCTCCGGAAGCCGGCAAAGAGCGGCTCCTTCGCCGCGTCACCTTCGACCTGACCGGGCTCCCGCCGACGATCGAAGAGATCGACGCCTTCCTGGCCGACACCTCACCGGATGCCTTCGAGAAGGTAGTGGATCGACTCCTTGCCACAACGGCCTATGCCGAGCGCATGGCCGTCGATTGGATGGACGTCGCCCGGTATGCCGATTCGCACGGTTATCACGCCGACGGCTACCGGATGATGTGGCCCTGGCGCGACTGGGTCATCGAAGCCTTCGATGAAAACATGCCTTACGACGAGTTTATCAAATACCAGCTCGCCGGAGACTTGCTCCCCGATGCAACTCACGAGAGCCGGCTGGCGACCGCCTTCCACCGCAATCACCAGATGACTGCCGAAGGCGGTATCGTCGACGAAGAGTACCGGGTTGAATACGTGGTCGACCGAACAAATACAACAGCTCGCGCCTTCCTGGGCCTCACCATGGAGTGCGCGCGCTGCCACGACCATAAGTTCGATCCCATCTCGCAGAAAGAATACTACCAGACGTTCGCGTTCTTCAACAATGTGAACGAAGTCGGCATGACCGGCGACGACGGAAACGCCGGCCCGATGCTCATGCTCTTCGACGACGGAGAAGAAGGCGAGCTGAAGGCCCTGCGAGACAGCATCGCTGCGCTGGAAGATCGGCTCGATCGACGATACAACGAGCTGGCGGGTCCCCGAGTGACGGCCGCTGCCCTCGAAATGCCCGCAAACGGCGCCCGCATAGATCTCGATGAGGGGTTAACAGATTACTTTCCACTCGATCGCCTCGTTGCCTCCGGCGAAGATCGCCGGGTTGAAAACAAAATTTCGGGCAGGGCGCCGGGAACGGTCTCCGGGGAGGTCGAACTCGTCGAGAGCCCTTCACGGCAGGGCGTCCGGTTCGATTACGATTATGACTTTCTCGAGCTCCCCGAGACCGGGCTCTTCGAACGGTACGAACCATTTTCTATCGGACTGTGGGTGCGTCCGGAGAAACGGGAGTCGTACGCCGTGGTGCTGGGCAATGCCGGTCACAAGAATGTCTACTGGCGAGGGTATGAGGTATTCCTGGATAGCCTGAACCAGGTCAACGTGCGCCTCATCAATGCTCTGCCGCACAACCAGATCCACGTCCGTACAACGTCGGGGCTGCCCCTCGACGACTGGACCCACCTCACGGTGGCCTACGACGGATCGAGCCGCGCTCGCGGCCTGTCGGTCTATCTCGATGGAGAAGCTGTTGAGCTCGACATGGCTTACGACGACCTCTACAAGAGCATCTGGCCGATCGACGGCCGGCACCAGCACATCGACAAACCCCTGCGCGTGGGTAAGAGTTATCGTTCGTTCAGCGGGGAGAATGGGATATTCACGGGGGCCATCGACGACATCCGTATTTACGACAAAAAGGTAACGGCCCTCGAAGCGGCCCTGCTCGTTGAGGGCGATCGTCTCGACGCAAACCGTCGCGCTCGCCTCGAAAAGGCGCATGCGATCGAGCGCTCCGACGAGGCGTACCTCCGGATCCGAGACCGGTTGTATGCCTTGCGCAAGGCCGAGCAGGAATTCGTCGAACCGATCGAGGAGATCATGGTGATGGAAGAGATGGATCCGCCGCGCGAAACGCACGTCCTGAACCGGGGGCTGTACGATCAGCCGCTCGAGGCCGTCGAGCCTGGAGTCCCCGAAATCGTGCTGCCGTTTTCGGACGAACGGCCGCCCGATCGCCTCGGCCTGGCCGAGTGGATCCTCGACCCGGAAAACCCGCTGACGGCGCGCGTGGCCGTCAACCGGTTCTGGCAGATGTATTTCGGGACCGGCATCGTCTCGACGCCGGCCGATTTCGGGTATCAGGGGCAGTTGCCGACGCATCCGGCTTTGCTCGATTGGCTGGCGGTCCGATTTGTGGAATCCGGGTGGGACGTCAAGGCCTTGCAGCGGCTCATCGTCACTTCGGCGACCTATCGTCAATCGTCGGCGCCGAGGCCGGATCTCGAGGAGCGCGATCCCGAAAACAAATGGCTCGCCCGCGGGCCGCGTTATCGCTTGCCGGCAGAGATGATCCGCGATAATGCCCTGGCGGCAAGCGGATTGCTGGTTCGCACCGTAGGCGGCCCCAGCGTCAAACCATATCAGCCTGAGGGACTCTGGATCGAGAAAGGCACCTATTCCCCGATGCTGCTCACCTACGAAGCCGATAAGGGAGACGGATTATACCGGCGCAGCCTGTATACCTTCATCAAACGTACGTCTCCACCGCCGTCCATGATCGCATTCGATGGCACGGATCGGAGCATCTGCATCGTCGAGCGGCAGGCGACCAGCACGCCCATGCAGTCGCTGATCCTGCTGAACGACCCACAGTACGTGGAGGCGAGCCGATTGATCGCCGAAAGAATGCAGAAAGAAGCCGGCGATGCGCTGGAAGACCAGATTACGCTCGGATTCCGGCTGGTCACCTCCCGGTTCCCGAACGATGAGGAACTGGCTCTCTTCAAGACCCTGTTCGAAGACGAACGGCAGCGTTTTGGCCGGAATCCCGATGAAGCTAGTGCCCTTCTGTCGGTCGGCGACTGGCCTCATGACACCGGCCTCGATGCATCCCGAACCGCTGCACTCGCGGTTGTTGCCAACACCATGCTCAACCACGACGAAGCCTACATGAAACGTTGAACCCTACACTCCAAACCCTGAACCGAAACGATGCATTGCCATAATTACGAGCCCAATTATTCGAGACGCGACTTTTTGTCGAAAACTACGATGGGGATTGGTGCGGCTGCGCTTGCCTCGCTGCTCGGCCCGATGGAGGCCCTGGGCATTGACGACGATAACCGGCTCATGGGGGCGCTGGATGCCTTTCACGTAGCACCCCGGGCAAAGCGGGTGATCTACCTGTTTCAGAGCGGGGGACCCTCGCATCTCGAGCTGTTCGACTACAAGCCCGTCCTGGAACAGCGCCACGGGGAGGAGTTGCCGGAGTCCCTCAGGCAGGGGCAACGCCTGACGGGCATGACGGCCGGTCAACGGACGTGGCCGATGGTCCGGCCGTTCTATTCGTTTGCGCGGCACGGCGAGAGCAGAGCCTGGGTGAGTGAACTCTTACCCCATATCGGTAAGATTGCCGACAAGCTCTGTTTCGTGCGATCCATGCACACCGAGGCGATCAATCACGATCCGGCCATCACGTTTTTCCAGACGGGATCCCAACATCGCGGCCGGCCCTCTATCGGGTCGTGGCTGAGCTACGGGCTTGGGAGCGTCAATGACAACCTGCCGGCGTTTTGCGTGCTTCTATCGGAAGGGCGTCGCGGCGGTCAGCCCCTGTACGCCCACCTGTGGGGCAGCGGCTTCCTCGCGTCGAAGCATCAGGGCATCCAGTTTCGGTCGGGCAAAGACCCTGTGCTGTACCTCAACAACCCGCCGGGGATGTCGGACGCCGACCGTCGCCGGCAGCTCGATTATTTGAAGCTATTGCACGAGGTGCAGTACGAGCATCTGGAGGACGAGGAGATCAAGTCCAAAATAGCCCAGTACGAGATGGCGTACCGGATGCAATCCTCTGTGCCGGAGACGATGGATGTCTCTGACGAGCCCGATCACATGTTCGACCTGTACGGGCCGGATTCCCGTACGCCCGGTACCTTTGCCGCCAATTGTTTACTGGCCCGCCGCCTCGCTGAGAAAGGGGTGCGGTTCATACAGCTCTACCACCAGGGCTGGGATCAGCATGGCAACCTGCCCAAAGACATCGCGACCATGTCAACGAGCGTCGACCAGCCCTCTGCGGCGCTCGTCGCGGATCTCGAGCAGCGGGGCATGTTGGAGGATACGCTCGTCATCTGGGGCGGCGAGTTCGGCCGGACGAGCTACTCCCAGGGCCGGCTCACCGAAGACAACTTCGGGCGAGACCATCACCCGAGCTGCTTCACCATCTGGATGGCCGGCGGCGGCGTTCGGGCCGGCCTGACGTATGGCGAAACCGACGACTTCGGGTATCAGGTGGTCGACAAACCGGTCCACGTGCACGACTTTCAGGCCACCTTGCTGCACCTGCTCGGCATCGATCACGAGCAATTGACCTATAAATACCAGGGCCGGCGATTCCGGCTAACGGATGTTCACGGAAAAGTCGTACAGAGCCTTCTCGC
>CAZGHT010000170.1:0-4708 GCA_964525535.1 uncultured Rhodothermaceae bacterium
GTCCACACGCCCTAAACGCTCCGGTTCACGGAGCCAGAACGATCACAAGATAGTTTCTTCGCACGGATCGACCTCGCCATTTTCGGACACGAAAAACAAATGCACTACGATGGCCGATACTGGCTAGACGGCAATACGAGGATCGACTACTTTAGGGGCATGGAACACATCGACATCAATCGTCACGACATATACTACAGAGCGAGCCTGGCCCGCGATCCGCGGTTCGACGGGGTCTTCTTCGTGGGGGTCACTTCAACGGGCATCTATTGCCGGCCTATTTGCCCGGCGCGGAAACCCCGACGCGAAAACTGTCACTTTTTCATCAGCGCTGCGGCTGCGGAAAAGGCCGCATTCCGCCCCTGCCTCCGGTGCCGGCCCGAACTCGCACCCGGCTTTGCCCCGGTCGACGACGCGGCGCGTATCGCCGGTCGCATCGCTCACCTCATCGAGGAGGAGCTCGTCCAGAACCACGCGAGCATCGAGGACCTGGCCGGCCGCTTCGAGCTCAGCACGCGCCAGCTTCGCCGCATCGTGCAGGACCATTTCGGGGTATCCCCGATGGAGCTGGTCATGACGCGCCGGCTCCTCCTCGCCAAACAGCTGCTCACCGAAACGCCGTTGCCCGTGACGGCCATCGCTTTCGCCAGCGGCTTCTCGAGCGTACGGCGATTCAACGACGCCTTCCTGGGCCGCTACCAGATGCCTCCGGGCCGGCTTCGCAAAGAAACCCGCAGCGCTGGGGAAACGACCGCTACGAATTCTGAAGCGATCACCCTGTTCTTGAGCTACCGGCCCCCGTTCGACTGGGAGAGCCTGCTGCGTTTTCTCAAGGCTCGACGTCTCACGGGTGTGGAGCACCTCGAAGACCACCGATACATCCGCTCGCTCGAAGTAGAACAACACCGGGGCTGGCTCGAAGTGCAACACAAGCCGGACCTGCACAAATTATCCGTTCGGATGGCTCCCTCACTCATCCCCGCGTTGCCGGTCGTGTTGAACCGGCTTCATCACCTGTTCGATTTAAACGCGCGCCCCGACGTAATCGCTTCCCACCTGAGCGACGACCCCCGGTTGAAAGAAAGCATCGAACGGCATCCGGGCCTCCGCGTCCCCGGCGCCCTGGACGGCTTCGAGGTCGCCATCAGGGCGATCCTGGGGCAACAAATTACGGTCAAGGCCGCCAATACACTGGCGAAACGGTTTATCGCTGTCTTCGGCGAGCGGGTTGAGACCCCTTACCCCGAACTCACGGCTCTCTTCCCGACGCCGAACCGCATCGCGCGTGCCGGAGTCGACGAAATCGCTTCGCTGGGCATTATCCAGCGCAGGGCGGAGAGCATCCTGCGGCTCGCCCGGGAGGTAGATTCGGGCCGGCTCGAGCTGGACGCCGGCGCCCTTGTAGAACGCACGATCGAGCTGCTCGTCGCATTGCCCGGCATCGGGCCATGGACGGCACAATACATCGCCCTCCGCGCACTCCAGTGGCCGGATGCCTTCCTGAAAGAAGACATGGCGCTGCGGAAAGCCCTTGGAGGCGTGACCGCTGCCCGGGCCGAGCACATCTCGCAACCCTGGCGCCCCTGGCGCAGCTACGCGACCATGCACCTGTGGAATCAGTACCTGCGGGAGCACGCTTGATCCGGCGCGTAAGATATGTTATCAATCCGAAAAACGAAGCCCCGAAGGGGCGCTCTACCTCAACCGGGGGCGCCGTCCCGGGCGGAAACCCAACGTGGTACTATGTACTCAGTACTTGGTACCTGGCACTACCTCGCCACCACGAAGGGCTGCAGCAACACCTGCCGATCCCCGGAAGCGCGTACATAATAGGTGCCGGCGGCGAGCCGGCGCGTGTTGATCCGCATACGAATGCCCGAGCGTGGGACTTCCTCGAACCGGTACACGTCGCGCCCCAGCGCATCGATCACATCGATGGTCCAGGCCTGACCTGCTGCTTCCGCAATGAATACGGTAAGGTCTTCTTGCACCGCAGGATTGGGGTAGACGTCGAGCACGGCTTCGTCCGAAGGAAGCTCCGGATGTTCCTCGATGCCTACCGCCAGGGTGCCGTCCGCATTGTATTCGACCAGGAAGGCGTCGAACTCGCCCTGGCTGTCCAGCTCGAACACCCCTTGTCCGGCATCGAAATCCACCGTATCCTCGAAGTAACCCGTTAGCACGACAGCGTCGGCCGGCCCGATGGCGAGGCCGCTGCCGAATTCCGTCAGCGCGCCTCCGACGTTGCCGGCCCAGAGGAACGAGCCGTCGGATCGGTAGCTCGCCACCAGGACGTCCTGTTCTCCCAGGCTGGTCAGCTGCACCGTAGACGCCGGGTCAGGAAAGATCCCCCCCGAAAAGGCGCCCAGAAAAGCCAGGTGTCCGGCAGCATCCAGGGCCACGTCGCTGCCTTCGGCAAACCCGCTGCCGAGTGGAAACGCCCACTCGAGCGCGCTGTCCGCTTTATACTTCGCGAGAAACACATCGCGTACCCCGAAGCTGACGAGTTCGAACGTGTCCGGCCCCGGATCGAAATCCGAGGTACCCACGAAGTGCCCGGTAATGTAGGCATTGCCGGCCCCGTCCACGGCCAGCCCCGAAGCGCCGTCGCCTTGTCCGCTGCCCGTAGATATGGCCCAGCGCAGGGCGCCTTCTTTCGTATACGACGCCAGCACGACATCCAGGCTGCCATTGACGCTGGACAACATCTGCTCCCCGGCCGAGGGGTCGAAGTCGACGTTCTGGGAGAACGTGCCCAGCAGATACAGGTGGCCGGCATCGTCGGTCGCGATGTCGCGGCCTTCGTCGACCGAAGCCCCGCCGTACGAAATCGCCCAGTTCGCTTCGCCGCTCGTATCCAGGCTCAACACGAAGCCGTCCTCCTGCCCGAGGCTCGTCAGCTCGGCCGGCGTGCCGCTCTCAGGCGCCAAAGCAGCCATCTCCTGGTAACGCCCCGTCACGTAGACCGCCCCGTCGGAGCTGACGGCTAATCGGTTTCCGACGTCGTCCGCGATGCCGCCGAAACCGCGCGCCCAGCGAAATACCCCATCTGCCGTGTAGGACGCCACGAACACGTCCCGAATCCCCTGGCTGGTTAATTCGGCCGTTCCGGCGCCGGGATCAAAATCGGCGGTCCCCTGAAAGTAGCCGGTGACATAGATATCTCCGGCAGGCGCCCACTGCACCGACAGGCCTTCGTCGTCGAGGCCCGGCCCCCCTCCAACACCCCCGATGCCGAAGCTCCATACCACGGCGCCGGCAGGGTCGTATTTAGCGACGAAAATGTCCTTGAGCCCGACGCTGGTGATCTCGCGTTCCCCGTCCCCGGGATCGAAGTCGGCGACGCCCGCAAAGCCGCCCGTGACATACGAGTACCCGTCGTCATCGACGTCCACGTCGCGGCTCAGGATAGAGGCTTCCCCCTGGATGGTGGCGACAAACTGCGCGTGGGCTGGTTGTGCGTAACTGGTTGCGAGGAGGAATAAAACGAAGACAATGAATGGAAATCTTGCAGACATGGTCATGATAAACGCGTTGCTGAACGTAGGAAATGGGGCACTATGGAAGGACGGCCAACGGTCCTTTTCAACGGAGAGGCGAACAATGAAGGGTCATAAACCGTGCCGCATCCCTTACGGCAACCTGTCAAAGAGTACCCGTACCGTTTATCGCGGTTCGAAAGAGAGGGCCCGCGCCGGGTTTTCGATCAGCAGCTGCTCGATCGTCGCGTCGTCGACGCCCGATTCGCAGAGCCAGGGAATGAAACGCCACAAGATATAGGTCAGTCCAGGGCCGCCGTAGGGGCCGTAGCTCGGCCAGTAGGACCTCCGAGCCAGGTCTCCGGACAGTAGGATTTGATGGGCATGGCCGGCCTCGATCAATTCCCGTATCACTTCGATACGCCGGCGGTCGGGGTAATATTTTTCTTTGCTGATCTGGTCGATGCCGAGGAATACGCCGGTTTCGGCGACGCGCAGGATATACTCCCGTTCCAGCTTTCGATCCAGATGGCCGATGATGATCCGGGCCGGGTCGACGCCTTTAGCGAGGAGCAGCTCGACCTGCTCGAGCGCCATCGTGCCGGCCTCGGTATGCGTCGAGATGGGGATGCCGGTCTCCAGGTGAACCCGCGCCACTGCATCGAACACACGACGCGCCGTATCGGAGATGGCATCGAGGGTCGAAGAGGCCTTCAACACGCCGGCTCGCACGCCGGAGTCCCCGATGCCGCGTGTGACGTCATAGTATAATAGTGTAAAAAGCGCCTGGTCGGACATGGCATCGACGATGGACTTCGAAAAAGGGTCTTTGTTGAACCCCGTAGCAGCCACGATGTGGATGCCGGTTTTCTTCGACACGTCTCGGAGGGCCGTCTCGTCCCGGTTGTAGTCCAGGGTCGACATGTCGACGAGGGCGCGGCCGCCGGCTTCACGAAACCAGGTCAGCTCGCGCTCAGCGATCTCGGGGTTGTCGAGCACCAGATCCGGCTTCGCCAGGTGAGCGGGCGGCGCACCGAATACGTGCTCATGGGGATAACAGACCCCGAGATCAGCACCCGGAATGTCTCCGAGAACGGTTCGAACAACCATAACACTGAGAATGGTTTATATGTGATGTTACGCGAACTGTGCACAGCAGCCTGGTTTACGCGGCTTGCAACCGTGCAAAGCCGCTCTGGCAGCACGTATGCGCATCCGGCGCGTAACAT
>CAZGHT010000171.1:0-3733 GCA_964525535.1 uncultured Rhodothermaceae bacterium
TGCCTCCCCTCATTTGATAACAGACGTTACGCGCCGGATGCGCATACGCGCTGCCGGAGCGGCTTTGCAGGGTTGCAAAGCCGCGCAAACCAGGCTGCTGTGCACAGTTCGCGTAACATCATTTGATAATTTTACTGATCCTGTTGTAGGCCGTGGCGTAGACTTTGGCGGCGACTTCCTGCTCGTCTTCGCCGTCGTATTTGGCCCGGGCTTCCGCGATGATCCGGGCAGCGTCCCAGATGACCTTGTTGATCGGTTTCTTGAGGGCGCGCATGGCCTGTATGCGATCCGATCCGCGTTTGATGTAGACAGAGAGGTAATAGAGGGTTTCTCCGTTCTTACTTTTTCTACGGCTGATATTGAGCCCTTTTACACCTGTTTCCGATTCCTCGTCCAGTATGCCGCCCGTCTGTTTGTTCCTCCATAAGAGGGCCGCATTGAGGGCTTCCATCTCGCCTCCGTATTTCGAGTCGGCAAAAAATTTATTGACTCCGAGGCGATGTATTCGGCACCAGTAACCGTGTGAGTTGTAATCGATACGTGTGATGTACTTATGCTTCTTGCGCTTCTCTTCCATATGTATTCGGCGGGAAACTTGGATAGTGAGGGCGTTCCAGGTCGGCATGAGATGTACGGGGTAGTACACTAGTGACGAGGAGCCTGACTGTCCCAACTAGAGTGATCTATGAAAAATGCGTTTGTAGACCGGGCAGAAGCGATAGACGTATAGTCAAAGGGTATTCGCTTTAGGACCGTACCGGTACCGACAAACGGCAGCTAAACGATGGACAGCGCGATTGACAGAAGGCATGCAGGCTATACGCATGAGATACCATACGCATGAGATACCGAGTCGCATACATGCACACGTGTCCCGTTCATGGTGAACAAAACGTTGAGCAATTTTACAACGACTGTTCAGCGTTTAGGATCCATATCGATCAAAACTTCCTGCAAAGCCAGTGTATTTCCCCCCTGGATCATTCGAATGGATAGATCCGCCGCCCCGACCGGAAGCGTTACCTGGCCGAGCGTTTGCTCTACCGCACCGCGCGGGCCGGCGTCGCATACCGGGAGAGCCTGTACAAACGTGTTAGCTCCTATATCGACACGAACTCGCGGACTGGAACCGGTTCCATTGCCGATTCCGGCACAGAGCCACCGACCCGAAATTTCGTAAAGGCCGGCGTTGCGGACATCGAGGCGCCAGACCGCCTCACCGCCGGGCGTCCACTGAGCGATTCGATCTCCATGCACGCCGATGGACCGGTACCGGGGCGGATCGTCCCCGAACTGAAACGCCAGTCCTCCCGACACATCGGCCCAGTGCGCGGTGAGAACGGCCGGGTTTTCCTCCGGATGGCCGACGTGGACGCGCGGGTACGGCGGACGCTCGTTCGAGGAGGCCTCCCAGAACTGCCTGTATGCGGCATCGAGCTGCCGCAAGACATCCGGATGTTCGCCGGCTACGTCCTCCGTTTCTCCTGGATCGGTGTGCAGGTTGTACAACTCGGTTCCGTCGACCATCTTGAACGTGTCCGTCATGGCCATCCCCCCGGGATACGGAGCCGGTTCGCTCGTTTTCTGGCCGGCTTCGCCGGGATAACTCATGAACAACAGGCGGGGCGGCCAGGCCTCGGGGTTTCCCTCGAGAAGGGGCCGCAGGCTTCGTCCGTCCCAGGAAGCGGCCTCGGGGGAGGCGTCGTGGCCGGCGTAATCCAGTATCGTAGGCAGGAGATCGATGTGCGCTGCCGGGTGCTCTATGGTGACGCCCGACGGTATGCGGCCGGGCCACCGTGCGACGAGCGGCGCCCGGATGCCGCCTTCGTAGACGGAGTACTTCGTCCCCCTCAGGCCGCAATTAAATCGTTCGCTGCGTTCGTAACCGCCCCCTCCGTACAACGGGCCGTTATCGCTGAGCAACAAGAGCAGCGGTTCTTCGTCGTCCGGCAACCGGTCGATGCGCTCCAGGAGCCGGCCGATATTTTCATCCACAGACGCCATCATGCCATAGATGAGGGCCGTGTGTTCGGGCAGGTGCTCGTAGGGCTCGAGATACGACGGAGGGACTTCGAGGGGCGAATGTGGGGCGTTGTACGCCAGTACGAGGAAGAAAGGGGTATCCTGATGCCGATCGACGAAGTCGATGGCCTCGTCCGTGAGAAAATCGGTCAGGTACCCCTCGGTCTGAAAAGGACGGCCGTTGCGCTCCAGGACTACGTCGAAATAGGGATGCGACCCGTCCCTGAAGCCGACGAACTCGTCGAATCCCTGGGCCTGTGGAATCCAGGGGTAGTTCTCGCCGAGGTGCCATTTCCCGACGAGACCGGTCGAGTAGCCGGCCTCGGAAAGGTGCTCCGCGACCGTGCGCTCCTGCTCGACCATGAACTCGCGCCCTTCGATGACGCCGAGCACGCCGGTGCGGGGATGATACCGGCCCGTCATCAGGCTCGCCCGCGTCGGCGCGCACACGGGCGAAACGTAAAAACGATCGAAGACGGCGCCCTCGGCGGCCAGGCGGTCCAGGTGCGGGGTGGAGATCGTGGCATTGCCGGTGAAGCCGACGTCGCCACACCCCTGATCGTCGGTTACGATCATAATGACGTTTGGAGGACGCTGTTCTTCCCCCTCCACCGGCCGCTGATCGTTGCACGCCGATTGCAATAACAGACCCACACACAGGCTGACGACGGTCCGGCAGGTCGACGTCCTTGGAGCCGCGTTATCTTTCATGGGAGCGTCACCGGGCTTTTAACGAACAGGCATCGTAATCCCACAGATCGCGCACGCCGACGCGTTCGATCCCGCGATCGGCCATCAGCTCTTTGACACGATCATCGCGCCAGACGGCGAGGTCGTTGGATCGCACCTGGCGGATTCGCTTTCCGTCTATTACGCTGAAGGCTTCTACCTCGGGGTCGTCGGCCGAGGGGTGCGTTACGTAGAGATACAGGCCCGGCTCCAGAGCGCCCAGCATGTCGAGCACGCCCTGCACGTACTGGTCGTAGTCGGTTTTTGCGTACGTATCGCCGAGCTGCAGCTTTTGCTCTCCCAGAAGCCCCATGTCTGCGATGGGGAGGCAATATTCGTCGGCTACTTTTTGCATGACCGGATACAGGTCGGGCTGGCAGGTGGCGTACATGTGGCAGTCGAGGTAATCCACACGGAGGCCGGCTCGCCGGGCGGCTTCGATCTGCGCCCGGATCTCCCGTTCGACGTCTTCGGCCCGGGCCGGCGCACGCGCGCAATTCGGGCAATCGGGAACAGGTTCATCGTTATGGTACCCCCGGTTGTACAGGTACCCGTCCGGCGCGATGAGGCTGGGCACTTCCGGCGCCGGCGAGACGGGCCCCCAACGGATCGTATTCCATTCCGCGGTTATCGTCAGGTGGACGCCGACGCTCCATTCCAGGTGCTCGCCGGCGATACGGGCCGTTTCGGCAAACCACGGGGCCGGGACGAGCACGCTGGCCGACGTGATGGCCCGGTCTTCGAAGGCCTCGGCCATAATTCGGTTGGCCGCGTGCGAGTTGCCGAAATCATCGCCGCGCACGATCAGGCGAATGGCGCCGTCCGTTTGCGCCATAACCACACAGGGAACTACCCACAGGATGGTTACCCACAGCCCGGCGGTTATGATTCTGGAGATTCTGGGAGGCATGGCGGCTCTGACTACGAACTACGAACTACGAACTACGAACTACGAACTACGAACTACGAACTACGAACTACG
>CAZGHT010000171.1:3833-4697 GCA_964525535.1 uncultured Rhodothermaceae bacterium
AACTAAAGGTATCCCGTTTTACCCATCTATACAACTCTACCGGTAATGCAGGCCGGCCGCCGATCCAGCATTTACTCGATATCAAACTGCCCGATGGCCAGTGGGGTACGGCTCATGTAAAGGGTAACCGTGTACCGCCCTCGATCCAGCCGGCCGGGCTCGTCGAAGCCGTGGCCGCCGATCACTTTGGTCTCCGTCGTATTCGGCCACGCCGAGAACTCCATGACCCGGGGTTCGCGGAACCCGTTCGGGCCTACGATGAGGGACAATAATTCACCCGTAAGCAGGCCCGTCGTGCGAGGATGCGAAAAGGTAAGGTCCCACCAGACGCCGCGCGTCGTAGCCCGGGGAAACGCGGTACGGTACACTCTCGCATTGGGATCGACCGGTTCGACGTCGGGGCTTTCGAAAAAGTAGAGCGATTCCACGTACATGTTGTTCATCAGCTCGCTCACCGAACTGACGGTCGAAACGGCAAAGGTGGGTGATTCGCGGACGTTTCTGAGATCGACGCGCGCCGGCCCCGTCTCGGTGAGTACAACGCCCGTACTATCGTCGGCAGCGTCGTCGTCGCCGAACCCCAGGAACGAAGCATTTTCTGAGAGGGTAATCGCTACGGCAATCATTCCGACAAACAGAAAGACATAGCCGAGCGCTTTCAAGAAATCTACCATCGGTACAGGAAGGTGAGTGGGACAATCTGTACGAAGACGCAGTATATGTGGGGTTGTGTATAGGACGAATGCGCCCGGGGAAAGTTCGGGGGATGAGTTCTCGGTTGTCAGTTCGTAGTTCTCAGTTCTCAGTTCTCAGTTCGTAGTTCGTAGTTCGTAGTTCGGGGTTCTCAGTTCGGGGTTCTCAGTT
>CAZGHT010000172.1:0-4630 GCA_964525535.1 uncultured Rhodothermaceae bacterium
ACTTAATAATACAGTCATCGATAGAATGGTTAGCAAGGTCTTTGTTGCCATAGTCATTGTGCTCGGGTCGCTGTAATTCTTGAAAAAATAACGGCTTAACGTCCTGGCAGGAACGGCTGCCGCGATCGATAGGAGCATGATAAGCCCTCACGTCGCGTGAGAGTCAAGAGGGGTTTCAAAAAAACTTGAACGGTGCGTGCAGCGTAGGCGGTGGAATGCTCAGGGGGCGGCTTCTAGACCTTCGTGTTTTGTACGTTGTTACGCTTCAAAGATCGCTCTCGCTGTGCCTATATATTCGAAGAGGTCGCTGTCGATAGCGCCCCCACTCGCTGCTTCAGGGCCCTCATCCCGGTACATCTTTTCCAGAGACCGTTCGATGTCGGGATCGCCCCCAGTGAACATGCGAATGAGCTGTTGCATCTGAGCAACCAGGGCCTGCACATTGTCGTCTGCCGGGTTCGTGCCATTCTCCATTTCGCTTCGAAACGCACGGTTGAGTTCCCGCCATTGCAACCGGGCTTCCTGCATGCCGGCTTGTCCCATTGCTTGTTCTCGTTGCTTGAGCAGGTCGAGTTGCGCCGGCGAATAATACGACTCATGCATTTTTGTTATCTGTATGGCCTGAATGATCGTTTCTATCGAGATGTCGCTCTCGTCGTGGAGGTGTTGAGAAATCGTTTTCAGACGAGCGAGGAGCCGTTGCTGACTTTGAATCTGTTCCTTGAGCCGGGTCATATGCAGGTCGAGCACGCACTGCAGAGAATAGTCGGCTCGATCGAGTAAGGTTCTTATCTCATCGAGCGGGAATCCCAGCTGCTGCAGCGACAAAATTTTTTGCAATCGCTGCATCTTGTCGATGCCGTACAGGCGATACCCTTTTTCGGAGCGCTTTGCCGGAGCCAGCAACCCTATTTCTTCGTAGTAATGAAGTGTTCGAACGGTCAGTCCCGTCTTGCGGGCCACTGTACCCACTTTGATTAATGAGGCATACATAGGCGCTGCTGTTTGAATACGCTGAACTACGAAGATAAAGCTTGAATACGCTGCAATACGAAGATAAAGCCTCACGTAAGGTGAGGGTCAAGAGGAGATCACACGTACATGCTCATATTTCTGGACTGGTTCTTTTTCGTTTTTCATGCCGCGCTTACCTCGTTTAATCTGGTCGGGTGGATCTGGAAAACGACGAGGCGGTTTCATTTGCTCTGCATCGGGCTCACGTTTTTTTCCTGGATCGGCCTCGGGGTGTTCTACGGCTTCGGGTATTGCCCGTTCACCGACTGGCACTGGCAGGTCAAACGAGCGCTGGGGGAGACGAACCTGCCGGCATCCTATATTGAGTATTACGTCGATCAGGTGACCGCCAGAGATTTTGATTCGTCCATGATCGATCAATGGGTGTTGATCCTGGCGCTGGCCGCGCTGGTGCTTTCCGTGTGGCTCAACGGGAGAGACTATCACAGACGAACCTCAGAGAACCGAAGAGAGTTATGATTTCTGAATCTATCGATATAAGTCGGGGTATCTTTCGCAAGTGGATACGCAGTACGTTTTGGGGCTGGTTGCTCGGCGAGGGGAGAAGGGTTCGGGGGTGGGTGCTGACTGGATATATCACAGGGGTTGATCTGACGGGAATATAGCGGATGAGGGAATTGTCTATCGAATCCAGCTTAACAGGCTGAAGATTTTCCCCAACCGTATACAACCCTGTTTGATATATCCATGATTAATATAAAGTGGATGGTACGCATCTGTGCGCCATCGTTCAGCCACAACGACTTTGAACACAACGGCTTTGAAATGGCAAAAACAGACGGAAACCGGCTGCAATGCATCGTTTCAAAGCCGGGAAAACGAGCTGCTGCGCACAACCTGCGTAACATCACTATCAAAGTAGTTCTCAGTGCTGTTATGGCACTGATCTTCGTTGCGTGCGATACAGAAGGCGTGGTGGATCTTTTCCCTGAAGAGCCCCAGCGTGACATCTATCGAATCCCCGTCGTTGTCCACGTAGTTCATCGGGGCGAGGCGATCGGGGAGGGGACCAACCTGTCTATCGAACAGATCCAGAGCCAGATTCGCGTGCTCAACGAGGATTATCGCCGGAAAGTGGGCACCCGGGGGTACAACGAACACCCGGACGGCGGTGACGCCCGGATCGAGTTCACCCTGGCCAAAACAGCGCCCGACGGAACACCCACCGATGGGGTCGTCCGCATCAATTTCCTGGAGCAGGACGTTCCTGAAGAGCCCGTCGGGGAATTCAACCAGTTTGCCGGCTACAGCTACTGGAGTCCCGAACACTACGTCAACGTGTGGGTGGTCCCCTTCGTGGACCTCGAGGGTTTGTTCCTGGGCAAGGCGACCGGCCCTGAAACGGATTTGCCCGGGGGCGATGAATTCGAGCAGGGCGAGCCCATCCAGGCCGAGGGCATCATCGTTAATAGTGTGCATTTCGGCGAATCGAATTCGGATTCGGAGTACAACCTCGGCCGCACCCTGACGCATGAGATGGGGCATTACCTGGGGTTGCTCCATCCCTGGGGAAGCCATAGCTGCGAAACAAACGATTATTGCGACGACACCCCGCCCGTATCCGAACCCGTAACGGGATGCCCGGGCTCCACGAGGGTAGGGTGTGACGGCCGGCCGGTGATGATGCAGAATTTCATGAATTGGAGCCCCGACCGGTGCATGAATACGTTCACGAACGACCAGATCGCCAGGATGCACTACGTGTTGGAGCATAGCCCGCGACGAAACTCCCTGCTCGATTCACCCGGGCTGGAAGCGCCGCCGGCGGAGTAACGCGTCGTTTGCCGCCCTCTTTGCTGCTGAGATCCCTATCGAGGCTTCGAATTCACAGTGGTTTCGCCGTGGGAGCGGTCGTACTGAGCGTTGGCGCGCGCGATAGCCTCGACGTGCGCCGTTCCCCAGTCGCAAAACGATTTAAAAAGGGGGTGCACGCTGCGGCCTAGCGGCGTGATCTCGTACTCGACGCGGGGTGGAATTTCTTCGTAGAACGTCCGTTTCACGAGGCCGTCCCGCTCGAGCTCTCTGAGCCGCTGGGTGAGCATTTTCTGGGTCACGTCGGGAATCGCCCTTCGCAGTTCCGTAAAACGCAGCGGGCCGTTGAAGACCAGGCTGAAGATGATCGCCGGCTTCCACTTGCTCCCCAGCATCCGCATCAGTCCTTCTACTCGATCGACGAGTTCACGCTCTGTTGTGGTCATGACTATACGATATCAATACTCGGTATACGCGTGGCGCCTTGTAAAATGTTATAGTTGACCCAAGTTAGGTGCTATTCAATGTATAAAACGTAGTACATAATACGTACCGGCATGTCATTCCGACCTTGCGGAGGAATCGGTTTAGAACTCGCCTTTTCAGATATTCTGAATGGGTTGCTATAAATAACTGGTGTTACGCATCTGTGCGTCGTCGTTTTGCCCGTACGGCTTTGAATGCGCTCAGATAGGTAAAAAACGTCTGCAAGGCAGTCATTCAAAGCCGGCACAACGGGGTGCTGTGCACAACCTGCGTATCATCATTATAGAAGATCCCCCGGCACGCTCGGGATGACACCCATTGTCGATTGAATTATCATACCACACAACTTGAGTTATATTTAGCAGGCTAAATATAACAAAGCCAGTGGCATGGGATCCAGTCGCACCGGCAGGTGTCGGCGCCGGCCTTCTACAAGGCCTCGCCCTTCCCGAGCGCCGGCGGGCGGCGGAGCCGGGTGCCCTGCTCGTAGGCGTACGTCAACCGGATCAGCACCGGCTCGTCGAACATACGTCCGAGAAACTGGAGGCCGGCCGGCAGGTTGCCGGACGTAAAGCCCATCGGGACGGTGAAAGCGGGCTGGCCGGTATGCGGGGCGATGATCTGCGAGTTGTCGCCCTTGTAGCCGTCCATGAAGTCGTCGATCTCCGAGGGCGGGTGGTTCCAGCTCGGATAAACGATCGCGTCCAGCGCCAGCCGGTCCATCTCGTTTTCGATGGCGTCCCGGTACGCGATGCGCCGTTCGTCCGTGTACGGATCGCCGCAGGTGCGGCCGGATTCGGCCGGGTTCCAGGCGTTCTCGAGCTGGTAGGTGAGCCCGTTCCTCACGAACTCCGAGTACCCGCCGTACGCGATAATGTCTTCGAGGGATTGCAAAGAGTCCCACTGCACGTAGGCGGCCAGGTAGTGTTCGATGTCTTGTTTGAACATGGAACACCAGGGGTCCTGGCGCAGCGTCTCGAAGTCCGGCACTACGACCGGGTCGACCACCTCGGCGCCGAGGGAATCGAGGTCGGCGAGGGCTCGTTCGAAGAGCGCGCCGATCTCCGGGTGCGGGGCGTCGTCGCTCAGGGCGCGCAGCACGCCGATGCGGGCGCCCTGAAGGCCGTCCTCATCGAGAAACTGCGTATAGGTGTCGGGCACTCTTCCTTCGCTCTGCTGTGTGACGGGGTCGGCGGGGTCGTAGCCGGCGATGACTTCGAGCACCCGGGTGGCGTCCTCTACCGTCCTGCACATCGGGCCGCCGATGTCATTGCGGAGGTAGAGCGGCGTGATGCCTTCGCGGCTCGTGAGGCCGATCGTCGAGCGGAAACCGACGAGGGCGTTGTGGGAAGAGGGG
>CAZGHT010000173.1:0-4571 GCA_964525535.1 uncultured Rhodothermaceae bacterium
GAGTCCCAAAACCATTAGTACTTACAGGACAAGAGTGCTCAAAAAGCTTGGATTGGCAACAACAAGTGATCTTGTCCGATATGCGATCAAGCACGGCCTGGTCGGATTAGGCTCCAGAATCCAGTGATTCGCATATCAGGGCCTTGTAGGAGAAAGACTACAGACTAAGGAGATTTCTCAGTAGATACAGAGCATTGCCCCATAATGACTTCGGACCTGTCCTACACTAAATAACTTCACCATATCTTAATATTTTTACACTTCTTAACAGCTTCACTCTAATATCATCTCACCAAACAATGAAGACCTTATGAAACGCATTTATTCGTTCTCGTTCTTATTAATCATTTTTATTGCAATATCAACGATAGAAACTGACATAAAGCCAGATTCGTCGTCTGATCCACAAGCGCATGAAGTTGCTGAAGCAGGCAACTCTAGTGAATACTACCTTACGGATGAAGGTAAAAATACGGACAATGATTCATCCAAACCGTATATGATGACTGTAGTTTCTAGCTATGGAAATATTACAAAAACTTCAACTGGAACGGCTGGTAGTTATACTGATATACACACTTGTCATAAATGGAATGGTGGGAGTGGCACCTTCAATTGGGAAATGTATGAGGTACCTTCATCAGGATCAGATATCCTCAAAGCTTCCGGATATCATTCAACTTCCTGGGTAGGATGTGAGACTATAATATTTTCTGTTAGCTCAACTTCAAAGGTAAAAGTAGTAGTGTATGGTAACACCGGGATCAACAGTGTGTTTGAAGTAGATAACGTGTAAACATCATCTCTTCCTGACTACAAATAATTACATCCGGATATTCGGCTAGAATCGACATTTGAGCAGGATAAGATTTATCCTAACAATTCTCATCTACGTTTGCGTACGATCACCACTAACTTCTTCCTTAAACAATGCTTTATATACATCCCTCCAATTGTTCCAGAACCAATTGGAGGGATGCTTCAATCTGGTTATATTGCGGAAAGCAAACACTGCTCGCTTTTTTGTCTGAGGTCAGGATATCGAGCATTTGGTTTAACGATTCCAGTAATTGGAGCACATCATTATGTCTATTCTTGGGGCCTCTTCCTAGTAGTTAAACATCTTCGTATGTCACCAGAAAATGACCCATTTCTGTTTTCAATTTCAACTATCTTTAAGAGTTCACCCTCCGGGAGAAAAACCCGTAAGCCTGCTAACCGATGCATGCACCCCGCCTCTATCTATTCTTGTTGACTAGTATTCTCTTGTCCCTAGTTTTTTTTGTCGGGTGTAATGAAGACTTGCTCCTCCGGGATGACTTCCCGGAGCCGTTCACCCTCTATGGAGTTCTAACCCCTGACCTCGATACCCAGTACGTGCGCATCTATCCCATCGACGAGCTCCCGCGTCTTGACCAGGAAGTGCCTGAAGGCATCCATTTTACCTCAATAGATCTTAATACTGGAGAAGAAATTGTCTGGAGGGATACCATTGACACTGCATCCAATGGTCAGCAGGACCTTGTCTTCAAAGCACTGTTCAAGCCAGAATATGGACATACCTATCGGGTTCAGGCCATGCGTGTTTCGGATGGGGCCAGCAGCTACGCTGATGTTCGTATACCGCCTCAGGTAACTATTCGTACAGAAGAGGTCATTCTTCCTGCTCCAAATGAAGCCATTCTGCGCTTTATCGTAGAAGGCGAGAGCATTCGTGTATTGAAGCCTGATATTACATATACTGTATTTATCTACGATGAGAGAAATAGAACAGCCGGTCCTACTCGTGCTTACTTACTTCCTCATCACCGCGAAGAAGTCCCTATTGAAAATGGTTGGGAAATCCCGATCAATGTATGGGTGGATCGTTTATTCGTGCAGAACTTTTACAATGTCGAGGTGGGAACAGCGGAAGGGATTAAGCCTTTTCGCTGGGTATTAACTGAAGTACGCATTGATCTCATTGTTGGCGATGCGCAGTGGGATCCACCCTTCGGATTGTTTAATCCGAATCTGCTCTCTCATCCAGAAGTGCTTCAAAACGTGGAAAATGGCCTCGGTTTCGTCGGGGGGGGGTACCGTATAGCAGCGACGTTCCAACCCAGTTGTGCCTTTATCACCGATGCCGAGTACCTGTGTCTCGAAAACATTTTCGACAATGAACCTGGGTCTTAAGATGAATCGCAAAGCAGTCGTTGCTCTGTTTGGCTTTCCCTGTTATTTACTGATAATCCCGTGTGTCTTAGCCCAGACAGGTACAATCAACGGCTTCGTCACGGACCGGAGTGACGGCCAGGCACTTGAAGGAGCGACCATTGCGCTCTACGGTATTGACGCTGATCAAACGGTGCCTCTTTATGGAGCTGCTACAAACAGCGAGGGTTTCTATATCATTCGTGGCATCACGCCTGGCTCTTACCGGTGGCGTATTTCTTTTATCGGCTTCGTGGCTACAGAGGATACAATCAACATCTCTGCCAACACGAACACAACCATCACCCGTGCCCTGGAGCCCGATCTCGAAACGATCGGTGAAGTCCTCATCGAGTCTGAGCGTACTACGGGTGTAGCACGCATCACGGCGGGGCGTCAGCGGATTCGACCGCCCGAAATCGAACTGATTCCTGCCCCCGATATTTCCGCCGATCTGGCCGGTTACCTGACCACTTTGCCAGGCGTGGTTGCTCCGGGAGACCGCGGCGGTCAATTCTATGTACGAGGAGGAGAACCTCCCCAGAACCTGACGATGCTCGATGGCATCATCGTATACCAGCCGTTTCATGTCCTCGGTTTTTATTCAGCATTCCCGGCAGACATTATCAATACGACCGATTTTTATGCAGGTGGATTCGGAGCCAAGTATGTAGGCCGGATGTCATCGGTGATTGACGTTGATGCACGTCCGGGCAATAATCGCCGGTTTGCGGGTTCAGCGAGCGCTTCCCCGTTTACCGGAACGGTGCTACTGGAAGGGCCGATTTACCCGGGCCTGGCGTCGTTCATTGTGTCGGCTCGGCAATCATTTATTGGCCAAGTCGATTCATCACTGTATAACGCTTCCTATCCGTTCGAATTCAATGATGCCTTTGGCAAGGTTCAGTTCACTCCCGGCAGCCGTCACCGGTTTAGTATTACAGCATTTCAAACCTACGACCAGGGGGAGTTGGTAGAGAATATAGAAAGGGTTAATCCGCAAGACGTTGAATGGACCAATGACGGGTTCAGCATTAGCTGGTTGGCCCTCTCGAAAAACCTGCCCATCGCGACGCGCCTTACTTACAGCCAGTCAGCCCACGTGATGGAGCAGCGCGATGAGGCCGGAGCCGAGCGGACGAGCCGGATTAGCAATACCCGAGTGGCATTCGATGCCACGTTCTCGGAAGGCCGTTTTGCGGGCGGGCGCTCAACGACCATCGCAGGCTGGGATGTCGAGTTTGGCCGGACCCGGAACGATCTCGGCGGTTTATTTCAAAACTTTGAGGGCCGTGGACGGCCTGTGCCCAGCTTCGGTTTTTATCTCGAACCGACGTTTGTTTTTCCCAACGGTTTCACGCTCTACCCGGGCATCCGATTGCAGTCATACAACACGCGCGTAATCCCATACCCAGAGCCTCGAATCCGGGCAGAATATGAAACGGGCTTCCATCATTTCAGTGCTGCTGCCGGGGTGTATAATCAGCAGATCATAGGAATTAGTGATCGCAGGGATCCATTAGCCGTATTCACAGCCTGGACAGGGGTGCCGCGAGAGAGCAGTATCGGCACTCAGGCTGATCTAGAACTGCTTCGTGATCGGATTGGCCGCTCTCTTCATTTTTTGCTTGGCTACCGGGCAGATCCGAACACATGGCTTGAATTTGCCATCGAGGGCTTCTATAAACACTATACAAACTTGCTGGTGGCTGAATGGACGGCGTTTCCGCAGTTAACGACGCGCTTGCAGCCAGCAACAGGGCGCTCCTTTGGGGTCGAGACACGCATCGAAGTACGCAAGGAGCCCTTCTATGGGTTTCTAACCTACGGATTGTCGAATACAGAATACGCAGCGGAAGGCAACGCGATTTCGCTCGTGTTTGGCGAGGATAGGTTTCGCTACCGGCCCCCTCACGACCGGCGGCATAATCTGAATGCACTGGGCCGCGTCACCCTGGCTGGCTTCGATATCAGTATGCGCTGGCAATTCGGATCGGGTTTGCCGTACACAAAACCACTGGCATTCGATGGCTTTGCTCTTATCGACGATATTAGGACAGGCTTTGAATTTGAAAACTCGCGGCGCGTTATCTACGACCGTCCTTATGGCGACGAACTGCCTACGTACCACCGCCTCGATGCTTCGGTGGGAAAAACATGGAACCTGGACCGGGCTTCGGTGACGCTGCAAGGCAGTGTAATCAACCTCTATGACCGCCGTAATATCTTCTATGTGGATCTATTTACGCTGCGCCGCACCGACCAGCTTCCGTTTATTCCTTCCGTTGGACTAAAGGTCGCCTTCGAGTAGATTTTTAATCTCACCCAACCTGGAGCTCTGGCGAATAATCGCCTTCAAAGCTTCTATTTTCTAATAC
>CAZGHT010000174.1:0-4542 GCA_964525535.1 uncultured Rhodothermaceae bacterium
GGTAGCAGTGGTTCACGGGGTGCTGTCTCAGGAGCCGGGGGCTTTCCAGAGTTCTACCGGGGTGCTGTCGCAGGAGTCGGGCTCGTACCAGAGTTTCTCGGGGTGTTGTTACAGAGGTCTGACTCTGCTCAGACTTACCTCGGCGCGTTCCCGTGCTCTGGCGTTCAGACCACTTTCTCCTTCCACGTGCCCCGGCGAAACCAGAGCACGCTGATCACGGCGAGCGCCCCCTGCGCGATGGCGATGGCGATGAACGCGCCCTGCGCACCGAGCCCGAACGGTTGCGCCAGCAGGTACGCCAGCGGTATCTGCAGTACCCAGTAGCTGATCAGGTTGATCCACGTCGGGGTGCGCGTGTCGCCCGCCCCGTTGAACGCCTGGACGGTGACCATGCCGAAGGCGAAGAAAACGTACGTGATACAGACGATGCGCAGGCACTTCGCGCCGAACTCGATGACGGCCGGCTCGTCGGTAAAAAAGGCGACCAGCGGATACGCGAAGATATATATAGCCAGGGCAACGCCCCCCAGAAAGATGGCGTTCGTGAAGGCGGTGATCCAGACGCTCCGTTCGGCCCGGTCGGGCTTTTTCGCGCCGAGGTTTTGCCCCACGAGCGTGGCGGCAGCATTGCCCATACCCCACGAGGGCAGCAGGGCGAAGATGAAGATCCGGATCGCAATCGTGTAGCCGGCTGTGGCGTCGGTACCGAACAGGGCGATGATGCGGAAGATGAGGATCCAGCTCGCCGACCCGATGAAATACTGGAGGGTTGCCGGGATCGAGATCGACACGATACGGCGCATCATCTGGACGTTCACCTTGAGGGTATGGACCATCAACCTGACCCGGCCGTTGCCCCGCAGGAGCAGGTACAGCTGCAGCAGGACGCCCGTGCCGCGGCCGATGCACGTGGCAATGGCCGCCCCGGTGATGCCGAGCTCCGGGAAGGGGCCCCACCCGAAGATCAGGGCTGGGTCCAGCACGATGTTGATCAGGTTGGCGATCCACAGGACCGACATCGCGAGGACGGCGTCGCCGGCCCCCCGGAAGATCGCGTTGATGATGAAGAGGTACAGGATCAGGACGTTCGAGCCGAACAGGATCGCGCCGTACGTCGCACCGACGTCGACGACGGCGTCGGTCGCGCCCATCAGGCGCAGCAGGTCCGGCGCAAAGACAATCCCGACGAGAGCGATCGGCACGGACAGGCCGAGGCCCAGCAGCATCACCTGGAACGACGCCGTGCTGGCTTCCTCCGGGTTCTTTTCCCCGATGCGGCGCGCTACCATGGCCGTGGCCGCCATCGACAATCCCATCCCGACGGTATAGACGATTACCATCAGAGAATCGATCATCCCCACGGCAGCCACTGCTTCGGCGCCAAGCCGCCCGACGAAGAACACATCCACGATGCCGAAAAGGGACTGGGCGAGCATTTCCAGCACCATCGGGATGGCAAGCAGGATGATGGCGCGGCTGATGCTGCCCGAGGTGAAGTCGCGATGCCGGCCGCGGAACACACCTCGGAGATCCGCCCAGAACTTCTGGGGGGCGCTGTCGGCAATGGGGGTCGGGCTGAAGTCGGACAAGGGCGTGCGCGCGGGTTGGTCGCTGTACTAAAGAAACAGATGTTACGCGCCGGATGCGCATAGGCCCTGCCAGAGTGGCTTTGCACGCGTGCAAAGCCACGATAACCAGCCTGCTGTGCACAGTTCGCGTAACATCACTAAAGAAGGGAAAACAAAGTGGGACTCACTACAAGCCTGTACAGGAAAAGGTTCAGTCGCTTGTATAAAAAGATGAACAGGCCGCCGCTGGATGAGGCGTCAGATCAGCCAAAAGGGACTGTTTGGAGCGAATCTCTGGATTGGTAAGGTCCTTGTTAAGCTTAAGTGAACTGGCATCAGCTGCTATGGGAGAAGTATTTATTCACAATGGGTTGCAAAGTAATACACCTCATAGCAGCGACGTGCCAGTTGCGTTTGCCATAGAGTGTAGCGGTTCCTGTGTTTCCGATTATGCCGCGTCCCTCATCGGAGCACAGGGGCCGCTGCTTTTTTAGGTTTATAGGAGTATAGGTTTTTTAGGCTATTAGGCTGAACAACTTACCTCTCCTATAAACCTATCCCCCTAAACCCCAGCCCCACTCTCAATACCTTCTCATCCTGAAAGGGGGGGGCGGCGATCATGAGGCCGGCGGGGGCGTCGCCGGGGGCATGGCAGGGGATCGATAAGGCACATCCGTTCATGTGGTTGACGATGCACGTGTTGCGCAGCATCAGCGTGTTGACCTTGAAATACACCTCGTCGCTCGATTCCAGGTCGGCGATCGGGGGCGACGCGATCGGCGTCGTCGGCAGGAGCATCACGTCGTACGGGTCGAGGGTGCGTTCCATCTCTTCGATAAATCCGTTTAACCACGCCAGCAGGTCGATATAGTCCGCCGCTTCGAGATTTCTGGCGGGCATCATGCGCATCGCCACGCGCGGGTCATAGTGTGCCTTGCGCTCTGCGAGTCGCTGGCGGTGTATGGCATAGGCCTCCGCCGACAGGATGCGGGCGGCCGAAGGCGACCGGTCCGGGTTGTTGATGGCTTCGACGGGCGCTTCGTGGATGCGGGCGCCGGCGGCGCTCAGCGAGCGCAGGGCGCGTTCGAAGGCTGCGCTCACCGGCGCGTCGATGTCGTCCAGGGGCAGGCCGGTGGGGACGAGGCACCGGAGGTCTTTCACCGGGAAGGGATCGAGGGGTTCGACGGGGGCGCCGCGCATGATCTGGTCGAGCGTGATGCAGTCCTCGACCGATGGCGCGAGGGGGCCGATGGAGTCGAACGTCTGCGACAGCGGGAAGGCGCCCTGGCGGGGCACCCGTTTGACGGTCGGCTTGAAGCCGGCGAGCCCGCACAGGGCGGCCGGGATGCGTACCGACCCGCCGGTATCCGTGCCGATCGCCGCCGCCGCCATGCCGTCGGCCACCGACACGGCCGCGCCCGACGACGACCCGCCGGGCAGGAGGCGCCGGGCCCGGTCGTACGGCGAGGCCGGCGTGCCGTAGTGCGGGTTGAGGCCGACGCCCGAGTAGGCGAATTCGGTCATGTTCGTGCGGCCGACGAGGACTGCGCCGGCTTCGCGGAGCCGCTTGATCGCCAGGGCGTCCTGCCGGGCCGGCAAGGTGTCCGCCAGGACGGTCGAGCCGGCGCGGGTCACCTGGCCGGCGACGTCGAAGAGGTCCTTCACCGAGATCGGGACGCCCATGATCGGGGACAGGTCGACGCCGGCGGTGCGCAGGCGGTCCGTCGCCGTGGCCGACTCGCGGACGGCAAAGGGGTGGACTTCCGTGAAGGCGCGGGCGCCTTCGCCGGCGGGGTCCTGGATGCGGTCCAGGCACTGTTCGGCCAGATGGAGGCTGGTGGTGGCGCCGTCATTCAGTAGAGCGTGGATCTCGTCGAGGGTAGGCCGTGTGGGCATCGGGTGTAGCGTTTTTTGGAAGGGGGTTGTGGGGGAATTTGCGCGCAAAAAGTGCCAGCAAACCCCCGATAGCGCCGCCGAGAATAATGCACGATATTAATAACCGAACGAACGGAAGCACTTCTTTTCAATGCTGGCACATCTAGTTTAGAACACATCCTCCAGGGACGGAGATCTATTGAGTGGGTAGGGGTCTCCGTCCCGGCATTTCTTCCGAGAGGATTGCTGCCGCGAGTATTCCCCCGGCCCCCCTTTTAATTATGCCTCCGCGCCCGGCCTACAGAACACGTCCAGCAGGACGTCAGCCTCCCTTCCACTGCGTTCAGTGGCCTATGTAACATCTATAACTCAGCAAGTGCACCCCGGTTGCTGCGTTTCGTAGGTACTGATGCCCCGGCCCCCCGGCCGCCCCCCCCTTTCCGCGCGCAAAGTCCTGAGTCCGGACCCGGGACTCAAATCGCCGGGATGACGAAGCGGGCGCGTTCGCCTTCGACGATGTAGATTTCCCGGGAGTAGGGGTTTCGGCCGAGCCGGCGCGGGTCGGCGACGAACACGACGGGGCCGCCGCCGGCGGCCACCGTGCGGGGCAGGTCGAAGGTGCGCGTAGCAGTGCCCCGGACTTCACCGAGGCGGTAGCGCTGTCCGGTGCGGACGATGTAGATCGTATTGTCGTAAAACGAGTTGTTGACGACCTCCACGGTTGTACGGGGGCCGTCGTACGTCGCCTCGCCGGGGGCGACGCAGCCGGCGGCGAAGAGGAGGAGGGCGACCAGGAGAGGAGTGAGTCGTGCATTCATGGTTCTGGATCTCGGTTGAGAGGGTTGCCCTGAAAGCACGACCGTGAGGGGCTTCTGGTTTCTGGATATTGGAAGCTGACTCCTGATGCGAATCAGGGGTTGCAATACCTTTGTTCGTGTCTTCCTGGACTCGATCCAGGACCCATGTAAGGGCAAGGCCGAGCGGGTACCCATGGATCCTGGTGTATCGCCGGGGCGTTGCCCCGGCTGGACAGGGGCGCCCTTACAGGGCTTTGGATGGACGTCTTCGCGTGCCGGGGCGTTGCCCCGGCTGGACAGGG
>CAZGHT010000175.1:0-4497 GCA_964525535.1 uncultured Rhodothermaceae bacterium
GATGCGTACCATCCGTTCTTAATTTCTTCTACACCCTCTACGTCCGGTATTTGCCTTGCCATTACCTCCCCCCCTCACGGGACCAACGTCCATCGGCATTGCTGCGCCGGCGAGCGCGCCGGCAGAGCCGGAAACGCTTCAAACCGGCATCGCCCGGCTGCGCGACCTGGGGTTTCGCGTCGTTCCCGGACGTCAGGCGCTCGACACGAGCGGATACCTGGCGGGCGCGGACGAGGAGCGAGCCGGCGAGTTCAACGCGTTCCTGACCGACCCCGGCATTGAGGCCATTTTCTGCGCACGCGGCGGGTACGGGACCCTGCGTATTCTACCGCGCATCGATTACGAAGCCGCCCGGCGCACCCCCAAACTCGTCGTAGGATACAGCGATATTACCGCGCTGCAGCTCGCTTTATTTGCCCGGTGCGCGCTGCCCGGCATTTCGGGCGCCATGGTCAGCACCGATTGGTCTACCCCTCAACCCGAGAGCGAGCGGCTCCTGCTGGAACTCGCCCGGGGGCACACCCCGGCGCCGCTGACCGGGCCTCACGGCGAGGTGCTGAAGAGCCTCCGCGCCGGCGAAGTGCAGGGGACGCTGCTCGGCGGCAACCTGACCATGATCGTACGCCTGATCGGGACGCCTTATCTGCCCGACCTGAGGGGAGCCCTTCTCTTCGTCGAGGATGTTGGCGAGCCGGCCTACCGCATCGACGGCCTGCTGGCCCACCTCAAGCTGTCGGGGATCTGGGACGAGCTCGGCGGCCTGATTGTCGGCGAATTCACAGAAAGTAGCGCCGAAAGCAGAACATCTGAGGCTATTGCGAGTGTGTTCCGGGATTATTGCGCAAACGCTCCTTTTCCGGTAGCCACCGGCCTCCGGTACGGACACATACCGGTCAAGAATGCGGTTCCTGTCGGGGTCCAGGCCCACCTTCGCGTTTCGGAGCACGAAGCGACGTTGTCGATCCTCGAGCCGGTCGTTGCCCCGGCCGCTCTATGAATTGTGATTATGATTGCCGAGCAACCTCCCATGCACCTGTGCCTCTTTGCTTCGGGGACAGGCTCCAATGTAGAAGCGATCTGGGCCGCGATCGACCGCGGCGAGCTGGCCGCGAGACCCGCTTTGCTCGTCACCAACCGGTCGGACGCCCCCGTGCTGGATCGCGCCCGATCCCGCGGGATTCCGGCCGAGGTGCTTGCCGCGTCGGATTACTCTTCCGGCGAAGCCTACGAAAAGGCGCTCGCCGACGCCCTGACCGCGCACGGCGTCGACTTCATCGGCCTCGCGGGGTATTTGAAGAAAATTCCCGCCGGGATCGTCGACGAGTACGGGGGGCGGATCGTCAATATTCATCCGGCCCTGCTGCCGGCATTCGGCGGCCCCGGCATGTACGGCCTCAACGTCCATCGGGCCGTCCTGGAACGAGGCGTTCGCTGGACCGGAGCCACGATCCACTTCGTCGACCACGACTATGACAGCGGGCCGATCATCCTTCAGAAACCGGTACCCGTATACCAGGACGACACGCCCGAGCGCCTGGCCGCGCGCGTACTCGCGGTCGAACACCAGCTGTATCCGGAAGCGCTCCAGCTGTTTGCCGAAGGACGCGTTCAACTCCAGGGCCGCCGTGTATGGATCGACCCGTCGATCCCTTGAAAGGAGCTTCCGCCCCTGACCTGGCGAGCGCAGGTTAGCGGATTATTGTTAGTTGTCTGCCAAGCGGACGAGACTTCGTACGTACCCTCATGATCAAAGAAAAAAAATTACCGGATCCGGAAAATTTATACCCCGTTCACAGAGCGCTGTTATCGGTGGCCGACAAAGCAGGGCTCGTGCCTTTTGCCGAGAAGCTGCACGCGATGGGGGTCGAACTCGTGTCAACGGGGGGCACGGCGCGTGCGCTGCGTGAAGCCGGCATCCCCGTCGAAGACGTCTCGTCGGTCACCCGATTCCCCGAGATCCTCGACGGCCGTGTCAAGACGCTGCACCCCGCCATTCACGCCGGCCTCCTCGCCCGCCGCAACGACACCGAAGACCTCGCCGTACTTCAGGAGCACGGTATCGGGCCCATCGACCTCGTCGTCGTCAACCTGTATCCCTTTCGAGAGGCCATTTCGAAGCCGGGCGTCACGCTGGGCATTGCCGTCGAAAACATCGACATCGGTGGGCCCACGTTGCTCCGGGCTTCCGCCAAGAACTTCTTCTTCGTCGGCGTGGTCACCTCGCCCGACGACTACGAACGGGTGGCCGGCGAGCTCGAGGCGCAGGAGGGATCGTTGTCGATGGCTACGCGGCAAGCGCTCGCCCTGAAAGCCTTCTCGCATACGGCCCGGTACGACCAGGCCATCACGGACTTTTTGCAGGATCAGGTGCAGGACCCGCCGGGCGATGCACCGCCTCAACCGGCCCTGCGCATCGAGGCGCCCCACAGAGCGACACTGCGGTACGGCGAAAACCCCCATCAAAAGGCCTCTGTGTACGGTGCTCCGCACGAATATTACGAACCTCTTCACGGCAAGGCCCTCTCGTTCAACAACCTGCTCGACCTGAGCGCCGGCCTGCTCCTCATCGACGAATTTTACGGAGCGCGTCCAACCTGCGCCATCCTCAAACACACCAATCCCTGCGGTGTCGCTTCCGCCTCCTCGCTGCTCGAAGCGTACGAGAGGGCTTTCGCAACGGACCGGCAGTCGCCCTTCGGGGGCATTGTGGTCGTAAACCGGTCGCTCGACCTGGAGGCCGCCCGGGCGATCGACCGGATCTTCACCGAACTCATCATAGCCCCTGCCTTCGAACCCGGCGTGCTGGACTTCCTGCAGCAAAAGAAAAACCGGCGTCTCATCCGTTCGTTGAAACGGGCTTCCGAGGACCACCGCCCCGGGGTGCGCTCGATGCTCGGAGGGTATCTGATCCAGGACCCCGACGAAGCGCTCCCGGCCCCTGACGCCTTCAGGCAGCAGGTCGAAGTGGTTACGGACCGCGTTCCCGAGGAAAGAGAGTGGCGCGATATTAGCTTTGCCTGGAGAATTGTCAAGCACGTCAAGAGTAATGCCATTGTGTATGCCCGGCATGAAGCCACGTTAGGCATCGGCGCCGGCCAGATGAGCCGGATCGACGCGTCCGAAATCGCCGTGATGAAAGGGGGGAAATCGGAACTTGATTTTAAAGAGTCCGTGGTAGCCTCCGATGCATTCTTTCCGTTCGCCGACGGGCTCATCGAGGCGGCAAACCACGGCGTCACGGCGGCCGTACAACCCGGCGGCTCTATCCGGGACGACGAGGTGATACGGGCCGCCAACGAACACGGCATAGCCATGATATTCACCGGAAAGAGACATTTCAGACACTGATTCATTATTATCGTTTCGTACCTCGTGTCGATGCTCGGGAAAGGACGTGCATGCGACGCGTCATTCGAAACCTATCTGAATACATACATGCCCTTTTTTAAGCTCTCTCATGATGTCGCCATCGATCTCGGTACCGCGAATACCCTGATTCATATCGCCGGCGAAGGCATCGTATTGAATGAACCCAGCATCGTCGCCGTGGATCGGGCGACGCGCCAGGACATCGCCATAGGCTTCGAAGCCCAGCAAATGCACGAACGCACGCATCCTCAGATCGAGACGATCCGTCCCCTCAAGGATGGCGTCATCGCCGACTTCGAGGTGGCCGAACAGATGATCCGCGGGCTCATTCGCAAGGTACAGCGCAACTGGTACAATTCGATACGCCGCATGGTCGTCTGCGTCCCGAGCGGCATCACGGGCGTCGAAGAACGGGCTGTGAGAGAATCTGCGGAACGAGCGGGCGCCAAACAGGTCTATCTTATCAAGGAACCCATGGCCGCCGCCATCGGCATCGGCATGAACGTGGATGAACCGGTCGGCAATATGGTCGTCGACATAGGAGGCGGCACGACGGAGATCGCCGTCATCGCGCTCTCCGGCATCGTGATCGACGAATCCATCCGCGTCGCCGGCGACGAGCTCGACAATACCATCCTCCAATATTTCAAGCGGAACCATAATTTGCTCATCGGCCTCCGAACGGCGGAACGCATCAAGTGCGAAATCGGCAGCGCCGTCGAGCTCGAGCCGGAGCTCGAGATATCGGTCAAAGGCCGCGACCTCGTCAGCGGTATTCCCAAGATTCGATCGATCTCTTCGGAAGACGTCCGCGAAGCCCTCAACGAGCCGATCGGCCAGATCGCTGCGGCCGTGCTGCACTGCCTGGAACGCACCCCTCCCGAGCTCGGCTCCGACATCCTGGAGCGCGGCATTATGCTCACGGGGGGCGGCGCCATGCTGAAAGGGCTGGACAAGCTCATCCGTAATCGCGCCGAAATTCCGGTGTACATTGCGGAAGACCCCCTTACGGCCGTGGTTCGCGGCACCGGAAAGGTGCTCGAAAACATCGAGACCTACGCGAAAGTACTTACTTAGTGATGTTACGCGAACTGTGCACAGCAGCCTCGTTGACGCGGCTTTGCAACC
>CAZGHT010000176.1:0-4494 GCA_964525535.1 uncultured Rhodothermaceae bacterium
TAAACACACGCTGTATCTTCGCCTTTATTAACGGATGTTACGCATCTGTGCGTGATCGCTCTGTGCGTGATCGCTTTGCCCGGACGGCTTTGAATGCGCGCATATAGCTAAAAAACGGCTGCAAGGCAGTCATTCAAAGCCGGGAAACGGGGTGCTGTGCACAACCTCCGTAACATCACTTATTAACACCGGTTAGCACAAAACGCGCTCATTTCCTGCGCGTTCCATCAAAACCTCGAATCCCGGGAAAGTTTGCATCCGAAGCGGATCGCTCCCTGAGAGCCTGTCCCAAAACCTCGTTCGAGCTTCGTAAGGCCGCAAGGCAGATTTTGGGAACAGATGTTACGCGCCGGATGCGCATTCGTGCTGCCAGAGCGGCTTTGCACGGTTGCAAATCCGCGTAAACCAGGCTGCTGTGCACAGTTCGCGTAACATCACCCTTTAAGATATATCATAACGAAACACCCCGTTTATGGAAACTGATTCTCCGTTAATTTTGCCGGTAGGGCAACGAAGGCTCGATTGCAGGCCCGGCCAGCCTCACGGGGCACACGTCATGGGCATCCTGAATGTAACGCCGGACTCTTTCTCCGACGGGGGCAACTATCTGGCGGAAAGCGATGCACTGCGACGAACCGAAGGGATGCTGAACGAAGGCGCCGCCATCATCGACGTAGGCGGCGAATCGACGCGGCCACGTGGGCGCACGTACGGCGCCGGGGCTTCGTTCGTCGAGGCCGACCTCGAGCGCCAGCGCGTCATTCCGGTGATTCGAGCGATTGCATCGCATTTTCCCGAGGCGATCGTTTCCATAGACACGTACAAGCCGGCGGTGGCGCGAGAGGCCCTCGAAGCCGGCGCCCACCTGATCAATGACATCACCGGGTTGCGGCTGTTTCCGGACATGGCCGACGTGGCTGCGTCGTATGGCGTTCCGTTGATCCTCATGCATTCGCTGGGAACCCCCGGCGAGATGCCCCACGAGCAGCCGTACCAGAACGTCGTGGACGACGTGCGCGAGGCGCTCGGAGCAGCCCTGCGCACCGGAGAGCGGGCCGGCGTCCAGCATATGGCCGTCGACCCGGGATTTGGCTTCGGCAAGTCACCCGCAGAAAATCTCGCCCTGATCAACCGGGTCGATGCCCTGGCAACGCTCGGCCGGCCGATCCTCGTCGGGATATCGCGAAAAAGCACCATCGGCATGTATCTGGGCTCGCGCGACCGGCCGGCGCCGGTAGACGAGCGCCTGTACGGCTCGCTCGGCGCTACGGCCGTGGCCGTCTTTCGGGGAGCCAGCCTCGTCCGGACCCACGACGTTCGCCCTGCCGTAGAATTGCTTCGGCTGCTGGGCGCGACCTTGAATGCGTGAGAACCGCTCCGCCTCTCATACAAACAAACTTAACCCGGAATCCACATGGCCTGCCCTGCAAAGCTCCCATCACAAACAACAAACCCCACGGTTGCAAGTACAAAGGCATCGGCTTACCGTAACCGACAACTCCTTCGTTCGCCTTGATCATCTTCGATTGGATCATACCGATTCGCATTGTCGATCTCATTGAAATCGCCATTGTCGCCTTTATTCTGTACAAATTGTACACGCTGATGAGCGGTACGATAGCCGTTCAGATTTTCCTGGGCATCCTGGCCCTGCTCCTCGTCAAGGTATTCGTCGACTGGGCCAACATGACGATGCTTCGCGTCGTTTTCCGCCAGTTCAACGAAGTATTCGTCCTGGCCATCATCATCCTCTTTCAACCCGAAATACGAAGGCTCCTGGTGCTCCTCGGGCAAAACAACCCGTTGATACAACCCTTCATCGTGACCCCGGCCCAGGAAAATATGATCACGGAAGTCCTTTCGGCGATCAGCGAGATGTCCCAGCGGTGTATAGGCGCCCTGATCGTGTTCGAGCGCTCCACAGGGCTCCGCAACTACATCGAAACGGGGACGCTCCTCAAGTCGCGCATAAGCCAGGACCTCCTGATCACGGTATTTTATGCCCAGAATCCCTTGCACGACGGAGCCATCATCATCCGAAATCAGCAAATCGAGGCGGCCCGGTGTATACTGCCTGTATCGAACAGCATGCGCCTCAGCCCGCTCCATGGCCTCCGCCATCGCGCCGCCGTCGGATTAACCGAACAAACCGACGCCTTCGTGATCGTCGTATCCGAAGAAACCGGGCAAATATCGATCTCGAAGGACGGCGAGCTCATTTCTAATTTGACGGTTCAGGAGCTGCGTACGTACCTTACGGAGGCGCTGTCCATTCTTCCGAAAGCGGAAGACCCCTCTAATACCAGTGAAAGCTGACCTCGCCGTCGTTTCACTCTGACCCAATCCAACATGCACCTGGATCGAGAAGATCGTAAGTTTGCCCGTCAAAAGGCCCGCCTCCTGGAGGAACTGCATAATAAAGGGATTCGAGACGAACGCGTTCTTGCTGCGATCAATCACGTTCCACGCCACCTGTTTGTCGAACACGCCATGATCCACCGGGCCTATGAGGACGAAGCCCTTCCCATCGGCCTGCAGCAAACCATCTCCCAGCCATTCACGGTGGCATATCAAACCGAACTCCTGAATCCACAGAAGAACGAACGCGTCCTGGAAATCGGAACAGGGAGCGGTTACCAGGCCGCCATACTCTGCCAGATGGGGGCGCGCGTGTTCTCGATCGAGCGGCACGAAGCCCTGCATCGAAGGGCGAAAGAAAAGCTCAGAGAACTCAATTACCGCGTGACGACGAAGCACGGCGACGGTACACTCGGCTGGGCGACGTTCGCCCCGTTCGACAAGATCCTCGTCACCGCCGGCGCCAGGGGGGTCCCCGAAGCCATCCTCCAGCAGCTGCGCGAACCCGAGGGCGACAAACCCGGCGGACGCCTCGTCATCCCGATCGGCGACGACGACGGCCAGACGATGTGTCGAATCACGCGCACCGGCCCCGACTCGTTCCACTACGAAGAGTTGAACACCTTCCGGTTCGTGCCCCTGATCGGTGAAGGCCGGCTGCTCCAATAAGTCCGGGGTTGTGGACTTATTCGATGATGGTGCAGGTGCCGGTTTCGAACGATTCTCTCAAGGCTTCGGTCGCATCGGCGCGCAGGTCGTCAGCGGTTGTATGGCGGTCTTGCAACAGGGCAATGCCGATGCTGAGGCCCTGCTCGAAGTAGTCCCCTTCCACCTCGACGCCTTCCTGCAGACTCAGCGCCCAGGCTTCGACGTCGCTGACCACCTCGTTATAAAAAATTCCGAACGTCAACTCGCCGAAGCGCTCGATTCTCGCCCCATCCAGTGACGCCTCAAGCAGCGCTTCGGTCGCTCGTTCGGCAGCGCTGACCGCCTGCGGCCCTTCGCTGGCGATCGCCTCGGCCTGATTGAGGTGTACCAGCACCAGCGCCAGGGGATGCCCGTTGCCCCGGGCTCGGGCAATCTCTTCCTCGATAATCTCCCGGCGTGGGCGGATGCGCGGTTTCAGCAGCTCTCCCGTCAGGCTATTCGGCCGGGGAGTAGCCATGAACGTACCCAGCAAGGTGGCAAACTGGCCAATGAGCAGCCGCTGCCATGGATCGTCCAGGTCTTGCCACGCCAGGGCGTCGATCAGCAGATAATACAGGTGCCGCTTGTCGGGCACCTTGACCCGGGCCACAGCCAGCTGTCGGACAGCGACGGGTTCGTTGTAATAATCGAGCGCTTCGAGCATCATGTCCTTCGTGCCTACCTCAAAAACGGTGACGGCAGCTTCAGAGATGTGTTCTTTTTCGAAGATGAGGTCCAGGGACAGGCTGTCGATGTCGAGTACCTGGGGGTTCTGACTCACGATGGCCTCCACAGAACACCGGCCTTCGGCATCTCGCTTCACCAGGCAACAGGTGTATCCATCGACGGAGGCCTGAACGGCGCTGAGCAGCCTGAAGAGCGGTTCCCGGCGCGACACCCCGATTCGTTCGTAGGGTGCATAGCTATCCGACGTCGTTTCTTCCACCCGCTGGATCAGGGATTCTTCGGCTCCATTTTCAGAATCCGTGCGCTTCTCTCCGCCCAGCTTCGTCCTCTCTGGCTCTGGGGCCGGCTCCAGGTCGGAGGGGGTCCGATCCCCGCCGGCCTCCTCTGGCAGGGACGAGCCGGCCACGGTGCTCGATGGCACACTGCCGGCCGTCAGGGAAGACGATGCCTCCGGCTCTTCGTCCTCCACCTGCACCACCTCCACCTCACCGGCATCGCCCTTTTCCCCTTTAGGACGTATCTCGAGAATACCGAGAGCGTTCAACTCCTGCTCAGGAGTTCTCTGGCTGACCCTGGGCACGGCGTAATTCACCCGTGACTTTTTTTGGGCCCGGCGGAAATACAGCATCCCCACAACGCCGATCAAAATCAGTATACTTCCAAGTACAATAGCAAGCGTGCCATTCATGTGCATTATTCACTGGTGTTACGCATCTGTGCGGTATCGTTTTGCCCCGACGGCTTTGAATGCGCTCAGATAGG
>CAZGHT010000177.1:0-4415 GCA_964525535.1 uncultured Rhodothermaceae bacterium
CAGGGCGTTCCTGCGGCATAAGCAGGGCACGTTGATGGTCGTAGGGGGCGTTGCCCCGGGGAAAATCCCCATCGCAACAGAATCCATTTCTCGTAGGTGCCTTGCGTTAGGGCGGCAGTCGCGTTTGTGTTGATTGGGTTTTGAACTTCTCGGCAGGATGGAATTGCCCCGTTAGAGGGGATACCTCAAATAGTTTATTCTAGAGATGCCGAGGCCTCTTTCTGAAACGGCTACGCAATGGGAGCCGCTCCGTCAACGCGTGGCGCGCCCGTCTTAGCCAGATCCCCGCGATCCAGTCGAGGGCAGGCTCTCCGCAGGGTTGGGATGACGATGTATTATCGCCGGGATCCCGTCACCGTGTAGGAGATAGGCGGCCCCCCGGTGTAGGGGACCCCTGCTACCATGTTACCTCCGCCGTGGCGAGACTACAGGTCCTGACAGGAGAAAGACGGAGTACACGAAGGACAGGGTCAGGAGGATTTTCGTCACACCCGACCCCGAACGGGTAAGGAGGGACCCATGACGCAGTTGAGTACGGATGACCTGAGGAGGCGTGATCTGAAGAGAGAAGACGTAGGACCGGCCGCCCTGGCCGGCCTCCCGCACATTTTTTCGGTAGACGACGTCGAGTTCGGCCTGGCCACAGGGCCCGGTGGGCTCTCGGAGGAGGAGGCCGCGGCGCGCCTGGAACGGTACGGCCCCAACGAGGTGGAGGTGGAAGAGGCGACGCCCTGGTGGATCCTGTTGCTGCACCAGTTCACCGACCCCCTGATCTACATTTTGCTGGTCGCGGCGCTGGTCACCCTGGTTCTGAGGGACTACCCCGACACGGGTGTGATCATGGCCGTGGTGCTGCTGAACGCCCTGATCGGTTTTACGCAGGAACGCAAGGCCCAGCAGGCGATGCGGGCGCTGGCGCGCATGAGCGCCCCGCGGGCGGAGGTCATCCGCAACGGGATCCCCCGGGACATCCCCAGCCGTGAACTGGTCCCCGGCGACCGGGTTGTGCTCACCTCCGGGGTGCGTGTCCCGGCGGATCTCCGCCTCGCCGAGGTTCGAGATCTGCAGGCGGACGAATCGGCGCTGACGGGCGAGAGCCTGCCGGTGCGGAAGAGGACGGGCGCGCTGGAGGGGGAGACGCTCGTCCCGGGAGACCAGCTGAACATGGGATTCGCCGGCACCCTGATCACGCGCGGGCGGGGGCGCGGCATCGTAGTGCGCACGGGCGGGGAGACGGAGCTCGGACGCATCGCCACGGCGGTGCACGAGATCGGGCAGACGGCCGCCCCATTGCAGGAGACGATGGGGCGTTTCGGGCGGCGGGTCGGCCTGGCCATTCTGGGGCTGGCCGTTGTGGTAGCCATTATAGGGCTGCTCCAGGGCCTCTCGTCCGGGGAAATTTTCCTGGCGGCCGTGGCGATGGCCGTCTCCGCGGTGCCCGAAGGGTTGCCCGTGGTGCTCACCGTCACGCTCGCCATCGGCGTGAGCCGGATGGCCCGGCGCAACGCGATCGTGCGTTTCCTGCCCGCCGTAGAAACGCTGGGCTGCACGACCGTGATCGGCTCGGATAAGACGGGCACGTTGACCAAAAACGAGATGAGCGTCCGGGCGATCTGGGCGGATGGGCGCCGCTACGAGGTCACCGGCGCCGGATACGCACTGGAAGGGGAGGTGCGGCAGGCTGGCCAGGTCGTGGACGCGGGCGCCATCGCACCGCTGTATCGGACGCTCCTGGCCGGCACGCTCGCCAACGAGGCGGATGCAAAGGCGGTCGTACAGGGAGGACCCCGGGGCGACCCGACGGAGATTGCCCTGCACGTCGCCGCGGCCAAGGGAGGGCTGGCGCCGGATCGGCAGCGGCAACGGTATCCGGAGCAGGACATCGTGCCGTTCGAGCCGGAGCTCCGCCTGATGGCGACCCTGAACGCGGGGCCGGAGGGCCCGACGGTGTATCTCAAGGGCGCGCCCGAGGCCATCCTCGCTCGCTGCAGCCTGGCGCTCACCTCCGACGGGGAAGCGTCCCTGCATCCGGAGCCGATCCGGGAGGCCGCCGCCGCGATGGCGGCGGAGGGGTTGCGGGTGCTCGCCATGGCCTATCGCCCTACGCAGGCCGAGCGCATCGACGACGGCCTGCTGTCCGAAGGGCTCATCTTCGCCGGCTTGCAGGGGATGGAGGACCCCGTACGCCCCGAAGCGATCGAGGCCATCCGCGCCACCCACGAAGCCGGCATCCGCGTACTGATGCTCACGGGTGACCACGTGGACACGGCAAAGGCGATCGGGGGCCAGCTGGGGTTGGATCCCCACGGCGTCGGCGCGCTCGAAGGCCACACCCTGGCGGCGTTCTCAGATGCAGAGCTCGACGGGGATCTCAGCCGGATCAACATCTTTGCCCGTGTTGCCCCCGAGCACAAGCTGCGCATCGTGCAGCGCCTGCGCCACCACGGAGAGGTGGTCGCCGTCACAGGCGACGGGGTGAACGACGCGCCCGCGCTGCGCGAGGGCCACCTCGGCATCGCCATGGGCCGCAGCGGCAGCGACGTGGCCCGGGAGGCGGCCGACATGGTGCTGGCCGACGACAACTTCGCAACCATTACAGCGGCGGTCGAAGAGGGGCGGGTCATCTTTTCCAACATCCGAAAGGTCACCTTTTTCCTGCTTTCTACGGCGGTTGGAGAGGTGATGGCGATCCTCACCGCGGTCATCGCCGGGTGGCCGCTGCCGTTCCTGGCCGCGCAAATTCTGTGGATCAACCTCGTGACCAACGGCCTGCAGGACGTGGCGCTCGCCTTCGAGCCGGGTGAACCGGGGTTGCTGCGCCGGGCCCCGCGGCCCCGAAAGGAAGGGGTCCTCACGCGGCGCCTCCTGAGGCGCCTGGGCGCGGTGGGCGTCGTGCTGGCCGCCGGCACACTCGGCGTGTTCTGGTGGACGTGGCGGCAGACCGGCGACCTGGACCTGGCGCGGACGGCCGCCATGACGCAGATGGTGTTCTTCCAGTTCTTCCACGTGTTCAACTGCCGGTCGCTGGATCGTTCGATCTTCCAGGTTCCGCCCCTGTCGAACCGGTTCCTGTTCGTCAGCATGGTCGCGGCCCTCGGGGCGCACCTGGCTGTGTTGTACCTGCCTTTTTTCCAGGCTGTATTCCGCACCGAGCCGCTCTCGCTCGAGCTCTGGGGGCTGATCGTGCTCGTCGCCCTCACGGTGATCGTGGGTGGGGAACTCGACAAGTGGTGGAGCCGCCGCCGCCCGCTCGGGTAGGGGCGTGACGAAGCGGCAATCGAAGCCGTCAAACAGGCTCGATTCATCCCGGGAAAACAGCGGGGACGGCCCGTTCGCGTCATGGTGACCCTGGCGGTCCGGTTCCGGCTGGTGGAGGGGTTGAAGTGATCGGATGAGCTACACGTCTATGGATCCCTATATCCTGAGCACGGTTTTCCGGGTGTTGTAAATGGATCCTATCGTTAGTACGTTGAAATCGAGATAGACCTCCAAAAACCCCTCCAAAAACCCCTCCATCGGAACCCGCCCCATGAAGCCGATTTACGTCTGGTCATTGATCGTTTGCGGAATCCTGTCTTCTGGATGTTCACCGCAAGAAGAACCCGAGCCTGCGATCTCAACGCCCGTTGCAGAACCTGCCCAGGACGCTGATAACACCGGGTATGTCCTCTATCCCGGCGAAGGGGAAGTGCTGGTCCCCTGTCGTGAAGGGTCCTCCACCGACGGAAAGTGGATCGTCAAAGCAGATCCCACGACAGGCTCTCATCGGGTAGCGATGGGCACCCAGGAGTTGCCGGCGGGCGATAAGATTCCCGTTCACCGCCACGAAAATCAGGACGAGATCCTGTTTATTCACGAAGGGTCCGCCACCGGGGTGCTGGGCGACTCGAGCGTGCCGGTCGAGCCCGGAACGACGGTTTTCGTCCCCCGCGGGGTCTGGCACTCCGTAGAGAACACAGAGGACGAGACGGTCGAAATCGTGTGGGTCGTGGTGCCGCCGGGTCTGGAAGGCTTCTTTCGGGACATCGGTGTTCCTCCCGGCGAAGAGTGCGTGTCGATCAGCGCCGAAGAGATGGCGAACATTCGATCCAAACACGGCATCACCCAGCGCATCGAGTAGGGCCGTGTAACGAACGAAGGTCCCGCGCCAGACGACACGGCATCGTTTCGGGAAGAGCGATCACGTGTGCCTATCCCAACGTAACGAGATAGTATACAGCTCCTCGCCTCTCAGGGCGTGTGGACATTCATCGGCATCCGCTCTTTTTCGCCGATGTTGCGCATCGCTGCGTACCATTCCTCGCGAGATACCCCGCATCGCGTCTCGGAATGCGCCTTGATCTGCTCAACATCCATCAACAAAGCGCTGGCCGCCGCTAAATGTCCACACACCCTAGCACTCGCCTTTCTTTCCC
>CAZGHT010000178.1:0-4397 GCA_964525535.1 uncultured Rhodothermaceae bacterium
ACACCCCAAAGCTATTGGGGCTTAACTATGTATTCACAAAAGCGGGGGAAACCCACTTCGTGCCGAGAGCACGCAGTAGATCAGTAAAAGAAAATTGTCCCGCACCGGGGCACGAAAATCCGGAAAGAACATGTTCAGTTCCGGTTGAGAAGGAAGTTTCATTGGAGTACACACAGAATGTTTTAGCGAGTTTTCTGTATGCTTCGGGGAGCTTCCTTCTTTGCTTAAGCTCTCTCTGCATTTAAGCTAAATGGCAACTGTGGGGTAGTATGCTCCACGTGACGCTTGAAATTATTCAAAATGCTTTGCCATCCCTGCTTTTGCTGCTCCCCAAAATGCTCGTCTTCAGCTTCAAAGGTCTCAACTATTCGGATTCCTTGTTCGACTTTTGAAAAGGTAATGCTCACTTTCCGGCCATCCTCAAGCGCATATTCAATGTGGTTATTTGCATCTATAGAAGTGAACATACCCTCAAAGTCAAAGCCCATTGAACCATCTTTGGCTTCCATTCGATAACTAAATTTTCCACCCACTGTTAGGTCAATTTGTGCATCTGGGCAACACCAGTCGTCTGATGCAAAATTCCAGTGCTTGATGTTTTCGGGTGTTACCCAGGCTGACCATACATGTTCTATCGGGGCATTGACCGTCGTTTCTATTGAGATTTTCATACCGTTCTTACTTGTGAATTACGTTTAAACCAACTTACTCAAGATCGCTCATGAGATATGTCACTCCTATGTCATGGTCCGTAGCCCAACTACAAGTCAACTTCGCATAAAGCCCCCAACAACGCACTACAAGACTATTATTGTTTTCGAATCCAAACATGTGTGGCCATTTCAGTCGATGCATGTTCTACAATTTCATATCCAAGTAAGTGTAGATCACAATCATACAGAAGATGCTCTCCGCTTCCTAAGAGAACCGGCGCAATGGCCAGATGCATTTCATCTATCAATCCTTTAGCAAGATATTGGCGTATCGTGGCAATTCCACCTCCCAGGCGAATATCCTTTTCCCCAGCTGCCTCACGGGCACGGTCAAGCGCTGCTTCGATGCCGCCGGTCACAAAATGGAACACCGTCTTACCTTCCATTGCAAATGAATCGCGAGGGTGATTGGTTAGTACAAACACCGGTACATGAAATGGAGGGTTATCGCCCCACCACCCTTTCCATTTTTCATCGGGCCAGGGGCCGCGAACAGGACCGAACATATTCCGGCCCATTATCCATGCTCCAATATTCTTAAACCCCCGCGCAGCGATATCGTCGTCAACACCCGTCTCTCCTCCTGTTTTTCCAAATACTCTTGACTGAAAAGTGCGCGTCGGCATGGCCCACTGGTGTAACGCTTGTTTCACTTCACCCATCGGATTCTCAAGACTTTGGTTTGGCCCTGCACCATATCCATCCAGAGATATTGTGAAGCTCTCAACCCTTAACTTTGACATTTATCATACCCTAAACTAAGTGAACCGCCCCAATCTACAATCTCTTTAAGATTTCTACTTCTTCAGGAATGGACAAGAACAAAACACATCCTGTTTTTGAATGCACTGCGTGCTTGCCGCCTGGTGGCGTGTACAAGTAGTCGCCCTCTCCAAGAGCTTCTTTTCCAAAACGAACTTCTCCCTGTAAGATAAATGCTTCTTCTCCAGCAGGATGATTATGAGCAGGGTATGAAGCACCAGGATCAAATTTCAGAAGGATGACCGGCGCCCTACCTGTTACTTCGTCATATCTGAGAATCTTGACATAGATGCCCTCTGTCTTTACTCCCTCTTCGATCAAGGGCTTCCATTCTTGGTGACGGCTCCTGGTGAGGAGAATAGTGGCTGTAGATTGCATGTGTATATGATGTATGAAGGTTGGATAAATCTTGGATAAGATAACCTGATTGCATGACAGCAGTATGGCATGCCGTTTATTTCTTCAAATGCCCTCAGAATACCACAAAAATTTGCGTGGCCAAATGACTTCACTTATATTGTGTAGTCAAATAGCTACGCAATGAAATTAAGACGAGACGTATTCCAGGCCATAGCCGATCCAACACGTAGGGCTATCCTCGTATTGGTTGCTTCGCAGTCCATGACTGCGGGTGCTATCGCATCAAATTTCGATACTGCAAGACCTACAGTCTCTAAACACCTGCAAATACTAACAGAGTGTGAACTGCTAGAACAAGAACAGATTGGCAGGCAAATTCACTACCATCTGAATCCTGGAAAGATGAAGGAGATTGCTGACTTCATTGAACCCTTCCGCCAACTATGGGATGATAGATTCAACGCTCTGGAAGCCATTATGAAAGACCATAAGGCGAAGCAATAAGGCTTATGCGGAAAAAAACAGAAATATTTGCCGAAGACAACAGCCAAAGTGTGCTAGTAACCAGGGTGTTCGATTTACCCCTGGAGCTGCTTTTTATGGCGTACGAGGATCCACGGATCATAGAACAATGGATGGGAACGAAGGTGCTCACCCTTGAAAACAAGAATCATGGCAGTTGGCGTTTCCAGACAACAGATGAGCATGGGAATGTCGTGTTCCAAGCCCACGGCGTATACCATGAGTTCAGTCCGAACCAAAAAATTACGCGCACATTCGAGATGGAGAATTCACCTTTCCCCGTCCAGCTTGAATACATGGAATTCGAAGCGCTGACCCAAGAAACGAGCAAACTAAGTATGCTGATCGTTTACAAGTCTTCCGATTACAGAGATCAAATGCTCCAGCTTCCTTTTGCAAGTGGTCTCAATAGTGCGCACGATCGTTTACAGGACGTTGCCAGCAAATTAAACAACATCTCATGAAGAGACGAAATAAAATCATCTACTGGGTTTCCACTCTCTGGCTCGCATTAGGCATGGCATCAACCGGTATAGTACAGCTACTACACATGGAGCAAGAGGTTGAGATGATGAACGGGCTTGGTTATCCGGCTTATTTCCTGTCCATAATAGGTGGCTGGAAAATCTTGGGAGTGTTGGCGGTGCTTATTCCTAAATACCCACTGCTTAAAGAATGGGCGTATGCTGGTTTTTTCTTTGCTATGTCCGGGGCCATTTGCTCGCACATTTTATCGGGTGGTCCCCTGTCGGATATTTCCCCCCCACTGCTACTTTTGGCACTAACCGTAGTATCGCGGTATTTCAGGCCCGCTAGCAGAAAATACGACTGGGAGCGGTTCAACGAAGTGTTCAACCAGGTAGAAAAAGCTGTTTAAGAAGACTTATTAATAGAGAGAATGCCCGTTAAACCTGAAAATGTCGATCAATACTTGTCAAGTGGTTGTGGCCGGTGTGAACTCGGTGGTACACCGCAGTGCAAAGTGCAGTCCTGGGTTGAAGAACTACGATTGCTTCGCGGTATTCTGCAAGAGTCTGGTTTAACAGAAGAGATAAAGTGGGGCGCACCCTGCTATACGCTATACGGTAAAAATATTCTCATGCTGAGTGCGCTTAAAGAAAGTGTTGTGGTCTCCTTCTTTCGAGGCGCACAAATGAAGGACCCTGAAAACATTCTAGAAAAGCCAGGCGAAAACTCCAGATTTGCCCGCTATATTCGATTTAAGAATACACAAACCATTTCCACTCTGAAAGACACTATTTCCAACTACATTAAGGATGCAGTCGAGCTTGAAATACTCGGCAAAAAAGCAACTGTTATCGAAGATATGCCGCTAGAATATCCAGACGAACTCATCGAAATGCTGGATGCGAGGCCCGATTTTGCAGAAGCCTTTAATTCACTTACACCTGGGCGGCAGCGGGGTTATCTGATCTACTTCACCTCCGCAAAACAATCCAAAACAAAAACAGCGCGCATCGAAAGGAGTATGCCAAAGATTTTCATCGGAAAGGGATGGAACGAACGGTAAAATCGAAAAGCCACATCGTGCGATGGCCCCTTATCAGAAATTAACAAAAATCTGTACAAAGAAAAAACAGCCCAGAGGATTTCGATTTTGGGCTACTTGAAAGCGAAATGAAGGGCCTCTCCCCCACCCTTTAGGATTTCCAAAAAGCCGATCAATTGCGAAGTCGTTAGCTGGTCACGCTACTGATTGTAATCTTTTCAGAGCTCACCCTTTTTCAAGAATTGCCTGAATCCTTGGCTCATCTCTCAACGATGCTGCGTAGTCGGCGTTCGACAACCACCATAAAAACTCTGCAAGTGCTAGCTTTCCGGTTTGGGCTTGACGAGATTCGTGCGATTTCTCAAACCACAAGAGTGCCTCTTCTTTGTTACCAAGGGCATTATAGGTTTCTGCGATTGCCCAATCCCAACCTAATTGACCTTGTTCGACAAGAGATTTCATCTCTTCAATTCCTGCTAGTACACGTTAGCAGAAATAAATTTTCGAACTATGCTTTTAATGGCGTTCCC
>CAZGHT010000179.1:0-4384 GCA_964525535.1 uncultured Rhodothermaceae bacterium
TTAGGCGTGCATTGTTAGGCGTGCATTGTTAGGCGTGCATTGTTAGGCGTGCATTGTTAGGCGTGCATTAATGGCTGCGTGGCGTGGATATCCTGGAGGTGTTGGCATCTATCATTGGCGAAGAATAAATAACGCGTCTCGGGAGTACTACCCATGAACGTTAGTATGGATTGGTACGAGGATTTATGATAGACATTGAGAATATAGAACTCACGTTTTTGAATATCGATGAATACCAGGAGCTCAAGGCGGCCATGGTGGAGTCCTATCCGCTTATGCCCCATGACTACTGGGAGAAACATCACATTAAATCCCTGATCGATCGGTTTCCTGAGGGGCAGGTCGTGATCAAGGCGAATGGCCAGATCGCAGGATGCGCGCTGTCTATCATCGTTGACTACGACAGGTTTGAGGATCATCACACCTACCAGGAAATTACGGGGGGCGAGACGTTTAATACCCATTCTCCGGATGGAGACGTGCTGTACGGGATCGACATTTTCATCAAGCCGGAGTTCAGGGGGTTGCGCCTCGGGCGCCGGCTCTACGACTATCGCAAAGAGCTCTGTGAACGCCTGAATCTGAAAGGGATCGCTTTCGGAGGCCGCATCCCGAACTATCATAAATATGCAGATACCCTGACACCAAAACAATACATCGAAAAGGTCCGCCGTAGGGAAATTGGCGATCCTGTGCTGAGTTTTCAGATTTCCAACGACTTTCACCCGTCGAAAATCCTTACGGGATACCTGGAAGGTGATGAGGCCTCGAGCGAATATGCGGTATTGATGGAATGGGATAACATCTACTATCAAAAGCCGATCAAAAAAGCGGCCATCACGAAGAAGGTGGTTCGCCTGGGGCTTATCCAATGGCAGATGCGTCCGTACAGGAACCTGGACGGTCTCATGGAGCAGGCCGAGTATTTCTTGGACGCGGTCTCGGGGTATCGGTGCGACTTCGCCCTCTTCCCGGAATTTTTTAATGCCCCCTTGATGGCAGAGAACAATCACCTGACGGAGTCCGAGTCCATTCGCTCGCTCGCCGCATATACGGAACCAACCATCGAACGGCTCTCCGAGTTTGCCATCTCGTACAATATCAATATCATCTCGGGAAGTATGCCTGAGGTTCGTAACAACCGCCTGTACAACGTCGGGTATCTGTGCAAACGGGACGGATCCATCGATCGATACGAGAAGCTGCACGTCACGCCCGACGAGGCGAAGGTGTGGGGACTGCAGGGAGGGCACGAGCTCAACGCGTTCGACACCGACTGCGGCAAAATCGGTGTGTTGATCTGCTACGACATCGAGTTTCCGGAATTGAGCCGGCTGCTGGCCGATGAGGGGGTGGATATTCTCTTTGTGCCGTTTTTGACCGATACGCAGAACGGGTATTCACGCGTTCGAAATTGCGCGCAGGCTCGCGCGATCGAAAACGAATGTTACGTCGCCATTGCCGGCAGCGTGGGTAATCTCCCCAGAGTTCATAACATGGACATCCAGTTTGCCCAGTCGATGGTATTCACCCCCTGCGACTTCGCTTTTCCAGTAAACGGGATCAAAGCAGAAGCCACGCCGAATACGGAGATGATCCTCATCGCCGACGTCGACATCGACCTCTTGCGCGAGCTGCATCGCTTCGGCAGCGTGCGAAACCTGAGGGATCGCCGCAAGGACCTGTACGAGTTGACCACGCGTCCTGCAGGGAGTATGAACGGCAGGCCCGGAAGGCGCTAAGAATCGATCGCCGTTTTGTCTGCCGGCGCGTTGACGGGGCGCCTGTTAGCCTTGCTGATGGGCATGCGGGGGGGATAGCCCGGAAGCGGGATTTCCTTGCGAAGGCTCCTGACCAGTCCGTAACACATCAACAACAAAATAACGACGAGCGGAAGCGCGGTGGTGATGGCGGCGGTCTGCAGGGCGGTTAATCCCCCGGTGATCAGCAGGACCGCCGCGACCAGGCCTTCGGTTACCGCCCAGAAGATGCGTTGTTGAACGGGGGGATTCGTGTGCCCCCCCGCAGTGATGATGTCGATGACCAGCGACCCCGAGTCCGAGGAAGTGACGAAAAAAGTGACGACGACGATCGTTACGACCAGCGAACTGACCGAAGCGAGAGGAAACTGATCGAGAACGACGAACAGGGCGGTCGGCAAACTCAACTCTACCGCCTGGGCGATGTCGACGGCCGTAGAGTTCAAGGCCAGATTCAACGCTGTGTTGCCGAAGATCGTCAGCCAGATGAAGGTCAGGATCGAGGGCACCAGGAGAACCCCGGTGATAAATTCCCGGAGGGTACGACCTCGCGAGATGCGCGCGATGAACATGCCGACGAAAGGAGACCATGCAATCCACCACCCCCAGTAGAAGAGGGTCCAGCTACCCTTCCAGGAAGAATCCTGAAACGCATAGGTTTGAAAAGACAGCTCCACGACGCCGCTGAGGTAGTTGCCCGTGTTCTGGATCAGGGCGTCGAGGAGAAAGACCGAAGGGCCGGCGACGAAAACGAACACGAGTAGAAAGAGAGCCAGAATCAGGTTGAGCTCGCTCAGCCGCCGGATGCCCCGATCCAGGCCGGAGACGACCGAAAGCGTAGCTGCCGTCGTAATCAGGGCAATCAGGATGAGCTGAGTCGTTCCCGAAAGAGGGATGTCGAACAAGTAGTTCAAACCGGCATTGACCTGCATGACGCCGAACCCCAGGGAGGTGGCTACGCCGAAGAGCGTGCCGATGACGGCAAAGATGTCGATGAAGTCTCCCAGGCGGCCATGGATGCGTTCCCCGAGAATGGGGTAAAGCGTAGACCGGATGGTCAGGGGAAGTCCTTTGCGGAAGGAAAAGTACGCCAGGGACAGCCCGACCACGATATAGATGGCCCAGGCGTGAAATCCCCAGTGGAAGAACGTCAGCCGCATCGATTGGCGGGCAGCCTCGATCGTCTCGCCGGCGCCCACGGGGGGATTGGCGTAGTGCAGGATGGGTTCGGCTACGCTGTAGAACAAGAGCCCGATGCCCATGCCGGCGCTGAACAGCATGGCAAACCAGGAGACAAAGCTGTAGGCAGGGCGAGAGTCGTCCGGGCCGAGGCGTATCCTGCCGAACCGGGTGAAGCACAGCCAGATGACAAAACCCAGGAAAAAGCTGACCGCGAGCAGGTAGACCCACCCGAAATTCGTGACGATGGCGTCCTGGATCCGTCCGAACAGGGATTCGGCCTGGGCGGTGAAAAAGGTGCCGAAAAGAACGACGGCGAAGATGAAGGCGGCCGAGCCGAAGAACACGAAGCCGTTGACCCTGAGCCCCAGGCGGTTGGACCACGTGGTCGGTGCAGATTCGTCGTGCGCGGCGTTGTTGAGGTCTCGATCGTTCTCCATGATGGGTCAGGCTTTCTGGAACAGGAATATCCCCCAGGTAAGGTATCTCTTTTTCCCCCCTTCGATCCAGTGTGTGAGGCCCGCTTTCATATTGGCGATATATTCCTGGCTGATCGTTTCGAGCAACTGTTCTTCTTGCTCCTCAGTGGTGTCCAGGATGGCCTGGTAATGGGCGATAAGGTGCTCCGGGTATTCGACAAAGCCCGCCTCGTGCAATCCGACCTGCTGCGCGGCTTTGCGGTAGAAACCAGGAGACGCCAGGGAGGACAGGTGAATGCGGTCGAGGATAGGTTGCAGCACACCGTCAGGGCAATGGTCGGTCTGCATCGGGTCCGTAAAAACCAGGGCCCCGCCGGGTTTGAGCACCCGTGCTGCCTCGCGGAGCACCTGTTCGCGTCTTCCGCTGTGTAAAAAGGCATCCTGCGACCAGACAACGTCGAATTCCTCTTCGTCAAAGGGGAGCTCCTCGAAGTTGCCGTCGATCACCTCGATGCGATCGGTCAGTTGTTGCTCCTCGTTGAGCGCGCGGTTTCTGGCGTTTTCTACCGAGCTCAGATTCAGCGCGACCACGTCCCATCCATATCGGGAAGCCAGCACGCGGGCGGCGCCTCCGTAGCCGGCGCCCAGGTCGAGCACCCTGCGTTTGCCTGTTTTCCGGGGCAGCAGGTTGGCCATGTGGAGCACCGTGCGATGGCTGGCCTCCTTGATATCTACGACCCCGTGTTCATACAGGCCGATGTGGATGTCTTCGCCGCCCCAAATCAATTCGTAGAATCGGTCGGCGTCCTGGCTGTCGTAATAGGACTTTGCTTTCTCTACGACGGTGTTGAATTCCTCTTGCATCTGGCGTTAATCATTAAGAATCATTAAGTCGTGTTACGCAGGTTGTGCACAGCAACTCGTTTTGCCGGCTTTGAAATGATGCCTTGCAGCCGTATTCCGTCTGTTTCAGTCTTTTCAAAGCCGTTGTGGCAGAACGATGGCGCACAGATGCGTAACACCAGT
>CAZGHT010000180.1:0-4240 GCA_964525535.1 uncultured Rhodothermaceae bacterium
CCGGCGCCGGCACCCCCATCCAGAGCCCTGAAAGGGCGTTCTATGTCGCCCGTTTTGCGGAGGCGAGCCCCCGGGAGCGCCCCTTCGGGGCTCGTTCGCAGCGCAGGCCATCCACCCGGGACGGCGCCCCGGGTTGAGATGGAGCACCTCTTCGAGGCGTGTCAGGGCTGAATGGACATCTTCGGCGAGAGGCCCTCGCGCAGAGCAAAACAGGTCAATAGATTCGCATTATAAATTGACCCCATAATTCACTTCGTAAAACACTTTCACGCTCGTAGCCGCCTTCAAATACGAAGCTGACCTTTCGCCTTCTTATTTTGCATCCCATTACCACCTACTCATCGGGGCGGTGTACTAAGTGCAATCACATTCATTTTGTCGGGTAAGAAGTTCGCTACATGCACGTATCCCGAGCGTAGTCGAGGGATCTGACCAGGCGCACTCGTCAATATTTATGTGTTTGTACAAGGGCGTGTGGACATTTAGCGGCGGCCAGCGCTTTGTTGATGGATGTTGAGCAGATCAAGGCGCATTCCGAGACGCGATGCGGGGTATCTCGCGAGGAATGGTACGCAGCGATGCACAACATCGGCGAAAAAGAGCGGATGCCGATGAAGGTCCACACGCCCTAGCGGAGAACACAAACGTAACCACGGTACGAGATGGACGATGCTTTCGCGGAGTGGTCGCGGCGCCTGCGCGCTTCGGACGCTGACGCATTAAACGAACTGATGGATGCGCTGCATCCGGTCCTTTTGCGCTATGCGGTCCGGATCGTCGGGGATCGAGAGGCCGCCTACGACATCCTCCAGGAAGGATTCATCAAGGTATGGCTTGCTCGATCGACCCTCGACCCGAACAAGTCGCTGAGAGCGTTGATCTATCGCATCGTGTATACCACTGCTTTGAACCACATTCGCATGGAAAAACGACTTCAATCAGCCAAGACCTCTATGCTGGACGAACAGGCCCCGGGACCGGTCACCCCGGAGCAGGAGATCGACGCCCGGCGATTGGGCGAGCGGATGAAGGCGTGGATCGCAGAGCTGCCGCCGCGCCGGCAACAGGCGTTTCGGTTGAGCCGGTTCGAGGGGCTGAGCCATGACGAGATTGCGCACGTCATGGATCTAGCGCCCCAAACCGTCACGAAACACATCATGCTGGCCCTGCAGTTTCTCAGGGATCGGTTCCATCGGTATCAGTCAACGGAGCAAGGATTATGAGCGAGAACAGCTTTTCTGCATCCGATGCCCCTCGGAGGGCTTTCCCCGACGATGTTCGTGCGATGATCGAGGCGCACCCGGAGCTGGATCGTTCCGAGCTGGAAGAGATCTGGCACCTGACCTCGCTCGTGGAGCAGGTCGAACCGGCGGTCGAGCCCGATGGCGACGCGTTCGATGCATTAAAACAGCACGTACAAAGCGTGGTCAACAGCGGCGCCCACAGGCCGAAGTATGCGGATCGATCGCCTCGCCGGAGAATCCACCTGCCGGCCTTCCGGTCCCGGGCGGTCCCGGCCGCCTCGGCCGTGCTGGCTGCTGCGCTCGTCGCACTGGTGTTCTGGATGCGCCCTGTCGTGTGGGAGGCGCCCCTGGCCGGGGAACGGTCGGTGACGTTGCCCGATGGATCCCGGGTCGCCCTGAACAGCGGGAGCGCGTTATCCTACCGGCGATCGTTCGGCTGGTTCAGAAGGGCTGTGACGCTGGAGGGAGAAGGCTATTTCGACGTCGTGGGGGGAGACCGACCGTTTGTTGTGTCGACGTTTAACGGGGCGGTGACGGTGCTCGGGACCCGCTTCAACGTGCGTGCCTGGGCGAACGACGACGTCCCTCAGACCGAGGTCGTGCTCGAGGAGGGTGCTGTCCGGTTCAGCGCCTCGGTCCGTGGGGGGGCGTCGGTGGTCCTGGAGCCCGGTGAACTGAGTCGACTGGCCCGGGGGGAAGGACAACCAACGGCGCCGGAATCCGTAGACACAGAGAAGCATCTGGCGTGGCGTAGAGGCGGAATATTGTTCGAGGATCGACCGGTCGGGGTGGTGCTCAATGAAGTCGAGCGCCGCTTTGATACCCACATACACGTCGTGCCGGAGTCCTTGCGTATGGAGCGCATTACGCTTGTGTTCGATCAACTGGATCATCCTGAGGAGGTGCTGGCTGCTGTTGCGGCCGCGAGAGGGCTCGTTTACGAGACGGCCGAATCGGGCTATGTCCTGAGATCCAGTGAATAACGGGAGTTACACGATATATTTCTGTACTGAATACCATCGGAGACGCGTGTTGACGTTCCAACCATGAATCTGAGAATTACGATGAAAAAGATATACGGTCTTTGTGCAATCCTGCTAGGTATCGGCCTTTATGGCGAAGCCTCTGCACAGCATAACGCGAGTCAGTATGCGGAGGCCCGAGAACATACCTCTAGCGTGACGGACTCGGTTTTTGCCTCGATGCATACGGTGCTGGTTCATCTCGCGCAAACCAGAGATCTCAAGCTCGCCTACGCGCCCGAGCTGGTTGCGGCACACAGGACGGCGTGTACGTCGTTGCCCGCTGACGACGAGAAAGCGTTGGACTGTATTCTGGCCGGCAGCGGGTTGACGTTCGGCAAGATTCGCCAGGACACCTACGTCATTCAAAAACCACGCACGGAGGCCGGCTCGTCTGCCACGCGGCGGGGCCATCTTCAGGGTGTAGTACAACGCGTTGATACGGGGGAGCGCCTTCAGGGGGCGCACGTTCAGGTCATGGGTCTTCCGCATGGGGCGGCGACCAACCCTGAGGGCACATTTTACCTTGCCGGCTTGCCAGAAGGAGTTTACGACCTCGAAGTCACCATGATGGGGTATGCACCGCTACGGTATAAAGAAGTGCATATCCGGCACGAGGCCCCCGCTCAGGTGGTGCTCGGGTTGCAGCAGACTACGTTGCCGCTCGAAGGGGTAGTCATTACCGAAGACAACCGGTCGCAACGCTTCTTCTCGCCGGACAGCGGGTACGGCGTGTTAGATTACCAGGGCATGCAGCTCGGACCCGTGGCCGCAGGCGTACTGCTGAGCGCGAGACCCGGCTCCATCGAGGGGGTGCAGTTTGCCGGCCTAGGAAGCCTGTCGCGAAAAAGCCTGAACGGCGTGCAACTGGCGGGTTTGTTCAACTCAGCGACCGAAGACTCCAGAGGGGTCCAGATGGGCGGCCTGGTGAACAACATCGGTGAGTCGATGGATGGGTCGCAGTTTGCAGGGATTCTGAACACCACGAGCGGCGAGTTGAACGGAGGGCAGTTCGGCGGTGTGGCGAATCATGCCGGCGAGAGTATTCGCGGCGTGCAGGCTGCCGGCGTGGCCAACCGGGTCGGGGGTACGTTTAAAGGGGTTCAGGTGGCCGGCGTAGTCAACCTGGACCATCAGTGGATGCGTGGCGTGCAGCTGGCCGGGGTGTCGAATGTGGCCCGTTCGGTCAATGGGGTGCAGGTCGCCGGCGTAGTAAACAACGCCCTGGGCAGCGTTCGCGGCGCTCAGCTCGCGGTCATCAACACCGCCGGACCTGTCGAAGGCTTTCAGCTCGGACTGGTTAACGTGTCTTCGTCCAATACGGGTCTTCCGCTGGGGCTGGTCAGTTACGTGAAAGACATCGGTCTGCGATACGACCTTTACGTGGACGAAACGGGGAGGACAACCGTCGCCCTCCGGTCGGGGACGCGCGGCTTCTCCAACTACCTCGGCTTCAGCACACGCCCCGACGACGTTTCTCGAACGCCGGCCTTCGTAGCGGGCCTCGGCGGTGAGTTTTACGTACGCCCCGCGCTGTCATTCGCGATCGACGGGTTGTACCACGGATTTGGGGTCGAAGACGCCACCGACCACTTGATGAAGACCCGTTTGCTTGTCCGATACCGGTTGCATCGAGCCATTGGCCTGTTCGGAGGACCCTCGCTGAACCTGTTGCTCTCCGACGAGCCGGACTACAATATCGCGATCCCGTGGCGGTTCGAACAAGGCCGATGGGGATCCCGTTATTACGATTTCTGGGCCGGCTTTGCCTTTGGTGTTAGCGTCTACGGAAAGTAGTTGTTACTTTGTAATGGATGGTACGCATCTGTGCGCAAACGAGCTGCCGCGAAGGCATTTCGCTTCGCTCAACGCCTGTTTTATCGTATTGCTGTGCACAACCTGCGTACCATCACTTTGTAATGGATGTTACGCATCTGTGCGCAAACGAGCTGCCGCGAAGGCATTTCGCTTCGC
>CAZGHT010000181.1:0-3991 GCA_964525535.1 uncultured Rhodothermaceae bacterium
AATGTCAATGAACGTGTAAAAATACGAAAAGATATTTTAGCTAAACAGTACTAGGCATTTCTTGTTGGCAACCAATCACAAAAAGCAGAGCTGCCACAACAATAGAAAAACGGTACATAGTAGCTTGGGTAAGTTGCATGGATTCTGGTTGGGAATGCCGAAAAGCTACAACGCTCTGTTATGACTTGCAAATTTGGCCTAGAAATGACTTTACAGGCTGTGGCCGCGAAGACGAACAATAACAAAAGAATATAAGCACTTCTCTCCTGCCCTGCACACAAAAACGGGCTTAATTTCGCACCAAGCGCACGTAACCGTTGGCGAATCCCTTATTACAGTCATTCCCAACTCGATTGGGAATCCAGAAAACGCAGAAGTTGATCTAAACGGTCTCTGGATCCCGCATCAAGTGCGGGATGACGCTTTCTATCCATGTAGCGTTTGACTTCGCCAACAGTTACAGCGCACGATTGCGAAATGATTTCAGCCTCTAAACGCCCTTCATAGCGTATATTTTCTCCTAAATCTGGGTGCTGACCTCTGAGGAGGAAATGATAGGAATAGTACCTTCCTTTCGTAGACGTGACGGTAAATCATATCCCCTTTTAAGTTCAAGAACTTCTCCTAGGTTCGTTTCTTTCCACTCTTCAGACATATCCTAACGCCTCCAGATTTCCCTTTATTTTTGTCTCCAGCTCAGAACTCATATTGAAGTGCTCTGATAATTGAAGTGTCAACCTTTCCATCTTCTCTGCAAATGGCTCCCCATCCTCCGCCTCTTCAATGGCCCCCACGTATCGTCCCGGCATCAGCACGAAGTCGTACTTCTTGATTTCCTCTAGATCTGCCGACTTGCAGAATCCTGGCTCATCCTCGTACCCTACCCCTTTCTGCCACGCATGAAACGTATCCGCCACGCGGGCAATGTCGGCCGGCTCGAAGTCGCGTAACACCCGGTCTTTCATGTAACCCAGATCGCGAGAATCGATAAATAGTGTTTCGCCCGACCGGTCGCGCAGGTTGCCGCGTGCCTTTTTGGTCTTGGTCAGAAACCAAATGCACGCCGGGATCTGCGTGTTTGTGAAGAGCTGCCCGGGCAGTGCCACCATACATTCCACGAAATCTGCTTCGAGTAGCGCTTTCCGGATGTCGCCTTCGCCCGAGGTGTTGGAACTCATCGAGCCGTTCGCCAGCAGGAGCGCCATCGAGCCCGTCGGGGCTAGGTGGAAGAGCATGTGCTGAAGCCAGGCGAAGTTGGCGTTGCCCTGCGGTGGCGTGCCGTACTGCCAGCGCGGGCGTTTTCCAGCTTGCCGTGCCACCATTCCTTCATGTTGAACGGCGGATTCGCCATCACGTAATCGGCGCGGAGGTCCGGATGGAGATCGTTCGTGAAGCTGTTGGCTGGCTTCCCGCCGAAGTTGAAATCGATGCCCCGGATCGCCATGTTCATGGCGGCCAGTCGCCACGTGGTCGGGTTGGACTCCTGGCCGTAGACGGAAATGTTGCCCAACGAGCCGCCGTGCTCTTCGATGAACTTCTCGCTCTGAACGAAGAAACCGCCGGAGCCCATGGCCGTGTCGTATACCCGTCCCTTGAACGGCTGGAGCATCTCCACGATGAGCGTCACGATTGCTTTCGGCGTGTAGTACTGCCCGCCTTTCTTTCCTTCGGCCAGCGCGAATTGCCCCAGGAAGTACTCGTAGACGTGGCCGAGGATGTCCTTCGCGTTTAACGTCTGGTGCTCAAAGGGAATCTCGGCGATGAGATCAATGAGTCCGCTGAGGCTCTCAGGATTGAGCTGGAGCGTCGTATACGTTTTGTTCAGCACGCCCTTCAGACGCGGGTTCTCCTTTTCGATGGCATCGAGCGCGTCATCGATTAGCTTGCCGGCGGACGTGAATTTATAGGTTTCCTCTTTACCGTTCTTCACCGCGATCTCTACACCGGGCGCGAGCCGCGCGTTGTCCTGGATGGTTTTCCAGCGGGCCAGTGCCGGCACCCAGAAGATGTTTTTCTCCGTGTAATAATCGCGCTGCTCCAGTTCATCGTGGATTACGGCTTCGTATTCTTCAGGATCGTAGTCCGCCGGATCGATGAAATAATCGTATTCCTCATTCCGGAACTGCCCGTTGAGTTCGGATCGGCGTTCGTCAAAGGCGTCGGAGACGTACTTGAGGAAGATGAGCCCAAGAACCGCGTGCTTATAAACCGCCGCGTCGAGGTTCGAGCGTAGGCGGTCGGCCATGGTCCAGAGGCGTTTATCAAGATCGGCGAGAAACTGGTGATCGGAGGTGTTCGACATACTGGAAAGAGTAGGGATATTGAAAATCAAAAGTGCTCTCGTTAAACGGGAGCGTTGAGGATATGCAAAAAGCCCAACTTGCTTTTACTTTGCATGTTAGTCATCATAGAACAGCCGTACATACGGTTCGTAGCGAAACTTTCGATTGCGGGCATTACCGGTAACTTCTATCAAGATACCCAGTTCGGTTAACTTTGCGACGAGGGTATTAGCTGCGGCGTACGACGTTTGAATCACGTCTTGTACCTGATTAACGGAAAGAATGGGGCGTTTGTAGAGCTTTTCTAACAGGCGGTGTCCGTTTCCGGCAGCACGACCGAGCGAATCCGTGATTTGTGTACGATGGTCTTCCCTCAAGGCAAGGATTCGCCGGGCCGTCAGCGTTGCTTCCTGGCTTACTTCTATGATACCCTGCAAGAAGAAAGTCATCCACCCTTCCCAATCCCCTTGATCGCGCACGGCCTGGAGTCTGTCGTAGTAGGTTTGTCGGTGTCGTTTGAAGTAATGTGACAGATACAGGACAGGTTTTTCCAGGATGTTCTTTTCCGTAAGAAGAAATGTAATTAAAAGCCGCCCAACCCTGCCATTGCCGTCCAAAAACGGATGGATAGTTTCGAATTGTGCGTGTACCAATCCGATTTTTACCAGGATGGGTAATTCATCGTCTGCATGGATAAATTTATCAAGGTCTCCGAGCGCTTGAGGGACATCATGCGGAGGAGGAGGAATAAATGTCGCGTCGGCGAGAGAACCTCCCATTGGACCAATCCAATTTTGAGTCTTTCGCAACTCGCCCGGCTGAAGTTTGCTTCCTCGTACACCTTTGAGCAATTTCTGATGGATCTCTTTGATGAGTCGCATAGAAACAGGTATATCGCTGAGCCGATCCAAACCGTGATTCATCGCGCGTACATAGTTGACCACTTCATCGATATCGTGAGGGCGTTCAGTCGGCCCAAAAAGATCCGCTTCCACTGCGAGCAAATCTTGTAAGGAGCTTTGTGTACCTTCGATTTGGCTGGAAAGAACGGCTTCCTTACGAACGTACATCAATACGAAGAGATCGGGATTGGGTAGCGTCAGTACCGAACCATCGAGTCGGCCGAGTGCACGATCGGCTCGGGATAGAAGTTTGTGTAATTCAATATCTAGATTTAGTGGGGGCTGCGGAGGGAGGGGTTCTGGTATGAATGCACGATACCCTTGGGGCTGGGTCTGATACCTACCTGAACGCAACGCATGATGACCCGATGTGTCGATCATATTATTGAAAGGTATAACATAGGTTGCTAATTACCCCATATTATAGGCAGCCTATAATATAAGTTTCTTTGGTTCACTATTCGTGTCAAGAAGAACCGTGCTACCTAGATTGTTGTACCTATGTTGTACCCACATACAACTAACCCCTTGCAGCAAAGCCGCAAGGGGTAATAGTGGGCCCGGTAGGATTTGAACCTACGGCCAATGGATTATGAGTCCACTGCTCTAACCGCTGAGCTACGGGCCCGGGTTGTAACGGGTCCTCTTACTCCCGTCGGACAGGTAGGTTCACGAGGTGTATGGGGGGATAGGGGCAAGATCTCACTCTCCGGGCACAGGATCTGGGACTCCGTGCTCTACACTCCGAACTCCAATACTTCGGACATTTTTGCTTCGCGATTCGCACAATACCGGCCATATCAGCAG
>CAZGHT010000182.1:0-3908 GCA_964525535.1 uncultured Rhodothermaceae bacterium
AAAGCGCTGGCCGCCGCTAAATGTCCACACACCCTAGCACTCGCCTTTCTTTCCCGATCAAATCCGGAGTGCCATGAAGTCACCCTTCCTCGTTCCCGTACTTATTCTCGCATGGCTTTGCCTCAATGCCCCTGGCGCGTATGCGCAATCGTCCAATCCGAACGCCGAAGCGGCCCGGATGAGAGTCCAGATCGACAGTCTGAGACAAGAGGAAACCTACTTTCAGCAACAGCTCTACGACGCGCGGCAGAAAATCGACTCGCTCACGAGAAAACTGGATGTCACGCAGCTGTACATCATTCAAACCGAAGGGGTCGATTATTACACGACGATGGATGTCGCGTTGCGCAGCAGACCTACCGTTGCCGGCGACGTCGTCGGGGAGGTAAAGAAAGGAGCCCGGGTGAAAGTCTACGATACCCGGGGCACGTATTCCAAAATCCAATCGGGGACTGTGATGGGATGGGTGTCGGGGAGCTGGTTGAGCCAGGAACCCCCCGGTTCGAGCGAACGCAATGCCCTGTATAACGCGCCTGCCGCATCGGGAGGGTCGACTCCTGTCGCCGGCAGGGCCTCGAAATCCAGGAGCTGTTGCAAGGTCTGCCGGAAGGGAAAACCTTGCGGCAACACCTGCATAGCGCGTAACAAGACCTGTCGGGTAGGACCGGGGTGCGCCTGCTGACAGGCCCGAGGTTGTGTGGAGTCGCTTCCGATACTCGCTTTTTTGTATATTAGAGCGGCAGCGTTACCTCTCTCATTATGTGATGTTACGCGAATTGTGCGCAGCAGGCTGGTTTACGCAGCTTTGCATACCTGCAAAGCCGCTCTGGCAGTACCTATGCGCATCCGGCGCGTTACCTCTGTCATTATCTGACAACGGGCGACTCACAAGGCATGAAAATACTCGGATTGCTTCTTTGTGTATGGGGTATAGGCCCTGTATGTACCCGGGCGCAACCCTGCGATTCACTGGGGGCGGTCCACTGGCTGTTGGGAGACTGGGTCGCGCAGGATGCGAAGCGCATCACGCGGGAGAGCTGGCGGCAGATCAGCCCGGACACCTTCGAAGGCGCCGGCTCGGTGACCTCGAGGGCTACGATGGACGTACAGAGCTCGGAATCCATGCGGCTCGTCGCGATGTCCGGCGAGGTGTTCTATATTGCAAAGGCCGCGCACAACACGCTGCCTATCGGATTTAAGCTCGTTCGTTGTACACACGACACGGCCCTGTTCGAGAATCCCGATCACGACTTTCCCAAACAACTCACCTACCGGCGGGGGGATCGAGATAGCCTTATCGTACACGTGAGCGACGGGGCATCCAGAGGGTTCACCCTTCGGTTCGGGCAAAGCCCCGGCCCGTAGCTGGACGTAGTCCATTGGCAGACGATGAAATCAGCCGTCAACTCCGGGTTCGCGCGCAGGGGTAGGAGGCGCACGGGTTTGATGAAAGGATCAATCGGCAAAAAAGCGATCGACAAAAAGTATGGTGGGCGTTGCCGGATCGTTGGTCAGTTCATTATTGAACAGGGCCGCCAGGGCTTTCTGAGTCGCAGGGTCGATCAGGAGAAAGGCCGTAAATCCCCCGGTGCCCCCATCTTTTACGAGTATCTTTTTGTCGCCCGCCGGTAAGTAGTAGTACTCCCAGCCCATCCCGAACAGGTCCTGATCATTCACCTGCACCGTAGGCGTCTGGCTTGTCAAAAAGGCATGGCCCAGCGTCGAAGACGAATCGCGTTGAAGTTGCGACTTTGCATATCGTGCCATGTCAGAGGCCGTACTCTTGAGTGCGCCCGCCCCCGCAAGCCCATCGAAGTGCCAGAATGCTGTTTCCCCGGATGCGTCATGGGGGTAGGCTATATTGGGCATCCCTTCTACGTCCTCCATGGTGGTGCGCTCCATACCGAGGGGCTTCAGGATGGTCGTCTCGATGATCTGATGTAAGGACTGGTTGAGTTGCCGTTCCAGGGTCAACCCCGCTACGCCGTAGGCGGTATTGCTGTAAAAGAAAGGGGCTTCTTCGAGGGAAGAAGGAACGGTGCCCGGAGTACGCAACAGGTCGTTGTTCATGATATACGTGTAGACGCTGACCGAGTCGTACCCATTGTAGGGATCGTTGTTGTTCGGCAGGTCGTCGGGTATGCGAGGCAACCCGCTGCTATGATTCAAGATGTGTTTGAACGTGACGTGCGCCCCACCAGAGGATAAATGCGGGCTCAGCCCGGGCGGCAGGTAGGGGGATAACGGGTTGTTGACGTCGATGTCCCGGTCGTTCAGCCAGTGCAACAGGGTGGCCGACGTAAAGGTTTTCGTAATGGACCCGATTTCGTACAGGGTTTGATTATCGGGTAAGCGGTCGTTGCTTATTATTGTACGGCCATAGTTGTAATAGTGCACGTCCTCTCCCGACAAGACAGCGAGAGAGAACCCCGCCGTTTGCGTTTTCGCGGCATAGGATCTAAACGATTCGTCGACCAGCACGTCTAACTCAGTCGACAGAGGATTGTCTGTACGGATTTCGAAGGTGGCTCCATTGTCGGATTGATCGCAAGAAATCAATCCAACCATCAGGAGGCAGCATAACGCAGAGCGGGCTGAATTCGAGTGGAAATAGGTACGCATCGGTCAGGTTGGCACTGTTGTAGTTGGCATTTGGTTGTTCATGCAGAACCAAGGTACCGACTAATCCGATCGGGGGATTTGACCTAAGTCAAGCGCGTGCAACTTTTTTCTGATGCGGCTGAGCCTTTCTTGAGAAATTCCCAGATAGGAGGCGATATGCTTAAGCGGGATTTTCGTCAACTTGTCGGAATCCCGGGCCACCAGTTGTTGATACAGGTCTTCGGCCGTATGCGTTTTGAGTTCGATGGTGCGTCGAATGAGTGTTTCGATATAATGGCTGAGCAGGTAAATGATCTGATGTTGAACCTGGAGTGTATCTCCGATCTGTTGATACAGTTGTTGCTTTCTGACCTTGATGATTTTGCATTCGGTCAGGGCTTCAATGGTGTCGGAACTCGGGGTATCGTTTACAAAAGCATAGGGGCAGGTATCGATATCTCCTCGAAACGAAAACCCGATCGTCACTTCTTTTTCTCCGTCGTCCAGCCACCTGAATGCCCGGCAGGCCCCACTTTCTACGAAGAAGAAAAAATCGCATCGATCGCCTGCCAGTAGAATGATATCGCCACTGGAAAAGCGGTGCACCCTGCCCAATGTCTTTATTTCCTCGGTTAACCGGCTGAATATTGTACCGTCGAGGTTGTTTTCCGGGTTGAGGTTCATGCAGCGGATTCAAATTTCCCTGATGTACAAAACGGCCGGTCGGGATGGAGGGCAGAGCTATTTACCGGGGAAAACCGGATACCTGATTCAGGTTTTTCTCCGCTCTCCATGGGGTGTTCTGTACCCGTCTTGGTACATATCCCGTGACCTTCTCGACTCTTATGATACGAAACATAGTTCTCTCCTTGCGTCGCTCGTCTTCTACGTGATGATGACGGGTGCAGGATGCGACAGCACGGATTCTGACGACCCGGATGTACCCGAAATCGACTATACGGGGCAATATACGGACGATCTCCTGGTCGAGACGTATGAAGCGTTCGAATTTTACAATGTGGTCATCACGTTGACGGGGACCGCCGGTGACGACCGCGTGTGCGTGAATCAGGAGGGCCCCTACTATGCGGACGTTCAACGGCGCTTCGGTGCATTCCAGGACCACCCGCTGCTCGATCACATAGATAGCTTCTTTTCCACCGACGTCATTCTGCTCAATAATGGATGTTACGCATCTGTGCGTTATCGTTTTGCCCGGACGGCTTTGAATGCGCTCAGGTAGCTAAAAAATGGCTGCAAGGCAGTCATTCAAAGCCGCGTAAGCCAGGCTGCTGTGCACAGTTCGC
>CAZGHT010000183.1:0-3881 GCA_964525535.1 uncultured Rhodothermaceae bacterium
TCAGTTCGGATTCTTTAAGGTGCTTGAACTGCTTTTGCCCCCTGGGTTCCCAGACTCCCTCCAACCCTACCGCTCTATGACAATACGATGTCATCACGGATCTTTTTATTTGGAAGAGGTTATGTTGTGACCGGTCCTTTCGTCTAAAGGAGTACGCTCATTCGCTGAGCGCTCGCTAACGAATCCTCAATCACTCCTGTTACGTAACTTCGCGTGTAGGGACTGCCGATTCGCTGTTGGATCGCTCGTTCTGAGTCCTTAGAGCGATTTTTGAATACTCTGACAGCACGTGCAAGGAAATCCTGGCAACGATTGCGTGACATCATTTTTCAGCGACGTATATCATGGCACGAGGAATTAACAAGGTAATTTTGGTCGGCAATCTGGGGCAAGACCCCGAGTTGCGCTACACGGGAAGCGGTACGGCTGTGTGCAACATGCGGCTGGCCACGAACGAGTCCTATAAAGACTCGGACGGCAACATGGTGGACAAAACGGAATGGCACAATGTGGTCGCCTGGAGTCGCCTCGCTGAGATCTGCGGCGAGTACTTGAAAAAAGGCTCTCAGGTCTACTTCGAGGGATCCCTCCAGACCCGCACCTACGATGACAGAGACGGCAACACGAAGTACATCACAGAGGTGAAAGCGCGTGAGATGATGATGCTCGGCGGGCGCGGCGAAGGCGGCGGTGGTGACTTTGGCGGGTACTCCTCCTCGTCCCGATCACAGAGCAAAAAGCCGCAGCCCCAGTCGACCCCGGCCGACAGCTTCGAGCCCGATGACGACCTCCCCTTCTGAGGCCGCATCCGGTGGACAGGCGACTGCCTGCCGGTGCGGGCATGCGCTGCGATCTACGTATTAATCCCTATCGCAACTCACGCCATCTGGCGTTCAGCATCCAGGTGATCCACGCCGGCCTCCACCGGCGGGGCAACACCAGGGCTATTCCGTTCGCTACGATGCCTATCCATTTCCTCGCCTTCCCGTACAGGTCGTCGCTTCGTAACCGGCGGACCAGCGCCAGATACCCTTTCAGCAGATCGCCGATATGCCCGCCTTCGAACAGGCGCTTGAGGAACTGCTGCTCCTGATACGTGAGATGGTCCTCCAGCCGCAACGGCATACGATCGAACAGGCCCGGACACGCGGCCTGCGCTATGCTGGCATGAACCTGCTCAACACCCTGTGTGAATTTGTGGGCCTGCGCCAGGTCAAAATGGAGCGTTCCCGTCAAATTGTTGCCGTGCAGCCGGTACCCGGAGAGGGGTTGTTCGATGAACGCCACCCGCGTCAACAGGGGAGCGAGCATGTACAGGTAGGCGTCGGCCATGGATCGGAGGTGCTCCGCAGGAAGGGGGAAGAGCAGCTCGGCCACTTCTCGCCTGAAACACAACGCACTGGCCGGCATATTGCGCCATCGCCCCCCTCTCCGGATCAGGCGATCGGCAATCCAGCCCTCTTCGAAATGCCCCGAACGAGGTATGATGTACAACGGGATGCCCGATCCGTCAACGACCTGCATGGCGTGGAGTACGAAGCCCGTATCCTCTCGCTGCTGAAAAATGCGCAGTATCGCGCTCAGCTTGCCAGGTTCGAAAAAATCGTCGGCATCGATTAGACAGACGATCTGCCCGGAAGCCGCTCGATACGCTGCATTCAGGGCACTGGAGACGCCTCCGTTCGGCTGCTCGATCAGGCGAACGCGGGCATCCCGAATGGCAAACCGCCTGGCGATGTCGGTCGAACGGTCGGTCGATCCGTCATCGCAAATGACGAGTTCGAGCCGTTCGTACGTCTGTTCCAAAACGCTTGTTATGGCCCGCTCGATGAATCGCTCGTAATTGTAACTCGGCATGATCACCGATACGAGCGGCTCCGCTCGCAAAGGCTCCAGAGAAAGCGGCCGGATGGGCTGGGGTGTGGAATGCATCTGCGTTGTCCGTGTGTTAAAAAGGTGATGTTACGCGAACTGTGCACAGCAGCCTGGTTGACGCGGCTTTGCAACCGTGCAAAGCCGCTCTGGCAGCACGTATGCGCATCCGGCGCGTAACATCTGTTAAAAAGGGTCAGAATCCCACGAAGGGTTTTTCTGCTGCGAGCCCCTCGCGAAGCGAGGCCGCGATGCCCTGGAAATGCCAGCGTCCGTAACGCCCCATCATGGTAATCCCCTCCCTTTCGAGTCGATGCAGGGCTTCATCAATCCAGGTGGATTCCGGCCACGACCACGTGTAGGCCGTCTCGATCCAGGTAGCATCGATGACCTCGACGTCCCCGATAAACGCATGCTCTTGCAATTCGCGTACGACGTCGCTCTTGTACCGATCGACGTCCTCATCGGCCGGACGGTCTTGCGGCAAAAACGCGCGTTCCACGTAAAGACTGACCCGTTCGACCCCGTCCTGAATATCCGGCAAAAAATGCGCATCGACGTTGCTGTAGAAGCCGACGCGATGGAAGCCGGCGTTGTTATCGGGAAGATAGATCCAGTGATCGTCCGGGCAACGCATTCCCCGGGCAGCGCCGATGTTCAGTACGAGCACCGAACTGTGAGGATCTGCCGGGCACTCCAGCCGGATTCCGCTCATCGTTATCATCTTGTCCAACGGGATCGTAGAAAGAATGTGCTGGTAAGCCAGGGAGCTCCCATCGTCGAAGTGCAGCGAGCGGCTATCCAGGTCGATAGAGACGGCCCGTTTGCCATACCTGACGTCACAATCCCGGGCCATACGGAGAGCCAGGCCATCCAGCCCGTCTTCCGGGTATACAAAAATGGCATTATACCCTGTTTCGGGCGCCTCCTCGAAGGCGCCTCTTCGAACCAGCGTCTGGTCCACCGGCGTCTTGTAGTTGTCCTGAGGCCGGATGCGGGTCCATAATCCGGCCGTATACCGTTCGTGAAAAGGCGCAAAAAACAACGTGTTCAGTGTTGGACCGAATTGATACCGCACCCACTCCTCCATGGTGCGGATAGACCCGGATTCCGATGTACTCGTGAGTTCGGATAAGGCCCGGTCTCGCAATTCCGGCTCCAGATAGGCGAGATGGTACTGCAAAGGATACGGAACGAACGCGTTGTTCCCGGGGAGATATACCGCTGACTTTCTCTCATACGCCCTCAGGGCGCCATATCGCTCCAAAAACCTGAGGATCTCGTCGTCACCGCCAAAAATCCAGTGCCCTCCCCCGTATTCGAATCGATAGCGAGGGCGGCCCGCTTCGGAAGAGACATAACGCCGTGGATGACCGGCTTCCATGTAATACGACGCACAGATTCCCCCGGGTAGCCGGCTTGCTTCATACACCGGCAACGACGTGGCAATACCGGCGGCCAGGCCGGTCATACCGGCCCCTAAAATGATATGCTCTCTATTCATGGATAACTCGGCCCGTGTGCGATTTTCGAATTGGCTCTTACCCTGAGACGTTACACGCCGGATGAACGCAGGCCTTGCCAGTGCGGCTTTGCAGGGATGCAGCGTACGTATGCGAAGCCGCATAAATCAGCCTGCGGTACACCGTTCGCGTAACCTCCCTTACCAGGACGTCCGGCAGCGGAACGAATTTAATGAAGAGTATGTTTTCAGATGGCGCCCTGTTACCATTGACACCCTGTATATTACAGGACATTATATGGCACGTTTTTAGGGCACGCCATCTGCAACACAGGATTCGCTCTTTCACGTTCACATTTTCAACGTCTCACACTGTCTCGAAGCCAGGAAACCGGGCCTGTCCAGGGCTCAATCAGCCTTTTCACTGGCCACTCAGTCAATGATGTTACGCGAACTGTGCACAGCAGCATGGTTTACGCGGCTTTGCAACCGTGCAAAGCCGCTCTGGCAGCACGTTGGCGCATCCGGCGCGTAACATCTGTCAATC
>CAZGHT010000184.1:0-3804 GCA_964525535.1 uncultured Rhodothermaceae bacterium
TGTTTTCTTCGTGTATGTTTTCTTCGTGGACTTCGTGCGGAGCGCGTCGTACTTTCACCTGTACACAGTTCGCGTAACGTCACCTGTGCACCTGAATCCGTACCATATCTCCTAAAGATCTTATGCCGCTTCGTACCATTCTCCCATGGGTGTGCCTTCTTGTTTTTGTCTGCCATTCAGCAAGCGCCCAACCCCTGCAGGTCGCCCCGAATGGCCGGCACCTTCAACATGCCGACGGCGCCCCGTTTTTTTACCTGGGCGACACAGCCTGGGAGCTCTTTCATCGCCTCGACCGCGAAGAGGCCCGGCGCTACCTGACCGACCGGGCAGAGAAGGGGTTCACCGTCATTCAGGCCGTTGTGCTGGCCCAGCTGGGCGGTCTGGACGACCCGAATCCGTACGGCGAAGTGCCCCTCGTCGATCGCGATCCTGCATCGCCTAATGAAGCCTACTTCGAGCACGTCGACTTCGTCGTCGACCTCGCCGATTCCCTCGGCCTCGTCATGGGGATGCTGCCCACCTGGGGCTCCTACTGGAGCAGCAACAACCCGGACGACGTCATCTTCGACGAAGAAAATGCACGGTCCTACGGCGCCTACCTGGGAGAGCGTTACCTCGGCCGCCCGGTCATCTGGATCCTCGGCGGCGATCACAACATCCATACGGACGGAGAACGCCGCCTGATCGAGGCCATGGCTGCCGGGCTCGAAGCCGGCGGGCAGAATCGACACCTGATCACGTTCCACCCGCGCGGGCCCGGGTTGTCGTCCGATTACTTCCACGACGCCCCCTGGCTGGATTTCAACATGTTCCAGTCCTCGCACGGCGGGCACGACCACGACAACGGCCTCTTCGCGGAACACGACTATGCGCTGACGCCCGTCAAGCCGACGCTGGACGGCGAGCCGCGCTACGAGACCATCCCCGTGGGCTTTTACTTTTCCGAGATGAACGACATGGATCGTTTCGACGCGTACGACGTGCGGCAGGCGGCTTACTGGTCAATCTTCGCCGGCGCCTGCGGGCATACCTACGGGCACAACAGCGTCTGGCAGATGTGGTCCGAAGAGCACGAACCCGTATTGGGGGCGACCTATCCCTGGCACGAAGCGCTCGATCACCCGGGCGCCTTTCAGATGGGCGTGCTGAAGCGATTTTTTACGTCATTGCCCTTTGACCGGCTCGTGCCGGCGCCGGAGACGATCCTGGAGGGGCCGGCGGGCCGCGGCGCCCGCGTCCGCGTGCTCGTGTCCGACGACCGCACGCTGCTGCTCGCCTATTCGCCCCGGGGCCTGTCGTTCACGCTGGATCGAAGCGCTCTGTCGGGCCGCCGGGTGCGAGAAAGCTGGTTTAATCCGCGTTACGGGGGGACGTTTCACAGCCACACGGGGGACACGAAGGCCATGCAAACCTACACACCTCCTACTTCGGGACGAGGACAGGATTGGGTGCTCGTTCTCGAAGGACTGTAGCGTTCGGCGTGTCGAATACGCCCGAACGAGCTCAATGCCGGCCCCCGGCCTATTGTACATGCGCGGCGTCGTCCGTATGTTAAGCGTTTACATTCACATAACGGCATAGCCATTTGAACACTAGCTACCACATTATGAAGCACACATCACTACTCTGTGCTGCGCTCTTGAGCGTAATGACCATGTCCAATGCACAGGCTCAGATCACGATCACAGAAGGGGACATTCTGGCGCTGTTGAGCACCACGCAGACCATCACGGATTTCGAACTCGCTCCCTCGGCAAACCTGAATGCCATCGCGGCTGCCTCGGGCGCCAACCAGACCTGGGACTTCAGCGGGGAGACCACCACGGAGACCTTCGTGTTCACGGAAACCTATCTCGGAGATACCTCCGGCCTGCCCGGCAGTGAGAAACCCGAATTCGCCGACGCCGACTTTGCGCTGACGCTCGATGTAGATTCCGCCAACATCTACATTTATTACTCGTTGATGGACGGGGAATGGCGTACCCTGGGCACCACGTTCGTCGGCGATGCCGACGGGGATGGGACAGATGAGGAATTCAGCACCTTCTTCTCGCCGCCCTCGCTCGAACTCGACCTGCCTCTCGAATTTGGAAAAACGTGGGAGGACTCTACGTCCATCGTCCTCGAAGGCGTACCCCTGGTCACCACCGAGGAGTCCACGTACTCGGTCGACGGGTGGGGGACAGTGATCACGCCGGATGGTTCGTTCGATGCGCTGCGGCTGATGGTGTCGACGTCGGCCACGACGGCCGGCTTCCCGTCCGGTACGAGCACGTTTATCAGTTTCATCTCGGTATCGGGCGGCGTCGCGGCGTCGATCCTGCTCTCTACTACGGGCGAGGTCGAGTCGGCCAGCTACTCGACGTTCGGCGAGCGGACTGCTACGGCTGCCGAGGGCTTCGATGAAGTCCCCTCGACGTTTGAATTAGGGCAAAACTACCCGAATCCGTTCAACCCGTCCACCCGCATCGCGTATTCCCTGCCGTCTACCTCGGACGTACGTCTGACCGTATATTCTCTGATCGGCCAGGAGGTTGCAACCCTGGTCAATACTACCCAGGGGCCGGGAACGTACGAAGTGACCTTTGACGCGTCCGAGCTGTCCAGCGGGGTGTACCTGTACAAGCTGCAAACCGAGGGATTCACGCAGACGCGCGTGATGAGCCTGATCAAGTGAGAAAACGCCACGCGCGCGAAATGCTTCGCATGCTCGGCTCGATCAACGACCACCTCGACGAGATCGAGCCGAGCGGCGGCCAGCGGGTCAATATGTGGCGCCATACGTGTCACCGGCCCCGCCTCATGGTCCTCGCCGAAGAACTGGGTCAAACGTATCGACAAAGCGGCAACGTCTGGGACAGCCTGGCAGAAGCGCATCTGAAGGCCGGCGATAGCGAACAGGCGACGATCTACTACGAAAAATCCCTCGAGCTCAACCCGAACAAGCGGAATGCGAAGGCCATGCTGGATCAGATAAATAGCCAGCCGTAATGCCGGAATCGGTGCGCCACGCCGCGGGCCGGGCTGTCAAAAATTCAAGCATCTCTGACAGAATGAAAGGGCTTTTTTAGGGCGGTTTGCCAGATTGGCAATTGGGGGGGATTGGCATATCGATTGATATTACAGGGAGTGTACGAAACGATATTCCTTGTAAGTGATGTTACGCGAACTGTGCACAGCAGCCTGGTTGACGCGGCTTTGCATACCTGCAACGCCGCTCTCGCAGTACCTATGCGCATCCGGTGCGTAACATCTGCTTGTAAGTCAAACTGTCAAGAGGTTAACGACTATGAATGATGTGATCCATCTCTCACCGTTGCATCGCCTGTTGCGGATGCAGCATGAGGTAGACAGGTTGTTCGACGGCCTGCATCCTCGCAAACATGGTAACGACAAAGCCGACACCGCCGTCTGGGCGCCGCGCGCGGACCTCGCGGAAACAGAAGATGCGTACATGATTCTGCTCGACGTGCCCGGCGTAAACAAAAAAGACGTATCGATCAACTACCAGGAGGGTATGCTGAGCGTGAGCGGAGAGCGCCAGATCCCAGACCACGGAGAGGCAAAAGCCACTCATCGTGAGCGCTGGAGCGGGCATTTCTACCGCGAATTCGGGGTAGCAAAATCTATTCAAGCCGATAAAATCGAGGCCTCGTACGAAGGCGGAATCCTCAGTATTCGGATACCGAAAGCGGAAACGAGCAAACCGAAACGCATCAGCGTGAAATGAATCAAGCAATAGAAGTTTTAAAATAGGTCAAAGAGAGAATAGATCGGAGGTATATACATGAGTGCTATCACTAG
>CAZGHT010000185.1:0-3727 GCA_964525535.1 uncultured Rhodothermaceae bacterium
AAACTCGTCACTCGAAATTCAACATTCAAAATGCGGAGGGGGAGGGATCCGCGCACTTTTTGCCACCTGCGCTTAAGGGCTCAAACGGCCAAATTAAGCCGATTTCCAACAAAGCTCGAAACTATCGGCGATCACATTCGTCAGCGAAGACTCGATTTGCGAAACCTGTCCTGAACTCGATTCAGGAAGACCAAAGGGGTGGCGCACGCTATCGGAGTGTGGGAAGAGACCATTTCGTCTTGGGAACGAGGGGTTCATGAGCCATCTTTGGAGCACATGCTGAAGGTCGTTGAGTTTCTTGGGTACGTACCGTTTGAAAGGGGTAAAACGCTTGAAGAGGATCGCGAGGTATCGGAAAAGCCTGGTCTTAACCACACGCAGTTTGCCAAGAAACCTGGAGTGGTCCGTTGTACCGTGCAAAGCCGCTCTGGCAGCACGTATGCGCATCCGGCGCGTAACATCTGTTATATTGTTTGCAAAAAGCAAGGAGGGGTATTCAGATTTTGAGTAGAATCGGTTCTTGGTTAATCGCTTTGGGTTTGTTTGCATGTACCTCATTCCATGCGGTTGGACAACAGAGCGCCGTCGGCATCAACAAAAAGATCGATGCCTTCATTCAAGAAAAGATGGCTCGAGGGAATATTCCCGGCCTGGCAATGGCTCTGCTGGAACGAGGCAAAGTACTGGAAATAGCCATTTACGGGACGGCAAATCTCGAACTCGGTGTTCCCGTCACCGAGCATTCAGTGTTCGAATTAGCCTCTCTCACAAAACAGTTTACCGGTGCCGCGATTGCAATGCTTGCTGAGGAAGGGAGGCTCAACATAAACGATTCACTTCACCATTACATTGAGGATATACCTGAAAGCTGGCATACAATCACAATTCGACAATTGTTGTCTCATTCGGCAGGCCTGACCCATCGCTTTGAGCAAACCTATGCGGGCGTCTTTCTCATGGATTACAGTACGGATGAGATGCTAGAGACAGCAAAAAATACCCCGCTGATCGCAACGCCCGGTACTGATTGGCAATACAGTGATCAAGGATATTTTTTACTGGGACTCGTGATCGAACGAGTAACTGGAAACACGTTCGAATCATTCTTGCAAGAGCGCTTTCTTGAACCGCTTGGCATGACAGAAACATATCTACTGGACCAGGAGCAGATCATTCCGAATCGGGTGGCGGGATATACAATACAAGATTCGAAGCTTCAAAATATTCGAAGAGATTGGCAATTCGGCTTGACCTCACACTTCGGCGTTATGTCATCCATCCTGGATATGGTGAAATGGGAACAGTCACTCGCTGCTGAGAACATTTTGTCCGCGGAGTTGCTTACAAGGGTTTGGTCACCGCTCTATGTTTTTCGAGAGGATGCTGCGACATCATCGGTGTTAGGTTATGGCTATGGGTGGTGGGTGAATCAAAAGAATGGACGTCGCTTTGTCGAACATAGCGGTTTCACGGGTACGTCCTATTTTCGAGACCTGAAAACTGGATTGGCTGTGATCGTATTAACCAATCGCGACCAGGCTTCTGGGCCAGGAACGATGGGAATAGCTCATGGTATCGCGCAAATCATAGACTCTACCATTACCGCAGATGTTCAAGAATGACCGAATCTACGTGGTGCAGGCCGGCGTGGATAGGGCGGAGGGCTGGATGATGCTGGTGCGGACGTGGGGTCATTACTGGTATTCCATCAGCTGATCCCATGGGGCCATGTAACAAAGAGGACGGCTCGTTCGTGATTCGTTCGTCTACTATGCGATCGTTCACCGACACGGAAGCTCCCTATGCAGTTCTTCGAGACCCTTTTATTGCTGCTCACGCTGGTTTTTCTCTTCATCCAGGTTGTTGGAGGCCGGCAAAGAACGTTCGCGTTCTTTGTATTCGGAGGCGGTATCTTTGTGATCTTACTACATGGAATCACCGAGGTCACACGATGGCATATGTTTCCCTGTTATGTTCTTTTTGGCTCGCTGGCTTTATCGCTGCTAAAGCGTACACAGACCTTCCTGGCTGTGCGTCTGGCAGGTTTACTGGTTGGCATCGTTCTGCTCGGCACGTCATGGTTTCTGGCTTCCCAATTGCCTATACTCGAACTTCCCGCTCCTGAAGGCCCCTGTCTGGTAGGAACCACTTCTTTTGCCCTTAAAGACACGATGAGGAAAGAGACTTTCCTGGCTGATCCCCTGGCCCCACGTGAACTCTTCGTTGAGGTATGGTATCCTGCGGAAAGCGTGGATGCGCAGAACTTGCCCAGCCCAGTTTCTTTCTGGAGAGAACTATATAGAGGTGAACGAGATCGAGTCAGTTTTTTCATGCGTTACTTACGAGGAATCAATACGCATTCGTATCCTGACCTGCCTGTCGCGTCCAGTCAAAAGCCGTTTCCGGTCATTCTCTTTAACCACGGCCTGCAAATGTTTACGGCGCAAAATACCGTATTGATGGAGCATCTCGCGAGCCATGGCTACGCGGTATTCAGTATCGGGCATCCCTATGAGAGTATCCGGGTGAACCTGCCTCAAACGGGTACGATCCTACCTGACTTCATCATGGGATTAGACAACTTCAAGGAGGCCATGGCGTGGGTGGAAGAAACATCGCGCCCTATCACAGCCGCTATTGATTCTATTGAGGACCTACAAGACCGTGAGCAGCGTGCCGCGATAATGCTGGAGGCGGTGGAATCGATGCCTGAAATGAACGATCGAGTTACCGAATGGGTTGACGATACCAGATTTGTGCTGGATCAAATTCTATCCGGTCACATTGAGCGATTGGATCTCCGTGATGTCCTGGATTCTTCCCGTATAGCCGTAATGGGAATGTCACTCGGCGGCGCAACATCCAGCGAATTTTGCAAAACCGATCCACGATGCAAGGCGGGCATTAACATTGATGGGCTTCAATACGGTGAACGGCAGCGGCAACCGCTACACGTTCCTTTTCTCATGATATACAGTGATGATGCCCCCAGAGTCAACGATTTCCTGATGCTGAACAGTACCCATGATTTCCACGAGTACTGGATACCTGACACACGCCATGCTGATTTTACAGATCTGACTTTAGCCTGGCCTCTGCTAAGGCAAGCGGGTCAATTGGGAGCGGTGCCCGGCGAACGTATGATCCAGATACTGAACGAGGTGATTCTAGACTTTCTCGACTCGTATCTAATAAATGGCTCCACCCCTATGGTATCGCCTGAAGAATTTCCAGAAGTTGAGATAGACGTAAAGTACAAATCCTCAACAAAAGACTGGGAACGAGATGTCCATCATTCGATTGGAGACCGCTATCCACGCTCCGAAAGGGCGATGCTTCGACCTCGCTCGTAGTATTGACCTGCACGCGGCCTCTATGACAAGGCACAAAGAAAAAGCTGTTGCTGTAAGAGTGAGCGGGTAAATTGGACCCGGAGAAGAAGTGGGTGGGAGGCTGTCCAGTTTTTCAGGACCGTTTCTGAGACCAGATAGGCTTCGACAATCGGGTACATTTGAGTAGACGTGCGCTTCATTGGTATCGTCTTTGGTGTAACTGTTCCTCTACAGGAATAGAAAGCGTCATCCCGCACTTGATGCGGGATCCAGAGACCGTTTAGATCAACTTCTGCGTTTTCTGGATTCCCAATCGGGTTGGGAATGATCGTATTGCTGTGCACAACCTGCGTATCATCACTGAATGATGGATGGTACGCATCTGTGCGCAAACG
>CAZGHT010000186.1:0-3217 GCA_964525535.1 uncultured Rhodothermaceae bacterium
GGCCAGCGCTTTGTTGATGGATGTTGAGCAGATCAAGGCGCATTCCGAGACGCGACGGGGTATCTCGCGAGGAATGGTACGCAGCGATGCACAACATCGGCGAAACAGAGCGGATGCAGATGCATGTCCACACGACCTGGTCCGGAGTCCGGAACATCGCAGGGAGCATGGGCGATAAGCAAAGTAGACCCACGTCGGGTCGTGTCTTCATCCCGCAACCCCAATTCATCCGGCAATACATATTGTACACTATGCGAAACACATCGCTCGAACGAAATCTGGTCACGTACGTCAGGGTGCTCGTTCTCGGGGTCTTCCTGTTCACCCTCATCGGCACGGGGGCTGAACTGATCCTGCTCGAACACACGGAAGATATATGGATGTGGATCCCCCTCGCGTTGATGGGGCTCGGCATCGTCAATCTGGGTATATTTGCGTATACTAAATCACCTGTGACTCTGCGGTTTTTCCGAAGTCTCATGGTGCTCTTTATCATAAGCGGCCTGCTTGGCATCGGCCTTCATTTCAAGGGGAATGCAGAATTTGAGAAGGAGATGTATCCGGCCATCGGCGGTTTCGAGCTGATCTGGGAGTCCCTCAAAGGGGCGACTCCGGCCCTGGCGCCCGGAACTATGATTCAACTGGGGTTGCTGGGCCTCATTTACACATTCAAACATCCACTCCTCGCTCCTGTCGGGCAGGTGCATCAACAGGAATCCCCCGAAACGGCTTGAGAGATTAATCCAAACTAGAAATCACATGAAATCACATAAGATATCCTTGATGGTTGTCGCCCTCGCCTTTGTTTTCTCGAATACGGCACGGGCTCAGCTGGGCGCCAACAATGGTGTGCTCAATCCGAATCAGATTGGCGAAGAAGAGCTCCTGGCGCTGCCTCATATGACGGAAGCGCTTGCCGGGAAGCTTCTGGACGAGCGACCCTTCCTCAGCATGATCGAGGTAGACGCCCTGCTGAGCCCGGCTCTTGGGGACGAGGAGCGCAACGAACTGTATGCGAAGCTCTTCCTCCCGGTCAACCTGAATGAAGCTCCGGAGGAAGAAATATTGCTGATCCCGGGCGTAGGGTCTCGAATGGCTCACGAGTTCGAAGAATACCGGCCCTATCGCGCACTCGCCGAATTTCGTCGCGAGATAGGCAAGTACGTGGACGACGATGAGGTCGCCCGCCTGGAGCAGTTTGTGTTTATCCCGATCGATCTGAACACCGCCAGCGACGAGGACATCCTGAGCATTCCCGGCCTCGGCTCCCGAATGCTGCACGAGTTCAAAGAATATCGCCCCTACCGGAATGTGGAGCACTTTCGCCGCGAGATAGGCAAGTACGTCGATGATGAGGAAATCGCCCGGCTGGAACGATACGTGACTATCAAGTAATGTCGTTTATGTTAACGTATTCACGAATACCTCACCCCTAACCGAGCGCTACATCATGAAAAAAGTAAAAAACGAAGAGCTGAGCCAGGAAGTCTTTAATCTCTACGACGAATACGTGCACGGCCAGATCAATCGGCGATCATTTCTCGATCAGGTATCCAGGTACGCCGTAGGAGGAGTCACGGCCAAAGCGATCCTCGATCATCTGTCTCCTAAATACGCGAGTGCGCAGCAGGTGCGCGCCGGCGACTCCAGGCTCGATTCGGAATACATCGAATACGAATCGCCCAAAGGCGGCGGTACGATACGAGGACTGTTGTCCATGCCGGCGGGCAACGAAGCCAGGCTCCCCGGCGTCGTCGTCGTTCACGAGAATCGAGGGCTCAATCCGCACATCGAGGACGTCGCTCGCCGGGCCGGCCTCGAGGACTTCCTCGCCCTCGCCCCCGATGCGCTCACCCCGCTCGGTGGATATCCGGGCACCGACGACGAAGGACGCGAGCTGCAGCGGCAACGGGATCGCATGGAGATGCTCGAAGACTTCATCGCGGCATTCGATTATCTGAATACCCACCCGCTCTGTACGGGCAGCATCGGCGTCGTCGGCTTTTGCTTCGGCGGATGGATCTCCAACATGATGGCCGTCCGCATCCCAGACTTGAAAGCCGCTGTACCCTTCTACGGCGGACAGCCGGACGCAGAAGACGTGCCCGGTATTAATGCGCCGCTCTTGCTCCACTTTGCTGAACTCGATACACGTGTCAACGAAGGGTGGCCGGCTTATGAAGCTGCGCTCAAGGAGCACGATAAAGAATACACGGCGCACTTCTACCCGGGTGTGCAGCATGGCTTCCACAACGACACCACTCCGCGTTATGACGAAGAAGCCGCTCAACTGGCCTGGCAGCGAACCATCGACTTCTTCAACGAGAAGCTCTGACCTTTTTTGGGAGCCCGCGTCCTGGGGCCGGAGTTTACAGTTCGTGGTTCTCCGTTCTCCGTTCACAGTTCGTGGTTCACAGTTCGGAGTTCTCCGTTCTCAGTCCTCAGCTTCTCGCGGGGCGCCAAAACCTGGACGGCGGCCTTCGAAGACGCTGCGAAGTTGCCCGGAAGAAAAAAATCCCCTTCGAGGACGCTGCGAAGCCCTCCGACCGAATACAAACCCCTTCCGCGTAACTTCGTCGCCGATCAGAGTGCTGCAGAACCTCTCCCGAAGAGCGTGAGCCGCTCTCAGACTCCTGCAGAACCTCTGCCGAGACGCTCGGACCTCTCTCGAAATCCGGTGGCAAACCCTCCGAGAAGTTATCGCCACGCCCAGACTGCTCCGGGACTCTCCCGGGCTTCACCGAGGGGCGTCCGAACGCTGTCGATACCCCTCAGCGTAGCTCGGCCCCTTCCCCGAGCGGAGCGGCGCCCTATCAGCGCAGCTCTGAGCTCGATGAAAAGCCGGCCGGAAGGGGTCCGAGGCGCACTGAATGCCTGCCGCAGGCCCGGGAGAGGAGTCCGAGACGCACTGCAGGTCCCCGGAGGAGTCTGGGACCGGTCGAGGGAGCTCGGCGGTGTATCGGCGCACTCTGGACGTGCCCGGCGTGTCTACGACCCCTTTCAGGAGCCGGCCGATCGTGCCCAGCGTGTCTTCGACCCGTTTCAGGAGCCGGCCGATGATACGCCGCGTGTCTTCGACCCGTTTCAGCACCCGGCCGATCGTGCCCCGCGTGTCTTCGACCCCTTTCAGCACCCGGCCGATGATACACCGCGTGTCTTCGACCTGCTTCAGGACCCCACCGATCATGCCCCGCGTGTCTTCGCCCTGCTTCAGGAC
>CAZGHT010000187.1:0-3092 GCA_964525535.1 uncultured Rhodothermaceae bacterium
TAACATCCATATATAACAGAGAGCGGGGTCTTCCTCGCGAAAGACCCCGCATCGTGGATTTAAATCCAACGTATCTATGTGTAAAACCCACCGCATGTAAGACCATCCAGTGAGCAAATCGTATTTTACCCGAAGGTATAAGCAGGGATAACAAAGCCTGTGCCGAAACTTTTCACGAATTTATCACCGCTTTGAAGATTCTTTTTACATCCCGTCCCAAAGGCTTATCTTCACCATGGAGCCTGCTCCGATCCCCTGTTGTACTCCTTCTACGCTGACCTCCGAAGATGAAACCTGTCGTACAAATTTCCCTCGACCTGACGGACATAGCCGAAGCCGTATCTACGGCCCGGACCGCCATTGAAGCCGGTGTAGATTGGCTTGAGGTCGGGACGCCCCTGATCATCTCGCATGGCATGGGGGCTGTCAAAGAACTCAGAGCCCTGTATCCGGACGTCCCCATCGTAGCCGATTTGAAAACCATGGATGGCGGCTGGCTCGAAGCCGAACTGATGGCCGGTGCCGGCGCAACGCACGTCGTCGTGATGGGTGTTGCCCACGCAGAGACTATAGAGCGGGTCGTTCAGGCCGGGAAAGACCTGGGCGTCCAGGTGATGGGAGACAACATGGCTATGGAGGACCCCGTCGATGGCGCTCGCATGCTGGAAGACATGGGATGCGACTACATCATTCACCATATAGGGTACGACTTCCGGACGCTGCGCATGGAGCGATCGCAGCCGGCGCCATCCCCCCTGGACCGCCTCGCTGAAGTCGTCGACGCCGTAGGCATTCCCGTGCAGGCCGTCGGCGGGCTGTCCATACAACAGGCCGTCGAAACGCCGCGCTACGGCGCGCCTCTCGTCGTCATCGGCGCCCCACTCGCCATCGACGCCGACTCGTTCACCCCTGCCAACGGAGACCTCTCCGCAGTTCTCCGCAAGATCTGCACAGAGGTGCACGCCCACGGGGACGTCCCCGTCCTCCCGCGCCACCCATGAACCGGTTCGAGTATCCCCCGGATTAAGCTCATTGCGTTATGCCCGCTGAACAAACGACACCAGGTGCAACGATGCCGGCGCTGGTCAATTACGACCCGGCGCCTCACAGCGTTGCCTTACAGGAAATGCCCACTCCCGGCATCGGGGAGGAGGATGTACTTCTCGAGGTCAAAGCCGTGGGCGTCTGCGGCAGCGATCTGCATCAGTGGCACGGTACGCACAGCTGGCCGGTCAATTACCCCTGTATCCTCGGTCACGAATTTGCCGGGCAGATCGTCGATGCCGGGGCGCGCGTCCGGCAGTTCGACGTGGGCGATCGGGTGGTCAGCGAAACGGCGGCCGTGATCGACGCAGGGTCTCCCTTTTCGCGCCAGGCGCTCTACAATCTCGATCCGTCCCGGTTAGGATTCGGGTACGGCGTCCATGGGGCGATGACCCGGTACGTGCGCGTCCCCGAGCGGTGTTTGCACCGCGTACCCGAGGACCTGCCGTACGAAAAAGCCGCACTCACCGAACCCTGCAGCGTAGCCTATAATGCGGTGTGTATGCAGTCTCGCATCCGCCCGGGCGACATGGTCCTCGTTATCGGTCCGGGGCCGATAGGCCTTCTGTGTTGCGCCCTGGCCCGGTTGAACGGAGCAGATCCTATCGTCGTGGCCGGCCTGCCCGAAGATGGCGTTCGGCTCGAAGCCGCCCGCGAGCTCGGCGCCAGCCTAACGCTCACGGAGGACGTAGCGGCTTGCGTCAGGGACCTCGGCGACGGCCTGGGGGTCGACCTCGTCATCGACGCAGCCGGCGTATCGAGCACGCTGCAGCTGGCCATGGACTGCGTTCGGCCGGCCGGCCACATCACGAAGGTGGGCTGGGGCCCTCAACCCGCGCAGTTCTCCCTCGACCCCATCGTCCAGAAAGCCGTTACCCTCCAGGGCAGCTTTTCGCACAACTGGCCGATCTGGGAACGCGTTATCAAGCTGATTGCTTCGGGGCGGCTCGACCTCGACCCCGTGCTGAACAAAGTCGCCCCGCTCGACGACTGGCAGGATTGCTTCACCGGCATGATGGAAGGACGATACGTCAAAACGGTACTCACCCCTTCACCCTGAACTCCACTCGCGTATGCCGCTGGCCGTATTCCCCAAATGTTTTCTCGATCAACTGTGCGTCACGAAAGAGATGACCGTCGACCAGTGGCTGGACCTGGCCAGGCGGCTGGACGTCGACGGCTACGAATTCTACTGGGGATTCACGCCCCATGACCGTCCGGCGGAGCTGAAACGCCTCCGCCGGCAGGTGGAAGACGCCGGGCGATCCATTCCCATGATGTGTTATTCGCCCGATTTCACCCGCCCCGACCCCGCAGCGCGCCAGTCCGAAATCGAACAGCAAAAGCGCGCCATTGAAGCTACGGCGCTCCTGGGCGGGCGATATTGCCGGATCCTGTCGGGCCAGCGCCGGCCAGGCATAGAGGTTCAAACCGGCATACAGTGGGTGGCCGAATGCGTTCACGCACTGCTCCCGTTTGCAGAACAGCATGGCATCGTGCTCATTCTTGAAAACCACTACAAGGACGGCTACTGGACCTATCCCGAATTTGCACAGCACAGCGACGTCTTCCTCGCGCTCATCGACGCCATCGGCGCTCATCCGAACTTCGGCATCAACTTCGACCCCTCGAATGCCATCGTCGCTGGCGAGGATCCCCTCGAGTTGCTCCGCCGCGTATTGCCCCATGTGGCAACCATGCACGCCAGCGATCGCTACCTGGAAGGGGGCACACTCGAGGATCTGCGCAACCTGGAACAGGATCCGAATACCGGATATGCACCCATTCTGAAACACGGTGTAATCGGCCAGGGCCTGAACGACTACGATCGGATTTTCTCCATGCTGCACGAATCCGGATTCCAGGGCTGGATCTCCATCGAGAATGGGCAGGATCCGCTGAAGGGGTTGAGCCACCTGGATGCTTCCGCCCGCTTCTTGAGGGACAAGATGCGGCGCCACCATCTCGTCTGATCGGTTCTCCGTTCTCAGTTCTCAGTTCGGGGTTCTCAGTTCTCCGTTCTCAGTTCGGAGTTCTCAGTTCTCAGT
>CAZGHT010000188.1:0-3075 GCA_964525535.1 uncultured Rhodothermaceae bacterium
TCAGCTTGATCGGATTATGACTTGGCAATCTCGAGATTTCTGATTTCGAGTTCCAGTTCTTCCAGCAATGCGTCTGCATCGTACGATACGATGTCTTTTCCTTCCTGCATTGCAATGGCGAACTTCTCGAGAGATTCGAAAAGATCGTTATCTACAATAGAAGTCAAGGCCACATTGTCTAAGCGAGCTTCAGTAAAGGCTGCATGCTTATAGTGTACCAATGCTGCCTGCAGCGCATACCCTGAAGTCTTGTGAAATCCAGCTTCCAGATTGGTTTCAGCTCTCAACTGGTGGAATGCAGCGAGCTTATGATGAGCATTAAAGATGGCACGGTCTACAATATCCAGCGGAGTTTCTGAATAGGTCAGGGCGCCGGCTACTTCTTCCAGCCCTTCAGCTGCTTTTCGGACAGCATCGCCGTGTGATGACTCGGCTGAGCTAACATCTACGTACATGTATGAGGCTGCCATCATGAGTTCTTCCGATGCAATATCCATCTGGTCGTTAACTGCATGATCGCGTGCATTCTGCAATAGATAATCCAGCATGTGCCGTACTCGCTCGAATTCCTTTTCTTTGACCACTAACATGAGGTCACCGTCTTGCACGATAGTCGTTTTTTCCTCTTTAATGGATTGAGGTTTTTCTTCTAACGTTTGCCCGTAATTAAGCGCTGGGTTGGCTACCCAGGCAAGGGCCAGGATGAGCAGTGATACGATAAACGATTTTTGTTTGGTAATTAAATGTGTCATAATATAGATATTCTGTTTCTAAATTCATGTTTGATCAGTGATTCAGGCGTGGCCCAGGTAACTGATCAATTAACTTACTACATTATCAGGATAACCATTGTCGGTCGTAAAGTAGATAGATCTACGTATATATACGGGTTATATTTAAATGTATAATTCAGCGTGTGGCTTTATCTGACGAGCCGGACTATTCCACACTGTTTATGCTGCTCAGTGACGTTACGCGAACTGTGAACAGCAGGCTGTTTAACGTGGCTTTGCAGGTATGCAAAGCCACGCTGGCAGGACGTATGCGCATCCGGCGCGTAACATCTGTTGCCCAGTTGTCCTACGCCGTCTCCAATTTCGAACCCATTTTCCTGGCTGATAGAGAGAGTGATATGAGCCATACGCTGTGAACGAGTAACGAGATACCGAACAGCAATCCAATGACCCAGGCCGCGGCTTCGGGTAGGAATATGAGAATGGATAAGCCGAGCAGTATATCGATGCCGCCGCTGACCAATAAACCGCCCCAGCTTCTCGTTGGACGTATGTTAGAGGCCAATACACACTTGATGAATCCCGATGTTATAAAGAATACTCCGAGGAGAATGGAGAGGGTGATGATTCCCGGAGTGGGATACATAAGCAGCAGTATACCGGCTCCTATGGCGAGTATGCCGCCCAGTAATTTCCACCAGAAACCGTTGTGTCCTCGCATCTGAAACGCGTAAAATCCGGCGATAATACCTTCGATTACGAGTAACCAGCCTATAACGATTTCCACTACGAACGTAGCTACGCGCGGAAGAACGATGGCAGCGGCGCCAGCGAGCAGGGACAGAATACCCAGTATTAATACTCCAATCCAGTTTTTCGCAATGTCACGTTCGTCCAATATTCGCTTGATTCGAATGACGGGTTCTTCTTTTGTTTGAGTCATGTTATCTTGTGTGCCTGGTCCTAATTATTCCACCACTTGGGGCGGCCGTAGTAGTCATACAACTGGATCTCATACCGCCTGTTGACCGGCTGGCTGGGATCGTATCGAGGGCTTTTTTCGACCTGTTCGCTCAGTAAATCGACGTGCACCTTGTTTTCTGCCCAGGCAAAGGCACTGACCCACTCGGGTGCAACTAACACCTTACGTCCGGGCAACCAGTTGCGAGTATCGACGACCAGGTACCGAATCACCCACGTGGTGTCGTCGAAGACGAAATCTTCGATATGCCCCGTTTTTCCGTCGAGCGTATCAACGTGATACCCTCTGACTTCGTCGAACGATCGCAGATGTGGATTTTCGATCGGTTCGTCTGCCGATCCAATGTCGGCGGTGGCTTCCGGACTCAGCGCAACGGCGCCGCCTGCATAGGCACTGGCCCAGTAATACGGCCAGCCGAAATACTGGTAAAATTTTTCTTCGTATTGTCGTGAGACAGGGGCATTTTCGACCAGATCAGGCGCATTCTTGATTTCCTCTTTCGTCAAATGCACGGGAAACATTTGCGACGCCCAGTCCGGTTTGTCCAGCGAATGCGGTGGAATGATCACCTTACGCCCGACCAGCCAGTTACCGGTATCGGCAACCATGTACCGGATCGTCCAGGTAACGTCGTCAAAGAGGAAATCCTTGCATTTACCCAGTTTGTCGTCCAGTGCATTTAATTTGTACCCATTAACTTCTTTCATACTCCTCAACATAATCTCACCTCTTGTATGTTCTTATCTACTATAAACACTGCTATTAATAAAACACTGCTATTAATATGGTTGAACGGATCTCACACCTGTTTGACGAGTTATGCAACACGTTGAGTGGGTTGCGCAACGCCGTCAGATGTATGCCGTCAGATGCATGGAGTGTCAGTCGCTGATTAATTCTCTCATCTTGGTTGAGATACTCTCTGTAAGATTTTGAACCTCTTCTCGAAGCTGGCTCATGGTATCATTCTCTTTCGTCGATCGCATTTGATTTGCCTTCTCTTTGAGCATTGCCAACTTCGCCTCTAAGGCTTCCATTTTCTGAGGAAATGCCTCAGATACATCGTATGCCGAATTTGCGGATCGCATGCGTAATTCGAATATTTGTGACTCGATCTTTTCAATCTTTGATTCGATTTTCCTGAGATACAAATCGTTGTTTTCCATGTGTGAATGTATGATGAAACATAAAATGAAGAAATAATATCTTTCTTCACGTTATCGTAGTACAGGATAATGTATATAATTTGCCGGCAGATAAACATAGATAGGGATACACCCATCAGGCATAAAAAGAGATAGAAGGCATACTACCCCACAGTTGCCATTTAGCTTAAATGCAGAGAGAGCTTAAGCAAAG
>CAZGHT010000189.1:0-2976 GCA_964525535.1 uncultured Rhodothermaceae bacterium
GACGAGGGGCACGCCTATTGGTTCGTAATCCCAGAAATCAGTATATTCCTTTCGTTTTTCTAAACCTCCCCACCATAACGAGAACGGGCTCTGATCAGAGCCTATACTGAATCTGCTATACGTACTCGCTAGTGAATCAACATGACTGACACGGCGAGCAACAAACACCGAACTATGCTGACTCGCACTGGAACGTTTGCCTTGCTTGTTTTCTCAATGGGCGCACTCGCGGCATGCAGTGGCTCGAAAGATGCGTCTATGCCGGTGCCGACCGACGGTCCCCGGGTTGTCCAACCGGGCGCCCCCGGGGAGAGCAGTCGGGTCTTTTCCTTAGAGGAACTCGATAACGTGTCAGGCGCGACCTTTACGGAGGCAGACGTTCGCTTCATGCAGGGCATGATCCCGCATCACCAGCAGGCGCTCCAAATGACGGCTCTCGTCCATGAGCACGCTACGACCAACGCCGTTCGTCAGATGGCGTTGCGCATGGAGATCTCGCAGCGCGACGAAATTAAGCTGATGGAGGCGTGGCTCACCGAGCGGGACCAACCCATCGAGATGCCCACGGGGAGTATGGGCGGGATGCACCACGACATGGTGGGCGGGCTCCACATGATGCCTGGCATGCTTACCGCGGAGCAGATGGAGGCCCTCTCGAACGCACGCGGGACCGAGTTCGACCGGCTCTTCCTCGAAGGGATGATCCAGCATCACCAGGGGGCCATCGATATGGTGGAAACCCTATTCAATAGTTCTGGTGCAGCACAGGAGTCAACGATCTTCCAGTTTGCCGAGGACGTCGACGCGGATCAGCAGATGGAGATCGATCGCATGCGCGCGCTGCTCAGGCAGCTGCGCTGACAAATGCGCGCAAGCCTGAAGGACGGCTTCGCAACTGGATCTCGCGTACGGGAAATCCAAATTCCAACACTAGTAGAGGTATAAACATGAAGGACTTCGGTCAAGTATGGGGGCGTGGCCTCTTGGTCGTGGCCACACTGGTCGCTACCGTGTTCACCGGCCTGGACGCCGTGGCACAGCAGACAGACGCTCCGAACAATGCGGTCGTGGCGCCGCAGGAACCCGATACGCCCAACGCCCCCAGTCTCGATTGGGACCCGAACGACCCGCGGATCGGACTCGGCGCCGGATGGGCGGACGCTGAGACGGCGATCATGGGCCTGGAACACCTCGCAGCAATCCCGCGGGCTGAGGGCTTCTTCAACCCCGCGAGGCCAACCGACAGGCGGTTCAACAACACGGATCTGGCTTTCCAGGGTAACCGGCTGATCCAGGGGAACTACAATGGGTTCCAGGTCATCGACATCGCCGACCCGGCAGATCCCGTATACGAGCTATCGGTGGTTTGCCCCGGCGGTCAGGGGGACGTCTCGATCTTCGGTGACCTGATCGTGATGTCAGCCCAAGAGACCCGTGGACGTCTGGACTGCGGGATTGAAGGTGTTGCCGATTCCATCTCTGCTGAGCGGATGCGGGGCGTGCGCATCTTCGACGTTTCGGACATGGCCAACCCAACGCAGGTGGCCGCTGTGCAGTCCTGCCGGGGATCGCACACGCACACGATCGTCACGCAGCCGGGCGACACCGAAAACATCTACGTCTACATCCAGGGCACGAGTCGGGTGCGCCCAGGCGAAGAGCTACAGGGCTGCTCCAGCGGAGACCCTGACGAAGATCCGAACACGGCGCTATTCCGGATCGAGGTCGTGAAGGTGCCACTGGCTAACCCGGCTGCGGCCGAGATCGTGAACATGCCACGCATCTTCGCCAATGAAAAGGGCGACATCGACGGGTTGTGGCAGGGTGGTGACCACGGTGAAGGCACGCAGTCTACGCGTACCACCAACCGGTGCCACGACATCACCGCCTACCCCGGCATCGGGCTCGCCGGCGGGGCATGCTCCGGGAACGGCATTCTCCTTGACATCTCGGACGCCGAGAACCCACGCCGGATCAGCGAGCAGGTCGATCCGAACTTTGCCTACTGGCATTCGGCCACCTTCAACAACGACGGCGATGTCGTCGTCTTCACGGATGAATGGGGCGGCGGCTCGGCTCCGCGCTGCCGATCCACGGATCCGGCCTCATGGGGCGCCAATGCCATCTTCCGGATCGGCACGGATGGCACTATGGAATTGGCGAGCTACTACAAACTCCCTGTTCCACAGACCGAGACCGAGAACTGCGTCGCGCATAACGGTTCGATCATCCCGGTCCCGGGTCGCGACATCATGGCCCAGGCCTGGTATCAGGGTGGGCTCAGCCTCATGGACTTCACGGACCCGGAGAATCCCTTTGAGATCGCCTTCTTCGATCGCGGCCCGATGTCTGCCGACTCGCTCTACACAGGCGGCTACTGGTCTACATACTGGTACAACGGCCGCCTCTACGGCGCCGAGATCATGCGGGGCATCGATGTCTTCCGTCTCACCCCGAGCGAGCACCTCTCAGAGTCCGAGATCCGCGCGGCAGAAGCCGTGATAATGAATGAGTTTAACGCGCAGCTCCAGCCAAGAGTCGAGTGGGAGCCGTCAGTGGACGTCGCACAGGCATATTTAGATCAGATGGTGCGCGCCGGTCGCATCTTGAACAGCCGCGCCCAGGAGACGCAGCGGGTGCTCAGCGGCAATGCGTCAGCGATGCAGCTGAACGACCTTGCGGCGTCGCTTGAGGCCGATCTCGCACTGATTGAGGCCCGTGAACTCGGCGGTGACGCCGAACGTATGGGCAAGCTCGCGGCCGTACTCAGAGGGATGGCCTCACAACAATAGGCACGTCGTAGGCGGCCTATTGTTGTGTTCTAGCAGCCGGCGGGCACAACCTGCTCATGGCAGGTCCGCCGGGCTCGGGCAAGACCTTGCTGGCCCAACGCCTCCCCACCATCTTACTCGACCTCACTAATTACGTGATGATACGCAGGTTGTGCACAGCACCCTGTTGTGCCGGCTTTGAATG
>CAZGHT010000190.1:0-1519 GCA_964525535.1 uncultured Rhodothermaceae bacterium
ACGCATCTGTGCGCCATCGTTCAGCCACAACGGCTTTGAAATAGCTAAAACAGACGGAAGCTACCGGCAACGCCTTATTTCAAAGCCGGCTCAACGAGCTGCTGTGCACAACCTGCGTAACATCACTTAGTTATGGATGTTACGCATCTGTGCGCCATCGTTCAGCCACAACGGCTTTGAAATAGCTAAAACAGACGGAAGCTACCGGCAACGCCTTATTTCAAAGCCGGCTCAACGAGCTGCTGTGCACAACCTGCGTAACATCACTTAGTTAAACCAGTTTTCGACATCTCGGGCGAAGGACCGGAACTCGTCACGCTCCGATTCGATCAGAGCGAAGTCGAGCAATTCATCCAGGTTGCCGCGAAGCCGCCCGAGGACAAGTTCGTCGTCCGTGACAGAAATGACGAACAGGTCGTGCACGCGCCCTCTGCGTTCGCGGTACAGCAACCAGCCTATCTCATCGCGATCCACTACTTTGAGGGCAGGTTTCCACCCTCTGCGTTCGAATCGGTCCAGGTCGATCAGGTTGAGATCTTCGATATTCTGGGCATCCCGGACCGGGTAGACTGCCGCCTTGACGCGGCGGATGCCGTACACCATGCGACTGATCTGCTGCGCCTCTTGGTCTTCGATGTAGCGGGTAAGAAAGCCGGCTGTCTGAAAGAGCCCCGGACCCATCGATATGCGCACTCCGGGGCCCAGGTCAAGATCTGTTTCTCGTTCGATAACGGCGCTGGTCTTCGCCAGCTCGTTGGTCATGGAGCACCCGCTTCCGATGGCTACGAGAACCAGGGCTATTGTAACAGTAGTATATGTAACAGTAGTATACTTCACGGCGAGTGAGGAGGAATTGAGCATATCACCTACCAGGTTCGATGTAAGCTGTATAAAAGGGTATTGTTAGGAAAATCACGTGGGGCATCGGAGGGCCGGCTCATCGATCATTGGCCACCTCTTCCAGCGGAGCGATGTCAAACCGGCTGCCGATACGTCCCAACTCATCGGCCCGGATATCCCCGACGATGTTGATGAACACGGTCTCCTGAAGCTCTCTGTCGACGACCATCATCATGAGCCCTTCGATGAAGTCGTCATTTTCACGGGCGTACACATCGACGTACTGACCAAAATCGCGGAGTTTTACGACGGTGTTCCATCCTTCTTCTTCGAGCTGGCGGGCGATATCTTCGGATTGGGATTCCATGTGCCTGAACTGAGTACGGCGCATGGGGAAGCCACGCACCTGGATGGCGCTGAGCCGGTTGAGCAGGTCGGCCAGTTCGGGATCGTCTTCTCGAGAAGCCTCTGCGACCAGGAGGAGAAGCTGGCCCTGGATATTTACCTCCAGCGACGGTTCGACACTGAAGCGTTCCTCCAACTGGCTGAAGTCGATATAGCCGGGCAAGGCGTTCAGCCCATCCTGTGCCTTCAGCGTGAGCGGAACCGATAGGAAGACGATTCCCAGCATGACCTCGAGCAGCAACGGCCGTGATACGCGCTGCGATACCCACTGCGA
>CAZGHT010000190.1:1619-2932 GCA_964525535.1 uncultured Rhodothermaceae bacterium
GCGAGAAGCGCTGTAGAAACCATGGAATGAGCCGCTGCGGGGTTCTTTGCCGTATCATAACGTACGGTTGAATGGGAGAGGCGGATGATTTAGTCTTCATCAGGAGTCTCTTTCAAAATGGGAGCCAGGGCGTCTTGAATGCTGTCTCCCGTAAGCCGGCCGGTCTTGCTCACGTATCCGAGGGTCCATTTCACTTCGCTGAGCGCTTGATCGACTTCGGCCTGGGAAAGGGGTTCGGGGGGCATCGTATCGGTTGGAAAATGGCGCGTCAAAAGGAAGGTCGCGGCGATCAGGACCAACAGCGTAGCGAGCACCGGTTTCCAGTGGCTGAGCCAGCCGCCCAGAAGAAAGTCTTCGAAGCGCTGCACGAGGTGTTGTAGGAACTCGTGCCGGGCCCTGCCGACGATAGCCTGACGAAGGGGTTCCGGGCAGGGAGGGGGGCTCAGGGCGCGAAGTTCATCCCGTATTGCGAGGGCAAGCTGGAGTTCTTCGTGCCATCGATCGTCGCTCTCGAGGAGGTGTTCGATCTCGTACAACTCCTCCGGGGCCAGCTCGCCGTCCAGGTAGGCTTCGAGTTTCTGGTCGATCCATTCTTGTCGGTCCGAAGGCGGGTTCGGGCGTGTCTTATCCGTTTTCACGATGAAACACCTCTTTAAGTTGATCTCTAAGCATTTTACGCGCTCTGTGCAAATAAACCTTCACCGTGCTGAGGGGTAAATCGAGCGTCTCTGCAATTTCGTTGTATTTCATGTCCTGTATCTCACGCAGGATGACAATGCTGCGATACGGTTCAGAGAGGGTCTGCAGAGCATTATCCAGATGGTGTCTGAAGTCAGTGTACTCGGCTTCGGCTTCCGGGGACTGTTGTTTGCCGGAAGCGCGGTCGACCATGTCAGTATCTACGTCCACGGTTCGTTTATACGTTTTACGCTTGCGGATGGCATCGATGGAGGCATTACGCGTGACCCTGAGAAGCCAGCCAATGGGGCGCTCCTCGTCGATTTCTCGTCGATGTTTCCAGAAGCGAAGGAATACCTCCTGAGTAACATCTTCGGCTTCTTCTCGACTACCCAGATACTGGAATGCAAATCCATATATCCGGTCCTTATTTTGCCTTACCTGATACTCGAATTCGAATAGCGTCACGCTGTGTAGCCGATGCAGTACTTGGGACAGTACTCGATGCAATTCTCAATACACATCAAACATAGGTTGTTATGCTCGTTGACTTACGTACTGATAAGAAGGACGTAGATCCGCAAAAAAAGGTTACAGCCGGCTCATTGAGGGCCGGCACAGTGGAGTGCATGAGG
>CAZGHT010000191.1:0-2707 GCA_964525535.1 uncultured Rhodothermaceae bacterium
TTTCAGGGCCTTCGCTCTGACTGGCTTGGATCCTTCGCTCGATTCGTGGGCCGGGGCGTTGCCCCGGCTGGATAAGACGGCCCTTTCAGGGCCTTCGCTCTGACTGGCTTGGATCCTTCGCTCGATTCGTGGGCCGGGACGTTGCCCCGGCTGGATAAGACGGCCCTTTCAGGGCCTCGCTCGATTCGTGGGCCGGGGCGTGGTTGTTACCATGACTGCGTGGAGGACCGAGGCCTGTCAAAAAGCCTGAACAGACCCGCTCGACCTCTCGCTTACATGGATCTCGAATCAAGTTCAGGATGACAGCATCGAGGCTTATAACGCCGGGTTACTCCCATTTAAAGGCAAAATATACGGCGGCGTCATCGCCTGTGTTGGTGATGTTGTGCGGCGCCATCGCGTCCAAAAAGATCAGGTCGCCTTCCGATGCGGGGTGCTGGTTGCCGTCGATGTGCTCCTCGACCTGCCCCTGCATGATCAACAGAAATTCCTCTTCCCGGTGGGTATGCACGGGATGGCTCATGAGGCCGCCGTTAAGCGTGGTCACGTGCATCTCGAAACGGGAGAAGGCCGAGGTAGGCCGGTCGAAGTACCCCCGTCGCCCCCCTTTGTCGGTCTCCTTCATCTCGATCTCATCCCAGTCCATCACGATCGAACCGCCGGCACTCCGACCTCGCTCCCGGTCAACAGTATTCCGCGGCGTATACTCGAATCGGTAATAAGCGGCTTCCGAATCGCCTTCCGCGGCGATGCGAACGCGTTCCCCGCTCATGACGACAACCGCGCTGCCCGGCGCGAGCACGTGCCGCTGCCCGTCCAGCTCCACCGCCAACGCCCCTTCTTTGACGATGAACAGCATCTCCGATTGCGCATCGGCCGCGAAGTCGTGTTCTCCGTCTCCCTGCATCACGACGCCATATACTGTCAGTTCGGAAAGGGCGGTCGTACTGCCGCTCAATATTACTGAGGCCTCCTCGCCGGCTGACGACTCGGGCCAGGCGTATACCGCAGATTGGACGGGATCATCGACGTCATGCAGGTGCATACTCTGAGATAAGGGCCAATGGAACAGAAACAGAAGCGTCCATAGATGGATCGAGACGGGGATCAGGGAGCCGATCATAACAATACACGGGTTTTATGCGTGGACAAGGTATACACTGCCAGGACCATACTCAAGGCGAACTCAACTCGAAGGCGCCCAGGGGTTTTATTTCTCCGTTAAGCAGGATGTCTACCGTATGTGCACCCGGGTAATGCTTTCGGGTGGTCATTTCCGCGAGCGATATTTTCTTCTGCATCGCGACCGCCTCTCCGGGAGCGAGTTCCACCTCTCTCAGCTTGAACACTTTGGGGCTCCGGCTGCCGTTGGCCTTGACGTAGTGGATGCGGAAATCGACCAGGAGCCGCTGCAAGCGGTCGCTCTCGTTTCGCACGGTAAAGCCAACGGTTACCGAGGATCCCATCTCGGCCACGGGCGGCTCTACGCGGGCGTCATCGATCGAGATGCGCTCCGGCCTCCCGTACCCGAGCACGTCCAGTGCGCCTCGATCGCCTCGTTTCACCGCCGATCGCAGGGCGTGGCGCACCACCCATTCCCGTTTCGCATCGGCGTCGGTCATCCACGTCCGGGCCGTTTCTACCAGCACCTCAGGGTGATCCTTGCCGATGTCGTTCAGGTTGTTGGCCACAGACCGGCGCACGTAGAGCGCGGGGTCGTCTTTTAACCGTTCCAGCAGCTCGAGCACCGGCGAGGGGTCGTGCTGGAAGGCCCGCAGCCGGGGGGCCCATGGGAGGCGGGGCCGGGTGCCTTCCGAAACCAGCCGGCGCACGTGCGGGCTGGCATCCTGCGTCCATTGACGGAGCCGGCGCATCGTGGCCTCGGGATATTTTTCGATAAAGGGGCGGATGCTGAATTCCGCGGAGAAGCGTTGCGTCACCTCGTACTGGGCCTGCATGGACGCCTCGAAATGATCGAGGCCGTAGGCGGCGATATACATCACGTGCGGCAGATAGAGGAACACCGCCATCCCGAAGTTTTCCGTCGTGTCGAGCTTCGGCCCCATTGAAGCAATCAGGAGGCCGACGGCCTCCTCGTAGTCATCGGGCAGGTGGCGATGCAGGACCGACGCGATGCGCCGGGCTCTGGGGGTGAGGTCCAGCTCTTCGTACTCCTCCAGCACCTCGTCGACGAACCGATCCGCCGAAAAGGGCGCATGATGGGGAGCGATCATCTCCGCAATGCGGCGTGGGATTTCGGGACCGTATTGATTCTTGAGCGGCTCGGCCATGGATTTCGGTACAGGGACTCTCTGCAGGGTTAGTGTACGACGGGCATCTGAGCGTCGACGGCCTCGCGCCAGGCGTGGAGCCGGGTCCGCATCGCGTCCACCCTGTCGGGGTGCTCCGCCGCCAGGTTGACCTGTTCGCCGGGGTCTTCGTCCAGATTATACAACTCGACCTGATCTGCGCGCCCGAGCAGCGCGGCCTCGTACCACTCGATGAGTTTGTAGCTGCCTTCGCGGATCGCTCCGGACGGGCCGGCCCCGGCGCTGTGGTAGTGCGGATAGTGCCAGAAGAGGGCGTCCCGGTCGAGGGCGCCGGCGCCCGAAAGCAGGGGCATCAGGCTTATCCCATCGATGGGGGTTTCGGCGGCCGGCGGGCCGGGCCCGGACGGGGGGGGGGGAAAAAAGTGGATGATGGAAAA
>CAZGHT010000192.1:0-2575 GCA_964525535.1 uncultured Rhodothermaceae bacterium
TGTCAGGGGTCAGCAGTATTCCCCACCAGGGTCACGAGTATGACCCACCCCCTTTTCGGCAATTAGCGGTTGTAAATTACGAGGATTGGCGCTTGGAATCCAGCGCGTTTTTTAACGCGGCACGCCCCAGCTTTTTACGGATCGATTCTCCTTTGAACTGGATCTGATGCGCGTGATGCGCCAGGCGGTCCAGGATGGCGCCAGCGATGACGGAATCTGGGAAGACGCCCATCCAGTCGCTCATCGCCCGGTTGCTGGTCAGAATGATCGAGCGTGCCCCATATCGCTGATCAACAATCTCATAGAGCCATTCGCTTGATGGCTGATCGATCTTTCGGAAGGCAAAATCGTCAAGGATAAACAGGTCGACTTTGGCCAGTTTCTGCAAGAGCCGCTCTAACCGATCGTTTCTCTGGGCCTGTTCCAGTTCGCTGAAGAGGCGATTGAATTTGTAGAAGCAGACTGTGCGCCCCTTGCGACAGGCGGCATGGCCGAGCGCTTTGGCCAGATGCGTTTTGCCCGTGCCCGGAGGACCGGTCAGCAGCACCGCTTCGGCGCGGTCGATAAAGGCCCCGGCAGCTAGTTCGCGCACCAATTTGGCGTTGATTCCCGTGGCCAGGCTCATGTCGAAGTTCTCCATCGTCTTCTCGCTGCCAAAACCGGCCTGCGCGATCAGTCTCTGAATCTTTCGCCCCTGGCGCAGTTCGAGTTCGTCTTGGAGCAGGAGCGATAAGAATCCCTTATAGTCGATATCGTTCTGCTGACATTCGAGGATGCGGTGATCGAGGCTCTCCAAAACCCCGGAGAGTTTGAGCTGTCTCAATTGGTAGTGTAGTTCGGTTTGCATAGTTGGTGTTGGCGGATATTACATCCGCTGGGTTAGTGAATAAAATATTCGGCGCTGCGCGTGATGCTCTCTTCGGAGATGGGGATCGCGGACGCTTCTTCAGTGAGCAATTTCTTGAACTCCTGGTAGCGATACTGGCGGGTCAAAAGTGCCTCTTCAGCGGCCGTTTCCATCTGGTCAGCGTCAAAGTATTTGGCAAAGCCGAGCATGCCCTGGGCCTTGCGCATGTTGATCTTCGCATGGGGCTCGAGGATACGCTCGATATAGGTATGCATCGCCGGACCAATCTGCCGGGCCTTCTCCAGCAGAGGCTGGATTGAATCGTCGGCGAGCATCATGCGGACCGGCTTGGGGAAGTCGCTCCAATCGGTGTGGCGAAAGCGGTGTGTGCGTACGTGCTTCTTCGCGAGTTGGAAGTTATCGTCGTAGATGCGCAGCCACCGATCGTCGCCACGGGCCCACAAACGGCGTCCAACATAGCGTTCTGGCACACTGTAGGCCTTTTTCTCAAACTGGATGTACTGGTCCGGGTGCACCTTGACCTGCTTCCAGGTAGCCAGTTCGAAGGGAGAATCGGGCAGCGGCTGCAGTGCGGCCTGTTCGCGTTCGAGGAACGCTTCCCAGGGCTTCTCGCCCGTGGTTCCATGCACACGCATGCCGTTCTCGTCGCAGCACCAGGTGAGAGCCATCCGGTTGGCGGTCGTCAAATCCAAATCGTCATGGAGGGTCTTAAGCTTGCGAAAGAGCTCGCGGGCTTGCTGCACCACGCGCTCGACTTTACCCTTATCCTTCGGGCTACGCACTCGAGCCGGGTCGATGAAGGTGCCATAGTGTTCAGCCAGATCCCGGTAGAGTGGGTTGAGGGTCGGATCGTAACGATCGGCCTTCAGGATTCCACTTTTTAGATTGTCGATCATCAGGCAGCGAGCGGAGCCGTCAAAGAACTCGAACATCCGGACGTGGGAAGCCACGAAGCTGCGCTGATCCTGGGTGTATACGTACTCGATAAACTTATAGCGGCTGTGCGAGAGGGTCCCGATGAAGGCGTAGACCGTGCGCTGCTTCCCGGTCGAAGGGTCGAGGAGGCGGCCGACTTTGGCGTAGTCGATCTGAATCGCCTCTCCGGGACTTACTTCAATGCGGCAGGTGGTCCGTTTACGGCCGGGAAGAGGCAAACCACGCACGTAGCGTTTGAAACTGCTGTAGCTGGCTCCCAGATTGTATTTATGGCAGAGCACCTCGTAGACACTCTTTGCCTTGAGCGGATCGCTCGTGCGAGTGAGCAGATTCGTGATCTCTTCTCGGTAGGGCTCGAACTGCTCACGGGCAGGAATCTCCCGCTCGGTCCTGGGCACGAGCGGCAGTAGCAACGTGGTCAGTTCGTCAGGAGGAGGAAGGGGCTCTTCCTGAGATAGGCCGCAGGCTTGGGCGGCGCGAACGTAGTGGCGCACCGTCTTTCGCGTGCAGGAGAGCGCCCGGGCGATCTCGCTGAGATTGTAGCCTGCGTGCCAGCGCTTGATGATCTGGTAGAGATCCATAACACCTTTCGGGGAATAAGCCATGGGAGGTCTCGTTGGATGAGGGACGCATGTCCAAATACATCCAAGAAACACAACGATGGGCTATCGCCGAAAAGGTGGGTCATACTCGTGACCCTGGGTGGGTAACACTCGTGACCCTGGGGTGGGTAATACTCATGACCCTCGGGTGGGTCATACTCGTGGCCCT
>CAZGHT010000193.1:0-2519 GCA_964525535.1 uncultured Rhodothermaceae bacterium
GTCACTACAATCATGAGCGACTCCACAGTGCGATAGGGTATGTGGCTCCGATGGACAAACTCAATGGCCTGGACGGGCAGATATTTATAGAACGAAACCGTAAATTAGAAGCGGCCCGCCAGCAGCGTCAACAGCTCTGGAGCGAGCGCTTCAGGCAAGCCGCATAGTCATTAACTCGCGAGCCTCAGAATTCCAATTCACGCTGAACCAGTACACGACGATTATCGTATTCACGATCACGTTGTACTGGCTGTCTTCCCGAAGCCCCCGCACCTGTTCAGCGGTAAAGTCGCCACGAAACCCGAGCGGACTGCTCGAACTGCCGGCACAAGGCCGTTATATGCTTAGGTTTTCTTAGGAAGGTGATGTTACGCGAACTGTGCACAGCACCCCGGTTCACGCGGCTTTGCACGTGTGCAAAGCCGCTTTATCTGGGGGATTAGGTGTTAACGCATCTGGTGGTACAGCAAATGACGTCAAATGGGGTAGTGCCGGTAGACCAAAATTAGCAGCCTGTAAAGTCTCGGCCATCGAAGCAAATCCAAGGCCGGAGGACATTCCTTAGCGCGGCAGATCACTGTACAAGGAGGGCGACCGTAGGTGCAATCGCCTACCTACAGCCTGGACAATACACCTGATGGTGGGTAACAATGCCCGGTCTTCATGGCTTAAGAGTGCCCTAATATCATTATCCCGCTGAGTAGGCATGCCAGACAATGGCATCCAGCATCTGGACCCGATACCATTGGCGAAATTCCGAAGTGGTGAAGCGTGTAGATTAAATATTGAATAATTAATATAGTGAGTGCCGGTCTGACCTGCGTAACCGCAAATCCTCTTTTGCCTATGAAAACACATTTATTCTTGTCATTTGTATTGACACTGGCCGTTCCTCGCCTCGGGCTGGCCCAGACGACCGAGGCTAGCCCCTGGGGTGCCTTGACTCAACATGATGTCGAGATCTATTGTAATGACATCCGTGGTATCCATCCCGGCATGGTCGATCCCTACGCCCCTGGCTTCGCCGACCGTGTTGAGCAGGCTTGTGAGATCGCCCTAGAATCAGCAAGCGCCGCGACATCGTACTTCGACTGGCGTGATACAATGGGAGAGTTAGTGGGTGGCTTCCGAGATGGGCACACCACCATCCGATACCTGCTCACTCCGACTCGATATCGGTGGCCTGGATTTCTGATCTACGGACAGGATGGCGGATGGGTCGTGCGTCGGCCGGATCTCAGTCGGGTTGCGCCCGCTGGGAATCCACCCGAAGGTGCTGTGTTCTTGGGATGTGACGGTCAGTCTGCTGATGCTTTCCTGAAAGATCAACTCGACCCTGCCAGGGCCGACTGGACCAAGGCGCCCGAGAGAATCCGTCTGGCCTACCGAGCCTTTATCTCGCTTCCGAACAATGAGCCACCTCCCGCTGAGACCTGCCTCTTCGAATCTGACGGACAGGTCATAAAAACCACATTAACCTGGCGCTCCATCTCCCAGAGTAACCTCGTATCCATTGCCCCTACCTACACACGCCGGGGCTTGCGCAGTGATATCGATGTTGAGTTCGGAGAAGACGGGCATGCCTGGATCCGACTGGCCAATGTTTCCAACGTTATTGCGTTGAGGGCGCTCGAACAGGAACTGCGCGCCAATCAGGACCGGTTACGAGCGGCAACCTACGTTGTTTTCGATCTGCGTGGGAACGGCGGAGGAAACTCAATGTGGGGCGGCACCTTCGCTTCCATATTGTGGGGGGAAGAGGCCGTAGAGTCCCGGCGCCTCGCAAGCGCAACCCGAGTGCCTGGGGAGTATGGCAAATACTGGCGTGCTTCCCAATGGGCTTCAACTGCGGTGATTGCCGAGGCCGATGAATACGCAACCCAAGGACCCGAAATGAAGGAGTTCGCAGACTTCTGGCGCGCCCTGGGGGAGCGACTCGGAGCTCAGGGAGATGACGGATTGCTTGAGGACGAGTGCTGCCAGCCGTCTCCGGTGCCCGACATCATTCCAGACCCAGAATACAATGGAAAAGTCTTCGTGATCACGGACGCCGCAACCTATAGTTCGGGCGTAGTGGTGATGAATACGCTGAAACTTATGGGCGCCATCCATCTCGGCGAAGCCTCCGGCCAGAATGAGGTTTGGGGCGAGGTGGTTGGGCCGCTTCCCCTCCCCTCAGGCCTGGGCACCTACCGGATCCCCGTGTCAATTATCCGCCAGCCCCGCAGTTCACTCGGTGGCCAACCACCGGACATCTCCTGGCCCGGCCCCATGGACGATGAGGAGGGAATTCGTGCATGGGTTGAGGAGTTGGCCAAGGAGTGAGGATATAGACTCGGAGAGGCAGCCATGAACACAATAGGTGACATACGAACCTAGAGAGCTATTAAGAGATTGCCTTTGAGAAGCGGAATGCGAAACCGGCACGTCCCATGGCTATTGGGGGCTCAACTATGCATTCGCAAAAGCGGGGGAAACCCACAGCGTGTCAGCCTGTTTCGCTGCTCGCATTTCACGGG
>CAZGHT010000194.1:0-2434 GCA_964525535.1 uncultured Rhodothermaceae bacterium
GGGGGCACAATCACCATGGTCAATCCATCTGTCTTGGTACTCATCGGCACCAATAAAGGTGCCTTCATCTTGGAAACCGACGAGCACCGCCAGTCATTTCAGTTACGCGGTCCTTACTGCGACCACTGGCCGATCCATCACGTCATTGCCGATGAGCGAACGCAAACGCTCTATGCCGGAGGCGGCAACCGATGGCTCGGTGTGGGTGTCTGGAAATCAACGGATTGGGGCCATACTTGGACGCTCCACACGGAGGGTCTCGAGTTTTCCGAAGATGCCGAACCCCTCAAAACGATTTGGTCATTGGCCGTGGCGGACGGTACGCTCTATGCCGGCGTCGAATCCGCCGCACTCTTCAAGAGCGACGATCGGGGCGACACCTGGACACAGCTCGAAGGGCTGCAATCGCACCCGTCGAGACCAGAATGGCAAGGAGGTGGTGCCGGGCTCATTCTCCATTCGATTGTGCCGCATCCTCAAGACCAAAAGCGGATTTGGGTCGGCATATCTGCGGTCGGCGTCTTCTACACCGGCGATGGTGGATTGACCTGGCAAACCCGCAACCGCGGCACGCGTGCCGATTTTCTCCCCGAAGAATCGCGCTATCCGGATTACGGCCAGTGCGTACACGCGCTGACGATCGCCCCGACCAGGCCGGACCGCCTCTATCAACAGAATCATTGCGGCATGTATCGAAGCGATAATGCAGCGCAATCATGGGCCAGCATCGAGAACGGCTTGCCTTCCAGCTTCGGTTTTCCGGTGGCGGTTCATCCGCGTGATCCCGACACGCTTTATTTTCTGCCGCTCAACGGCGACGATGCCGGACGCTATGTACCGGATGCCCAAGCCGCCGTCTGGCGTAGCCGCGATGCCGGCCAAACCTGGCAGGATTTGCGCTCGGGCCTGCCGCAGGAAAACTGCTACTTTGCCGTGCTTCGACAATCACTCGCGACCGACCGGCTCGATCCCGCAGGCGTCTATTTCGGCACCAATACGGGAACGCTCTATGCAAGCGCGAATGAAGGTGACGATTGGGTGGAAATCGCCCGTCACCTGCCGATGATCCTCTCGGTCGAGACCATGACCGCCTGAAACCTCGCCCTTTGTGGCGTTTCGCCTCCTGGAAGGGCGGGTTAGGTCGAGGTGGTGGCAGGCTTGCCGACCGATTGCCTGGAACCGAGCGGATAGCCGTAGCGCAGCATCAAGGGAAAACAAAACGCGGTGGTGAGCCAATCCAGATAGGCTGGATATTTGCGGCTTTGATCGCGCTGGGCATTGAAGCGGATCTCGCTTTTCGTGCGCTCGAGACTTCCACCCAGCATATGCCCCGATGTGAAGCTCTCATCGTTTTCGAGACGGGTAATCGGATCGCTCAGATCGATGGCGAGCTTATCCTGTAGGGTGCGCAGCACGTTGGCGGGCTGCCGCGTGAGGTCTTCATATTGGATACGCACGACCTGGTTGCGGTTGGTCATGCCGATGATCTCGAAGAGCAGATTGCCCAAAAACCACATCACACTCGCTTCGACATAAGCAAGCGGTTCGAGCCAGCCCTTATAGGGGCGTTCCAAGGCGAGATAGGTGTCGTTGATCTGAAAGCGGCGATAGAAGCTTGCCACCATGCTTCTCGGATCGCGAACGATATGAATGATGCGGACATCGTTCAGATATTTGAGCAGGAACAGGCCACGCGACGGCCGTTTCGAGGAATCGAGGATGTTCGGACTGTCCATTGCCCCGGCAATGGCGTCCCTCAGGCGGATCGTCTGTCGCACCAGCCACGCATCCTCGTCTTTCAGCCGAGAAGGATTGGAAGACGCGAGCCATGTCCTGGGGATCTGTGTTTTTTCCGATTGACGCACGCTGGCCTCGGCAAAGCGCTCCCAATCGAACCCCGGTTCGGATTCCATTTGTTTGCGCACACCGGACCAGACCGGGCACTCATCCACGAGTTCGCCGCAGCTGCATCTCCAGTTCTCGTGGCGGAACTCCATGCCCATAATGATTTCGCCGCAGCCTGCGATCTCAGGGCTCGATCCGAGCATGATATCCAGGATCGTGCTGCCGCTATGCGGCCTGCTCATGATATAGAGATATTGGCCCACTAATTTCTCTCGCTGATCACCCATGCGCTGACAGCAGGGTTAGCCAAGATTTCGCTCTTGGTACAACTCAGAACGCACATCTGAATTCGCAATGCTCAATAGCATTGTGCGCAGATCGATGAGAATGCGGCCGGAAATCTTTGTTTGACGATATTGCGTGCGTTTATGGGCCCGAACGCAACGGAATAGAAATTCAGTCGATACGAATTCTCCAGCTTTCTCCAAAACCGCCGATGCCGCCCGCTGATGGCGGGTGTGTCGCGATCAACGCGATCACCCAAGGCCTTTTGGAGCTGGGCCACGATGTCAATGTGATTGCCATTGCC
>CAZGHT010000195.1:0-2388 GCA_964525535.1 uncultured Rhodothermaceae bacterium
AAGTGATGTTACGCAGGTTGTGCGCAGCAGGTTAATTTACGGGGCTTCGTATACGTGCTAAGCCGCCCCGGTAGGACCTGTGTGCATCCTTGCCGTACCACTGTGAAGAAAGAGTCGCTCTCGTATTTTCACAGCTATCATTCATCACCGTAGTTCACTACCATGATCAAACTGTCATGATCAAGCCGTATCGTCTATTCTGCACCGCGTCGTTTTTTTTGAGCGGTATCGGTCTTCTCTTTCTGGTAGGGTGTAGCGCTTCCCGAGAGGCTTCCGATACAGAGACTCGCCCATTTCTCACGGTGAAGGTGGAGTTTGTCAACGGGTCTCCGGTACAGGGCGCCGCTGTCCGGACAGATCCGCCCTGGGTGTTGGGGCAGACCGATGCCAGAGGGGTCTACAATTATTACGGCAGCCTCGAGCGGAATAATTATAGCTTCATCGCCACCCATAAGGATTACCCGGACACCGAAGGTATCACGCGAGTGGAAATAGCTGAAAGCATTGACTACGTTCAGGATACGATTCGCGTTCAGCTCGGGAATACAGAGCGTATCATCACAATCATAAGTGTGCTCCCCGATACGTCCGAGGGAGGAGTAGGCCCGGGCGTGATTGGCGGAGTGCGTCCGAACAACAATTGAGCTTCCCGGCCGGTAGTGTAGAATGCGGTACTGATTTTGAGCATCATTCAATATGGATTGATAGTGTCCGTGCATCACGCGTATTATACGTAACCTGATCATCTACGGAGCCGTTTGTCTCACCAGCCTGGATTAGGGGATGTCTATGCAAAAAATTTTTTTCTGGGTTTTGTCAGGAGTTAGTGCTCTGCTCCTCGCGGCTATCCTGTACGTCGTTTTTTTTCCGTCGGATGATCCTCTCCCGCCGCCGCTCTCCCCGACGCCTGAAGTCCCCGAACAGAACCCCGAAGAGCGTGTTCAGATCGAAGCGTCCGCGCTGGAAGGCACCGTTCCGTTCTTCGTCGAACTCCGCGTTACCGGCTTTCAAGAAGATGCGCTCGACGAGTACACCTGGGATATGGGGGATGGGGCCATGTACCAGGGCAATACGATAGTCACGCACACCTACACAGAGCCCGGTACGTACGAAGTATATTTCGAATCTGACGGCATAAACGCCGTTCGGACGGGAGCGATCACGCTGTTCGCCGAGGCGGACGCCCCCGTCCTCCCCCCGGTTGACGACGGCGGGCAACGGCCCATAGAGCCGCCCCCGTTACCTACCTACGGTACCATTACGCTTTCGAGCACCGTCGAAGAAGTGAGTGTTACGTTCACGAATAACGACAATGGTATCGTACACCGGGAAACTTCTCCTGGAGAGATTGCCCTGCCGAATGGCACGTACCGCTGGACGGCCAGCAAACCGGGATTTGCGATTCGTAACGAAGGCCAGATTCGGGTGAGCGGCCGCCCTCGTACGATCGATATCCAGGTCGAACCCGTGGCTAAGATGCATCGGCTTACCCTTACGGCAAATGTTGAAGGGGCTTTGATCAGGGTGCGCAATATTCAAGATCCGTCCGAAGTCTACGAGGAAACGTCACCGGCTACCTTTTTGCTGCCGCCCGCCTCCTACAGTGCCTCGGCGGAGGCGGAAGGTTTCACTACCGTGACCAACGAAGGGCCTTTTGTGCTCGTGAATGCAGAGGAGCTCTCCGGACAGATCTATCTTTCCCCGGCGGATCAGAATCAATACCAGGCCGGCCGTGCTGCCTATGAACAGGATAATATCAGGCAGGCGGTCGATCTGCTTTCTGCCGTAGACCCCCGCTCGGAAAACTACGAATCGGCTCTGCTCATCCTGGGCACGATATACTGGCAAGAAGAGGCTTTTAAAAACAACAATCGAGCGATAGAACTCTTCGAACAGGTTGTCGAGCTCAACCAGACCCGTTACGAGGCGTATTTTAACCTCGCATCCCTGTACCTGGAAGCCCGGGAATTTGAAACGGCTGGCAACTATCTCAATCGCGTCAAGACCTTAATTTATCAGGTTCCTGCCGATCAGCGAGCTTCGCTTATCGTTAAGCTCGAATTTCTCGAAGCCACGATGTATTACGAAATATTCGACTCCACCCGGGATACGCGGGAAGGACGCAACAACGGATTGCGCGCGCGTAGAGAGCTGATCGTCTTTAAACAAAACTGTGCTTCTTACGGCCTGGAGGATCAGTTCTCGGAAGAGCTGGCCGTGGCGGATAGGCTCATTGAGATCTTAGACCGCTATTTATGACAGATGTTACGCGCCGGATGCGCATACGTGCTGGCAGAGCAGCTTTGCACGGTTGCATAGCCGCGTCAACCAGCCTGCTGTGCACAACCTGCGTAACATCACTGTATAACGGATGTTACGCATCTGTGC
>CAZGHT010000196.1:0-2353 GCA_964525535.1 uncultured Rhodothermaceae bacterium
AGGAAGGATACACAGGGCGAACCAGTTTACCAAATCCAGGTACCTAAATAGTTACATGGATTCTTATCATGGAACCCGATTTTAGGTGGTACAAACAAGAATCTATACATGTACCCTATGAGTGTTGAGTACGAGCTAATCAATGACGACGCTACAAGCAGATATGATACTCAGCTTCGATCCCATGATATGGAAGAAATAGATGGCCCATCAGTCTTGATAAATAAGGTTGCATTCAGGGATGTCGGTGTGCCTCACTGGACATTTACTAATGTAATCATGGTGAGAAATACGCCCACAACCCAATATCCTGAGCTAATATGGACATACGACAGCAATTTTTTAATTAGCTCAGAGCAACAAGGTTGGGTGTGGAACAGGGGAAATAACGTATATGACGTATTCGTAGCAAGATCATCAGGAAACTTCTATACAAGACAAGATCTGTTTTTTAACACCAACGATGCCAAAAGCTACTATCCCGATGTGCCATTAATGCTTGATGATAGCCACACTTATGGTTTCGCAAGAGTCATTCTGCAAAACGGGATATGGACCATCGATCCACAATACCAATATAATATTGTAGAACAGGGTTCGTCTGCTCCATCCCATATTCTTTCAAAGAATTCTCAATCCTTAAAACGAGATAACCAGAATCAAATTCTTGCCGAAGACATTATACCAACTGACTATGCTCTCGACCAGAATAGTCCCAACCCGTTTAGAGAGCTAACAGTTATTAACTACTCAATGCCTGAAGATAGCCACGTGCGGATGGAAATTTATAATAGTATCGGGCAGTTGGTATCTGTACTTGTTGATTCTTATCAGCAAGCTGGGTTTAAATCGGTCACTTGGGACGGACGCAATTCGAATGGTAATCGATTACCAAGTGGCACTTATTTATGCAGGTTGGTGACGCAAGATAATGCTGTTCTTGTAAGAAAGATGGTCTTGCTACAATAGCTATAAAACAACTGATTGGGAGCATTTCCTAGTGTAAAGAAGTCAATATAAATTCTCAACAGTCAATCCAATGCACATATCTATACGCCTTGCGAAAGAAATTATTTTTCTTTCTGTTTGCTTCTTAATTGCTGCCTGTGATTCTCTTCCCGGTCTTGACAGTGACCCCTCAGATCCTCCCCCTGTTACTGAAATAATAGCGGTTAAAGTCGAGCCTAATCCTGTTGTAGTTGGTGATACTACTAAGTTGACAGCAATTATTAAAGATAGTTTGCGAACTGATCTGGGCTATTTGTGGTCGGTTAGAGGGACCGGTATAATTTTAGGAACAGATAGCAACATTGTAAATGGGGATGAGGCGTCTGTCTTTGTTGTAGCTGGTTCTAACCCAGGGGAATATATCTGCAAACTCGAAGTATCAGATGATCAAGGTGCTGAAGGTATCGTTTCCACTGGATTCACTATATCGGTAGTTTCTGAATGATTCATGGAAATAAAAAACTTATTTCTTTTCAGTGACCATAACCATAAAAAATCCCATTTAATAAACCGTTAAATTGGTTGAAGTCAATAGAGGACCATCATTATAGAATGTTCTATAATGATAAGTCAATATTTTGCTCATTACTCTCCTGCACCTTTAAAATTAAACTAATAATCACCCCTCCCGCCACACCGCCTGGTTTCCCGCACTGTCGAACACGCACAGCCGGTCCCCGCTTTCCAGTGTCGTTAACAGGTAACGGAACGCGTCCTTCGAAGATACAGGCGAACTCACATACCAGGTCGTCTTGCTGATCGGGGCCCATATCCCCAGCCGGGTCATATGGGTCAGCAGCGCCTGCCGGTTGCGCGTCTCCTCCGCCAAAGAAAAGGAAATAAACAGGTTGTTCTGGTAGTCCCACTGCGCCCGGATCAGGTCGGAAAGCGGCTGCCGCAGGTGCCACCTGGCGTGCCTGGCCAGCGGATCGAGCACCAGCAGCCCGGCGCCCGCGCCAATCCGCCGGTCCATCATCGAGCCGTTGAGCCGTTTAAATGCTTCCTGCAGGCTCAAAGCCGTGCTGAGCTGCCACAACGCCGTACCCAACGGGGTTGCCTGGCCCAGCGCTTCAATTGACGGAGAAACAGCGCGATATCCGGGGTCCACCTCCTGCAGTTCCATCGCCACATAGAGGGATGTATGTTGCATAATGCCTCCTGTTTAGCGGTTTGATGGTCGGGGATGCTTTTCTTTTTAAACGCCAGATGGAGGAGGGGGGATGTGTCGCTTCTGTAACCATCATGCAACCATCCGATGAAGCATAAGAGCCCTCATGTGTGTGCAGTTAGTACTGAAAACTACAGTAGAAAAAACTGCAATATTGCCAGCAGTGTTGCTGAAGTT
>CAZGHT010000197.1:0-2326 GCA_964525535.1 uncultured Rhodothermaceae bacterium
ATCGTCATCCCCTGAGGACTTTCGACCAGTGCGTAGGTGGGCGGTGGGTTCCCGCTCGCCTCCACGTCGTAGGTATAAAGCTCGTCGAGGTTGGCTACGTCAGCGGGCGTGGAGGTAATCGACGGGGCATCCCCCGTCACCGTCACCTGAAACTGCTGCGTCGCCTTCGGGCTCACCCCGTTACGCGCCTCCACCGTCACGTCGACCTGCCCCGGCTGCGACGGCGTCCACTGGATGACCCCCGTGTTCGGGTTGATCGTCATACCCTGAGGGCTCTCCGCCAGCACGAACGTCGGCGACGGATTTCCGCTCGCCTCCACGTCGTACGTGTACGCCTGGTTCACCTCGACCGTCGTCACTGGCGTCGACGTGATGGCTGGAGCGGCCTGGGAAAGGTCATAGACGTATACGGCGCCACTGACGCCCGCATTTCCAGGCGCCCCCACAAACGCAAGGTTGTCCTGCAAAGCCACCGATCTGCCGAAGTTACTCCCATCGCGCAACACCACTTTATCCCGCTGGACCCACTGGTTTCCCTGCCGTTCGAAGATATAAACGGAACCCTCATTCCCGTCATCCTCCTTTTCCGCCCCGACGATTGCAAAGTTGTCATTGATGGCCACCGCCACTCCAAACAGGCGATCCCCATCGGAGGGCGTCAGCTTGGCCCGCTCGACGATGCCTGCGCCGGTGAGCTCATACACATACGCTGCGCCCGGTCGAACGTCGTCGTTGCCGCCGGAATCGTAATGAGCGCCGACGATCATCAAGGAGTCGTGCACCGAAACGGCCGACCCAAAGTTAGCCGGGGAGGCCCCGTCGGACGCGGTTATTTTGGCAACGACCTCCCACGAGCAGCATCCCTGGCGCCCCAAAAGATAGGCTGCTCCAGCGCTGCCGCCATTGTCACTGTCTCCGGGCGCACCGACGAGCGCCAGATCGCCGCTCATCGACATCGCCCTCCCGACCCAGTCATTGGTGTTCTGACCCGGCTGAATGTGCTGGAGAAATTGCCAGAGCGCGGCCTTCGAGGCAGTCCGATCCACCGGGCCGTCAGCGAAAGGAGCGTTCGCCCCTTGTTTGCCCGGCCCCAGGTTGTCAAAGACAAAAATGGACCCTACGGTGGATAGACCTCCCGGGTCCGTAGCCATGGCAAAATCGCCGCTGATACCGACCGAATACCCGAAGCCGGTGGGGGTGGACGCCCCTTCGGGAGGTCGCAACAGGTCCGTCTCGTTCCAGGCGGCGCCGGTCCGTTCGAAGAGGTATGCTGCGCCTCTTGCCGGCATGGATCCATAAACATAAGCGCCTACCATCGCCCGGTCCCCGTCCATCGCTACGGCATACCCGAACGCATTACCCGCCGCCCCGTCACTGGCCATCAGTTTGGCGCGCTGCACCCAGTTCGTGCCTTGCCGCTGGAAGATATAGGCCGAACCCGAGTTGATGCCGTCGTCATCGTCAGCGTGTGCTCCGATAAGGACGTAATCGCCGCTTACTGCAATGGCAGAACCAAACACATCCCCTTCGACTATATCGTTCGCTACGATCTTTACCCCAGACTGGGCCAGCACGCTCGAAGGCATCTGAAAAAGAACGAAAGCCAGAAGAAAAACAAAGCGATAACAAAGATGAGATACCGATTTATGTGATGTCGTCATGCGTGTAGGTAGTCACTGTTGGTGCATCTGTGGGGGCATCCGTGCGTTCTGATCATCCTCTACTTCTTCGCCATCTTCACTACCCTGCTGCCGCTTCCCGTGGTCGCCCGCAGGAAGTACACCCCCTCCGGCAATGCCGACGGCGTATTCCATTCGTACCGATGCTCCCCCGCCGGCTTCGGCCCTGCATACAGCTCCTGCACCACCCGCCCCAACACGTCGTACACCACCAGCTCCACCGTCGACGGCGCCGGCAACCGGTACGCGATCGTCGTCCACGTCGTGAACGGGTTCGGGTAGTTCTGCTCGAGCTCAAACGCTTCCGGCAGCCCCCCTTCGTTCTCGCTGCTGACGTTGCCGGCCACGCTGATCGTGTAGGACTGCGAATCGGCCGGCGCCACCGCATTCTGCGCCACCACCGTCACGTCGACCTGCCCCGGCTGCGACGGCGTCCATTCGATGACTCCCGTGTTCGGGTTGATCGTCATACCCTGAGGACTTTCGACCAGTGCGTAGGTGGGCGGTGGGTTCCCGCTCGCCTCCACGTCGTAGGTATAAAGCTCGTCGAGGTTGGCTACGTCAGCGGGCGTGGAGGTAATCGACGGGGCATCCCCCGTCACCGTCACCTGAAACTGCTGGACGTCTTTCGGAGAAATCCCGTTCTT
>CAZGHT010000198.1:0-2026 GCA_964525535.1 uncultured Rhodothermaceae bacterium
TCACGTCCGGTTCTGTGAGCGGCTGGGGGTGCAATTCCCCTGGCCGACTCGACTTGTTGTTCTTTGTAAAAGTAAAAAACGTGCAGAACAAGCGTTCAAGCTCACAGAGGAAACACTGGAACAGATGAAGCTTGCGCTTCACGAAGAGAAAACACGTGTCACTTCATTCGAAGAGGGCTTCCGATTTCTGGGTTCTTTATTCATAAGAAGCCTCGCTATTCCCAGCAAGGAGAAGAAAAAGACGACCAATGCTGTTTCTGTCTCTTCCTCTGAAGACGGGGTAAAGGAAAATGCTGAAATAGAACAGTCAATTAAGAAGCAAGAAGTAGAGACTCTCGCTAAGAAGTATCCTAGAGATCGGTTCGAGGAGACTGCGTTGGGAAGAGCCTTTTTTAAGGCGTTGGATGAGGAGGGCATCTCAATGAAGGATCTCCTGCATGCACTTGAGGCGCCTCGGAAAGACGACTCAAAAACGGACCAGGCAGATGTCGCCATATTCGATGCATCCTCAGTGTTGTCTTCAGAAAATGTTTCTACATTTCGTCGCACTATGTACGTTCAGGAGCAAGGAAGCTGGTTGCGTTTTGTACGCGGCCGTTTTGTACTTACAGACGGTAAAGATTTCAACAAAAAGATATTATCCGTACCCGCAATAAAAGTAGATCAAATACTTATTTTTGGCCATTGTCTCATTACTCCTGCTGCTCTCAGGTATTGCTTACAGGGAGGTATATTCATTATGCTGCTTTCTTCCAGGGGGCAGTATTATGGGCAGATCGACTCGAGAAAGAATGGCGATGTCACGCGGCAAAAGCTTCAAATGTTGCTTAGTCTCGACGAACCACGCCGGCGGGAGCTAGCCGCCCAGGTGGTGCGCGGTAAGCTGTCTAATATGCGCGCTTTGTTGAAGCGCTATGCCCGTCGTCTCGAAGATGATGAAATGCAGAAAGCGGTACGGCGAATGGCCATTATTCGCAAACGATTGGAGAATGCTGAGAACATGGATCAGCTCCGGGGTTATGAAGGGAGTGGAAGTGCGGTCTATTTTGCCGTGTTCAACAACATGTTGCATCACTCGTCGTTTTCCTTTCAAGGGCGTAACAGGCAACCCCCTCTTGATCCAGTGAATGCGATGATTAGTTTTGGTTATACCCTGTTGTTTTATAATATTTATGCAGTTGTCAGGTTACATCGGCTGAATCCCTATATCGGTGTTTTGCACGAAGAAAAACCAGGACATCCTGCACTGGTAAGTGACTTAATCGAAGAGTTTCGCTTTGTCATAGATCGAATGGTATTGGCCCTTTGCAATACCAGAGCGTTCAAACAAGATGACTTCTTTTACGAAGAAGAAAAGAAAGGATGTTACCTGATTGATAAGTCGCGAAACCGCTTTTTGAAGGCATTCGAAAAAACCATGCGAAAGCCCCTCTTTCAGGTGAAAGGAGAACGGAGTCTGAATGTCAGGCAATGCATTGACCAGCAAGTCAGGAAATTCGCAGTTTACCTGGAAAGTGGGGAGATGTATGAACCGTTCTCGATCGTGTAAGACTCCGGTGTTCCTCGAAATATAGGGATTGTACACAAGCCGATGTAGAGCCATACTTCATGTTTATTCTCATCTCTTACGATATTGAAGGAGACAAAACACGATCCCAGATAGCTACCGTATTGGAAGCGCACGGAGAGCGAGTGCAGTACAGCGTTTTTGAATGCCACCTTAAGCCAAGCCAATTTGAGAAGCTAAAAAAGAGGTTGAGTGCTATTATTGAACAAGGCCCTGATGACGAGGCGTTCAGTATACGGTATTATCGCCTTTGCAAAAGCTGTATCTCCAAGATTGAAATTATGGGGGAAGGGGGGGTAACAGAGGATCCTGGGTATTTTATCGCATGATAGAAGTACAATGCCGAATTTCCTGAAACTACTTGTGTCCCATGGGGTTTAATACGTTGAATTAAGGCGAAAGCAGCTCTCACCTCATTTAACGTGCTGAGTGACAATGATGTCAGGTAGTGTTTATAGA
>CAZGHT010000199.1:0-1886 GCA_964525535.1 uncultured Rhodothermaceae bacterium
ATGCGTAACATCCATTTGTAAGATAAGTGATGTTACGCGAACTGTGCACAGCAGCATGGTTTACGCGGCTTTGCAACCGTGCAAAGCCGCTCTGGCAGCACGTTGGCGCATCCGGCGCGTAACATCTGTAAGATAATGACAGGTGCACTTTCTTTCAACCATGGCCGGCCATTGCTTTTGCTCCAGCCCCTTGCACACCTTTCTGCTTTGTTTTCTCGCTGTAGTATTCTGACAGGTTTGTAATGTCGCAACACAGGACTCGAAGCAATGCCTTTCCCGGCGTGCTTCGTTACGTACGTTCTGGGCGGTATCCCTTTTCGTCGCCGTACTTCCCGCTGAACAGAAATACGAGCAGGATCAGTATCCCGAACAGCATGGCCACGCTGGCCAATGCTGCGTCGAAGGGTTTGTCCAGAGCCAGCGAAATGCGGATGAGAATGGTGGAGATGATGAACCCGGCATTGCGAACGATAAGCCTGTAATCGTCGGTCAGGAGGAGCGAAAAGAGCAAGATCAGCACATCGGAGAAGATCATCACGGTAAACACCTCGATGAAGAACAGCTGGTTGATATCCACCCTGGATTCCGCCCCGGTGACCGCCACCTCGAAGACATCCCACCCCCACTGTACAAAGCTCGTACACGCCAGCAGGATAAATAGGATCGCAAGCACCAACGAAACAGCCTTCTTGCTGTTGATGTATCGTTCCAATCCTTCGGTAGAATACCGCGCCGTATTCGCCGTGGCCCTCGCTTTCCTCCGAATGAGGAAAAAGATCGCGACCATGAAAAACATCAGCAGCCCTCCGCCCATATCGGTAAAGATGTACAGGAAGGTGTCGAGTTGAGGTTGCACCCTCTGCACGCCGTCGAGCTTCGAGATGTCTTTGAATACGTTTCGAATGAAAATCAGGGATACTATCTCGTACTGCCGGCCCAGAGATAGCGATATCGACCGGGGGATAGACAACACGAGCTGAAAGACCTCTCCGAACAGGATGAAGCTAAACGGGGTGTACAACGCGGAGAGGTAACTCCGGTCTAGACCGGCAAGTAGAGCCGGGGGGTCAGGAAGAGTACGCGCCAGGAAAATCAGGAAGAGGTGCACGACGAATCCTGCGATGGCAGTCTGAATGACCCGTCGTTCGAATCGATGCACTCGATCTGGGGTAAACAGGGCGTCATACTGTTTTCCGAAAAAGCTCAGCAAGGGGGGCATACCGAATCGGACTCATGATCGAACCCCTTCTTCCTCCTCTTGCTCCGGCGGCATCGCTCAGAACAGTATACGACGCGGTCCCAATCCTTGCGCCACTTCTTACGCCAGGAAAAGGGGCGATTGCAGATAGGACATACCCTGGTGGGTAGATGGGATTTATGGCCCTTCACCGTGAAAACTCCTTCTCCGAATCTCACCAGATAGGCCTCCTGAGGCCTGATGCCTCTGAGTCGCGTATGCGGTTCGACCTGTTTCGAATGTCATTGATCGTCTGTAGTACACGAGCCAGGGGGCGAATAACCATTTTACACCGGCTACCCGACGTGGCGCGTAACGATCTCTGGATCGGGACCGGGGGGCAGCGTCAAACCGCCCAGTGATCCGTATCGGATTCCGGCGAGATGATGCTCCAGGAGCTGTCCCGAGAAGCGATGAACGCCCACACGCATTCTCTGTGCAGGTTAAAAACACAGTCGTCTGGTAGTATGTTGTGCTGGTGTAATACGATACGCTCCTCGTAATCGATGGGATTACCGCAATGGCTGCAAAGCAAAGGGGTATCTGTCTTAGGCTGCGATGTTATTTCCATTTGGAACGGCCTCTGCTATGGTGCTGAGTTACAGATGTTACGCGCCGGATGCGCATACGTGCTGCCAGAGCGGCTTTG
>CAZGHT010000200.1:0-1869 GCA_964525535.1 uncultured Rhodothermaceae bacterium
GTGCGCCACGAAGGCGCATAGGAGGAAGAGATTCCTCCGTGCAGCCATGCTGCACAAGAGATGAGGGTTGGCCCCTCGAAGCCGCCATGCAGGTGGAGGCTTCAAACCACCTACTACTGCTGCGTTTAAGAGACGTGGTAGGAAGCGAGTTAGGAAAAGGCAGGACGAGATCCTGTCAGGTATGAATCGAGAAGTCAAATGCAAATGAACCACTGATGATGTGTCGAAAGCGTAGGAACGATGTCAAAACCGGAGGGGAGTCGTTACTCCGGGATAAGTCTGGGGGCAACCTGTCTACTGCCCAGGCGGCATCCGGCATAAAGGTGGTGAGATCTCGGTTCAGGCTCTTGTGTGGAACGTGGGAACCTGTCACTGCGATGGTAAGGGAGAACCACAAGTGGAGGCCCCATAAGTGGGAGCGTACCAATGCGCAGTACAGGGACGGAGCAACCCGTAGTAGTGATGAAGGCTCTGTAATGGAGTTGGAGCAAAGGGGTTGCCTTATCTGGCCTGAATCCAGAGAACAACCAGAAATGGGAGGATTCTCATGAGTCAGGCAAAGCCATTTCCCATCACCAAACGCCAGGTGTGGGAAGCCTATAAACGAGTAAAGCGAAATGCAGGCGGAGCGGGAGTAGATGAGCAAAGCTTGAAAGAGTTTGATGAGCAGTTGGAAAACAATCTCTACAAACTCTGGAATCGGATGGCATCGGGTAGCTATATGCCTGCCCCTGTCAAACGGGTCAATATCCCCAAAGCAGACGGCAGTAGCCGTCCACTAGGGATACCAACGATTGCTGATCGAATCGCTCAAACGGTCGCAAAACAGGTACTGGAGCCGGAATTGGAAGCATGCTTCCATGAAGACTCTTATGGATATCGACCGGGAAAATCAGCACACCAGGCTATAGCAGTGGCACGTAAACGCTGTTGGCGCTACAACTGGGTCTTGGATCTAGACATCAAAGGATTTTATGACAACATTGATCATACTCTTCTGATGAAAGCGCTTAAGCGTCACACCCAGGAAAGATGGGTGTTGCTCTATATAGAGAGGTGGCTGAAAACACCGGTACAGATGCCTGATGGGACCTTGGAAGAGCGGAATCAAGGTACACCGCAAGGTGGCGTCATAAGTCCGCTTTTGGCGAACCTATTCCTGCATTATGCCTTTGATGAGTGGATGCGACGTAACTACACCCATATCCCGTTTGAGCGTTATGCCGACGATGGGGTGTGCCACTGTCGCAGCCGCGAAGAAGCGGAAGTCCTCAGAGAGGCTTTGGAAAAACGGATGGCCGAATCGCATTTACAACTGCATCCGGTGAAAACACGGATTGTTTATTGTAAAGATGCAGATAGAAGAGGAAAATACCCATACACCAGCTTTGATTTTTTGGGCTTTACATTCCGTCCAAGAAGATCAAAGAACAAATGGGGGAAGGTATTTATCAACTTCACTCCGGCAATCAGCAACAAAGCTGCTAAGGCAATCCGCCAAGAAGTACGCAGTTGGAAGATGGACCAGCGTAGTGACAAGAACCTGGAGGATCTAGCGCGAATGTTCAACGCAAAGATCCGAGGGTGGGTCAACTATTATGGTGCCTTTTACAAATCTGCCATGTACAAAACGCTAAGGCATCTAGACCGCAAACTGGTACTATGGGCGACTCGCAAATACAAACGGTTACGAGGACATCGGCGACGAGCAAGCCACTGGCTGGCGAGAATAGCCCGGCGTCACACGAATCTGTTTGCACATTGGCCGCTGTTGTATGGACAGGCTAGATAAGAGGAGCCGGATGAGCTGAGAGGTTCACGTCCGGTTCTGTGAGCGGCTGGGGGTGCAATTCCCCTGGCCGACTCGAC
>CAZGHT010000201.1:0-1669 GCA_964525535.1 uncultured Rhodothermaceae bacterium
AGCCTAAAGTGACAACTTATGCGCGGATCCCTCCCCCTCCGCGGCAGCCTCGGGCAATAGCTCGGGGCTTTTTTGTCCTGGGAAGGTGCTATATGCATCTTTTGGTTGTGAGCTGGCGTTCTAAAAAAAGTCGTACATTGGATTTCGCTACAAAAAACGGCTATGACGATTACATTAGAACTTTCAGACGAACAGGCTCGCCGGTTGGAAGCTCAGGCTGCACAGCATGGGCGTAGCGTGAAGGAATATCTATTGGATCTGGCTACTCGTGAGGAACTCCCGTACAAAGAGTGGCGTGCCCGATTGAAGGCCCTGAAAAATATGATCCCTGACGGAGTGCCTTCACTTCCTGATGAGGCGCTTCGTAGAGAGACGATGTATCGAGCTTAAAGATTAAGAATGGCTTATCTGCTCGATACGAATATTCTGCTTCGGCTTTTGGACAACAATAGCTCCGACGATGCAACGGTTTTTGCCGCTGTCGATATGTTAAAGGAGCAAAGCGAGACGCTGTACTTCGCGCCTCAAAATGCAGCCGAGTTTTGGAATGTAGTAACTCGACCTATCGACAAAAACGGACTCGGACCTTCCACTGATCGGGCGGATGCACTGCTTACGGAAATCGAACGACTCTTTGAACTCATATTGGATACACCGGCCATATATCCTATCTGGCGCTCGCTCGTACAAACGGCAAAGGTGGCCGGCGTGCAGGTTCACGATGCCCGGCTGGTTGCCTGGATGCAAGTCCATGATGTAACGCATGTCCTCACGCTAAATGTGAGTGACTTCAAACGTTTCGAAGAAGTAGCAGGTATTGTAGTTGTGAGTCCGCATGACCTTGTTTCCAGGTGAAGGCTATTCCGGCTAATCGAACTCGACAAGCCCATCCAGGTAAGGCTTGATTTTCTTCTCTACATTTTTCACCCGGTCGTTCTCCCAACCAATAATCGTACACGGAGCAACTCCAAGTCTTCGGGCGAATTCGTAGTGCGAAAGGCCGAGCGTCTTTCGGTAAATTCGGATCCGTTCACCGACCGTCTCACCTCTATCAAAATGCACATACCCAAGGAACTCGATGATCTTCGGGATAAACTTAACCGCCGGCTCTCGTTTGTTTCTTTCCCACTCTGAAATCATCGCTCTCGTAACCCCCAAAGTGCGCGAAACCCCTTTTTGCCCAAGTCCCAAATCGAGCCTGCGTTTGCGTAAATGATCTCCGATAGTTTCCAGTTTTCGTGGATATTTGCCCAAATAGGCCGTTTCTACTCTAAATCTAAAGTGGCAAAAAGTGCGCGGATCCCTCCCCCTCCGCGAGATAGCCTCAGGTGTTTGCCTGGGGCTTTTGTTGTTTATGGAGGGTATGTTTAGTGGGTCTGAGCGTCTATAGTGAGGAAGAATGTTAAATCTTGATCCACTTAAATCGACGACTCCCTGAAATATGAACCACCGATTGTTGCAACATGACGAGTCAGCTTGCTCAGAGCTTCTCGCTTATCTGTTTGATAATCGGGCTGTTCTTCTTGAACTGGCTGAAACATATATCCAAAATAGGACATCCTCAGAGAATACAAATAAGAAGGAATCCCCTGCGTATTCCGAGGTGGTGTCAGGGGTCAGCAGGAAGGAACCCTTTTCTCTTTTCAATTTCAACTGACTTTGAATTTAC
>CAZGHT010000202.1:0-1544 GCA_964525535.1 uncultured Rhodothermaceae bacterium
ATGGCGATATCGGCCAATATTATAACAAATCACAAGCATACTACGTGAATTAGGCATGCCTTCGAGGCGGCGCTTCATCTCTTTCCGGAATTCCAGGTGCCGGTCTCTCTGCTAATGCGCTTGCCAAGAGCGAAGCAATTGTCGCGGTTGCGGGACAGCTTCGCACATCGTATTTTCACGCTTTCCGCCGGCATGGTGGTGGGGCAGGGGATCCTCATCCTTCTAACACCCGTTCTAACGCGACTTTATTCCCCCGAAGAATTCGGCATTTTTGCGATCATCGGCGGGATTGTCTCTCTTTTTGCAACAATCGTAGCCTTGCGTCTCGAATTTGCCATCCCCCTCTGCGCCGATGATCGCTCCGCGCGTCTTGTCAGCCAAATTGGGGCGATGTCGGTCCTGATGATCACAACGATGCTGGCGTTTTGCATCTTCTTATTTGGTCATCACTTCGCAGAAGCTTTGGATAGTCCGGCTTTGATGCCATTGCTTTGGATCGTCCCGCCCGCACTTGTCGGCTGGGGACTTGGAAGCGTTCTCAATGGCTGGGCCTTGCGACAAGGTTTGTTTCGCATCAAGAGCCACAATCTAATTCTTCAATATGGATCGCAAGGCGTCAGCCAGACCGGTTTCGGTCTCGTCGGCCTCACACAGATTGGTCTCGTTTTCGGCCTTCTCTTGGGCCACCTGATCCGCGCGACCCATCTCCTCATCGCATTGCCGAGCCAGCACCGAACGGTCCTGCTTGAACAACCAGCTCTTATTGAACTCGGCAGGAGTCTCAAGAGCCACTGGCGCTATCCCGCTTACGTCGCACCATCGTCGTTTTGCACGACAGCGATACAACTCTTACCTGTCATCTTGATCTCGGCCCTATACGGCCCGCTCATCGCCGGTCTTTATGGTCTGACACAGCGGGTCGTCGCCCTGCCAACACGCTTGATCGCCGATGCCGCATCGCAAGCCTTTGTTTTTCAAGGCACTCGATACCAAGGTGCCCAATTTCATCGTTTCTTCAAACGCACATCTTTGGCGTTTTTGGGCATGGCACTCGTGATTCTCTCGCCATTATTGATCGCTGGCCCCCAGCTCTTCGCTTTTGTTTTCGGCGAGGAATGGAGGCAGGCGGGCTCGATCGCTCAGATCCTTGTCCCAATCAATGCTGCACGTTTCGTCTTTGCACCGATCTCCCAGTCCCTGAACATTGTCGGGCGGCAGGACATTCATATCCTTGCAACAACACTTCTTATACTAGCGCTTGCCGGAAGCTTTTTTCTTGGTTGGTGGATGAGCCTGGAGCCGACCCAAACAATTTTGATCTACTCTCTAAGCTCGACGTTCTGTTACGGGGTTTATTTTACCGCTGCGTGGATTCAAAGCCGAAGAAGGCAACCCGAACTCACAACCGCAGGGTCCGGACCCCCTGACCAATAGGACACCGGACCCCGCGATTGAAACGGGCTTCAAGGCTATGCGCTAAGAGCACTTTCCAAAACTGTTCCCCGACGAGTTCACCTTGGGCTTGCCGGAGTAAACGGTCTTTT
>CAZGHT010000203.1:0-1543 GCA_964525535.1 uncultured Rhodothermaceae bacterium
GTTACGCGAACTGTGCACAGCAGGCTTGTTTACGGGGCTTTGCACGTGTGCAACGCTGCTCTGGCAGGACCTATGCGCATCCGGCGCGTAACATCTGTATAGAAGAAGAAGCTCCTGGCTTTTTGTAATCCACTGCGGCCTCTCGTACGTGAGCGACCATTAAGAATAGAAGTCAGGAGCGTGGCGAAGCATGGGCCACTGCTTTGCATCATGGCCAAAGACGACCAGAGCAACGTCCTGCTCTTCTACGAGATCTGTTAGTTTCTCTGTGCTTGCACGTACGCTCGTTTCGTCCATATCCATTGGAAGAATTTCTCGTGTTTGTGCCTCGATGAAGGGTTGTCCTGGGACAGCGTCGATGGCAAGAAGAACAGACCCTGTTTCTGGAAGGTGAACGAGCACGGACTGATGACCTGGCACGTGACCGGTAGTCTCAATGAGCTCGATACCCGGGAGCAATGTAGTGTCGCCCTCTACTAAGCGGTACCTGAGAGACGAAGTATCCCAGTAGGGACGGCCAGGAGCAAATCGCGGATGACCCTGCCTGGCTGCTTCAAAATGAGTACGTTGAATTACATGCTCTGCGGACGTAAACAAGTTATTATTTCCCGCATGATCTGCATCGAGATGTGTGCAGATTAGGAGTTCAATGTCAAGCGGTTGAAGCCCAACGGAGTCAAGCCGAGAAGTAATCGTGTCTTCGGGCCGGATCTCTACCTCGATACCAGGGGGACCCTGTGGATCATCGACAAAGCTTTCGGGCCAACCCGTGTCAATGAGGATATTCCTGCCTTCAGATGTTTGTATAAGATAACCCGGTACGGGAATGTTGCCCGGTTGCATAAGACCCAGGTGAAAAAGGTATAGCTTCATTGTGAACAGCAGCATAATTGGTTACGACGGTATGCCCCATAATCTGCTTTCTGGATCTATAAGTCTTGAACAGAACTGCTGTCTTCAGCAGCTTTTTCCTGTGAATGATTGACTGATCGCATTAATTCTACGGGTGTTCGGCCATATCTCGTTTGCATTTCACGGGTGAGATGCGCTTGATCGGCATAACCTGTCTCAACGGCAACGTCTACCGGTTTCTTACCCGATTCAAGTTGCTTGCGTGCTTGTTCTGCCCGAATACGCCTCACGAACGTCCAGGGCGGCTCGCCCACTTCCTGGCGAAAACGATGGGCAAAGCGACTGGGGCTGAGGCCCGCGATGTAAGAAAGCTCATCTAATGTGCGGATTTCTCCAACATGAATCTGGATATACTCCTGGGCTCGTCGTATCGGGTCTGAAATAGTGGCAGATCGTTCGAGTCGTGCCCATTTCGAAGGAATCGCTCGGCGATCGGTGATACGTTTGCTGATTGGATGAGCCCTCGAACTATTGCAATCGCGCAATTTGTTACTTTTCTGGCATGAAGAAGAGCCTTTTCCAGGCGCTAAGCCTTGCTTGTTACGTTTCCAGTACGATTTGAAATGACTCAAATTAAGCATGTTTTTCGCTGGTCAATGATTAACAGATGGTACGCAGGTTGTGCACAGCA
>CAZGHT010000204.1:0-1533 GCA_964525535.1 uncultured Rhodothermaceae bacterium
GCGCATCCGGCGCGTAACATCTGTTACTTTAATGTGAAATAGAAGGTAGCACCCTTGTCGATTTCGGACTCGGCCCATACACGGCCTCCATGACGATGGACAATACGTTGCACAATGGCCAGGCCGATCCCCGTCCCCTCATAGTCTTCTTTTTTATGCAGCCGCTGGAAGGGGGTAAAGAGTTTGCCGGCATATTCCATGTCGAATCCTGTGCCGTTATCTTCTACAAAAAAGGTCCGTTCTCCACGGTCAACAAAAGAACCTATTTTGATGTGGGCTACCACTTTCTTCTTCGTGTATTTCAACGCATTGCCGATCAAATTGGCGAAGACCTGCCGCAGGAGTGCAGGATCCGCCTGGCAATGCGGCAGGTCTTCGATTTCCACTTCGATGCAACGGCCTTCCCGCATCGGTTGCAGCTGTTTCAATACGTCATTGATGAGGGGGACGGGGTCGATAATTTTCTTGTTAAGATTGGTTCGATTCAAGCGTGAGAACTGAAGCAAATCATTGATGAGATTGTGCATCACATTGGTGTTGTCCCATATTCGCTTGAGGTAATGCAAGGTTTTGGAGTTTAGTTCATCTGGATGGTTTTCGATCAGGATTTTGGAAAAACCGGCCAGGCTCCGCAGCGGGGCCCGCAGATCGTGAGAGATCGAATACGAGAAGGATTCGAGTTCTTTATTGGCTTCCTCGAGCTTAGCGGTCCGCTCGACGATGCGCTCTTCGAGCTCGGTGTTGAGTGTCCGGATTTCCATTTCCGCTTTGCGGAGCTCCATAATCGTTTCATGGAGTATTTCATTGCTCTCTTGCAGCTTATCTTCCTTCTCTTCCAATCTCTCCTCGGTCAGCACCTGGTTGGTGATGTTCTCGTAGAGCAGCATCACCACGTTTTTAGAAAGCGGCACCAGCAACACGTCGAACACCCCTGAGGATACGTTGGCGTCTTCGTACTCGATGCGACCTAACTGCGTGGTTTCCTGATCGTCGAGCGCGCGATTATACATCTTCAACAATCCATACTCCTTTACGCCAGGAAATACCTCTACGAGGTTGCGCCCGATGATCGATTCGCGACTTATCCCCTTCCAGCCGCTCTGCTCAGCTGCTTGATTGGCGTCGACGATGGTATAGTCTTCGGGGCTGTGTCGCTCGAGGAGGAGGGCTCCCATGGGGAGCAATGAAAAGGCGACTCTGTATCGTTCGAGTCCTTCGAGCTGTTCCATCTTGATTTGTGCATGCGTTGCACACTGGGCATGGCGACACCAGATGCGCGGCGGTCAGCCTGAATACCAACGCCTGTTATTCAGGCGTCTTCTTCCATGAGGCTTCGGCAATAGAAAAGGGTGCTAAGAGTTGCTTCGAGGCGGCTGTGCCGAGCGCGTGAAGTCTGTATAGTGTGTCAACTTCGATTGGAGTTGCATATAAACTTAATGACAAGTTGAAAAGTATGCGCAGCACTAAGTTCCCTCTCCGTGGTATTTCAATGGAAAGGGATGCTGGTGGGTACGGTCGGCAACCGCACCCGAG
>CAZGHT010000205.1:0-1523 GCA_964525535.1 uncultured Rhodothermaceae bacterium
TCCCTTTGCGTAACCGTTTCAGGAAGATACCTCGGCAAGCTCGGCATGACGGCGCCTTAAGGTACGAGCTAAATAACAGATGTTACGCGCCGGATGCGCAGACGTCCTGCCAGAGCGGCTTTGCATGGTTGGAAAGCCGCGTAAACCAGCCTGCTGTGCACAGTTCGCGTAACATCACTCTACAAAACAATATCCTTTTCACGAACTACGAACCCCGAACTGAGAACGGAGAACTACGAACTGAGAACCCCGAACCGTAAAGGCCGTTCGCAGTTCCAGGCAACGAAAACCGATCATCCGACCCGACACAGACGAACCGACACAGACGAACCGACACAGACGAACCAGCCTCATGCCTGAAACCGAATTATTCAAAGAGATCCAATCGCTTGCTACCGAGCAGCGCAACCCGGCGTCTGTCCGTTTCGACACGTCGAGCGTCCGGGAGATCCTGGACGTCATCAACACGGAAGACCACAAGGTACCTATCGCCGTGCGCACCCAGATCCCGTACATCGCCGAGGCTGTCGAAATCGTCATCGAGGCCTTCCGGCAGGGCGGGCGCCTGTTCTATGCCGGCGCCGGCACCAGCGGGCGCCTCGGCGTCGTCGACGCCTCGGAATGCCCTCCCACCTACGGCACCCCTCCCGAGATGGTCCAGGGCCTCATCGCAGGCGGGCGCGAGGCGATGTTCCGTTCCCAGGAGGGCGCCGAGGACCTGGAGGAGAACGGTGAGCAGGCGCTGGTCGAGGCCGGGGTGCGCCCGGGAGACGTCGTCTGCGGCATCGCGGCGAGCCGGCGGACCCCGTTCGTCGTCGGCGCGGTCAACTACGCGCGGCGCCTGGGGTGCAAGACGCTCTTCATCTCCTGCAACCCGCGGTCTTCGTTCGACCTGGATGTGGACGTTGCCATGTGCCCGGTCGTCGGCCCGGAGGTCATCATGGGATCGACCCGGATGAAGAGCGGCACAGCGCAGAAGCTCGTCCTGAACATGATCACCACGACGGCGATGGTCAAGATGGGCAAGGTGTATGAGAACATGATGGTCGACCTCCAGATGACGAACAAGAAACTCGTCGAGCGTTCCATCCGCACCGTGATGACGATCACCGGGCTCGACTATGCACAGGCAGCGCGGGCGCTCGATGAGGCCGGCGGCCACGTCAAAACGGCACTCGTCATGATCCTCTCCGACGTCTCAGCCGGCGAAGCAAAAGCCCGCCTGGAGCGCGCCAACGGCTTCGTGCGCCAGGCCATCCGAAACGAAGCAGCCCCGCCCCCTCCCGCCGGCTGACGCCCGTGTTCCACGTGGAACGTTGGGGTCCCGGGTCCGGGGTTATAACTGTTCAGAATAAGGAGAATGCTTCATCTGCGCTTACTTTTGGAACCGTCATCCCGAGCATGTCGAGAGCCTAAGTACTTGAAACGCCTCGTTAAGGCGATCCCACACGCTCATTCTTTGACGTTGCGTCTTAGCCAGATCCCTCCGCAAGGTCGGGATGACGGCCATCGAGTGGCTCCAA
>CAZGHT010000206.1:0-1398 GCA_964525535.1 uncultured Rhodothermaceae bacterium
CAGTTCGTAGTTCTCAGTTCGTAGTTCTCAGTTCGTAGTTCTCAGTTCGTAGTTCGGGGTATGGCCTTCCCCATAAGTCATCCCCAACTCGATTGGGGATCCAGAGCAGATCAAGAAAGTGTGTCATGCCGAGACCTCCAGAAAAGCGGTGCTTTCCCGGGAAAGCGCGATGACAAGCGCCTATGTCAGCACCATCGCGCCCCCATCGTCATCCCGACCTTGCGGAGGGATCTGGCCAAGACGCAACGTCAAAGAATACCCATATCGGATCGCTTAAGGCGGCGTTTCAGAAAGATGCCTCGACAAGCTCGGCATGACGGGGTTCGGGTTCACTGGGACCACGCGGTAGGCTCTCGATCCCAGCGGTGCGCCCGGAGGGCGTCATGAAGTTCTCGAGGGAGCGGCCCCTTGTCGCTGCACCCCAGATTGGCTTCCACGTGGCTTCGTTTTCGCATGCCCGGAATGATGGTGCTCACCGTCGGATTGTTCAAGATGAAGCGGAGCGCCATTTCGGGCATGTCCATGCCTTCGGGAACGAGGGGCCTCAGCGCCTCAGCATGGTCGACGCTGGCGTTCAGGTTTTCGGGCACGAAATACGTGTTTCGCCAGTCCCCTTCCGGCCAGGTGGTCGATGTGGTGAGCGTGCCCGTCAGCGTGCCTTCATCGAACGGGACCCGCGCTATGACAGCGATGCCCCTCTCTTCGCAGGCGGGGAACAGTTCGTCCTCCGGGTTTTGATCGAAGATATTGTAGATGACCTGGACCGCGTCAATCTTCCCGCTGCGCACCGTTTTCACCCCATTCCAGGGTTCCCATCGGTTGATGCTGATCCCGATCGTATCGAAGAGCCGCTGACTCCGCAGGTCATCCATCGTCCGGTACCACCGGTCGTCGTCGACCCAGCCGTCTTCCCAGACGTGAAACTGCATGAGATCGAAGCGATCCAGGCCGCTGTTGTTCAAACTGTCGTGGACGTACTTCTCGATATGATCGGGCGGGTAACAATCATCCAGCGTATACGATCGCTGGCTCGGCCACTTGAAGTTCTTGGGGGGTATTTTCGTCGCTGTGTACAACCGCTTTTCCGGATGAGCCCTGACGAGACGCCCCAGAAGGCCTTCGCTATGACCGGCCCCGTATCCCCAGGCCGTATCGAAGAAATTGCATCCCAGGTCCACGGCAAGCGACAGGGACCGAAGGGATTGCTCGTCATCGGAACCGGTCCATCCGCCCATTCCCCACATCCCGTACCCGATCTCGCTGACGTCCCACCCTGCGCGTCCAAAGGTTCTATAGTTCATTCCAACAGGAGTCTGTACCGTAATAGGGGCAGCTATCGCTGCCTGAAAGATCGTTGCCCTAACGATACGTACAGATTGCGGTATTATCAATGGGGGG
>CAZGHT010000207.1:0-1283 GCA_964525535.1 uncultured Rhodothermaceae bacterium
TTCGAACTATGCTTTTAATGGCGTTCCCATGTAAGTCCACTTATAGGGCTTGGCCATGGTTGTGTTGAAATACTCAATAAAAGCCAATATACGTTCTTTGAGTTCACCCAGTGAAGCAAAACTGGCCCGTTTCAAGAGGCGGCGCACCAGAATCGAGAACCAGATCTCAACCTGGTTAAGCCAGGAGCAATGTTTGGGGGTGTAGACGAAGCGAATGCGATGGTTGCTCTGTTCTAAAAAGCATTTGCGTGTTTTCTTAGATTTGAGAACCCCTCGCCTTCCTTTGATGCCCAAACTGGTATCGATCTCGCACTCGCGAGCGACCAGACGCACTAACGATTCGGACATATGCGTGTTGAGTTGGTCTACGATGAAGATCCAGCGGGCTTCTTTATCCGTGGCGATCAGCCTCTCGATCCACGAAGCAAAATCGACTTCTTTGCGCGTTGGATTGAGCCAGGGCTCGATAATGCGTCCGGTAGCTACCTCGAAGGCAGCAAACAGGCACAGCGTACCGTGGCGCTTGTATTCAAACTCGCGGCGCTCGACAAATCCGGGAATGGCCCGTTTAATCGAACGCTCCAGGGCTTGAATACCTGTCTTTTCATCGACGCTGACCAGGTGCTCACCCTGCTTGTACCCTTCGATTGCCCTTCGATAGTGCTCGCTGATCGTAGTGACCTCCTGCTCGAACTGCACCGGATCATCAATCTGAGGTTCGAGCCAGTAGCGGCTTTGGTGCGGTTTGAGATCGGCTTCTTTTTAAAAAGCGATCTACACTGCGTTGGGAGATCGTCTCGACGATGCCGCGCTTGATGGCTTCTTGAGCCAGCAGCGTACCGGTCCAGTGACTGACCGGATAGCCTGATTCCTGGGGATCCTCGCAGGCCAGAGCGACAATCTGGACGATCTGCTCCTCGGTAAACGTGGCCGGTGTACCTGGACGCTGTTCGTCTTGAAGTAACGACTCAACGCGTGCCAAGAGTTCTTTGTCAGTTTCACCGGCTGCTTCATTCGAGAACAGCAACAGCGGCCAGCCACCTGGCGCGCCACAGATCGACAGTCGGTTGGGAGGTACCCAGTTCTTTGGCAAGCTGACGGGAGCCGATACGCTCGCGGCCAGAGCCAAGAATGATGCGCACGCGTCGGACGATACGCTGTTCGCTCTTTTGGCGTTTGAGTAACTTCTCAAGAAGCCTACGGTGTCGATCCGATAAGGCAATTGGAGGCGGGGCAGGACGAGCCATCTCGATACGGGAAAGTTCGCAATGTCAATGAACGTG
>CAZGHT010000208.1:0-1283 GCA_964525535.1 uncultured Rhodothermaceae bacterium
GGGTGCACGACAAATTGCACTCCAGCATGGAAAGGAGTAGCTTGTAAGCGAATGTCGCATCCATTTCCAGAGCAATCATGACCGAAACCGAAATTGAAGCCAGCGCCGAAGAGTACAAAAAGAAACTTCGTCAGTGGGTCGAAAGCCAGAAAGGCCAAAAGGACTCGTATGAATACGAACGGAGTTTTGCCGAGTTTACCGAGCGTCTGGCTCGTGAGACCTTTGCCCGAGCCGTAGCCGGGCAAGAGCAATCGCGCAACGCGAAAAAAAAGTCGTAACCCGATTTGGGAGGCTCTCCGTTTCGAAACGCCATGTGATGGGCCAGTACGCCTCTGCTTTTGGAATGAGCGCCTTCCTGCAGGAAAAGCTGGTGTACCTGGGGCAAAAGGAAGTCTACGAAGAAGCCTCTGCGACGGCTGAGCATGTGCTGGGTGTAACGGTGGGTGCCAAACAGATCGAGCGACTTTGCCACCACTGGGGAGAACGCTGCGAGGAGTCGCTGGAGGTAGAGCCGGTAAAAGAGGGACCGGTCTATGTAATGATTGACGGGAGCATGATTCTGAGTCGGGATCGAGATGAAAACGGGTTGAAGTGGCGCGAGATGAAGCTGGCGCGTGTCTTCAGGGAGCGTGATCGGCTAGAGGAAACCGAAAACAGGCGCTGTTTGACCGCAAGTAGTTATGTGGCTCATTTAGGAGAGAGTGGGACCTTTTTCGAAAGGCTGAGTCCTCTACTGGCAAAGGTGTCACGGCCGGTTGTGGTCGCCGACGGTGCGTCCTGGATTTGGAACCAGGTTCGAGCGAGGTGGCCCGATGCCGTCGAGATCCTTGATTATTACCATGCCAGCGAAGCGTTGCATGAGTTTGCCCGGGAAGCCGGTTCTGTGTTTAAGGACGAGTCAGAGAAAACAAGTTGGGTAAACGAGCAGTTATCGACGCTTCTTGATGATGGGATTATCCAGGTCATCGATCGGATCAAGCAGCTTGAGTGCCCGTGTGCGCGTAGTCAGGAAGCACAGCGTAAACTGGTCCGGTATTACCGGTCACACTGGATGCGGATGTATTACCGGACCTATAAACGAAAAGGATACATGATTGGATCTGGCCCTGTGGAGTCGGCGCATCGTCATGTGATCCAGCAACGGATGAAGTTATCAGGACAGCGTTGGAGTGTGCATGGCGCACAGTGTATGGCCAATCTTCGGGCGGTCTATGCCAGTGGAAAATGGAACGACTTCACAACGATGATGCGTAAGGCGGCTTAGTGCAATTTGTCGTGCACCC
>CAZGHT010000209.1:0-1244 GCA_964525535.1 uncultured Rhodothermaceae bacterium
GTTTGGAACGTCCCCTTTAACCGCAATCCCAACTTCACCGGACGCGAAGACCTCCTTTCATCGTTACACTCAGCACTGCATTCAGCACTGCATTCAGGTGAGCCGGCCGCTCTTACCCAGGCCATTTCGGGCCTTGGAGGAGTGGGCAAGACACAGCTCGCGACCGAGTATGCTTACCGCTACCAGAGTGAATACGATGCGGTGCTCTGGGTAGCGAGCGAAGAAGTCCAAACGCTCTCAACCCAGTACGCAGCCCTGGCTCATGAACTGGATCTTCCAGAGAAGGATGTCCAGGAACAGCAGATCATCGTGAATGCCGTTCGGCGGAAGCTCGGGCAGATGCAGGGGTACCTGCTCGTCTTCGATAACGCATCCTCAAAGGAAGATATCTATTCCTACTTGCCTCAAGGAAAAGGCGGGCACGTCATCATCACATCCCGGAACACCGACTGGCTCCAGGTGGCCAGGACATTCGTGGTGAACGTATGGGACCGGGAAGAATCGGTTGCCTTTCTTCTTCAGCGAACCGGTAAAACCGACCGGGAAGGTGCAGCCCTGGTGGCAGAAGAACTGGGCGACCTGCCCCTGGCGCTCGAACAGGCTGCTGCCTATCTCAACAGACCAAGCCGGAGAAGCCGGCTAACGTTTGCCGATTACGTAGACCAGTTTCGAATAAGCCGGAGCTCCCTTCAGGCACAGAAGACGAAACCGATTGATTATCCGTTTACGGTTGCCACAACATGGACCATGGCGATGGAGAACATCGTACCAGAAGCCCCACAGGCTGAGGAGCTCCTTCAGTTCATGTCTTTTCTGGCGCCAGATGACATACCGTTTTCATTCTTTGAGAACCTCGCTGAACAGATAGAGGATGACAAGAAGCGTTTTGACGGCTACGAACAGGTTGAGGAGCACCTTGATGTCTTGGCGCAGTATTCGCTCGTAAGATTTGAGGAGCAGGGGATTTCGATTCACCGGCTCGTTCAGGCTGTCACGAAAGATGACATGGATGAGGACGAGGCCGCTAAATGGACCAAAGTAGCACTGAAGGTGATTTATTCCTTGTGGCCGGATGATTACAACGATACAGCGTCCTGGTCAACATGTGAATCGTTTCTTTTCCATGCAGAAAGCGGTATTAAACACGCTGAGGCCTTTGACCAGGTAGCAGAAGAGATGGCTGGTCTTGCAAACCGGGTAGGCAATTATTTACATGCAAGAGGGCAGTACGAGGCAGCGGAGCC
>CAZGHT010000210.1:0-1236 GCA_964525535.1 uncultured Rhodothermaceae bacterium
TTTTTCTTCTGGCTTTCGTTCTTTTTCAGATGCCTTCGAGCGTGCTGGCCCAGTCGGAATTTAAGATCGAATCGAACGACGGAGCGGCCGGCGACTGGTTTGGCACTGCTATCGCGGTAAGCGGTGATCAAGCCCTTATCGGGGCCTGGTCTGACGATGACAACGGCATCAACTCGGGTTCGGCGTATGTCTTCCAGCAGCAAGGCACGAACTGGGTGCAGACGAGTAAATTGACACCCAGCGACGCTGCAGAACGAGACGCCTTCGGGATCTCCGTAGCCATAGATGGGAACCAGGCTATAGTGGGCGCTCCCAGTGACTATCGACTGGGAGCGCCCGTAGGCGCGGCGTACCTCTTCGAACGGACCGGCGCCACCTGGAACCAGACGAACCGGTTAAGGCCTCCCGAGGGGACATCCACCCCCGGCGGCTTCGGCTATACGGTTGGTATTAGCGGCGATTTTGCTCTGGCGGCAAGTCCGGGAGCGATAGTCCCATCCAGTGTGGGGTCGATTTTTGTCTTTGACAACCTGGGGGCGGGCAAACAAGGGTTTACAAGCGGTGCGGTGGATCAGAATGCCTCGGGGGGTGCGTCCTGGCAATTTCTCGAGGAAATACAGCTGAGCCAGAAGGCAGCTGATTGGGCCGGGTTCTCTATGTCAATGAGCGGGGATCTGGCGCTCGTCGGCGCTCATCAGGACGGGGAGAAAGGCGCCAATGCCGGTGCTGTGTATCTCCTGGGGCGGCAGGGCTGCTGCTCATGGGAAAAGGTGAGCAAATTAACCGCTTCTGACGGGAAGGGCGGAGAGAACTTCGGGTGGGACGTCTCGGTGCACGGCTCCTTGATGATCGTCGGAGCCACTCTCGGGGGCGACAACGGCCTACAATCGGGCGCAGCATATGTGTACGAACTCACCGGCGCAGGCATCGTCGAACGGGCCAAACTGACGCCCTCCGACGGCGCACGCAATGATTTTTTTGGGTTGGCGGTGGCTATCAATGACAAATATGCGGTTGTCGGAGCACCCCAGGACGACTTTGATAAGGGCTCCGTATATGTTTTCGAGCGGCAGGGAGACCAGTGGATTCAGCGTAAAAAGCTGGTGGCGAGCGATGGAGCGGCAAACGATGCCTTCGGCAGATCGGTGGCTTTGCAGGGCGACCTCGCCTTTGTCGGTGCGCCCGGGCATTCGGGCGTGCGTGGCGCCGTATATGTCTATGACCTTTCCCAGACCG
>CAZGHT010000211.1:0-1194 GCA_964525535.1 uncultured Rhodothermaceae bacterium
ATGGATGTTATGCGCCCTGGAGAGCTCGAGGAAAAAAATTCGATCGACCGACCCGCTGGGGTCCCGGTTTGACGATGTGAAGATCTTGACCGGGCGCAAACTAATGGCGTTCTTTTGCTGAACCGATTTTTGACACCCCGCCTACCAATATCTACCTGGAGAACGTCGTTATGCACATTGACATCGTCGCCGATTACGAACACATGAGCGAAGTGGCCGCGCAGAAAGTAGCTGAACAGATCAATTTGAAACCGAACGCCGTCATCGGCTTCGCTACGGGCAGCACGCCCCTCGGTGTGTATCACCGGTTGATCCGCATGCACAGGGATGAGGGGCTCGATTTTTCGAAGCTCACCTGTTTCAATCTGGATGAGTACCTGGGTTTATCTCCAGAGCACGATCAGAGTTACCACCACTTTATGCAGCAGAATCTGTTTCTGCACGTCAATGTAAATCCGGCCTCGGTCTATGTGCCTGCAGGGAAATGTCAGGATCCGGCCCGGTTCTGTGCGTGGTACGAAGAGCGAATCGAGGCGGCTGGCGGTGTAGACCTTCAACTGCTCGGCCTGGGTGTAAACGGGCACCTGGCGTTCAACGAACCGGGTTCGTCGTTCGGCGCCAGAACCCGCGTCGTTACCTTGACCCGCGATACCGTTGAGGCGAACGCCCGTTTTTTCGACCGGATCGAGGACGTGCCGCGCCAGGCGTTGACGATGGGGATTGGAACCATCCTGGAATCCAGGAAGCTGTTGCTGCTGGCCAGTGGGGTCAAGAAAGCGGACGCCATCCGAATGACGTTGGAAGGCCCTATGATGGTCATGGTGCCTTCTACAGCCATTCAGCTGCATGCACATGTGGAGGTCGTCATTGACGAGGAGGCGGCCTCGAGGCTGGTTTTCGATCACCACGATGGCATTGCAGAGCCTTACAATTAACCCAGGTTGGTGCTGTTCAATTCCCCCGGCATGTTGCTGATGCCCCTCCCTTATTGTCTGAATTAGTGATGATACGCAGGTTGTGCACAGTATGGTGTTATAACGGCTTTGAAATAATGCCTTGCGGTCGATTTCCGTCTGTTTCAGTCTGTTCAAAGCCGTAGTGGCTGAACGATGGCGCACAGATGCGTAACATCCATGAATTACAGATGTTACGCGCCGGATGCGCATACGTCCTGCCAGAGCGGCTTTGCACACG
>CAZGHT010000212.1:0-1080 GCA_964525535.1 uncultured Rhodothermaceae bacterium
GCTGTGCACAACCTGCGTAACATCACTTAATCACAGAGAGAGGCTCCCCGGGCAGGAGCCTCTCTCTTGTGCATCATCCCCATGTACCCCATGTACCTCATGTACCTCATGTACCTCTGGCTGCCGGGGTTAATCGATCAGTTCTCCCGTATCCAGCTGGCTGATGAAACGCTCGCGATCGACGTCGATCGTGACGCTGTTGTCCGCGATAGTGATGTCGACCGTGACGGACACATCCACGGTGCGTTCGCCGTTTTCGACATCGGCCGTGCGCTGGGCTTCGTAGGCGCCGGACATAGTTCCTGTGATGTCCCCCATCTGGCCGTTTCTCGGAACAGTGATGTTAAATTCCGAGATGTTGAAGTCGTAGGCGAGCGTTCTCGAGATCAAGGCGCGTTCGATGATGGACGAGGCGACCCGCCGGTAGTTGCCGGTTACGGAAAAGACGTCTTCGTCGGCGTTGTTGACGGTCCAGTCGGCAGAAAGGGTGTTGAGGGTATTCAGGACGCGCGGCGACGAATATTCGCCGCTGCCATCGACGATGCGGAAGATCACCGTTTTTGCGCGCGTGCTGTCCGTCACGAAAAACTGCTGTGGCTGGCCGTCCGCATCGAGAAACTGGTACTCGTAGGTGCGAGCGAACGAAGCGCTGTACGAACTGTTTGGCGAAGTGCGGGAGCGGTCGATGTCGACGGTCCAGGTGCCGGTTTCTTCGTCGTATTCAGGGGGGGATCCGAGCGTTGACGCCCCGCCCTGCTTGTTCAGGCTCAGCTCGTTCGTAAGGGCGACTACGTCCTCGATCTGGTCGGCAACCCCGCCGTCGTCTTCGCTCACCGTTAATGCGACCGTCGTGGCGACGTCCGTTGCGGTTTCCATGTCGAGGGACTCGTCGTCGGTCGCGCTGTCGCACCCGACGAGGGCGAATCCCACGAGAAAGGCCAGGGCGAGTGTCTGGATCGTATGTACTGTATGTTTCATGGTGAATGGTCGTTGGTATGATAAAACGATTAGTGTGTAATTCATCTCCTTTACACGTCGCTTGCAGGTAGACCCCTAGGCGTTGATAAATTCCGTGTGCAC